>NZ_JQKB01000014.1 GCF_000745835.1 Belnapia moabensis DSM 16746 | reverse complement strand
AGGTGGCGGCCCGATCATGGCGCCCGCACCGCCGACAGCACCCGGCGCAACGCCGCCTCGTCCACGTCTCGCCCAACCCGCACCGTCGCACCGCAAGGTAGGGCAACCTCGATCCGCCCCGCGTCCCGGTCGCCGGCCTCGGCCGGCACCTCCGGCAGCGACGCAATCGGCTCCGGCTCGGCCATCGCCGGGTGTGAGGCTACGGTCACCTGCGCAAAGGTGGGTGCGAACACCGGCACAACGCCGAGCTCACCCTGCCGCATCTGCCGGCGCCAGGTGTAGATCAGCCCCGTGCCGATGCCCCAACGCCGAGCCACCTCGGTGACCAACGCTCCAGGCTGCATCTGACATGGGCCGCCTCGAACAGCGCCGTCCGGACGTCCCCGTCTCCAGACTTGCTGATGTGGCCGGAGCGGTCGACCTCGCCGGATTGGTAGCGTCTTGGCGTCAGCCCGAAGTGCGCGCCAACATCTCTGGAGTGCTTGAACCGGTTCGGGTCATCGACCGCCGCCTTGAAGGTCATGGCCACGATCGCGCCGACACCGAGGACGGTCATCATGCGCCGGCAATTCGTGTCGGTCCGCACCGTCCGGAGTACCTCCCGGTGCAGGGCCGAGTACTCGGCACGCAAAGCAGCCCGGGCGCGGAGCATGGGCCCGGCCAAGCCCTCCAACGTCCTCTGGCCGGCAACCAGCTCGCGGACCCGCGCCTCGAACCGCCCCTTGGCTACCTCGCCGAGCTTCAGGCCGAAGCCGCGCAGAATGCCGCGCAGGCAGCGCTCCAGGTCGTTCAGCCGGGCCTGCAGCTGCTTGCGCGCAACCAGCAGGGCGCGGACTTCCTGAGCAGGTATCGTCTTGGCGTGGACGGGGCGGAACCAGCCCATGCGGACCATCTGCGCCATGCCGCGGGCGTCGTTGCGGTCCGTCTTGACCGCCGCCGACCGGAGCACCGCCCTCACGTGGCGCGTCTCCAGGAGCACGGCCTCGAAACCCGCTCCCGTCAGCCCGGCATGGATCCACTGCGACAAGGGGCCCGCCTCCAGCCCGACCCGAGTGAAGGCCAGACCGCTCCCTCTGAGGAAAGCAACCAGTGCCTCCGGTTCGCTGGCCACCTTGGCCTCGTGCAGGATCCGTCCCGTGCCGTCCACCACGCACACGCTGCTCAGCTCGAGCGAGACATCGACCGCAGCAAAGTACTCCATGACCGACCTCCCTAGATGGCCAAGACCGCCACTCGGCCCTGCTCACTCCATCAGCTTGGGGACTGTCATTCCAACCGGAAACCTGCGGTTCCCATGGTAGCCCGGCCCCATACGGCATCTGAAGTTTGGTGGCCCCGGCGAGTGGCTGGTTGAGAAGCATGGCAGCAAGAGGCGTCGTGGCTGGCGCAAGCTGCACCTTGCCACCGACGTCAACACGGGTCGGATTGTCGCGGCGGTGTTGACCGACAAGGACGCTGACGACAGCTCGCAAGTCGGTGCCTTGCTCGATCAGATCGAGGGGCGGTGGCGTCTTTCACCAACGATGGTGCTTATGACCAGGACAACGTCTACATCGAGGTCACGACCCGGCATTCCAAGGCGGCTGTGATCGTACCACCCCGCGCGAACGCGGTGCCGAGTGAAACTGCGGAGACCGCACCGACTCAGCGGGACGGCCATCTGCACTGTATCGCGGAGCGCGGCCGCACGGGCTGGCAGAAGGCTTCAAGCTACAACAACCGTGTCTTGGTTGAGGCCGGCATCTCACGATGGAAGTGCGTTATCGGTGAGGGGCTGCGGTCGCAAATCAATGGCCGGCAAGCGACCGAGGTGGCCATTGCCGCCGGCGTGCTGAACCATATGCTCGAGCTCGGACGACCGGATTATGTTCGCATCGCATGACCCGCAACGTGGGTAGGGCTACGTGCGTCCTCACCGTTGATGCGTGCAACACACTGGATCAACGGCCACCAGCGCCGCGCATCGTCGATACAGACGGCCGTTCTCTTGCTCTGTGGCGCCATGCAGTTTCGGTTCGAAGACGGCACGAGAAACGCCGCAGGCTTGCGCCGGCGGCGTTCCAGTTTTCGTGCGCGGCCTATCCGTCTCCGGGGCCCGCAGTGGAATTATCCTCGGTTTTTTCGCTCGACGCAACAGCCAAGCGCGGTGCGACATCGGAGCGCCATTGCTTCATCGTGAAGGCTCGGTGCTGCCCGGTTTTTGTGCCTTGTATCCCGGGGGAGCCGCCGCGCACGCGGCGGCGCGGGGGCAGAGCCCCCGGCCCGCGGGATCGGACGTATCAACGAAGGGGTCCTCGCCGCCCACTTAAAGGCTCCGTTAGTCTGAGAGCGGTCATTTGCCGGTTATCGAACACCCTTCCTTAGCCAAGTTTGTAAAGCTCAGAGCGCCTGCCGGGCCACTTAGCGGCCTGATATTTACGATCTGGAGGATTGGATGAGGATAATTACCTGTATCCAAAAGGTTCTCTCCCTCACATCCCGACTGCGTTCCGCCTATCCCATGTAGCCGGTCATGACACCGGTGGCGGGCAGCGGCAGGCCGTCAGCCGAGATCGAAGTCGAACCTGAAGTCCGAAGCCGACAACCGGTAGGTCCCGGCAAGCTCGATCTGGCCACGGGCTGCGGGGGGCATCGCAGGGTCATAGAGGTCCCCCGCGAAGAACTCGACGATGGTCCGCCCGTCCTGCACCTCGTAGCGAACCTGCGTGCGCCGCTCGTCGACGAATTCCCCGGTCCCGAGGAAGGCCGTCGGGTCAAGGTCGGAGCCGTAGACCGCTTTGTGGCCGGCGAGGTCGAGGATGTCCTCGCCCTGGCGGAAGTCGAGCACGACGTCGCGCTCGCCGCGGCCGGTGCCAGTGTCGATGCCGTTGATGCTCGGACGCCAGCTCTGCATGGTGAAGGCGAATGCGTCATGTCCCGCACCACCGAGGAGCACGTCCGCACCGGTACCACCCTCGATCGTGTCGTCCCCGCACCCGCCCAGGATGGTATCGCGGCCACCGAAGCCCTGGATGCTGTCGTCGCCGGCGTCACCCCAAAGGAGGTCGCTCAGGTCAAAGTTGCGCGCCTCGATGATGAGCGGCGGATAGGGGAAGCTCGGCGTCCCCGCCCCCGAGATCACGTCATCGCCTGCCCCGCCGGACACAGTGTCACGGCCGAAGCCGGCGACGATGCTGTCATCCCCGGCACCGCCGAGGATCATGTTGCTGCCGGCGGCCGGCTCGCCCGGGGCGGTGTTGATGTAGCCGCGTGGGTCAGGGCCGAACTCGTTCTCGCCATGGATGGTATCGTTGCCGCCGCCGCCGCTGAGAAGGTCGTCCCCAAGGCCGCCTTGCAGAATGTCGTCGCCGGCGCGGCCGGCAGCCAGATCCGGATGCCTGGTCCCACGCAGCATGTCGCCTGCGGGCGTTCCGAGACGGATCGCCATGGCCATTCTCCCATCGCCGGTTCCCGTTCCTCGCAGGATGTCGGCACGGGACAGGCAGGGCCAGGGTTTTATGCCGGGCGCGATGCACGAGATTGCGAGGGCCGTCCGCCGGCGAGGCGATGAGCGCGCGGGACGTCGCGGAGCCACCGGTCATCCCTGTCAGCCGGTATCCGCCCCCCGCGCGGCCAGCGCCGCCTCCAGCGCCTCGAACATCCTCGGCTCCGAGGACCGCGCCGCGTTGAACCGGAGATGCCGGCTCCCCCCCCGCTCCGGCCGAAACAGCGAGCCCCGCGCCAGCAGCAGCCCCCGATCCAGCGCCGCCTGATACACCGCCTCCGGCTCGCAGCCTGGCGGCAGCGCCGCCCAGAGGAACAGCCCCGGCTCCCCCTCCGCCGCCAGCCCGAAGCCGAGCGCCTGCAACCGCGCCACCGCCTGCGCCCGCGTCGCCGCCAGCTTCGGCCGCAACCTGTCGACCCACCGCCGGTACTGCCCCGAGGCCAGCAGCTCCGCCAGCAACACCTCCATCAGCGGCGGCAGCGCCGACGATATCGTCACCATCTCGACCCCGATCACCGGCGGCTTGGTCGATCTCGGCAGCGGCCGCGATCAGCTCATCCTGCTCGGCGCAACCAACAGCCTCACCGTGACCGGCGCCGAGGTCATCACCGGCAGCGCCGGCGCCGACAATAGCTTCGCCTGCAACAACGCCTCGATGATCGGCCGCTCGGCGGCAATGAAGCCGAGCCGCGTCGCCGGCCCCACCATCTTGGTGAAGGAGGAGAGGTAGATCAGCCCCCGCCCGCCCGCCAATTGCAGCAGCCGCACCGGATGGCCGGGATGCAGGTCGGCATAGGTGTCGTCCTCCACCAGCATCAGCCCGTGGCGCTCGGCGATCAGCAACAGCCGATGCAGCGTCGCCGCCGAGGCCGTCCACCCCGTCGGGTTGTGCAGCACGCTCTGCACGAGGAAGAGCTTCGGCCGCAGTGTCCGACACGCCTCCTCCACCGCCTCCAGGTCCGGCCCGTCCGGATTCCAAGGAATGGGATGCAACCGTACCCCTGCCCGCTCCAGCATGGTGTAGAATTTGAAGTAGCCGGGGTCCTCCGCCAGCACCGTATCGCCCGGCTGCAATTGCGTGCGGATGATGAGGTCGAGCGCCTGCGTCCCGCCGAGCGTCGTCAGCAGGCAATCCGGCGAGACCGGCATTGCCATCCCCGCCAGCCGCACCGCGATCTGCTCGCGCAGCGCCCCGTCCCCCCGCGCCGTGCCATCACATGCCAGCAGCTCCGGCATCCGCCGCTGCACCCGGTGAAGCACCGCCGGCGGCCAGGCATCGCGCAGCCACCCCTCCGGCAAATACCCGTTCCCCGGCTTCCACAAGGCCGGCGCCCCGAAGCTGCGGAGGCTGACCGCCTCATCCCCCACATCCGGGTCCGCCCCACGCCCCGCCGGCTGCGGCCCTATGGCGGCGACGAAGGTCCCCGCCCCCGGCCTTGGCGCCACCAGCCCCATCGCCCCCAGCCGGTCATAGGCCTCGACGACCGAATGCACGCTGCACCCGAGCCGCCCCGCCATCGCTCGCACCGAGGGAAGCCGCACCCCCGCCGCCAGGCTCCCCGCACGGATCATCCCGCCGAGCTTGTCGACGATCTGCTCCACCACCGGCCCGTCGCGCTCGAGCCGCAATGTCGCCAGGGAATGAGGAAGCGGCATCGTGTCCGGCATACCCCCAGCCTGCCGCCCCTCGGCCCGCCTCCGCAAGCATCACCGTCAGGGACGCCACCCGCACTGTGCCGCCCGCCGACCGGTACAGTTCACTCAGAACCCGCCAACCCGTACCGGGACCGCAAGATCGAACCATCCCATCCTCCATCACCCCCAACGGGAGAATGGAGCCATGCAGACCGCCCTTCGCACGCCCGCCCTCGCCCTTCCCGCCAGCTTCACCCGGCGCCCGCTGCGCGTCCGCGTCACGGCCTGGCTGCGGCTCGGCTTGGCCCGGCGCCGCGAGCGGCAGTACCTGGTCGAGATGGAGCCGCGCATGCTCCGCGACATCGGCATCGGGCCGCATGATGCGATGAAGGAAGCGCGAAAGTATTGGTGGGAGATCTGAGGCACGAGGGGGACGCCGTCCCCCTCGAATTCCCTCTGCCAAGGGCCGAAAGGCCCCTGGACCCCTCGAGTCAGCGCTGTTTCGGCGGGGGTGGCTCCGTCGCTGCCACGCTCGGGCGAGCCAGGTGCCGCGTCAGGTAACCCATCAAAGCGGGCAGCCCCGCCATGATCGCCCCGGCCTCTGGCAATCGCGCCAGGTAGTAGAGGATCGGCAGCAGGTTCGCGTCCGCCAGCGTGAACCCCTCCCCCACCAGATGCCCGGTCGGCGCCACGCTCCGGTCCAGGAACCCAAGCTGCTCCCGCATCCCCGGCACCGCCGCCTCCGCCGCCGCCCGGTCCGGCGACCCGTCCTCCGTCCCCGGAAACACGTGCGCATAGAGGTACCGCCGGATACAGAGCGGATCGATCACGGTGTTCACCACCGAGACCCATTGCTCCACCAGCGCCTGCGCCACCGGCTCCTCCGGAATCACCCTCGGCCCCGGGAACACCCGGTCGACATAGGTGCAGATCGCCTTCGACTCGTAGAGCACGAGGTTGCCATGCCGCATCGCCGGAATCTTGCCGAAGGGGTGCAGCGCCCGCATCTCCGGCGTCCCCGGCCACCCCCGGGTATGGAGATACAGGACCCCCTTCTCCGCGCAGACCATCCGGCAGGTCCACACATAGGTGCTGCGCGCCACGCCGATGATTTCAAGCTCCGCCATCGCCTTCCCCCACCGGTCATGTAGACTGCCCCGATGTGCGGACGATACTTCCAGCAGCGCGGCGCCGGCTATGTCGCCCGCTACTTCGAGACGCTGAACCCCATTCCCAACACGCCCCCGAGCTGGAACCGCGCGCCCACCCAGGATGCGCTGGTGGTCCGCCGCCACCCCGAGACCGGCGCCCGCCACCTCGACGCGCTGCGCTGGGGCCTGGTCCCCCGCTGGGCCAGCGATCCCTCGGTCGGCAGCAAGATGATCAACGCCCGCTCCGAGGGCATCGCGGACAAGCCCTCCTTCCGCGAGGCCTTCCGCAAGCGCCGCTGCCTCGTCACCGCCGACGGCTTCTACGAATGGCGCACCGAGGGCAAGGCGAAGCAGCCCTTCGCCATCGCCCTCGCCGGCGGCGAACCCATGGCACTGGCCGGCCTCTGGGAAGGCTGGCGCGCCCCCGACGGCAGCATCCTCCGCACCTGCACCATCGTCACCGGCGAGGCGAACGAGAAGCTCGCCGCCATGCACCACCGCATGCCGATGATCCTGCCCCGCGAGGCCTGGCCCGCCTGGCTCGGCGAAACCCCCGCCGAGCCCGAGGAGCTGCTGGCCCTGCTCAAGCCCTACCCGCCCGAGCTGACCCTCGCCTGGCCCGTCACCAGCCGCGTCAACAAGGTGGCCGAGAACGACCCCAACCTCCTGCTGCGCGACCCGCTGGCCATGCCGCCGGCGGGCCTCGACGACCCGCCGCCCGAGTTCAGAGAGTGACGATCGGGTCCCGCGCCGCGAGGCGCCCGAGCAGGTAATCCACCTCCGCCCGCGTCTCTGCCGAGAGCTTCGGCCCCGGCCGCCGCAGCGCGTCGCAGGCGATGATTCCCCGCCGCATCAGCATGTACTTGCGCACGGCCAGCCCCAGCCCCGGCTGCAGCTCGGTGCGGATGAGCGGCAGGTGCAGGTCGAAGAGGTCCTGCGCCGCGTCGCGCTCCCCCCTCCCCATCATCTCGCAGACCCGCACCAGCATCTCCGGCACGCCGTAGCCGGTCATGATGCCATCCGCCCCGCGCGCCAGCTCCTCCGGCAGGAACTGCCCGCCGAGCCCGCCGAGGATGCTGACCCGCCGCATCCGTCCCTCATCCGAGAGCCGACGCAGCGCCGTGATCTTGTCGAGCCCCGGCCAATCCTCCGCCTTCACCATGACGAGGCGCGGGTCCTCCGCCATCCGCCGGATCATCTCGACGGACATGAAGATGCCGTTCGCCTGCGGATAATCCTGCAGCACGTAGGGCGCGTCGCCCACCACCTCGGAAGCCTGGGCGATATAGGAGACGACGGCGTCGTCCCCCTTCAGCCCCGGCGTCGGCGCGATCATCACCCCCGCCGCGCCGGCATCCATCGCGCTGCGCGACAGCGACTTCATGCTGGCGAAGCCCGGCGAGGACACGCCGACCACGACCGGCACGCGCCCGTCCACCCGCCGCAGCACGCGGGCGGTGAACTCCACCGCCTCCGCCGCATCGAGCTTCGGCGCCTCGCCCATGATGCCGAGGATGGTCAGCCCGCTCGCCCCAGCGGCGAGATAGGCATCCACCATCCGGTCCGTGCTGGCGAGATCCAGCGCGCCATCCACCGTGAAGGGCGTCGGCGCGATGACGAAGACGCCGCGCGCCTTCTCGTCGAGCTGTGCCATGTCAGGCCGCCGTCACGGACATGTCTAAGGGCGGCTGCACATCGGGCGACAGCACCGGCTCATACGGGTTGGCCGCCGTCCTTGCCGCGAGATCCGCCTTCGCCGCCTCGATCAGCGCCGGGTCGCGCAGGCAATCGACCGCCGTGCCCGCCATCACCTTCGCCACATGCACCATGCCCTTATGCGCCGCCGGCAGCTTGCCCTGCGCGGTAAGCTGCCAGGAATGCCCCGGCGTGCCGATCGCATAGGTCGAGCCCCGCGCCTGCACCGTCGGCACCACCCAGCTCACATCGCCCACATCGGTCGAGCCCATCATCGGCGCCCCCCGCACCTCGAGCGGCACGACCACGTCGCAGAGCGCGACGCCCTTCCGCATCGGCAGCCCGATCCGCCGCCAGGAGGCCGCGATATCCTCCTCGGTCAGCGTCGCCTGGAACTCCGCCGCCCGCGCCCGATCGAGGTCGTCGAAGGGCGGCGGCCCCAGCCGGTCGAGGTTGTTCTGCATCGCCCGCTCCAGCGGCGCATTGCCGAGCAGGTTGGAGACGCCCGAGACCACCTTCGACGAGACCTTGGTCTCCGTCATCAGCGCCGCCCCGTCGGCGACCTTCCGCACCCGCTCGATCAGCCGCCGCAGCTCCACCAGGTCCCGCGCCCGGATCAGGTAGCGCACCTTCGCCGTCGGCTGCACCACATTGGGCGCCACGCCGCCGGCATCGAGATAGGCATAGTGGATGCGCGCATCGCTCGGCATGTGCTCGCGCATGTAGTTGACGCCGACATTCATCAGCTCCACCGCATCCAGCGCGCTCCGCCCGAGATGCGGCGCCGCGGCGGCGTGGCTCGCGCGTCCGACGAAGGAGAAGTCGATCCGGGTATTGGCGAGCGACACAGCCTCCTGCACCGCCGCGAAGGCCGCGGGATGCCAGGAGATGGCGACATCCACATCCTTGAAGGCCCCGTCGCGGACCATGAAGCCCTTCGCCGCCCCGCCTTCCTCGGCCGGGCAGCCATAGTAGCGCACCCGCCCCGGCAGCTTGTTCTCCGCCAGCCACTCCTTCACCGCCGTCGCCGCCAGCAGCGAGGCCGAGCCCAGCAGGTTGTGCCCGCAGCCATGCCCGAAGCCCGGCCCCGGCAGCGGCCGCGGCTCCGCGACGCCGGCTTCCTGCGATAGCCCCGGCAACGCATCGTACTCGCCGAGGATGGCGATCACCGGCCCGCCCTCGCCCGCCTCGCCCATCACGGCGGTCGGGATGCCCGCCACCTTCTCGGTCACGCGAAAGCCCTGCTCGCGCAGCATCGCCGTATGCTCGGCGCAGGAGCGCGTCTCGGTATAGGCCAGCTCCGGCATGCCCCAGACGCGGTCGGAGAGCGCCTCGAAGCCGCCCCTCTTCGCATCCACCAGCCGCCAGATCGATTCGGTATTGTCCATGATGGTCAGGCCCATGCCTTGAGTGTGCCCGGATCATAGCCCGCCCCGCGCGGGTCGCCACCCGCGATGGCAGCCTCCCTTTGAGCCGCCCCTTTCGTCGCGCGGCACGATCCATGCTTGTCGATGGGTGGATCGACCCAGGAGCCCGCGTGCTGCGCGTCTTGCTTGTGGACAGTGACCCGGAACGCGCCGCCGCCGTCGAGGCCGGCCTCGCCGCCACCGGCTGCACCGTCGTCGCCATAGCCGCCGGCACGGGCGAGTTGACGCGCCATGTCCGTGACACCGGCGCCGAGGTCATCGTCTGCGGCCTCGACGACCCCTCCCGCGACGAGTTGGAGGGCATGCGCGCCCTGCACCGCGACGAGCCCCGCCCCATCGTCCTCTTCGCCGAGAAGGCCGAGCCCGAGCAGATCGAGGCGGCGCTCGCCGCCGGCGTCTCGGCCTACGTGGTGGAAGGCATGGCCCCCGCCCGCATGCGCCCGGTGATCGAGGTCGCCATCCGCCGCTTCCGCGCCCACCAGGCTCTGCGCGAGGAACTCGCCGCCGCCCGCCGCGACCTCGACGAGCGAAAGCTGGTCGACCGCGCCAAGGCCCTGCTGATGGAGCGCCACCGCCTCACCGAGCCCGAGGCCTATAGGCGCCTCCGCCGCATGGCGATGGATCGCGGTCTCCGCCTCCCTGCCCTGGCCGCGCATATATTGGACTCAAACTAGGCATTTAGCCTTATTAATAATCTATTCCTGTCCTCATACCCATACCTGCCCATTCCGCGCGCATTTTTCTCTTGACGCTTCCCCGCCGCGTCTGTTGCATTGCAGCAGCGAGGCGATGCGCAACGGCGTGCACCGCACCGGCCCCTGACGAAGGCCACTCGCCCCACGCCCTCGCGGTCCAATGGCGGTCCGCATCTGGCCATCCCGGGCCGGAGGACCGCCCGTGCCGCTCGATGCCGACGACGCCCCCCGCCCGACGCTCCGCCGCCCGGTCCTTCGCACCCTCCGCCTCGGCTTCGTGCCCCTGACCGATGCCGCGCCGCTGCTCGCCGCGCAGGAGCTCGGCCTGTTCGACGCCGTCGGCCTCCGCGTCACTCTCTCGGCCGAACCCTCCTGGGCCGCGCTGCGCGACAAGCTCGCCTTCGGCGCCCTCGACGCCGCCCATCTCCTCGGCCCCATGCCGATCGCCCTGGCCGCCGGCCTCACCGGCGTCCGCGCCCAGGTGACGATCGCCGCCGGCCTCGGCGCCAACGGCAACACCATCACCCTCTCGAACGCGCTGATGCAGGAGCTCGGCCGCACCCCCCGCCCGCTCCCCGCCGCCAGCTTCGGCGCCCTGGTCCGCCGCCGCGCCACGGCCGGCCGCCCCCCGCTGACGCTCGCCGTCGTCTTCCCCTTCTCCTCCCACAACTACCTGCTGCGCCACTGGCTGGCCCAGGGCGGCCTCGACCCCGACCGCGACCTCCGCCTCACCGTCGTCCCGCCGCCCATGGTCGCCCAACGCCTGGCCGAGGGCGAGATCGACGGCTTCTGCGCCGGCGAGCCCTGGGGCAGCCATGCCGCCGCCCTCGGCGCCGGCCGCATCGCCCTCTCCACCGGCGACATCTGGCCGAACCACCCCGAGAAGGTCCTTGCCTTCAACACCGGCTACGCCACCCGCGACCCGGAGAGCGCCACCGCCTGCACCGCCGCCGTCATCGCCGCCGCCCGCTGGCTCGACGAGCCGGGCAACCAAGCCGAGGCCGTCGCCATCCTCCGCCGCCGCGCCTTCCCGAAGCTCGCCTCCGCCGAGATCGCCGCCGCCTTCCAGGGCACCGCCGAGGGCCTGCCGCTGGCCGCCCCCCTCCGCTTCCACAACGCCACGTTCCCGCGCCGCGAGCAGGCCGCCTGGTTCCTCCGCCAGATGCGCCGTTGGGGCCACATCCCCGCCGCGGTCAGCGACAGCACCGCCCTCGCCCCCTGGCGCCAGGAGATCTGGCGCGCCGCCGCCGCCCGCCTGCACGAGGCCGAGCCCCCCGCGCCCCCGCCACCCCCGTCCTCGCCCCGATCCTCGCCATTGGGCGACAGCCTGGAGCACGCCTGAGATGAGCCTCACCCGCCGCACCGCCCTCACCGCGACGGCCGCCCTCCTCGCCGCCGCCCGCGCCGCGACCCCGCGCGGCGCCTTCGCCCAAGCCCCGACCACGCCCGAGGTGAAGAAAGCCATCCTCGGCTACATCGCCCTCACCGACGCCGCCCCCCTCATCATCGCCAAGGAGCGGGGCTTCTTCGCCAGGCACGGAATGTCCGAGGTCGAGGTCTCGAAGCAGGCGAGCTGGGGCGCCACGCGCGACAACCTCGTCCTCGGCGGCGAGCGCGGCGGCATCGACGGCGCCCATATCCTGACGCCGCTCCCCTACCTGATGACCGCCGGCCGCGTGACGCAGAACAACCAGCCCGTGCCGATGGTCATCACCGCCCGGCTGAACACCAACGGCCAGGCGCTGTCCGTTGGCGAGAAGCACAAGGCGCTGAAGCCCACCATCGACGCCAGCAGCCTCAAGCGCGCCCTGACGCAGGAGAGCAAGGTCGCCATGACCTTCCGCGGCGGCACCCACGACCTCTGGATCCGCTACTGGCTCGCCGCCGGCGGCATAGACCCGGACCGCGACGTCCAGACCATCGTCGTCCCGCCGCCGCAGATGGTCGCCAACATGAAGGTCGGTACCATGGACGCCTTCTGCGTCGGCGAGCCCTGGAACGACCAGCTCGTCAACCAGAAGATCGGCTTCACCGCCGCCGTCACCGGCGAACTCTGGCGCGACCACCCGGAGAAGTCCCTCGGCCTCCGCGCCGACTGGGTGGAGAAGCACCCGAACGCCGCGACGGCGCTCACCGCCGCCGTCATCGAGGCCCAGCGCTGGTGCGACGAGGCCGCGAACAAGGCGGAGATGTGCGCCATCATCGGCCGCCGCGCCTGGTTCAACGTGCCGGTCACCGACATCCTCAACCGCAGCCTCGGCAACATCGACTACGGCGACGGCCGCAAGGTCGAGGGCTCGCCGCTGCTGATGAAGTTCTGGCGCGACCACGCCAGCTACCCCTTCCCCAGCCACGACCTCTGGTTCCTCACCGAGGACATCCGCTGGGGCGTCCTCCCCGAGAGCACCGACACCAAGGCGCTCATCGCCCAGGTCAACCGCGAGGGCCTCTGGCGCGCAGCCGCCGAGCGCGCCGGCGTCCCCGCCGCGGAGATGCCCACCGGCACCAGCCGCGGCCGCGAGACCTTCTTCGACGGCAAGGTCTTCGACCCGGAGAACCCCGCCGCCTACCTCGCCTCCCTCTCCATCAAGAAACTCGCCGGAGCCTGAGCGATGACCATGTTGGCCCGCAAGCCGGCGGTCACCGCCCCGGCCGCCCTCTCGGCACCGGCGAGCTTCGCCGCCCTGCCGCGCGCATCGCGCCTCCGCCCCATCCTGGCGCAGGTGATCCCGCCGTTGCTGGTGGTGCTCGCCCTCGTCGCCCTGTGGGAGTTCGCCACCAGCGGCCCCGGCGCCACGCTGCCGCCGCCGAGCAAGGTCTGGGCCGATGCGCGCGACCTCATCACCGACCCCTTCTTCGACAACGGCGGCCTCGATAAGGGCCTCTTCTGGCACCTGCTGGCGAGCCTGCAACGCGTCGCCCTCGGCTTCGCCCTCGCCGCCCTCGCCGGCATCCTGGTCGGGCTGCTGATCGGCACCTCGGACTTCGCCATGCGCGGCCTCGACCCGATCTTCCAGGTGCTCCGCACCGTCCCGCCGCTCGCCTGGCTGCCTCTCTCGCTCGCCGCCTTCCGCGAGGCGCAGCCCTCGGCGATCTTCGTGATCTTCATCACCTCGATCTGGCCGATCATCATCAACACCGCAGTCGGCGTGAGGAATGTCCCGCAGGACTACCGCAACGTCGCCGCCGTCATCCGCCTGCGCGGCCCCGCCTTCTTCTGGAAGATCGTGCTGCCGGCCGCCGCCCCCTACATCTTCACCGGCCTGAAGATCGGCATCGGCCTTAGCTGGCTGGCGATCATCGCCGCCGAGATGCTGATCGGCGGCGTCGGCATCGGCTTCTTCATCTGGGATGCCTGGAACAGCTCCAATCTCTCCGACCTCATCGTGGCCCTCACCTATGTCGGCCTGGTCGGCTTCGCGCTCGACCGCATCGTGGCCCTCGCCGGCCGCTTCGCCACCCGCGGCACCTCCGCGAGCTAAGGGGAGAACGCCAGATGGACCGCTTCCTCGACATCTCCCAGCTCTCCGTCGCCTTCCCCAAGGCGCCCATCCCCGTCCTCCGCGAGATCGACCTGCAGATCGCCCGCGGCGAGTATGTCTCCGTCATCGGCCACAGCGGCTGCGGGAAGAGCACGCTGCTGAACGTCATCGCCGGCCTCCTCCCCGCGACGGCGGGCGGCGTGGTGCTGGAAGGCCGCGAGATTGAGGGCCCCGGCCCCGACCGCGCCGTCGTCTTCCAGAACCACAGCCTGCTGCCCTGGCTCACCTGCTACGAGAACGTCAGGCTCGCCGCGGACCAGACCCTGTCGAAGACGATGTCCCGCGCCGAACGCCACGCCTGGGTGCTGGAGAACCT
This sequence comes from Belnapia moabensis DSM 16746, assembly GCF_000745835.1. Classification (GTDB taxonomy): domain Bacteria; phylum Pseudomonadota; class Alphaproteobacteria; order Acetobacterales; family Acetobacteraceae; genus Belnapia; species Belnapia moabensis. The sequence continues at coordinate 105,743 of NZ_JQKB01000014.1, read as the reverse complement.
GGCGCTCGTCCGCATGACCCACGCCAAGGACAAGCGCCCCTCCGAAATCTCGGGCGGGATGAAGCAGCGCATCGGCATCGCCCGTGCCCTGTCAATGAAGCCCAAGGTTCTGCTGCTCGACGAGCCCTTCGGCGCCCTCGACGCCCTGACCCGCGCCCACCTCCAGGACCAGGTGATGGAGATCCACGCCAGCCACGGCACCACCGTGGTGATGATCACCCATGACGTCGACGAAGCCGTGCTGCTCTCCGACCGCATCGTCATGCTGACCAACGGCCCCAACGCCCGCATCGGCGAAATCCTTGAGGTCGACCTCCCCCGCCCCCGCGACCGCCTCGCTTTGGCGGCCGACCCGCGCTTCGTCGCCGCGCGAACGGCGGTGCTGGAATTCCTCCACGCCCGCCACGCCAACCCTGCGCTCGCCGCCGCCTGAGGCCCAGCACCATGCGCATCCTCGTCATCGGCGCGGGCCCGGCCGGCACGCGCTGCGCCGTCCGCCTCGCCGAGCGCCTGCCCGCCGCCCGCGTCACCCTCGCCGGCGCCGAAGCCGCGCTGCCCTACGACCGCGTCGCCCTGTCGAAGCTGCTGGCAGGTGATGCGACCATCGAATCCCTCATCACCCACCCCCTCCCGGTGCTGCGTTCGCTCGGCATCCACTATCGCCCCGCCACCCCCATCGCCGCCCTCGACCGCGCCGCGGGCGTGGCGGTGACGGCGCGCGGCGAACGCCTCCCCTACGACCGCCTGGTGCTCGCCACCGGCTCCACCGCCATCCGCTTGCCCCTCCCCGGCGCGACGCTGCCCGGCGTCGTCCTCTACCGCGACATGGACGATGTCCGCGCCATGCTCCACGCCGCCCGCTCCGGCGGCCGCGCGGTCGTCATCGGCGGCGGCCTCCTCGGCCTGGAGGCCGCCGTCGGCCTCGCCGCCCGCGGCCTGCGCGTGACCGTCGTCCACGCCGTCGGCTGGCCCATGGAACGCCAGCTCGACCCTGCCGCCGGCGCCCTCCTGACCAGCCGCCTCGGCACCCGCGGCATCCGCTTCGCCATGCCCGCCAGCACCACGGCGATCGAAGGCGAGGACCGCGCCCGCGCCGTCCTCCTCGCCGATGGCACCCGCATCCCGGCGGAGCTGGTGGTGATGGCCGTCGGCATCCGCCCCAACATCGCCCTCGCCCGCGAATCCGGCCTCCCCTGCGCCCGCGCCATCACGGTGGACGATGCCATGCGCACCGCCGACCCCGCCATCTTCGCCATCGGCGAATGCGCCGAGCATGCGGGCCGCTGCATCGGTCTCGTCGCTCCCGCCTTGGAGCAGGCCGAGGTCGCCGCCCGCGCCATCGCCGGCGAGGCCGCCGCCTGGGCCCCACGCGCCGACGCTGCCGCGCTGAAGGTCTCCGGCACCGCCGTCTGGTCCGCCGGCGACATCGCCGATGCCGAAGCCGAATGCATCACCCTCCGCGACGAGGCGGAGGAACGCTACCGCCGCCTCCTGCTACGCGACGGAAGGCTTATCGGCGCCGTCCTCTACGGCGACACGGCCGATGCCGGCTTCTACCTCGATCTCATCACCACCCGCCGCAGCGTGGCGGGGTTCCGGTCGGCTCTCGCCCTGGGTCCGGCCTTCGTGCGGGAGGCAGCCTGATGCCCGACACCGGTTTCAGCCCCGAGCAGCAAGAGTACCTGAAAGGCTTCATGGCCGGCGTCGAGGCCCGCCGCGGCAGCCTCGCCCCCGCAAGCGAAGGCAACGCCCCCGCCGATGCACTGCGCGCCGCCCAGGACCGCACACTGGCCGCCGGCGGCAAGCTCGTCCTGCAGGAGCAGGCCAAGCGCGAGCGCCACCCCCTCGACCGCTGGGACGAACTCACCGCCCGCGCCGCCGCGGGCCGCTTCCCGAAGCCGATCGAGGACTTCATCGGCCGCTACCACGGCCTCTTCTACGTGGGCCCCGCACAGGACGCCTTTATGTGCCGCCTCCGCATCCCCGGCGGCATCCTGAATGCGTGGCAACTCCGCGGCATCGCCGACATCGCCGAGGACTGCGCCAACGGCCATGCCGACATCACCACCCGCGCCAACCTGCAATACCGCGAGATTCCGGCCGCCAAGGGCCGCGAGGTGGTGATGCGCCTCGGCGATATCGGCCTGCTGCCGCGCGGCACCGGCGCCGACAACATCCGCAACGTCACCGCATCGCCGACGGCCGGCATCGACCTGGCCGAGCTGATCGACACCCGCCCCCTGGTCCGCGCGCTGCACCACCACATCCTGGCGACGCGCGACCTCTTCGCCCTGCCGCGCAAGTTCAATATCTCGCTCAGCGGCGGCGGCGCCGTCGAGGTGCTGCAAGAGACCAACGACATCGCCCTCACCGCCATCGAGACGGCGGAGGGCATCCGCTTCCGCCTGAACCTCGGCGGCATCACCGGCCATCGCGACTTCGCCCGCGCCACCGGCGTCGCCATCGCACCCGAGGATGTGGTGTCCGTCTGCGACGCCATCCTCCGCGTCTTCATCGCCGAAGGCTGCCGCACCGACCGCACCAAGGCCCGCCTCAAATACGTCCTCGACCGCATGGGCGTGGAGAGCTTCCTCCTCGCCGTCGAGGACCGCCTCGGCAAGCCCCTCCCCCGCCTCGCCGCCACGACGCCGCCGGGCGCGCCCGCGAAGCACGGCCATATCGGCATCCACGCCCAGAAGCAGCCCGGCCTCTCCTATATCGGCGTGACGACGACGCTCGGCCGCCTCACCACTGCCCAGCTCCGTGGCCTCGCCGACCTCGCCGAGCGGCATGGCAGCGGCACCATCCGCCTGACCGTCTGGCAGAACCTGCTGATCTCCGACATCCCCGAGGCAAGCATTCCCGCCATCCGGTCCGGCCTCGCGCAACTCGGCCTCGGCTGGGAGGCGAGCGCCCTGCGCGGCGGCCTCGTCGCCTGCACCGGCGCCGCCGGCTGCAAATTCGCAGCATCCGACACCAAGCGCCACGCCGCCGAACTCGCCGACTTCCTCGACGCCCGCATCGCCATCGACCAGCCGATCAACATCCACCTGACCGGCTGCCACCACTCCTGCGCCCAGCACTACATCGCCGATATCGGCCTGATCGGCGCCAAGGTCGAGCGCGGCGAGGACATGGTCGAAGGCTACGACCTCCACATTGGCGGCGGCGCCGGCCCCGAGCAGAAGATCGGCCGCCTGGTCCGCAAATCCGTCGCCCATGACGAGCTTGGCCCCATCGTCCTCGCTCTGCTGCAAGCCTGGCAGCGCGACCGCGCCGGGGCCGAGAGCTTCCATCTCTGGTCCGCCAGCCAATCCGACGAGACCCTGGCCGCCCTCGCCGCGGCCCGGGTGCTGGAGGACGCATGAACGCCATCTCCCCCGTCCCGCTGATCCCCGAATCGGCCCCCTTCACCCCCGCCCAGCGCGCCTGGCTGAACGGCTTCCTCGCCGGCCTCTACGGCGGCTCCGAGGGCGCCCCGCTCAACGCCTCCCCCGCCCCCGCGCAGGAGGTAGAGGACTTCCCCTGGCACGACCCCGCCCTCGACCTCGCCGAGCGCCTGGCTCTGGCCGAAGGCAAGCCGAAGCCCCGCCGCCTGATGGCCGCCATGGCCCAGCTCGATTGCGGCCAATGCGGCTACATCTGCCAGACCTACGCCGAGGCCCTGGCCAGCGGCGCCGAAACCTCCGCCTCCCTTTGCGTCCCCGGCGGCAAGCCGACCGCGAAGGCGCTGAAGTCCCTCCTCGCCGAAGCCGCCCCCCTCGCCACTCCCGCCCCGGCCCCCAAGCCCACCGCCCCCATCGGCGAGCCCGTCCGCTTCCTCGCCGCCACTCGCCTCACCGGCCCCGCCTCGGCCAAGGATGTCCGCCACATCGTCCTCGACCTCGCCGGCACCGGCCTCGCCTACCAGCCCGGCGACAGCCTAGGCCTCGCCGCCGAGAACGACCCTGCCCTGGTCGATGCGGTGATGGCCGCCCTCGGCGCCGACCCCTCCCTCCGCCCCGTCCTCCTGCGGGAGAAGGACATCGCCCGCCCCCTCGACCGCACCACCGACCTTCTCGCCGGCGCCGCGAAGGACCCACGCGAAGCCGCAATGCTCCGCAAGCTTTCCGACGGCGACGACGATGCCGAGCCGAAGGACGCCGACCTCCTCGACCTCCTCCAGGCCTTTCCCTCCGCCCGTCCGCCCCTGGCCGACCTCATCGCCTCCCTCCCGGCGCTGAAGCCCCGCCTCTACTCCATCGCCTCCTCACCCCTCGCCGCCCCCGGCAAGGTCGAACTCTGCATCGGCGTCGTGCAGGCCGAGCGCCGCGGCCGCCGGCGCGACGGCATCGCCTCCTGCCACCTCGCCTTCCGCGCCACGCCGGCACAGCCCCTCCGCGCCTACATCCACCCCAGCCCCTTCCGCCTGCCCGATAACCCGGAGACGCCCGTCATCATGATCGGCCCGGGCACCGGCATCGCCCCCTTCCGCGCCTTCCTCCAGCACCGCGCGGCCACCGGCGCGCGCGGCCGTAACTGGCTCTTCTTCGGCGACCAGCGCAGCGCGACCGACTTCCTCTTCCGCCCCGAGATCGAGGCCTGGCGCGAGGACGGCCTGCTCACCGCCCTCTCGCTGGCCTGGTCCCGCGACGGCGTGCAGAAGGTCTATGTCCAAGACCGCATGCGCGAGGACGCAGCCGATCTCTGGCGCTGGCTGCAGGACGGCGCGCACATCTATGTCTGCGGCGACGCCTCCCGCATGGCGAAGGACGTGGATGCCGCCCTCCGCCAGATCGCCATGCGGCAGGGCGGGATGAATGCCGACCAGGCCCGGGACTGGATCGTCGCGCTGGCCCGCCAGCACCGCTACCAGCGCGACGTGTACTAGCTCCGCCGCCAGCCGCTCACGCCCCAGCCAGCCCGCTCCCGACAGGCGCACCCCCATGGCCGACACACGGACCACCTGCCCCTATTGCGGCGTTGGCTGCGGCATCCTCGCCGGCGCCGACGGCACCCTGCGCGGCGACCCCCAGCATCCTGCCAATCGCGGCCGCCTTTGCAGCAAGGGCACTGCGCTCGGCGAGACCCTCGACCAGCCCGGCCGCCTCCTCCACCCCGAGGTCGACGGCAAGCGCGCGAGCTGGGACGTGGCCCTCGACGCCGTGGCGGAAGGCTTCCGCCACGCGCTGGCGGAGCACGGCCCGGCGGGCACCGCCCTCTACGTCAGCGGCCAGCTCCTCACTGAGGACTACTACGCCGCCAACAAGCTGGCGAAAGGCTTCCTCGGCACCGGCAACATCGACAGTAATTCCCGCCTCTGCATGGCCTCCGCCGTCGCCGGCCACCGCCGCGCCTTCGGCGAGGACCTCGTCCCTGGCCTCTACGAGGACCTCGAGCTCGCCGACCTCGTGGTGCTCGTCGGCAGCAACCTCGCCTGGTGCCACCCCATCCTCTTCCAGCGCGTCCAGGCCGCTCGCGCCGCCCGCCCGGCGATGCGCCTCGTCGTCATCGACCCCCGCCGCACCGCCTCCTGCGAGGGCGCCGACCTCCACCTCCCCATCGCCCCCGGCCGCGACGTCGCCCTGTTCAACACCCTGCTCCGCCACCTCCACGGCCTCGGCTTCCGCAGCGATGCCCAGGGCCTCGCCGAGACCCTGGCGCAGGCCGACGGCGACACCAGCCTCGACCCCACCCTCCTCGCCACCTTCCTCGATTGGTTCGCCGCGACGCCCCGCACCGTCACCCTCTTCAGCCAGGGCGCCAACCAATCCTCCGCCGGGACGGACAAGGCCAACGCCATCATCAACTGCCACCTGCTGGCGGGCCGCATCGGCCAGCCCGGCGCCGGCCCCTTCAGCATCACCGGGCAGCCGAACGCCATGGGCGGCCGCGAGGTGGGCGCGCTCGCCAACACCCTCGCCGGCCATCTCGACTGGTCCATCCCCGCCGAGACCGCCGCACTGCGCGACTACTGGCAGGCCCCCAACCTCGCCGCCGGCCCCGGCCTCAAGGCGATCGACCTCTTCCGCGCGGCGGGCGAAGGCCGCATCGGCGCCCTTTGGGTGATGGCCACCAACCCCGCCATCTCCCTTCCCGACGCCGCCCGCGTCCGCGATGCCCTCCGCCGTCTCCCCTGCCTCGTCGTCTCCGATTGCACCCGCGAGAGCGATACGATGGACCTCGCCCGCATCCGCCTCCCCGCCCTCGGCTGGGGCGAGAAGGACGGCACGGTGACGAACAGCGAGCGCGTCATCAGCCGCCAGCGCGCCTTCCGCCCCGCCCCCGGCGAGGCCCGCCCGGACTGGTGGGCCATCGCCCAGGTCGCCGCCCGCCTCGGCTGGTCCGACGCCTTCGCCTGGACCTCCCCGGCCGGGATCTTCCGCGAGCACGCCGCCCTGACCGCCCTCGCCCGCCCCGCCCCACGCGCCTTCGACCTCACCGGCCTGGCGGACCTCACCGACGCCGAATACGCCGCCTTCCCTCCCACCCGCTGGCCCGTCGCCCGTCGCGGCGAACAGGGTGCCCGCCTCACCCCCGCTGCCCGCTTCATCCCCACCCCCTACCGCCCCCCCGCGAACGCCACCTCCGCGCCCTACCCCCTCGCCCTGCTGACCGGCCGCCTCCGCGACCAGTGGCACAGCATGACCCGCACCGGCCCCGTCCCCCGCCTCATGGCCCACACCCCCGAGCCCACCGCCGCCATCCACCCCGCCGACGCGTCAGGCATGGCCGATGGCAGCCTTGCCCGCATCGAAAGCCCCTGGGGCGAGGCCACCCTCCGCCTCCGCCACGACTCGGGGATGGCCCGCGGCACCGTCTTCGTGCCGATGCACTGGACTGCCCGCTTCGCCCCGGCGGCCCGCATCAACGCCTCGGTCAACCCGGCGGTGGACCCGGTCAGCGGCCAGCCCGAGCTGAAGCACACCCCCATCCGCCTCGCCCCCGCGCCGATGGCCTGGCACGGCTTCCTCCTCGCCCGCCGCAGCCTCGGCGCCGAGCTGGCGGACTGGACCGCCCTCATCCCCGCCGCCCCCGGCCTGTTCCGCCACGAACTCGCCGGCACCGCTCCCGCCGCCGAGGTCTTCGCCCGCCTCCGCCAACTCGTCCTGCACCAGCCGGACGAGCGCCAGGCCAATGCAGGCCTCCCCGAGCCGCCGATCCAGCCCCCAACCATCGCCGCTCGGGACGATGGCAGTCAGGCCGCTACCCCCACCGCCGCCTGGGTCCTGCTGGAAGACCCCGCCGCCGGCCTCTACCGTGCCGCCCTCCTCCGCGAGGGCCGCCTCCTCGCCGCCCTCTTCCTCGCCCCCGACCCGACCTTGCTGCCGCCCCGCGACTGGCTCCTCTCCCTCTTCGCCGAAGCCGCCATCGGCAGCGCCGCCCGCCGCGCCCTGCTCGCCGGCGCCCCATCCGACGGCCCCGCCCCCTCGCCCACCATCTGCGTCTGCCACGGCATCGCCGCATCCAGTATCTGCGCAGCCATCGCCCGTGGTGCTAACACCCTCGCCCTGGTCGGCGAGGCAACGCGGGCCGGCACGGGCTGCGGCTCCTGCCGCCCGGAAATCGCCGCCTTCCTGACCAAACGACCGGTGCCGGAACCCGCCTGATGCAGCATTTCCCCGTCTTCCTCGACCTCCAGGCCCGGCCGGTGCTGGTCCTCGGCAGCGGCGAGGTAGCGGAACGCAAGGCCGAGCCCCTCCGCGCCGCCGGCGCCGAGATCCGCTTCGCCACCCGTTTCGAAGACCACCTGCTGGATGGCTGCCCGCTGGCCATCGGCGCCGACGCCCCGGAGGCCGAGCTGCAGGCTCTCGCCGCCGCCTGCCGCGCGCGGGGGATCCCAGTGAACGTGGTCGACCGCCCCGCCCTCTGCACAGCCCTGATGCCGGCCATCATCGACCGGGACCCGGTCACCATCGCCGTCTCGACCGGTGGCGCCGCCCCCGTCCTCGCCCGCATGGTCCGCCAGCGGATCGAGGCCGTCCTGCCCCCCACCCTCGGCCGCATCGCCGCCCTCGCCGAGCGTTTCAAATCCGCCGTCCGCGCCCGCCTGCCCGACCTCGGCGCCCGCCGCCGCTTCCTCGAGGCGGCGCTGGCCGGCCCCCCCGCCGAACTGGCCCTCGCCGGCCGCGACCCGGAGGCCGACGCCGCCTTCGCCACCGCCCTCGACGCCGCCGACACCCGACCCCGCGGCATGGTCCACCTGGTCGGCGCCGGCCCCGGCGCCGCCGACCTGCTGACGCTCCGCGCGCTCCGCCTCCTTGGCGAGGCCGATGTCATCGTCCACGACCGCCTCGGCACGGAAGCGGTGCTGGAGATGGCCCGCCGCGATGCCGAGCGCATCTTCGTCGGCAAGGCGCGGGCCAATCACTGCATGAAGCAGGAGGACATTAACACGCTGCTGGTTCGCCTCGCCCGCGAGGGCAAGCGCGTGGTGCGCCTCAAGGGTGGCGACCCGCTGATCTTCGGCCGCGGCGGCGAGGAAGCCGAGGCGTTGGCGGAAGCCGGCATCCCCTGCGAGGTCGTTCCCGGCGTCACCGCGGCCCTCGCCTGCGCCGCCGGCGCCGGCATCCCGCTGACGCATCGCGACGCCGCCCGCGCCGTCACCTTCGTCACCGGCCACCGGCGCGACGGCGGCGTCGATGTCCGCGGCCTGGTCCAGCCCGGCCACACCCTGGCGATCTACATGGGCATCAGTACCCTGACCCCGCTGCGCGACGCCCTGGTCGCCGAGGGCATGTCGCCCTCCATGCCCGCGGCCGTCATCGAGCGCGGCGGCACGCCGCAGCAGCGCGTCCTCCACGGCACGCTGCAAAGCATCGCCGCCGAGGCGCCGGGCTGGGTCACCGGCGGCCCCGCCTTGCTGCTGGTCGGCGAGGCCGTCGCCCGCGGCTGCCGCGGCTGGCTCGCCGCCGCCTGAACCGCTTGCATTCCCGGCACCGGCAGGCTATAGGACTACTAGCCTAAGTCCTGCCGTGCCAAGCCCGCTTTAGCCGCCGAACCGGGCCCGGAGGCCGCTCACGCTGGAGCCCGAATACAGCGCCACCTTGGTCACGATCGTCGCGTTCAGGTAGCGCGCCCGGTAGCCGGACACGGTGAGGAAGTCCTGGTACCAAGCCGTGAACCGGTCCTTGGACGCGAAGGCGAAGTGCCCGAAATTGGCGTCGAAATACCGGAAGGTCTTCGGCTCGACCTGGATGGCCGCGAGGTGCCCGCCACCGTCGCGCTTGTACTGGATCATGTAGCAGCCCTCTTCAGCCCCCACCTTCGGCACGACCTGCAGGGCCGACGGGATACCGAAGAAGGTCGTCGGCGCCTGTCGCTCGAGCCCGAGTTCCTGGAGCACGTTGTTGTACCCGTTGGCGTCCTTGGTCAGGTTGTGCAACCGGGTGATGCGCCAGTCCTCCTTCTCGGCGAAGCGAGTCTTGACGTCGTAGGGCAGGTCCTGCCCGCGCAGGCGCAGCCCGATCCACTTGAAGCCGAGCGCCGCGCAATAGCCGTTCCGCACCGCGCCCCAGGGGCCGATATCCTTGTAGTTGTAGTCCGCGTCCCCCTGTTGATAGGCATAGACGAGTTCACCCATCGCCCAGGCATCCTTGGCGATTGCTTTCATGACGGCCATGGCTGTCCCGTCTCCTCCCAATGCAGGCGCGTCGAGCCGCGCCCGCATCGAGGATAACCAAACCAAAAGTTGATTATCCACAGGAGTCGATCGCCCGAGCCCGCGCGATGGCCCTCAACCTCTAAAAGTCTCAAGCCACCGCACTGAAGCGAGCGGGATCAAGAACTTGGCCGCCCGAAGCTTTAGGAATTTAGATCACCCGCTCCAGCGGCAGCCCGCGGCAATCCATCTCGTATTCCAGGTCCACCACCGGCGGCCGGCAATGCTGCCAGGTGACGCCATGCCTGGCCGCCCCGCGCCGCACCAGTTCGTCGCCGAGAAAGGGATGGATGTCATGCACCGTGTAGACCTGCACCCCCGTCGTAGCCGCCCAGCCGGCATCGAGCGCCGCCATCCGCCGCTCCATCTCGCCCAGCACATACTCGGCCTTGGCCCGGATGCCCTCCGGCGACAGGTCCCGGTAGGCGACCGTGCTCTCCGCATAGGTCACCTTCCCCTCCATGCTCTCGCCGCTGCCCGCGACGACGAAGCTCGGCCCCGCCCCCGCATCCGGCAGCGCATAGCTGAAGGCATGGAAGCACGGCTCCGCCGGCGGCGCGATCTCCGGGCAGACATTGCTGCGCGCCACGGGGTTCCGCCCCTCCGCCAGCACGTCCCACTCGCCGAGCACCTTTGCATAGCCCTCGTTGAACCGCCGGAAACCGTCATCGGTGAAGGGCGCCGGCGACCGCAACTCGCAGGCGCAGAACGCCGTCAGCGGCAGCCCCGCCGAGCGCAGGAACTCGGCGATCTGCGCGAAGCCCGCGGCCAGCGGCACCGGATCGGCGAAGCGCACCCGCTCCAGCCGCCAGCCCGGCAGCGCCGCGACGCCGCCCGAATACTGGAACACCGCCGGGATGAAGCGGTAGCCGCGCCCGTCGAGCGCAATGGTGCCATACATGCGGAACCCTCCTTCGCCCCGCCATGGTGCCACTGAAACCCTCTTCCGGAAGCCCCCGCCGATGCCGAAGCCCCGCCGCGCCGCCCTCCACCGCGTCCCGATGCGCCACCCTGGCGACACCGCGGCGATCGAGCAACTCATCGCCGCCGGCACGCTCGACCCAGCAGGCATCGTGGCCATCCTCGGCAAGACCGAGGGCAATGGCTGCGTCAACGACTTCACCCGCGCCTATGCCGTGCAATCCCTCACGCTGCTGCTGACGCGCCAACTCGGCGCCGAAGCCGCCGCCCGCGTCGCCCTCGTCATGTCCGGCGGCACGGAGGGCGGCCTCTCCCCGCATTTCCTCATCCTCACGGTGGCGGCGGCCGACACACCCAACCCGCAGGGCGCCCTGGCCATCGGCACCGCCTTCACCCGCGACCTCGCCCCGGAGGAGATCGGCCGCCCCGCCCAGGCCGAAGCCGTCGCCGCCGCGGTGCGCGAGGCGATGGCGGAGGCCGGCATCGCCGAGCCCCACTACGTCCAGGTGAAATGCCCGCTGCTGACGACGGAGCGCATCGCCGCCGCACGCGCCCCCGTGGCGACTGAGGACACCTATGCCTCGATGGGCCTCTCCCGCGGCGCCTCCGCCCTCGGCGTGGCCCTGGCCCTCGGCGAGGTCGACGCCATCGCCCCCAACGAGATCGGCCGGAACTTGGAGAAGCACTCCGCCGTCGCCAGCGCCTCCGCCGGCGTCGAGCTGGAGCGCTGCGAGATCATCGTCCTCGGCAACAGCCCTGACTGGAGCGGCGACCTCGCCATCGCCCATGCGGTGATGCGGGATGCCATCGACCTGCCGGCCGTGCACCGCGCCCTCCGCCTCGCCGGCCTGCCGACGGAAGATGGCCAGCTCGCCCCCTCCGCCGCCGACCGCCTCGTCGCCGTGCTGGCGAAGGCGGAGCCTTCATCGGACGGCCGCATCCGCGGCCAGCGTCACATCATGTGGGACGACAGCGACATCAACGCCACGCGCCATGCCCGCGCAGTGGTGGGCGGCGTCATCGCCGGCGCCGTCGGCCGCACCGACATCTTCGTCAGCGGCGGCGCCGAGCACCAGGGCCCGGACGGCGGCGGGCCCGTCGCGGTCATCGCGCGACGGGCCCCACTCGCTTAGGGCGATGTCCGTTCACCTTGGCTCACGGACACCGCTCCACCTACTCCCGCCGAATGGGAGCTTGCTCTAGATAGCCGGATCGGGGTTCCGGTTCGGGTTGGTCTCGTTCTCGGGATGGGCACCGCTCACATTGGTGCCCGCCACCTTGTCGAAACCGCGCGAGACCTGCGTGCCCGGCGGATTGCCCGGCGTACCGTCAGGCGCGCTGGTGCCGCCCATGCCGGTGCCGGTGCCCGCGCCACGGCTGGTCTCGTTCTGCGGCCGCGCGCCGCTGACATTGGTGCCAGCGACATCGTCGAAGCCGCGCGACGCCTGCGTGCCCGGCGGATTGCCCGGCGTGCCATCGGGGCTGCCGATCGCCGCATCCGTCCGCGTGCCGGCGCCGGTGCGAGTGCCCATCTGCCCCGCAGCCGTCGTGGTGCCGATGCCCGTCGCCGCGCCGAGGCCGGTCGTGGGGCTGGTCATCCCGGCAGTCGCCGTCGACCGCGCCGGCATCGTGTCATCCGCCGCGCGCGGCGCGCTGTCATGCCGCACCCAGCCGCTCTCGTCCCAGCGGCCGCTGCTGGCATCGAGGTCCTGCGCATTGTGCCGCGCCAGGATCGCGTCGATCTCATGCGCGCGGCTGTCATCGGCCCGCACGGTGACGAGGTTGCTGCCGCGCCGCACGCCCTCGGCATAGACCGCGGCCTGCTCCTCGCCGAGCCCCGCCTGGGTCAGCGCGCCGAGCAGCCCGCCTGCCGCCGCGCCGACGCCGGCGCCGGTCAGCGCCGCCACCAGCCAACCAGCCGCGACGATCGGGCCGAGCCCCGGGATCGCCAGCGCGCCGATGCCGGCAAGCAGCCCCGCGCCGCCGCCGACCAGCGTGCCGAGCGTCGCACCCGTCCCCGCGCCGGTGCTGGCGCCGGTATGGCCCGGGCCGTTGTCGGCGACATCGGTGGTGCTGGTGGTCGGCGTCGTCGTGCCGCCCTCGGCGCCGCGGGCAACGAGGCTGATGTCGTCATGCGGGAAGCCAGCGGCCTCGAGGTCGCGCACGGCCGCGGCCGCGTCGGAGTAGTTGTCGAAAAGACGCGCGATGGTGCGTGTCGCCATGATGAAGTCTCCTGTTCCGTTCGAAAGGTTCAGCGCGTCGTCACATTGCCCTGGAAGTCGAGCGAGACGCTGACCTGTTGTCCGTTGCGCGTCGCGCGGGCCCGCCAGATGCCCTGGTCGTCCTTCTGGAGGTCATCGACGCCGCTGAAGCCGGCAGCCTCGATCCGGCTGCGCGCCTGGCCCTCGGTGAAGCTGTTGGCACCGGCCGCCGGCGCGTTCGCGGTGGTGCGGGTGCCGTTATCCATGGTGACCGCCGGCGGCGTGCTTTCGCTGCGCGCGCTCGGCGCATTGGTGCCGCTGCGGTCGGGCTCGGTCCGGGGCGCGGTGGCGGTCCCGGGCGCCGTGGCGGCCCCAGGTGCGGTCCCGGGCGCGGTGGCGGTCTGGGCGAAAGCCGGCAGGGCCGAGATGGTGCCGAGCAGCGCCAGGCTGAGGATCGTCTTTCGCATCTTCGTGTTCCCGTGTTGTGGCGATGGCCCGCTTGCAGCGCGCCATTGGTCCACTAACGGACATCGCACCGTTCCGTTCGTTGCAGGTACAGCCGTAAGCGCTTCGGATCAGGGTCGTCCCGCAAACGTGTCACAGGCACGGGGATCGCCCGCCTCCAGCCCGCGGCGGAACCACTGCACCCGCTGCGCCGAGCTGCCATGGGTGAAGCTCTCCGGCACCACCACGCCGCGCGAGCGCCGTTGCAGCCGGTCGTCACCCACAGCGGCGGCGGCGTTCAACCCCTCCTCGATATCGCCCTGCTCGAGCACCTGGCGCATCTGCTGCGTGCGGTTCGCCCAGACGCCGGCGAAGCAATCCGCCTGCAGCTCGACGCGCACCTGCAGCGCGTTGGACTCCGCCTCTCCCATCCCGCGCCGCTCCGCATCGACGCGGCGCAGCACGCCGATCTGGTTCTGCACATGGTGGCCGACTTCATGCGCGATGACATAGGCGCGGGCGAAGTCGCCCGGCGCGCCCAGCCGCCGCTCCATCTCGCGGAAGAACGCGGTGTCGAGATACACCTTCTGGTCGAGCGGACAGTAGAAGGGCCCCGTCGCCGTCTGCGCCGTGCCACAGCCGCTCTGCGTCGTGCCACTGAACAGCACGAGGTTGGGCGGCTGGTAGGTGTTGCCGCCGCGGCGGAAGGCCTCTGTCCAGACATCCTCCGTCGTCGCCAGCACCTGCGCGACGAAGCGGCGCTGCCCATCATCCGCAACCTCCGACGGACCGCTGCCCTCCTGCCGCGCGACCGGCGCATCCGGCTGACCGCCGCCGCCGCCCGAGAGGATCACCGACGGATCGACGCCGAAGAACAGCGCCACCAGCACCAGCGCGATGGTCCCGAGCCCGCCGCCTGCCACGCCGATAGGGAGTCCGCCACGACCGCCGCCGCCACGCCGGTCCTCGATATTGCCGCTTTCCCTCTCGTCGCCGAGCCGCATGACCAGGGTCTCCCGCTACGCCGGCACAACAGCCGGAGGTGCGGATGGTTCCGGGTCCGGCTGTTACCCCTCGCGCAGCACGCCCTCGCCGCGCAGCCGCGCAACCTCCCCGGCGCCGAGGACCGGCCCGAGCACCGCCTCGTTATGTTCGCCGAGCCGGGGTGCCGGCCGCGCCAAGATGCCGGGCGTCGCCGAGAGCCGTGGCACCATGCCATGCATCGGCAGCCAGCCCTCGGGCATCTCCTCGTCCGGCACGGCGATAACGGCCTCGCGCTCGATCACGTAAGGGTCGCCGGCCAGCATCTCCGCATCCATGATCGGGCCGATGGTGACGCCCGCCGCGTCGAAATGCGCCAGCGCCTCCGCCAGGCTCCGCTCGGCGATATAGGCCCCGATGATGGCATCCAGCTCCTCGCCGTGCCGCACCCGGTCGGCATTGCTGCGGAAGCGCGGGTCGTCGATCAGCTCTGGCCTGCCGATGCTGCGCAGCAGCTTCTCCGTCATCCCCTGCGTCGAGGCCGAGAGGCAGACCCAGCCGCCATCCTTCGTCTGGTAGGCATTGCGCGGCACCGCATTGGTGCTGCGGCTGCCGGTGCGCGGCTTCAGCTCGCGGGTGAGCTGCCAGTTGGCGTGCTGCGGCTCCATCATCACATGGATCGGGTCGAAGAGCGTCAGGTCGATCGCCTGCCCCTGCCCGGTCGCCTCCGCATGGCGGAGCGCGATCATCGCGGTCGCCGCGCCGTAGAGGCCCGCATAGCCATCGGCCATGTACATCGGCGGCAGCACTGGCTCGCGGTCGGCGAAACCGTTGACGGCGGCGAAGCCGGCATAGCCCTCGACCAGCGTGCCGAAGCCCGGCTTGTGCCGGTAGGGCCCGTCCTGCCCCCAGCCGCTGATCCGGACGATGACAAGGCGCGGATTGATCGCCAGCAGCACCTCCGGCGCCAGGCCCATCGCTTCCAGCACGCCGGGGCGGAAGCTCTCGACCAGCATCGCCGCATTGGCCACGAGGCGCTTCACCACCTCGATCGCCCGCGGGTCGCGCAGCGCCAGGCAGACCGAGAGCTTGTTGCGGCTCAGCGTCTTCCAGGTGGTGGAGACACCCTTGATGCGCCAGGCGCGCAGCGTGTCGCCCTCCGGCGGTTCCAGCTTCACCACCTCGGCGCCATGGTCGGCCAGCACCTTGGTCAACACATTCCCGGCGACGAGGCGCGAGAGGTCGAGCACCCGCAGCCCGTGCAGCGCACCCGTCGCGGTGGGGTCGAATTCGTGGCGGTGCCGCGTCATTCGGCGCGGATCTCCGCGATGCGCGCCACCTCGCGCCAGCGCGCGAGATCGGCATGCAGGATGGCAGGAAACTCCTCCGGCCCGACCGGCGAGGGTGTCGCCCCTTCGGCGGCATAGATGCGGGCGAGGTTGGCATCGCCGAGCGCTCCATTCGCCGCCGCATGGACGGCAGCGCGGATCTCGGCCGGTAGGCCGCGCGGCGCCAGCAGCCCCCACCAGATGGCGGCCTCGTAGTCGATGCCGGACTCGCGCACGGTTGGCACCGGCGGCACCTCCGGCGGCAGCCCGCCACCCCGCGCCGTCGCGGCGATGACGCGCACCCGCCCCTCGCGGATGGCGGCATTCGCGCTGGCGACCGTCGTGATCATCACCGGGATCGTCCCCGCGACGAGATCCGTCACCGCCGGCGCGGTGCCGCGATAGGGGACGTGGTTCATGCGGATGCCGGCGCGCTGGCAGAAATACTCGGAGATGAAGTGGTTGATCCCGCCGGCACCGGAGGTGGCGTAGTCGAGCCCGCCCGGCTTCGCCTTCGCCAGCGCCACCAATTCGGCGACGCTGCGCACCGGGACCGCCGGATTGACCATGATGAAGAAGGGCGCGCGCGCCAGCAGCGCCACCGCATCGAAGCTCGCCTCGGCATCCCAGCCCGGCTTCTGCAGGATCGCCGTAGTTGGGAAGGATGAGGATGTGACCATCAGCGTATAGCCATCGGCCGGCGCCTGCGCGACCTGGCCGGCGCCGATCGCGCCCCCCGCGCCGCCGCGGTTCTCGACAACGAAGGGCTGACCGAGCCGCGCCTGCAGCCTCTCCGCCAGCGGCCGTGCGACGACATCGTTGGAGCCGCCCGGCGGGAAGGGCACCACCACCCGCACCGGCCGGTTCGGCCAGGCCGGCTGCGCCCGCGCCACGGCAGGCGCCGCGAGCAAGGCAGCGATCAAGGGACGCCGGGCGATGGGGCGCATGGATTTCCTCCGTGCCGCGAGCCTCCCCGGCATGGCCGGCGCTGTCAATCTTGCGGCCTCCCGCTCGTGCCGCCTAGGCTCCCCGGGGACCGCAGGGGATGCAGGCATGGCCGAGGACGAAGGCTTCGATCCGATCACCCTCGAAATCCTCTGGAGCCGGCTGATCTCCATCGCCGACGAGGCGGCGGCGGCGCTACTGCGCACCGCTTTCTCCACCATCGTCCGCGAGTCGAACGACTTCGCCTGCGTGCTGATGGACCGCAACGGCGACAGCATCAGCGAGAATACCGGCGGAATTGCCAGCTTCTCCTGCATCCTGCCGAAGACCACGAAGCACTTCCTGCAACGCTTCCCGGCGGAGGACTGGCGGCCGGGCGATTGCGTCGTCACCAACGATCCCTGGCTGGCGACCGGCCACCTGCCGGACATCACCGCCGTCACGCCCATCTTCCATCGCGGCGCGCTGGTCGGCTTCGCCGGCTCCATCGCCCACAGCCCGGATGTCGGCGGCAGCCTGTGGTCGGCCGATTGCCGCGAGGTCTATGAGGAGGGCGTGCGCATCCCGCCGATGCGCCTGCTGCGCGAGGGCGTGCGCAACGAGGCGCTGCTGGAGCTCTTCCTAGCCAATGTCCGGGTGCCGAAGCAGGTGCTTGGCGACCTCGAGGCGCAGATCACCGCGAACGAGGTCTGCGCCGCCCGCCTCGCCGAATTCCTCGAGGATGCGAAGCTCGACGGCCTGCAATCCCTCGGCCGTGCGCTGCATGCCCGCGCCGACCGTGCCATGCGGCAGGCGATCGCCGCGCTGCCGGACGGAAGCTGGTCCGCCAGCATCGAGGCCGACGGCTTCGACGAGCATGTGACGACCATCGCCTGCACCGTGACAGTGGAGGGCGAGCGCATGGTGATCGACTTCGCCGGCAGCAGCCCGCAGGTCGATCGCGGCATCAATTGCGTGATGAACTACACCCATGCCTATGCCGTCTATCCGGTGAAATGCGCGCTCGACCCCTTCACCCCGCGCAACGAGGGCAGCTACCGCGCCATCGAGGTGCGGGCGCCGGAGGGCAGCATCCTCAACCCGCGCTTCCCGGCCCCGGTCAGCGCGCGGCAGCTCACCGGTCATCTGCTGGCGGGCGCCATCTACAAGGCGATGAGCGATGTCATCCCGCGCCAGGTCATCGCCGAATGTGGCGGGGCGCCGACCATGCGGGCGCTCTTCTCCGGCCTCGACCGGGCGGGCGACCGGTTCAGCCAGGTGCTCTTCGCCTCCGGCGGCATGGGTGCCTGCCCGCATCGCGACGGGCTGCCGACCACCGCCTTCCCGACCAATGCCGGCGCTGGTAGCATCGAGGCCTTCGAGAGCGTCGCGCCCCTCGTCGTCTGGGCCAAGCAGCTCCGCCCCGATAGCGGCGGGCCCGGCCAGTATCGCGGCGGCCTCGGTCAGGAGGCGGTGATCGAGGTGCGCTCGCCGGGGCCGCTCCGCCTCTCCCTGCTCTCGGACCGGCGCGACCATCCGGCGGAGGGGCTGCTCGGCGGCGCGCCGGGCGCGGCGGCCGAGATCGTGATGAGCGACGGCACCCGGCCGCATCCGAAGTCGCGTACCACCATCGCGCCCGGCATGCGGCTCGTCATGCGCTATGCCGGCGGCGGTGGCTACGGCCCTCCCGCCGAGCGCGACCCGGCGGCGCTGGCCGCCGACCTGCGCGACGGCTACGTCACCGACCCCAGCCCCTACGGGGAACGCTGAGCATGGCCCGGCTCGGCGTCGATGTCGGCGGAACCTTCACCGATCTCGTCCTGCACGACCCGCTGCGCGACACGGTCCATACCGGCAAGCTGCTGACCACACCGGACGACCCCTCCCGCGCCATCATCGAGGGCACGCAGCGCATCCTGCGCGAGGCGGGGCTCGCCCCGCGCGACCTCACCAGCATCGTCCATGGCACGACGCTGGTGACGAACACCGTCATCGAGCGCACCGGCGCCCGGGTCGGGCTGCTGACCACGGCGGGCTTCCGCGATTCCATCGAGATCGGGCGGGAGATCCGCTACGACCTCTACGACCTCTTCCTGGAGGCGCCGCCGACGCTGGTGCCGCGCCACCTCCGCCGCGAAATTCCCGGCCGGCTCGACGCATCGGGCGAGGAGTTGCTGCCGCTCGACGAGATCGCCGTGGCGCGCGAGGTGACCGACCTGGTGGAGGGCGGGCGGATCGAGGCGCTGGCCATCGGCTTCCTGCACAGCTACCGCGACGCCCGGCACGAGCGCCGCGCCGGCGAGATCGTCCGCAAGCTCTACCCGCGCCTCGCGCTCACCCTCTCGGCCGAGGTCGCGCCCGAGATCCGCGAATACGAACGCACCTCCACCGCCTGCGCCAATGCCTATGTCCAGCCCCGCATGCGCCGCTACCTCGACAAGCTGGAGGCCGATCTCACCGGCATCGGCTTCACCGGGCGGCTCTATGTGATGCTCTCCGGCGGCGGCATCGCCGCGGTGCGCGAGGCGAAGGAGTTCCCGATCCGCCTGATCGAGAGCGGCCCCGCCGCCGGCGCCATGGCCGCCGCCTTCTTCGCCCGCCTCGCCGGGCTCGACCGCGTCGTCAGCTACGACATGGGCGGCACCACGGCGAAGATGTGCCTCGTCGAGGATGGGGCACCGGACCACAAATTCGACTTCGAGGCCGGACGCGTGCGCCGCTTCGTCAAGGGCAGCGGCCTGCCGCTCAAGGTCTCGGTTGTCGACATGATCGAGATCGGCGCCGGCGGCGGCTCCATCGCCCGCATCGAGCAGGGCTCCGGACTGATGAAGGTCGGCCCGCGCAGCGCCGGCGCCGTCCCCGGCCCGGTCTGCTACGGCCGCGGCGGGACGGAGCCCTGCGTGACGGATGCCGACCTGCTGCTCGGCCGGCTCGACCCAGGCTACTTCCTCGGTGGGGAGATGGCGCTCGACCCGGACCGCGTGCGCCGCGCATTCGCCGAGGGCGTGGCCGAGGCGCTGCACCTGCCCCCCGTCGAGGCGGCGCTCGGCGTGCAGCGCATCGTCGACGAGACCATGGCGGCGGCGACGCGCATGCATCTCGCCGAGAAGGGGCGCGATCCGCGCGGCTATACGCTGATCGCCTTCGGCGGCGCCGGGCCGGTGCATGCCTGGAACCTGGCGCGGCTGCTGAAGATCGGGCGAGTCCTGGTGCCGCTCGGCGCCGGCGTCGCCTCGGCGCTGGGCTTCCTCGTCGCGCCGCCCGCAACCGACATGGTCCGCAGCCATGTCGGAAGGCTGGAGCGGCTCGATTGGAATGTCGTCAACGGTCTCATCGCCGGCATGGCCGAGGAAGGTCGCGCCCTGCTCGCCGAGGCGGGAGCGGACCCGGCCGCCATCGAACTTACACCGACTGCCGATATGCGCCATGTCGGCCAGGGCTTCGAGATCGCCGTGCCGCTGCCTTCGGTCGCGCTCGGCGAGGCCGATCTGCCCGCCATCCGCCGCGCCTTCTTCGACAGCTACCGCACCCGCTTCGGCCGGGTGGTGGAGGACCAGCCTATCGAGGCGCTGTCCTGGCGACTGGCCTGCGCCGCACCGGGCCAGGACATTCGCATCCGCGCCCCGGAAGGCGCTGCGCAGGCGGGCGACCGGCCGGTGCCGCGCGGCGAGCGGCCCGTCACCTTCGAGGTCCATGGCGCCCTGCCCTGCCCGGTCTATGACCGCTACGCCCTCCGCCCAGACATGTCCTTCGACGGGCCGGCGCTGGTGGAGGAGCGGGAATCCACCTGCGTGATCGGCCCGGGGACGCGCATCTCGGTCGATGCGCAACTCAACCTGCTGCTGGAGCTCGGCTGATGCGCCGCCGCACGCTGCTCGCCGGCCTCGCCCTGCCCGCCATCGCGCGAGCGCAGGGCGCTTATCCCGACCGGCCGGTGACGATCGTCAACCCGTGGCCGGCGGGCGGTTCCTCGGACAGCGTGGCGCGCATCCTGGCGCAGCGGATGTCAGCCGATCTCGGCCAGCCCTTCGTCGTCGAGAACCGGCCCGGCGCGACGGGGACGCTCGGCCACAACTACGTCGCCCGCGCCCGGCCGGATGGGGCGACGCTGCTGGTCGGCACCAACAGCACCTATGCCATCGCGCCGCACCTCGCGGCGCTGCCCTACGACAATGCCACGGCCTTCACCGGTGTCTCGCTGCTTGCCAGCAGCCCGCAGATCCTCTGCTTGCACCCTTCGGTCCCGGCGCAGGACCTCACTGGGTTCCTGGCCCTGGCGCGGGCGAAGCCGGACGGGTTCAGCTTCGGCACCTCGGGCATCGGCGGCACTAGCCATCTGGCTACGGAGATGCTCATGGCCATGGCCGGAGTCTCCATGCTGCACGTCCCCTATCGTGGCGGTGGACCCTCGGCGCAGGCGCTGCTGGCAGGGGAGACGCAAGTGACCTTCATCGACCTCATCACCGCCCTGCCCTTCATGGCGAGCGGGCAGGCGCGGCCGATCGGCACCTCGACGGCGCGGCGCGCGGCGTTGGCACCGGAGGTGCCCACCATCGCCGAGGCCGGCCTGCCGGGTTTCGAGAGTTCGACGGATTTCGCCATGCTGGCCCCGGCCGGAACACCGGAACCGGTCATCCGCGTCCTAGCCTCGGCCAGCGCCGCGGCGCTGCGGGCGCCCGAGGTGGCGACGAAGCTGGAGGCGGCGGGCATCGCCATCCTCGCCGAAGGGCCGGTGGAATGGCCCGGCTATTTCAGCCGCGAAGTCGGCAAATGGGGTGACATCATCAAGGCGCGCAACATCCGCGCGCCCTGACCCCGCTCCCGCGGGCGCCGGCGTCAGTCGTCGCGGTGGACCCGCTCCATCCGCTCGTGGCGCTCCTGCGCCTCGATGGAGAGCGTCGCGATCGGCCGGGCCTCGAGGCGGCGGAGGCCGATGGGCTCCCCAGTTTCCTCGCAATAGCCGTAGGTGCCGTTCTCGATCCGCTCCAGCGCCTGGTCGATCTTGGAGATCAGCTTGCGGGCACGGTCGCGGGTGCGGAGTTCGAGGGCGCGGTCGGTCTCGACGCTGGCGCGATCCGTAAGGTCGGCCTCCGAGATGCCGCCGGCGGAGAGGCTTGCCAGGGTGTCCCCGGCTTCACGCAACAGGTCCAACCGCCAGCGCCGCAGCTTTTGACGGAAATACTCCTGTTGCCGGGAGTTCATGAACTCTTCGTCGTCCGTAGGACGGTAATCGGGCGGGAGGGTGATCAGCATTTTCTGGACGGCCCCATTCCGCTTGGGAGCCCGGGCACGCCGCCCTGGCCCCATGACGCGGCCGGACCATACAGGCGGGCCTGTACGAAAGCCAAGGGGTTGCGATACCGCAAATTGCTGGCAAAGCGTGGTTTTCACGCAAAGGCCATAGATCCATCCAGGCTGCGGCGCATCAATTCCACCTGTGCGCGCAGAACCACGCCCTGCACCACCTCTCTCAATACGGGGTCGGCACCCTCCTCCCCCGACTCCACCAACCGCTGCAGCCGGACGGGGTCGACCCGGCTGCCGCCGAGCATATCGCATTGCAACGCGGTCAGTTCCGCGAGGATGTCGCTGGCTCGGCGCTGCGCCGCCTCGCTCCGCTCCGCCACGCTGCCATGCTCCTGCAAGGCGAACAGTCCGAGGCCAGCCAGGGCGATGCCGCCCGCGGCGGCGGCCTCCCTGGCCGCTTCGCCGCCGTCGGCCACGATCCGGAACCCGCCCGCTCCGCCGCGAGCCTTGCCGCGCGCCGGACCGGCCATGCCGATGCCGCCCAGCCTGCCGATCCCCTGCATTTCGAACCCCCTTTTGCCCATCGTCCGGCAAGGCCGGGCCCCTGCCCGGCAAGCCTTGCCGGCCTTACCCCCGCGGCGCCTGGCATAGTGGTTGCGACGCCCGGGGCGGTGTGACCGACGGGGTGCAGCATGGCCAAAAAAGCTTTCGCAAGGGCGAAGATCGCATGTGCCGCCGTGCTGGCCCTGGCCTTTCTCCTGGCCGGGCCGGCCGCGGCGCAATCCGTCCGCATCAAGGACATCGCCGATGTCGAGGGGGTGCGGGACAATCAGCTGGTCGGCTACGGCCTAGTCGTCGGCCTCGCCGGCACCGGCGACCGGCTGCGGACGGCCATCTTCACCCGGCAGTCGCTGATCGGCATGCTGGAGCGGCTCGGGGTCAATACCCGCGACAACGAGGCGCGGCTCGACACCCGCAACGTCGCCGCCGTGATGGTGACGGCCAACCTGCCGGCCTTCGCCCGGCCTGGCAGCCGGATCGACATCGCCGTCTCGGCGCTCGGCGACGCGACCAACCTCCAGGGCGGCACGCTGGTGGTGACGCCGCTGCTCGGCGCCGACGGCGAGGTCTATGCGGTGGCGCAGGGCGCCGTCGCCACCGGGGCGGTCGCGGCGCGGGGGGCCGCCAGCAGCATCCAGCGCGGCGTGCCGACCAGCGCGCGCATCGCCTCCGGTGCCATCGTCGAGCGGGAGATTTCCTACAGCCTCGCCGGCCGGCCCAATATCCGCCTCTCGCTCCGCAACCCAGACATGACGATGGCCCGACGCATCGCCGCCGCCATCAACCAGTCGACCGGCAGCACCTCGGCTGTCGCGACCGATCCGCGCACCGTGGCGCTGGCGATGGTCGGGCGGGACCCGGTCGGCTTCCTCGCCCAGATCGAGCAGCTCCGCGTCGAGCCGGACCAGGTGGCGCGGGTCATCATCGAGGAGGCCTCGGGCACCATCGTCATGGGGGCGAATGTCCGGGTCTCGACAGTCGCCATCGCCCAGGGGAACCTCACCATCCGCATCACCGAGACGCCGCAGGTGGCGAAGCCCAATCCCCTCGCCGGGGGCGAGACGGTGGTGGTGCCGCGGACCAATATCGAGGTGGACGACCAGGCGCAGCGCCGCGTCGGGCTGTTGTCGTGCGGCGTCTCCTTGCAGGAGCTGGTGCGAGGGCTGAACGCGCTCGGCGTCGGGCCGCGCGACCTGATCTCCATTCTGCAGTCGGTGAAGGCGGCCGGCGCCCTCCAGGCCGAGATGGAGCTGCGCTGATGAACGCCGTCTCGCTGCAATCGGCGCCGCCGGCGCTTCGCCGCGCCGCCCAGGCCTTCGAGGCCCAGGCGCTTGGCCAGCTGCTGCAACCGATCTTCGCCACCCTGCCGGAGAGCCGCTTCGGCGGCGGCGCGGCGGAGGCGCAGTGGCAGCCCATGCTGGTCGACGAGATGGCCAAGGCGGCCAGCCGCTCCGGACACGGGATGGGCCTCGGCGATGCAGTGCTCAGGGAAATGCTGCGCTGGCAGGCTGCCGGCGCCCAGACGGAGAACCAAGACCGATGATGGATGCCCTGCTCACTGCCGGCCAACGCCTGGCCGAGGCGCTGCGCGCCGAGAACGAGGCGCTGGCGGCGCTCGACCTGCCGCGTGCGGCCGGCCTCGCCACTGCAAAGATGCAGGCGGCGGATGCCTTCGCCGCCGCCTTCGCCACCACGCGGAAGCTCGGCGTGCGGGTGGAGGGGGCGCAACGCGCCAACGCCTCCGACCTCACCGCGCGGCTGCAACAGCTCGGCGAGGAAAACCGGCGGCTGCTGGAGCGCGCCATCGGCATCCAGTCGCGGGTGATCGAGACCATCGCCGGGGCGGCGCTGCCGCGCAGCGGCTCCGGCGCCTATGGGGCGGCCGGACGGCTGGCGGCGGCGCGGCAGGCGCCGGCCATCGCCATGGCGACGAGAGCCTGACAGCGTCTTTCCGGTGTCCTTGCGCGGCTAGGCCGCGCAAGGCCGTGCGAGGCTTTGGGCGCCGAGCCACCGTCCGGGGTCCCCACCAAGCCGCGCAGCGACCTGATGGGGAGTTCTCAGCCCTTCTTGGCGACGAGCGTCTTCACCTCGTCCATCGCCTCGGTGAAGCGCGTGTTGAGCAGGGCCAGCGCCTCGGTGTTCGACTTCTGGATGAGGTCGGCCACCTCGCGCATGTTGGTGACGGCCTTCTCGTAGGCGCTCTTAAGCAGCTCGGTTTGGCGGGCGGCCTTGGCCTGGGGGCTCTCCTGGGAGGAGATGGCCTTCACCGCCTCGGTCATCTCCGACATGGCGGATTGAAGGATTTCCATGTGGCGCCGGGCCACCGCCTGGGCGCCTTCGAGCGCGACGCGGTTGGCGGCGGAGAGCGCCTCCAAGTTGCGGCGCTGTGCGGCGGCAAGCGCCTCCATATCCGGCATGCCGGGCAGGCGGAACTCCGTCAGCATGCGCATGATGTCGGTTTCCGGCTTAAAGCCCATCGGGTCTGCCATGCGATCCTCCTCCACCCTGTTTTGTCGTCCCCGACCCTAGGCCCGACGCTGAGGGCCGGTCAAAGCATCGAGGCGTCCGGTTCGCCGGTGGTATCCCCCGGCTCCAGACGCAACGCGCGAGCGACCTGTTCGGCACGGTCGAGCGCCCGGTCGAGCGCCGCCATGGTGGCGCCGAGATCGGCGGTGTCGTCCCTCGCCCAGGCGCGGAGCGTCGCCAGCCAGACCGCGGTCAGCCCCTTGGCCCGGGCGAGGCCGGCCAGCCCGCCGGAGCCGAGCCCCGCCGCCTCCAGCATCCAGGCCATGGAGCCAGGCAGGGCGGCGAGCAGGGCGAGGGCGAGCAGCGGGTCGCGCTTCAGCTCGTCGAGGAAGCGGAGGATGCCGGCGCGGTGCGGCTGCAGCGCATCGATCCGCCGCATGATGACGTCGAAGATGCGGTCGCGGGGCGTGTTGTCGTCTGGCGCCTCCGGCACGATGCCTTCCAGCACCGCCTGGTCGACCAGGCGGCCATGCAGCAGCAGCAGGTGGTGCGGCGTCGGGCAGCGCCGCCGAATTTCGGCCGGGGCGACGCCCGAGGCGGCGGCGACCCGCCGCATCGAGAGCCCCGCCCAGCCATGCGCGGCGACCACCTGCCAGAGGCCGGCGACCAGCCGGGCCTCGATATCCTGCATCTCGCTCATGGCGCTGAGTGTGGGGACGCCGGTGGCGGAAGGATAGGGGTCAACCACCCAGTTCGCGTGAACGCTCGGTGGCGGCGGCGATGGCGCGGGACATCAGCGCCGGCCAGGCCTCGCTCGCCATCAGCACGGCGAGCGCCCGCTCGGTGGTGCCCTTGGGGCTGGTGACGTTCTTGCGGAGCTGGGCGCTGTCCTCGGCACTCGCGGCCAGCAGAGCGCCGGAGCCGGCGACCGTCGCGCGGGCCATACGCCGAGCGAGGTCGGGCGGCAGGCCCTGCTCGATGGCAGCCGCCTCCATCAGCTCGGCGAGGAGGAAGACATAGGCCGGGCCGCCGCCGGAGACGGCGGTGACAGGATCGATCAGCCCCTCCTCCTCCACCCAGGCGGTTTCGCCGATGGAGGAGAGCAGCCGGTCGGCCAGCGCCCGCTGCGAGGCATCGACGCCGGGGCCGGGAAAGGCGACGGTGAAGCCCTGGCGGACGGCGGCCGGGGTGTTCGGCATGGCGCGGACGATGCGCGCGCCCTCGCCGAGCAGGGCCCGCATGCCGCCGGTGCTGCGCCCGGCCATGATGGAGATGAACAGCGTCTCCGGCCCGGCCAGCGACGCGAAGGCCGGCAGGGTCGCCTGCGCCTCCTGCGGCTTGATCGCCAGCACCGCGGCGCCAGGGCGGAAGCCGGCGGGGATGGCGGCTGGGCTGTCCACCACCGTCACCCGCCCGGCGAAGGCCGCGGCGGCGGGCGCGTGCGGCTCCACCACCACCGCATCGGTGAGACCGTTCTCCAGCCAGCCGGCCAGCATGGCCCCACCCATCTTCCCGCAGCCGACCAGCAGCAGCGGGGGCAGCGCTTCGGCGCTCATGGCATCCCTCCCCAGGCGAATCCGGGGAGAGGCTGTCAGGCCTCGCCGACGCAGTCCAGCATGGCGGCCTGGAGCGCCTCGGCCGGGCTCTTCCCGCCCCAGAGGACGAATTGGAAGGCCGGGAAGAAGCGCTCGCACTCGGTCAGCGCGATGTCGACCATGTCCTCCAGGCTCTCGGCGCTCGCCCCAGGGGCGCCGCGCAGCAGGACGGAGTGGCGGAAGACCGGCACCCCTTCCTCGGACTCGATGCCGAAATGCCCGATCCAAAGCTTCTCATTGGCTAGCGCCAGCAGCTCGAAGAGCTTGCCACGGGCCTCCGGCGGCACCTTCATGTCGAAGGCGCAGGAGAAGCCCATGGCGCTGATCTCCCCCGACCAGGAGAAGTAGAGGCCGTAATCGCACCACTTGCCCGGCGCCTCGGCCGCCATCTCGCCATCCGAACGGCGCTCGAAGGCCCATTCGTTGGCGGCGACGATCTGTTCGAGGACATCGAGGGGGTTGGTCGCATGCTCGCGCTCGAGGGCCAGCAAGCCTGACATCGCGCACCTCCTCACTGGTCTAAGGCATTCCCGCCCACCCGACATCTTGGGTGAATCGGCCGGGCGGGACCACCAGGGCTAGGATACCCAGGCGCCAAACGCGACTGCAAGCCCGACGGTTGCGCGAGCGTTGCGGCTGCAGCCCAAGATGACGTCAGCCGCCGCCGATGGGCGGGGGGTTCTTCATCGTGCCGCTGATCGGCGGCGGCTCGCCCGGGGCACTGGGCGGGGTCTCGGTATTGGGCATCGCCTCCGCCGAGGCGGTGCCGCCAGCCGGCGCCGCGGCCTCGCCGAGCCGGGCCTCGAGGGCAGCGACGCGCGCCTCCAGCGCCTCCTGCGCCTCGCGGGCGCGGCGGGCGAGCTCCATCGCCGCATCCAGTTCCTCGCGCTTCACCAGCTCCAGCCGCTGGACCATCTGGTCCACCTGGCTGCGCACCGCGGCCTCCACCTCGCCCCGCACCCCGGCCAGGGCCGAGAAGGCGCCGCCCGCCACCCCGGCGAGGTCATCGAACACGCTGCCGCGCTTCCGGCCGCCGCTACCCGTATCACCCATGGAACCGCTCCTCTTCACAGCCTGCGTCGCCGCGGCCTATACCCCCCGCCGCCCGGTGCTACCATGCAGTGCGCCGGCCTTTGGGGGTCGTGGAGATGTATCTCGTCACCGGCGGGGCCGGTTTCATCGGCTCCAACCTCGTCGCCGCGCTCTGTGACCGCGGCGCGGAGGTGATGGTGGCCGACCGGCTGCGCTCCGGCGAGAAATGGCGGAACCTGGCGAAGCACCCGATTGCCGGCATCCTGCCGCCGGAGGAGCTGGAACGCTTCCTGGCCGCGGCGCCGCCGCTCCGGGCCGTGCTGCATCTCGGCGCCATAAGTGCGACGACGGCGACTGATGGCGACCTGGTGGCGGCGACCAACCTCACCCTCTCCCTCCGGCTCTGGGAGTTCTGCGCCGAGCGGGGCATCCCCTTCATCTATGCGTCCTCCGCCGCGACCTATGGCGATGGCTTGCTCGGCTTCGACGACGATGCCTCGCCCGAGGCGCTGGCACGGCTTCGCCCGCTCAACCTCTATGGCTGGTCGAAGCTGGCCTTCGACCGGCGCGTAGCCGACCTGCTGCGCCGCAGCCGCCCGGCGCCGCCGCAATGGGCGGGGCTGCGCTTCTTCAACGTCTATGGGCCGAACGAGGCGCATAAGGGGCGTATGGCGAGCGTCCTCTTCCACAAATTCCAGCAGGTGATACGAGGCGAGGCGGCGACGCTCTTCCACTCCGACCGCGCAGGCATCGCCGATGGCGAGCAGCGGCGCGACTTCGTCCATGTCGACGATTGCGTCGCGGTGATGCTCTGGCTGCTCGACAACCCCGGCGTTTCGGGCTTGTTCAACCTCGGCTCCGGCCGGGCGAGGACCTTCCGCGACCTTGTAGGGGCGATGTATGCGGCGCTCGGGCGCGCCCGGGATATCCGCTATGTCGACATGCCTGAGGACCTCCGCGGCAAGTACCAGTATTTCACCGAGGCGCCGCTGGACCGGCTGCGCGCGGCGGGCTTCAACGCCCAGATGACATCGCTGGAGGAAGGGGTACGCCGCACCGTGCAGGATTTCCTCACCCAGCCGGACCCGTATCGCTGATGCTCCTCGCCATCCCCTTCCCGGTCATCGACCCGGTGCTGGTCCAGATCGGGCCGCTCGCCATCCGCTGGTATGCGCTGGCCTATATCGCGGGCATCCTCGGCGGCTGGTGGTTGGCGCGGCGACTGGTGGCGCTGAAGCCCGAGGTGGCGACACGGCAGCAGATCGATGATTTCGTCACTTGGACGACGCTCGGCATCATCATCGGCGGGCGGCTCGGCTATGTGCTGTTCTACCGACCCGGGCACTACCTCTCGAATCCGCTCGACATTCTCAAGGTTTGGGAAGGGGGGATGAGCTTCCATGGCGGGGCGCTCGGGGTGATCGTCGCCATTTTCCTCTTCTGCCGGCAGGAAAAGCTCGATGCGCTGGCCTTCGGCGACCGGGTGACGGCGGTGGTGCCGATCGGCCTTTGCCTAGGCAGGCTCGCGAACTTCATCAACAGCGAGCTCTGGGGGAGGGTGACGGACGTGCCCTGGGCGATGGTCTTCCCGACCGGCGGGCCGGAGCCGCGGCACCCCAGTCAGCTCTATCAGGCCGGGATGGAGGGCGTGCTGCTCTTCATCCTGTTGCAGGTGCTGGTGCATAACCCGGCGATCCGGGCGCGGCGGGGCTTCGTCGCCGGGGCCTTCCTCGCCGGCTATGGCGTGGCGCGCTTCATCGGCGAGTTCTTCCGCCAGCCGGATGCCTTCCTTGGCTTCCTCTTTGCAGGCGCCACGATGGGGCAGCTGCTCTCGGTGCCGATGATCCTGGTCGGCGCCTGGTTGATGCTGCGCGCCAAGCCTCGGCAGGAGGCGGTGGCCTGAGCGCGCCCGAACGTCTCGACCGGTTCATGGCGCGGGCCGCAGCGGCTTATTATGCCGGGCGCGACCCCTTTGGCCGTGGGGGCGATTTCACCACGGCGCCCGAGATCTCGCAGGCCTTCGGCGAATGCCTCGGCCTCTGGGCGGCCGTTACCTGGCAGATGATGGGCGCGCCGGCGCCGGTGCGGCTGGTGGAGCTCGGGCCGGGGCGCGGGACGCTGATGGCGGATGCGCTGCGGGCCGTGGCGGAGGTGATGCCGGCCTTCCGGGCGGCGGCAGAGGTTCATCTCGTCGAGACGTCGCCGGCGCTGCGGGCGGCACAGGCGGCGCGGCTGCCGGGTGCGGCCTGGCATGAGCGGGTCGAGGTGGTGCCGGCGGGGCCGGCCATCGTCATTGCCAACGAGTTCTTCGACGCGCTGCCGATCCGGCAATTCATCCGACGCGAGGATGGGTGGCGGGAGCGCTTCGTCGCGGCGGGCGGCTTCGTCGAGCAGGCGGTCGAGGAAACTCCTGCCCTCCCCGATACGGCGCCCGAGGGGGCAGTGTTCGAGGTTTCCGAGGCCGGACTCGCTATCGCCCACCAGCTCGGCGGACGGCTGCGCGAGCAGGGCGGCGCGGCGCTGGTGCTGGATTACGGTCCGGGCGAGCCGGGCTTCGGCGACAGCCTTCAGGCCATGGCCGGGCATGGGAGGGCCGATCCGCTGGCCGAGCCGGGCAGCGTCGACATCACCGCCCATGTCCCCTTCCCCGCCCTCGCCGCGGCGGCGCGGGAGGCAGGCGCCGCCACGCATGGGCCGCTGCCGATGGGGCTCTTCCTCCAGCGGCTCGGGCTGATGAGCCGGGCGGCGATCCTTGCCCGTTCCAACCTCCGCCAGGCCGGGCTGATCCTCTCAGGCGCAGAGCGGCTGGTGGCGCCTGAAGGGATGGGGCGGCTGTTCAAGGCGCTCTGCCTGTGTCATCCGGGGCTCGCCATTCCTCCGGGCTTCGAACCAGCATGAGTTCCGCCGAGTATATCGACGCCCCCGCGCTCGCCGTGGTCACCGGCCTGCGCCATGGCTTCTTCACCCGTCGTGGCGGGGTGTCGGAGGGGCCCTGGGCGGCGCTCAACTGCTCGCTCTCCGGTCAGGACGACCGCGAGCGGGTGCGGGAGAACCGGCGCCGCGCGGCCGATGCGCTCGGCCTGCCCGCCGCGGCGCTGCATGGCCTGAATCAGGTGCATGGCATCGCCGTTGCCGAGGTCGATCAGGCCGGCTGGCGCGAGGGCGAGGGGCCGCGTGCCGATGCCATGGTGACGCGGCGGCCGGGTATCGCGCTCGGCATCGTCACCGCGGATTGCGCGCCGGTGCTCTTCGCCGAGCCGGAGGCGGGCGTGATCGGCGCCGCCCATGCCGGCTGGCGCGGGGCGGTGGACGGGGTGATCGAGGCGACGATCGAGGCCATGGAGCGGCTCGGCGCCCGGCGGGCGCGGATGCTGGCAGCTATCGGCCCCTGCATCGGCCAGGCGAGCTACGAGGTCGGGCCCGACCTACGCGAGGCCGTGCTGGCGCGGGATCCGGCGGATGCCCGACATTTCGGCCCTGGCCAGCGGGAGGATCGCTGGCAATTCGACCTTGCCGGCTACTGTGCCGCCCGGCTCCGCGCCGCCGGCCTGGCGATGGTGGAGACGGCCGATACCGACACGCTGGCGAACGAGGAGAGATTCTTCAGTCATCGCCGACGCACCCTGGCGGGAGGCGGGCCGATCGGGCACCAGCTCTCCGCCATCAGCATCACAGTCTGAGCCATGCCCTATATGGTCCAGTTCTTCGTCCTCACGCTGCTCACCATCATGGTCGCCTGTGCGCTTCTCTAGGCTGCTGCTCATCCTTCCGCTGCTGCTCGGCGCCTGCGGCGACCTGCCGCAGCCCTTCCGCGGTCGGCCAGGCGCCGAGGCGCAGCGGCTGGCCGTGCCGCTCGCCATCCGCCTCGCCGTGCCGCCGCCGACCGAGGCGCTGCTGACCGACGATGGAGCGAAGGGCCTGGCCGGCAAGATGGCCGAGGCGCTGCAGGCGCAGGACATCCCGGCCGTCGCCACGCCCTCGCCGCTGCCGCTCGATTGGCGCGTCGATATCCTCGCCGAGCGCCAGGGCCAGATGGTGCTGCCGCGCTTCCGCCTGGTCGATGCCGATGGGAAGGTGCAGGCGGCAAGCCAGGGCAACCCGGTGCCGCTCACCCGCTGGGCGGAGCCGACGCCGGAGCTCTTCACCGAACTCGTCACGCAGGCGGCGCCCGACCTCACCCGGCTGCTGCTTCAGGTGGAGGCGGCGCGGAAGTCGACCGATCCGCAATCCATCGCCGCCGGGCCGCCGCGCATCCGCTTCATGGGGGTGAAGGGCGCGACGGGCGATGGCAACCAGGCGCTGGCGGCGCGGATGCGCGAATTCCTCGGCAATGAGGGCTTCGTCGTGCAGGACGCGGCGGATGGCGCGGCCTATGGGCTGGAGGGCGATGTCGTCCTCGCGCAGGGCGGCACGCCGGCGCAACAGCGGGTCGAGATCCAGTGGATCGTCAGCCGGCGCGACGGCGAGGAGCTCGGCCGCGTCGTGCAGATCAACGAGGTGCCGACGGGGCGGCTGCGCGGCCTCTGGGGCGATATCGCCTATGCCGCGGCGGAACAGGCGGCGCCCGGCGTGCGCACCGTCGTCGCCAATGCGCTGAGCGCGCCGCCATCGAGCATCGGCGAACCGGCTGCCGCCTCGCCGCCGCCCGCGCGCTGACCGGCTACTGGTTGGCGATGCCGCGCATCGCATCGAAGCCGACCGAGAGCGCGCCGAGCTGGAGCTGGAGGTCGCCGCCGGAGGGACGCTTCGCCGCCGTCGCGGTGCCGACCACGGTCGCGGCGATGGCCTGCGCTGCGCCCTGCGCATCGAGCCCGGCGACGGCGAAGCCATAGGCGCCGTCGGGCAGGCGCTGACCGGCGGCGGTCCTGCCGTCCCATCGCCAGTCCTGCGCGGTGGTGCCGAGCTTCACCGTGTCCTGGCGCAGGATGCGGCCGCTGGAATCCAGCACCCGGACCACTGCCTGCTGCGCCGTGCCGGCGGCCGGCAGGCGCACCGTCGCGCTGCCGTCCTGCAGGCTGAGCTTGTCGCTGTCCACCTCCACCCGCTCGCCGATCAGCGGCGCCGCGGCGGTAAGTTGGGCGCTCTGCTGTAGGCCGATCAGCTTCGACAGGTTGGTGTTCACGGCGATCTGCTGCTCGACGCCGGCGAAGGCGACGAGCTGGTTCGTCATCTCGTTGGTATCCATCGCCTTGGTCGGGTCCTGGTTCTTCAGCTGCGTCGTCAGCAGCGTGAGGAAGGTGTTGAAGTCACCGGCGAGGCCGGTTGGGCTCCTGGTGCCGGCGGGGGTGGTGCCGCCGCTCGTGGCGGTGGTGCCCTGGATGCTTCCGCTCATCGGTGATGCTCCGTCAGACTGCGATATCGAGAAGGGAAAGAGCGTTCAGCGTGGCCTGGGCAGGGCCGGTCACGGCGAGCGAGGCCTGGCCGGAGTGGCCGCCCCCTGGGCTCCCCCCTTGGCCGCTGCCCTGTTGCTGCGGGCGCTGTTCCTGCGGCTGCCCGCCATTGCCGCTCGAGAGGCCGAATTGCGTCCCCCCGCTGGCGACCACGATGCCGGCCTGGGCGAGGGTGCGGTCGAGCTCCCGCGCATCGCGTTGCAGCAGGGCGAGGGTTTCCGGCCGTTCGGCGAGAACATGGACCGAGGCGGCCTCGCCCTCGGCGCCGCGCTCAATGCGGATCTCGACCCGGCCGAGGCTCTCCGGCTCGAGCGCCACGGTGAGGCGCGGTGCCTGGCCCTGGCCCATGGCGAGGGCGATCGTCACCTGCGCCACCTGCCGGGCGGGCGGCGGCAGCGGTGCGGAGGGGGCGGCGCTGGCCGTGGCGACCGGGGCGGCGCTGTCGGGTGCCGCGGGGGTCAAGGATGAGGGGCTGAGCCCGGAAGGCATGGCCTGCAGCGGATCGGGCGGGGCGGGTTGCGCCTTTGCCGGCTCGGCGGGTCGCTGCGGCATGAGAGGGGCAAGAATCAGTGCCGGGCTGATCCGCTCGGGCATGGGCGAAGGCTGGCCCGAGGCGGCCGCGGCCGCCGTGTCCTGGTCCTTGGCGGTCGCCTGGTCCCTGGCGGTGGCCTGGCCGATGCCGGCGGCAACGGCCATCGGCCGCTCGCGGGAGGCCTGCTGCGGCTTCAACAGGTCCCGCGATACAGCCTGAGCCGGCTCGGAGGTCACTGACGACGCAGGCCGTGGGGCGGCCACGGGGAGCGTCTGCGGTAGGGCGGGGCTCGTTTGCGCAGGCGCTGCGGCGAGCATGGCCATGGTGGCCTGCGGGCCGTGCTGCATACCGGCCTTGGACGCCGGCTGCGGCTCTGAAGCAATGGCGCCGGGCAGTCCGACAGCGAGGGCTTTGGCCGAGCCCTGTGCCTCCTCGGCTGGCGCGGTCGCCGGCGAGGATTTGGAGTCGGCGGCGAGGCTCTCCCCGGTCGTCCCTGGTCCGCCGGCCGGGACGGTGGTGACCGCCTGCGTTGCCGAAGCCTGTTCCGAAGGCCCCGGCATGGTCGGCGGCGGTGGCGGGATGGGCAGCGGCACCGTAGCTGCCGGGATCGCCAGCGGAATTTCCTGCGTCGCGTGGTCGGCTGGAGCTTCGGGCTGATCCAACTCGTGGGAATCGGTCCCTGCCGGCGTCCCAGGCAGGCCGAGGTCGGACAGGCCAGGCTCGGATGTTGGCAAGGGCACCTGCGCCGCCGGCAGGACAGGGTCTTGGACAGGCGGCAGCGGTACGTCCTCGGCGAATGGGATCGCGGTCGCTGGAAGGCCGGTCGGCGCCGGCAACTCGCCGAGGAGACTTACGGACATGCCGGGGGCGGCTGCCTTGGCCGGGTCCTCGCCGGCGCGCAGCAGCAGCGCGGCGAAATCCTCGGCGCCGGCGTCCGGCGGCTTGGCGGCACCGGCAGCGGAGGGCGATGGCGTCGCCGTCAGCGATGGCAGGAGGGCGGTGGGGTCCATAGCGGTCCGGTCCAGCGGCGAGCCTCCGGTGCGAAGCCCGGGTCGAGCCCGTGGTGCGAAGCCCGGGCCAGGCTTCTGGCACGCCGCAGCGGCAAGCTCCGCCGCCTGCCCGGCAAAGCCTGCCCAGCAGGCGGCAGGACCGGCAGGCCTGGCCCGCCCCGGCGCTGGCACGCCGCCTGCGATAGCCGACGCGACGAAGGCCGAGCCCCGCCCACAGCGCGGTGCCGGTCCCCGGACGACGGAGGCCCGACCATGTCCCTATTCGGCTCGCTCACCGCCGCCATCAGCGGCCTGACTTCGCAAAGCCGTTCGCTCGGCAACATCTCCGACAACATCGCCAACAGCCAGACCGTCGGCTACAAGCGGGTCGACACCAACTTCATTTCCTACATCACCTCGTCGAGCCAGACGAATAACCTGCCTGGCGCGACGATCGCCATGCCCTCCTATACCAACACGATACAGGGTACGATTGAGCAGTCCGAGGACCCGCTCGCCATGGCGATTGGGGGGCAGGGCTTCTTCAGCGTGGCGCAGGCAAAAGGCACGGTGAACGGCCAGCCAATCTTCGACGAGCGGCAATTCTTCAGTCGCGCCGGCGATTTCACGCGTGATTCGGATGGCTACCTCACCAACAGCTCCGGCTACTACCTGAAGGGATGGCCGGTCGATGCCAGCGGCAACCCGGACCGCACCAGCATCGAGCCGATCCGGGTGAACCAGCAGGTCTTCAACCCGATCGCCACCAAGCAGATCGACTTCTCGGCCAACCTGCCGGCCAACATTCCCGCGACGCCCATTACCACCCAGGCGCAGCTCTACGATACGCTCGGCAAGCTCCATACGGTGAACCTCACCTTCACCCCCTCACTCACCAACAACTGGTCGCTTCGGGTCGACGTGCCGGACGACATCAACGGGGTGACCCGCGGCACGGTCGACCTGCAATTCGGCAACAGCGCCACGCCCGCGGCGCCAGACGGCACCATCGGCGGCATCACCTCGACCGACCCGACGATCACCCTGCCTACAACGAATGCCCCAGGCGATCCGGCCGCCTTCAGCTTCAGCGCGGATTTCGGCCAGGGGCCGCAGACCGTCTCGCTCTCGCTCGGGCAGTTCGGCAAGGCGCTCGGCCTTACCCAGTACTCGGCGGAATTCAGCGTGCGCAACCTGACGCAGGATGGCGTGCCGCTCGGCGCCTTCTCCTCGCTCAGCATGCGCACCAACGGCGATGTCGCTGTGAACTACGACAATGGGCAAAGCCGCGTCATCGCGCGCGTGCCGCTCGTTGCCTTCAACGACCCGGACAAGCTGCAGCGCCTCGACGGGCAGGCCTTCATGCGCACGCCGGAATCGGGCGAGGCGCGGGTGACGGATGCTGCCTCCAACGGCGTCGGCAAACTCGTGGTCGGTTCGATCGAGCGCTCGAATGTCGACATCGCCAGCGAGTTCAGCAAGCTGATCGTGGCCCAGCGGGCCTATACGGCCAATACCAAGGTCGTCACCGCGACGGACGAATTGCTGCAGGACACCATCAACATGCGGCGCTGAGGCAGGAGGCTGAGCGATGAGCCTCGACCTTGCCCTCGGCATCGCACGCAGCGGTCTCGCTGCGGTCCAGCGCGGCCTGGCGCAGGCTTCGCAGAATGTCGCCAATGCGCAGACGCCGGGTTATGTGCGGAAGACGGTCGAGCAGCAATCGCTGGTCGTCGCCGACATGCCGGCGGGGCTGCGCAGCGGCGACACGCAGCGGGCGGTCGACCTCGCTTTGCTTGGCCGGCTCGACCAGAGCCGCGGCACGCTCGCCGCCGCCACGGTGCGCGAGGACCTGTTGACCGGCATCGAGCAGGTACATGGTGCGACGGGGGATGGGGCGACGCTCGGCGATGCGGTGGCGGCGCTCTCCACAGCGTTCACCGCGCTACACGAAGCCCCGGCCGATGCCGGGCAGCAACGGGCGGCGCTGGCCGCGGCGGGCACCGTGGCCAACCGGCTGAACGATGTCTCGGCGGCGATCGGCGCGGCACGCCAGCAGGCGCAGGACGGCATCGTCACCGAGGTCGCCGCGGCCAATGCGGCACTCCAGCAGATCGCCAGCCTCACCGTCCAGATCAAGTCCGGCACCGGCGGGGACCAGGCCGGGCTCGAGGACCAGCGCGACCGGGCAATCGCCGCCCTCTCCGAGAGCATGGAAATCCAGGCCGTCCGCAAGCCGGATGGCGACCTGCTGCTCATCGCCCGCGGCGGGCTGGTGTTGCCGCTCGACCCGAGCCGGACCCTGCTGGCGACGGCGCCCGCCTCGGTCGCGCCGGACGCCTTCCATGGCGGCAGCGGCACGCTGCCGGGGATCACGCTGAACGGCGTCGACGTCACCGGCCAGATCGCCGGCGGCCGGCTCGGCGAATATGTGGCGATGCGCGACCGGACCCTGCCACGCTACCAAGCGGAGACGGACCTCGTAGCCGTCAACCTTGCCAGCCGCTTCGATCAGCAGGGGCTGACGCTCTTCACCGATGCGGACGGCAGCTCGGTGCCCGATGGCGCCGTGCCCTACGCCGGCAGCACCCAGGTCGGCTTCGCCGGGCGCATCCGGCTTGGCAGCGCGGCCTCGGCCGATCCGAGCCTGCTTCGTGACGGTACCCATGCGGTGACGCCGAGCGCGACCGGGCCGGACGGCTTCGTGCCCAACCCGCCCGGCGGGCCGGCGGGCTTCACCATCATGATCGATCGGGCGCTGAATTACAGCCTCGGCGGCGAGGCCTCGAAGGGTAATCCCTGGCCGACCATCGCCAGCGCAGGGCTCGGGCCGGACGGGACACTGGTCTCGCCCTTCATGCCGGCGGCGAGGATCGCCGATTACGCCAGCAGCGTCACCACGGCGCAGCTCAGCGACCGCGCCGCGGCGACCGAGGCGAAGACCCAGGCGGCTGGCCTGCAAGGCGCCCTCAACAGCCGCTTCATCGCCGGCTCGGGCGTCGATGTCGATGCCGAGATGGCAGGGATGGTGACGCTGCAGAACGCCTACGCGGCCAATGCCAAGGTGATCAGCACCTTGCAGGCCATGTGGGATTCGCTGCTCGGCGTCATGCGCTGAGCGAGGAGGTAAGGATGCCGGGACTCGATATCATCGGGCGGCTCGACAGCGACACGGCAGTGCTGCGGGCGCGCCTGCTGACGCTGACGCGTCAGCAGGCGACGGGCCTGAAGAGCGAGCAGCCCGCTGATCTCGGCGCGCAGCTGCCGCGGGCACTCTCGCTGCGGGCGGAAATCTCCCGGCGCGACACCTATGGCACGCTGATCGGCCAGGCGCTGTCGCGCACAGAGGCCACGCAGCAGGCGCTCGGCCGCCTCGCGGACATCGCCAGGAAATTCGGTTCCACCGTCGCGGTGAAGCTGGACGCCAACAACCCCGATGTGCTGCCGCTCTACGCCAGCCAGGCGCGGCAGGCGCTGGTCGAGGTCGGGCAGCTTCTGAACGCGCAGCAGGGCGGCGAGTACCTGTTCGGCGGCAGCGACTTCTCCAACCCGCCGGTGCCGGACCCGGACGGGCTGCCGACCAGCGGCATGGCGACGCAGATTGCCGCCACCATCGGCACGCTCGGCGGCGGCAACGTGGCGACGGTCGCGGCGGCGACCAGAGCGGCCGCGCTCGACGACAGCGCGGGCACCACCCCCTTCTCCGACTTCGTCAGCGACGCCACGCGCGGCGGCGGCGAGCCGCGGCGGAGCGTGGTCTCCGCTGATGGCACGGCGACACCGGTCGGCCTCTTCGCCAACCGCAATGCGGCGGCAACCTCGATGGGGGAGACGACCGGATCCTGGGCGCGCGACCTGCTGCGGGGGCTGGCGAGCATCGCCGCCCTCACCCCGGCGCAGGCCGCGTCGCATGATGATTTCAAGGCGCTGGCGGATACCATCCGCAACGGCCTGCAAAGCGCATCGAACGCGCTCGCCGACGAGCAGGGCGCGCTTGGCCAGACCGAGCAGCAGCTCACCGACATGCAGACCCGCCACAGCCAGATGCACGACTCCCTGAAGGCGCAGCTCGCCGATATCGAGGAGGTGGACATGGCGGAGGTGTTGACCCGAATGCAGGCGACCAAGACCGCGCTCGAGGCCAGTTACAACGCGATCGGCACGATCGGTTCGCTCAGCCTCGTGAACTATCTGCGGTGATTGGTAAGCCGGGTTTCAGTCCGCGTTAAGCGACGTATGCGACGATCCGCCAACTCTCCGCAATGCGGAGCCGAAAGGAACAAGAATGTCCACGCTGGTGCTCGAATTGCGGCAAGGCGACATGATGGTCGTCAATGGTGCGCCGATCCGCTTCCGCAACCGCACGCGGATCGAGCTGGCGGCGAAGGCGCGCTTCCTATTCGGCAAGCAGATCATGCCGCCGGAAGCCGCGACGACGCCGGCACGCCGCATCTACTTTGCCCTGCAGACGGCCTATATCGGCACGGATAA
The DNA here is from genome assembly GCF_000745835.1 of Belnapia moabensis DSM 16746. Classification (GTDB taxonomy): domain Bacteria; phylum Pseudomonadota; class Alphaproteobacteria; order Acetobacterales; family Acetobacteraceae; genus Belnapia; species Belnapia moabensis. The sequence continues at coordinate 67,001 of NZ_JQKB01000014.1, read as the reverse complement.
GGAACGGGCGGACGGCTTGCAGGCGGCGCGCAGGCTGATCGGCGATTTCCAGCAGGCGACCACTTCGGCGCTCGCGCGGGAGATGCTGCGCCAGGCGTTGACGCTCGCCGAATCCGATGACTGCTACCAGGCCCTGAAGCTGGCGCGGCGGGTGATGCGGCACGAGGAGGAGGTGCTCGGCCTCGCGCCGGTCGCCACCACGCGGTCTCCTGGCCGGGCGGAGTCCGAGGGGAGGACGACGCTGACGTTGGGAGCCGGCTAGAACGGCCTTCCTGCGCATCGGCTCACGACGCCCGCTCAAGCCTGTCGTTCGGCCGAGTGGCTATGTCCGCTCAGGTCAACCATCTGGCCGGAGCATGCTTTGGCCTTGCGCCGGTGTCCGCTCAGACGCCTGTTGCGGCACGGCGGCATGGTGCGGCTCCGGGCTGGATTGTGATGGCGAAACCGCTGCTGGTGCCGACTGCTGTGGCTGGTAATCCTGCGTGCCGCGGCGCTGGGCGGAGCGATAGGCGTCCAGTTCCCGCTCCGTCGGCAAAGTTGCGGCGACGGCACCGGAGCGGTCGCGGAATTCCATCACCACGATACCGAGCGAGGGATCAATCCGCATGTTCGGATTGGGGCGCGCGGTCAGCAAGGGGTCCGGCGCGGCGGTCGGCACGCTTCTCGCGGGGCGGACATAGCTGGAGTCCGTGCCTCGGCTGGCGATTGGGGGAATGGTGCTCGGCGGGATCATGGCAGCTGATGTGCGAAATACCGCAACGCAGGTAAATCAGGCGTTAAGAAGCATCGCAAAAAGACGCCTTCGCCGCGGCCGGTTTGACCTGTACCAGGGCCTGGGCGAACCTCACCTGCCTTGGCCCAACTCCCTCCCCAGCTTCGCACCCAGTTCGTCACCTGCGCCGGCGCGGCGCTTGGGGGTGGAGCGATGTACCTGCTGCATGTCCCGCTCGCCTGGATGATCGGGGCGATGGTGGCGACTGCGGCGCTGGCCTGGAGCGGGCCGGTCGCGGTGCCGGGCTGGGCGCGGCCGGCGGGGCTTGTCTTCCTCGGGCTCGGGCTCGGCATCACCTTTTCCGGCCCGGTGCTGGCGGCAGTGATGGGCGCCCTGCCGGTGATGCTGCTCGGCGGGGTGCTGGCGATCCTTTCCGGGCTGGTCGTGGCGCGGCTCTTCACCCGGCTGGCGGGGACGGACCGGCAGACCGGCTTCTTCTGTGCGGTGCCCGGCGGCGTCATCGTCATGGCGGTGCTGGCGCAGGAGGCGAAGGCCTCCGTCCCCACCGTCACCCTGGCGCAGACCATGCGTGTGCTGGTCGTGGTGCTGACCTTCCCGCCGCTGCTCGGCTGGCTGGCGCCGCATGGCGACTTCGCCGACTTCACCGCCGCGCAGGCCGCGACCTGGTGGCCAGGGCTGATCGGCATGGCAGCGGCCGGGCTGGTGCTGGCTTGGCCGTTGCAGCGGATCGGCATGGCAAATCCCTGGATGCTCGGGCCCTGTGCGCTGGGCATTGCGCTGGCGGCGAGCGGGCATTTGCCCTCCGGCGTGCCGGTGCCGTTGATCGATGCCGCGCAGGTGGCGTTGGGCGCCTCGCTGGGGACGCGGCTGACGCGGAGCTTCCTCATGGCCTCGCACCGGCTGGCGATCGCGGCGGTGATCTCGGCCGCAGCGCTGTCGTTGCTGCTGACCTCGTTTGCGATCGGCATCGGTGCGGCGGCCGGCTTGCCCTATGCGGCGATGATTCTGGGTATGGCGCCGGGCGGCATGCCCGAGATGGCGCTGACGGCGAAGGCGCTGGAGCTCGGCGTGCCGCTGGTGCTCGGCTTTCACCTGACGCGGACAGTGCTGTGCAACCTACTGGTCGGGCGCATCCACCGGCTGGCGATGCGCTTCGGGCTGCTCGGCTGAGCTGGAACGGTAGTTGCTCCGGCTTTGGTTCCGGCGGGCGAATACCCTTTGAGACGAGCCGGGCTTACTCCCGACGGAGGATGCCGTCGACCAGCCGGTCGGCCCAGGCGCGGGACTGGAAGGCCTCGCGCAGCGCCGCCTCGGAATAGTCGTCGCGCAGCCAGTCGAGGAAGGGCTTGCCCTCCCCCGCATGGGCCGCGGCATAGGCGAGGAAGAAGGCGTCGAGGATGCCGGTGCGGCTCTGCCGGACATGGCCATGCCGGAGGGAAAGCTGGGCCAGCGCCTCCTGCGGCGGACGGCCCTGCAGCAGCAGCCAAAGCCCGGCAGCGAGGCCGGTGCGGTCGGCGCCCGACTTGCAATGCATCAGCGCCGGCTCCTGCATGGTACGGAAGATTTCGGCCAGGCGGAGAATTCGGTCCTTGTGCGGAGCGCCGCGGCTCTCGAAAGGAGCGTCGATATGCACGAGGCCGAGTTCCGCCGCCGCCACCCGGCCGAGGCGGTCGGAACCGCAGCCTGTGCGCTCGCCGCGAAGGTTGATCACCGTGCGCAGGCCGAAGCGGCGGGCGGCTGCGGCGAGCTGCCAAGGCAGCGGGTGGTTCGAGCGATAGAGCCGGCCGGGCTCCACTACCCCCCAGTTCCGCCAACCGAGGCGCAGCAAGGCATGGTCCACGAACAGGCTGTTGAGCCAGAGCGGGGCGGTGCTGGGAGCAGGCATGCCCCGGGTATGCTTTGCGGCGCGGCGGATTACCAGGGGCGGGCGGCGGAACGCCCCGCGCCGAGGCGGCGTTGTGGGGCATCACACGCTGACAATGGGGGACACCATGTCATCCAAGGCCCATCTGCCGCCGGTCCCGCCGGCCAACCGCAGCCCGCATGGCCCGGGGGCCCAGAGCCCCGAGGGCGATATGGCCGCCCAGCAAGCCGAGGCCACGAAGTCCAGCCGCGACCGCAACCTTGGCGAACAAGGTCGCCAGGGCGATATCAAGCAGAACACCACCCACCAGGGCTACCAGCAGGACCGGTAGCCCCGGCGAGGCATTGCCTCAATCCATCCGGGCGCCGGAGATGCGGACCATCTCCTTGAGCATCGGCCGCTGGCTGGCGGCATGCTTCACCGCATCCTCCGGCGTGCTCCAGACGCAGCGGGCGCCGGTCTGCTCGAAGCGCCGCTGCATGGCGGGGTCCTCCGCCACCTCCTTCATCGCGGCATTCACCCGCTCGACGATCGGCCGCGGCATCCCCGCCGGGCCGACCCAGGCGCACCAGGAGGTGACGGTGAAGTCGGGGATGCCGGCCTCGCCCATGGTCGGAATGTTGGGCAGCGAGGGCCAGCGCTGCGGGCTGGTCACGGCGAAGGCCTTCATCCGGCCCTCCTGGATCACCGGGATGTAGCTGGCGAGGTTGTCGATGGCGAAGGTCAGGTCGCCTGCCAGCATGGCCGGGATGATCTGTGCCGCGCCGCGAAAGGGGACGTGCTGGCCGTCAATTTTCTGCCGGTCGCAGAACATGCTGCCGCAGAGATGCGCCGTTGTGCCGACGCCCGGGCTGCCGAAGGAGACGCCGTTCGGCCGGCTGCGGGCCCATTCGACGAATTCGCGAGCGTTGTTGGCGGGACAGAATTGTGCCGGCGCCACCAGCACGTTCGGCAGCTCCCAATGCATGGAGATGACCGAGAAGTCCTTCTCCGGGTCGAAGGGCAGCCGCGAGTAGAGGAATTGCGCGATCGAGAGGTTGGCGATGGTCGCCGGGCCCTGAGTATAGCCGTCCGGCGCGGATTTCGCGATGGCCTCCATGCCGATGTTGCCGCCGGCGCCGGGGCGGTTCTCCAGCACGTAATTCTGGCCGAGCTTCTGGCTAAGTTGCTCGCAGACCAGGCGGGCCAGCACATCGGTCGAGCCGCCGGGCGGCCAGGGGATGATGGCGCGGATCGGCCGGTTCGGCCAATCGCCGAGGGGTTGGGCCAGAGCGGGCACGGCGAGCAGGCTCGGTGCGCCCGCGATCAGGGCGCGGCGGCGGATCATGGTGGTTCTCTCCCGGATTCGGTTTCGCCAGGGCAAGATGACCGGAGAGCCATCGCGGGGAAAGGTGCCGCATGCTGATCTTCGAGACGGTCATTCTCCTGCTGCTGGCGGGCGCGCTGCTGGCGATGCTGGCGAAGCGGCTGCGGGCCCCTTATCCGGCCCTGCTGGCGCTTGCCGGGACCGGCGGCGCGCTGCTGCCGGGATTGCCCCAGGTGACGCTCGACCCGGAGTTGGCCCTTGCCCTCTTCGTTGCGCCGACCCTGCTGGATGCGGCCTATGACGCCTCGCCGCGTGATTTGAAAGCCAATTGGCGGCCGGTCGGCGGCCTAGTGGTGGTCTGCGTGCTCTGCACCGCCTTCGCCGTCGCCTGGGTGGCGCGGCTGATCGAGCCGGGCCTGCCCTGGGCCGCGGCGATCGCGCTCGGGGCTATCGTGGCGCCGCCGGATGCCTCGGCCGCAGCGGCGGTACTGCGGCAGCTGCGGCCACCGCACCGGGTCCTGGTCATCCTCGAGGGTGAGAGCCTGCTGAACGATGCAACGGCGCTGCTGCTGTTCCGCGTCGCCGTCGGGGCGGCGATGGGCGGGGCGATAAGCGGTTGGCAGGTGGTGCCGATGCTGCTGCTGACCTGCGGCGGCGGGGCGCTGTTCGGCATCGCCGCCGCCTGGGTCTGGGTCAGGCTGTCGACACACCGGGAGGATCTCGCGGTCGCCGTGCTCGTGCAGTTCCTGGGCACCTTCGCGGTCTGGCTGCTGGCGGAGCGGCTCGGCCTCTCGGCCATCATCACCATGGTGGCCTATGCGATGACGATCGCCCGGCTGGTGCCGTCGCGGATCGACGGCCGTGAGCGGATGGCCAGCTATGCGGTCTGGGAGGTGGCGGTCTTCGTCCTCAATATACTGGCCTTCATCCTGATCGGATTGCAGTTGCGCGGCATCCTCGACCGGCTGGGCGGGTTGCAGTGGCGCGATGTCAGCTTCGCTGCGGCGGCCTGCGCCGTCGTCATCCTCATGCGCTTCGCCTGGGTGATGGGCTATGTCATCGTCGCCCGCCTAGGCAAACGGACCGAAGGGTCGCCGAGCATCGCGGGCGGCATCGTCATATCCTGGTGCGGCATGCGCGGGATCGTCACACTGGCCGCGGCGCTGGCCTTGCCGGAGGGCTTCCCCTACCGCGACCTGATCTTGCTGACCGCCTTTGCTGTGGCGCTGGTGACACTGGTGCTGCAGGGGCTCAGCCTGCGCTGGCTGCTGGAGCGGCTCGGCCTGCCGGATGACGGTGGGGTGGAGCGGGAGGTGGCGCTGGCCCGGCAGGCGACGGCCCGGGCGGCGCTCGAGGTGCTGCACGCGGCGCCCCGGGGCCGGGCGGCGGAGGTGCTGGAGAGGGAATACCTCGCCCGGCTGCGGCCGATGGAGGGTGGTGGCGAGGATCTCTCCGGCCTGCAGCGCCAGGCGGTGGCGGCACAGCGGCGGGTGCTGGCGGAGCTGCGCTCGCATGGCACGATCGGCGACGACGCCTTCCATGTGATCGAGGAGGAGATCGACCTCCTCGATCTCACGGCCGATCCGCGCATCCGGGACCTGACGGCGCCTGCCGATCGCCCGCCTACTCAGCAATCTAGCACGAGGTTGCCGATATAGGCGCCCGTCTCGACCGCATCCTGCGCCGCGGCGCAATCGGCGAGCGGGGCATGGGCGGCGACGGCATGGCGGATCAGGCCGCGCTCCAGCCAGGGGGTCAGCGCCCCGAGGGCGGTGGCTCGCTGGACCGGGCTCAACTCGTAGACGATGAAGAAGCGCAGCGCGATGCCCTTCATGATGGCGGCGCCGAAATTGACCGAGGCCTCAGCGCCGTTCGCGCCATAGACGGCACAGACTCCGCCTGGGGCCATGAGGCGCGGCAGCAGCGGGGCGTTGCCGGTCACGTCGACTTCCACCACCCGGTCCACCCCAGCACCGCCGGTGAGCGCGAGGACACGGTCGGCGGCATCCTCGCTGCGGTAGTTCACCGCGTGGTCGGCACCGGCGGCCATGGCATGGGCGGCCTTGGCCTCGCCGCTGACGGTGGCGATGACCTGGGCGGCACCGAGCAGCCGGGCGAATTGGATGGCGTAATGCCCGACCGAGCCGGCCCCACCGGTGACCAGCACCCGCTGGCCGGTGACCCCGCCATCGGTCAGCACGGCGTGGAGGGCGGTCAGCGCCGGGATGCCAAGGCAGGCGCCCTCGGCGAAGCCGGTGTGCTCCGGCAGGGGCACCGCCTGTTCCGACGGCAGCGCGATGTACTCCGCCGCGGTGCCGAAGGGGCGCTTCCATTGCCCGTTCCAGATCCAGACGCGCTGGCCGATGCGCTGGCGCGGCACGCCCTCTCCCACCGCCTCGATGTGGCCTGCGCCGTCGCTATGGGGGATGACGCGGGGGAAGGCCATCGGCCGGCCGCGGCCGCTGCGGCTCTTCCAGTCGGAGGGGTTGACGCCGGAGGTGGCGAGGCGGACCAGCACCTCGCCCGGGCCGGGGCTCGGGGTCGGCAGCTCACCATAGGTGAGGACCTCGCCGGCCGGGCCTTGCCGATCGTACCAGACTGCGCGCATCGGGCGTCTCCTGAAGCTTTGGCGCCAGCCTGGACCGAAGGCCCCTACCCCCGCAATGCGCCGCTCAGGGCCATTTCGCTTCCGGCGGCAGGGACATCAGGATCGCCTCCACATTGCCGCCGGTCTTCAGGCCGAACAGCGTACCCCGATCGTGAAGGAGGTTGAATTCCACGTAGCGGCCCCGGCGGATGAGCTGGTGCTCGCGCTCGGCCTCCGTCCAGGGCTCGTGCATCCGGTGGCGGATGATGGCCGGGTAGCTCTCGAGGAAGGCGAGGCCGACATCCTTGACGAATTCGAAGTCCCGGTCCGCTCCCTGGCCTGGGGTCCGGTCGCCCAGCCAGTCGAAAAAGATGCCGCCGAGCCCGCGCGCCTCGCCCCGGTGGGGCAGCCAGAAATACTCGTCGCACCAGGCCTTGAAGCGTGGGTAGTAGGCCGGATCGTGGCGGTCGCAGGCGGCCCGGTAGGCGGCGTGGAAGCGGGCGGCGTCCTCCTGCGATTCGGGAGCATCGAGCGCCATCGGCGTGAGGTCGCCCCCGCCGCCGAACCAGGCGCGGGAGGTGGAAAGGAAGCGGGTGTTCATATGCGCCGCCGGCACGCGCGGGCTGCGCAGATGGGCGACCAGCGAGATGCCGGTCGCGAAGAAGCGCGGGTCCTCCTCGGCGCCCGGTATCTGCTTGCGGAATTCCGGGGAGAACTCGCCATGGACGGTCGAGCAGTTCACCCCGACCTTCTCGAAGACCCGGCCCTTCATCACCGACATCACCCCGCCGCCGCCGCCCTCCCGCGTCCAGGCGACGCGCTCGAAGCGACCGGGGGGCATTCCGGCATGCGGGCCGGTGTCGCATTCCTCCTCGATCAACTCAAATGCGGCGCAGATCCGGTCGCGGAGGCTCTCGAACCAGAGGCGGGCGGGCTCGGCCAGGCGATGCGCGGCGGGGTCCTGGCCGGGGGGCGTAGTCTCGGTCACCGATTTCCTCTCCTTGGCGCCGGCGGGGCGAAACAATAGCCGGGTGATTGCCCGCCCGGCGGATTGCCACCCTGCATAGCGTACCTTTATATGCGGCGCAGCGCGTCAGGAGGCACGATCCATGCTTGGCGGATCCTGTCCAACCCGGCCGCAGCAATCGCATTCGGCCCTCCCCTCCCACCCCGGGAGCAGGCGTGGGCCGCGATCAGGGACGATGAGGCATGGCCGATAGCATGGCGCAACCGGCGCCGCAGGATGGCGAAACCCGCCGGGATTTCCTGCAACTCGTGGCGGGTTCCTTCGCGGCGGTCGGCGTCGGCGCGATCGCCTGGCCATTCATCAGCTCGATGAACCCGGCGCGTGACACGCTGGCGGTCTCCACCACCGACATCGACCTGAAGCCGATCGCCGCCGGCTCCGCCATCACGGTGGTCTGGCGCGGCAAGCCGGTCTTCGTGCGCAACCGCACCGAGGAGGAGGTCAAGGCGGCCCGCAGCGTGCCGCTCTCCGAGCTGCAAGACCCACAGCCGGACCAGGCACGGGTCAAGAAGGATCAGTGGCTGGTCGTGATCGGCATCTGCACCCATCTGGGGTGCATCCCACTCGGGCAGAAACCCACCGACCAGCGCGGGCCCTTCGGCGGCTGGTTCTGCCCCTGCCACGGCAGCGCCTACGACACCTCGGGCCGCATCCGGCAGGGGCCGGCGCCGACCAACCTTGCCGTCCCGTCTTACGCCTTCACCTCCGATACACAGATCCGGATCGGCTGAGGAGCCCACCCATGGCCATTGGCCTTCATAAGAGCGAGTTCAAGAACCCGGTCATCCGCTGGGTCGATGCCCGCCTTCCTGTTTTCACCATGGTGCAAAAGGAGTACGGGACGTTCCCCACGCCCCGTAACTTCAACTACTTCTGGAATTTCGGCGCGTTGGCTCTGGTCAACCTGCTGATCATGATGGCCACCGGCATTTTCCTGGCGATGAACTACACCGCCCATACCGGTCTGGCCTTCGACAGCGTCGAGCGCATCATGCGCGACGTGAATTACGGCTGGCTGCTACGCTACGCGCACGCCAACGGCGCCAGCATGTTCTTCATCGTGGTCTACATCCACATTTTCCGGAACCTGTACTACGGATCCTACAAGGCGCCGCGCGAGCTGCTCTTCATGCTTGGGGTGGTCATCTTCCTGCTGATGATGGCGACGGCCTTCATGGGCTACGTGCTGCCCTGGGGCCAGATGTCCTTCTGGGGCGCGACGGTCATCACCAACCTGTTCAGCGCCATCCCGTTCGTCGGCGAAAGCATCGTGACCTGGCTCTGGGGCGGCTTCAGCGTCGACAACCCGACGCTCAACCGCTTCTACAGCCTGCACTACCTGATGCCGTTCCTGATCCTCGGCGTCGTCTTCCTGCATGTGGCGACGCTGCACATCACCGGCTCCAACAACCCGCTCGGGATCGACCCTAAGGGGCCGCAGGACACGGTGCCGTTCCACCCCTACTACACGGCGAAGGACAGCGTCGGCCTCGTCGTCTACTTCATCGTCTTCGCGGTCCTGGTGTTCTTCTTCCCGAACGTGCTGGGCCATGCGGACAACTACATCCCGGCCAACCCGCTGGTGACGCCGCCGCATATCGTGCCGGAATGGTACTTCCTGCCCTTCTACGCGATCCTGCGTGCGGTGCCCGACAAGCTCGGCGGCGTGGTGCTGATGTTCGGCTCCATCGCCATCCTCTTCGTGCTGCCTTGGCTGGATACCTCTCCGGTACGTTCCATGCGGTTCCGCCCGCTGGCGCGGCCCTTCTTCATCGTTTGGTGCGTCGCCTTCCTGGTGCTGCTCTATGTCGGCGGCAAGCCGCCGGAGGAGCCCTTCGTCACCATCGCCCGGGTCTGCACAGCCTACTATTTCCTGTACTTCCTGGTGATCCTGCCGCTGCTCGGGCGGCTGGAGCGGCCGCTCCCGCTGCCGGAGAGCATCGCCCGCCCGGTGCTGCGCGGCGGTGGGCCGTTGCCCGCCGGCGCCATGAGCAAGCCGATGGAGAAGGCCTGACATGCCCGCTTTCCGTAGCCTCCGGGCGCTGGTCCTTGGCCTCGGCCTGATGGCGGGGGCAACGCCCGCCCTTGCCGCCGGCGAAGGAGTCAGCCTGCCGGACACTCGCTTTTCTTTCGACGGGCTGTTCGGGCATTTCGACCGCGCCTCGGCGCAGCGCGGCTTCCAGGTCTACAAGGAAGTCTGCTCGGGCTGCCATTCGATGCACCTGCTTTCCTACCGCAACCTGCGGCAGCTCGGCCTCTCTGAGGCCGAGGTGGCGGGCATCGCGGCGACAGTCCAGGTTATGGACGGGCCGAATGACGAGGGCCAGATGGTGGAGCGGCCCGGCCGCGCCTCCGACCGGTTCAAGAGCCCCTTCCCCAATGAGCAGGCGGCGCGGGCGGCCAATAACGGCGCCTATCCGCCCGATCTCTCGGTCATTACCAAGGCACGCGAGGGCGGGGCGGACTATATCCACGCCCTGCTGATGGGCTATGGCGACCCGCCGGCCGGCATGCAGATCGCCGACGGCATGCATTACAATAAGTACTTCGCTGGCCACCAGATCGCCATGCCGGCGCCGATCAGCTCGGACGGGCAGGTCGAGTATCATGACGGTACGCGGGCGACGGTCGACCAGATGGTGACCGATGTGACGCAGTTCCTGACCTGGGCGGCGGAGCCGGAGCTCGAGGAGCGAAAGGCGATGGGGGTGAAGATCATTATCTTCCTCACCATCCTCGGCGGCCTCGCCTATGCGGTGAAGCGCAAGGTCTGGCGCGACGTGCACTGAGGCCGGCCGCGCCGGAGATACTGGAAGGGCCGCCCTCGGGCGGCCCTTCGCAATTCAGCGGGCCGGTGTCACGGCGAGGTCGGGCGGCGGCAGGGCGGTGCCGCGCTCGATGTGGCTGCTTTCCATCGGGGTCGTCTTTGGGCTGCAGGCGCCGAGCAGGAGCAGAAGGCAGGCGAGGCGGGCGGTCATGGGTGCTACTCCGATCGGCATGATGCGGGGCAGCATGAACCGGCTTCCGCCGCCCGGCCATCGCCGACGGTTGATCCCGCCGCCGCCCTGGCTCAAAAGCCGCTCCACCTTCCGGAGATGCATCCCATGCCCGACATGATCGAACCCGTCATCGGCCTCATCGGCGGCTCCGGCCTCTATGACATCGATGGACTGGAGGAGCGCGAGTGGCGCCGGGTGGAGACGCCCTGGGGCGAGCCTTCGGATGAGTTGCTCTTCGGCCGGCTCGCCGGGGTGCGCTGCGTCTTCCTGCCACGCCATGGGCGGGGGCACCCGACGCCGCCCTCGGCGCTGAACTACCGGGCAAATATTGACGCGCTGAAGCGGTCAGGCGTCACCGAAATCCTCTCCCTCTCCGCCGTCGGCTCGCTGCGGGAAGATTTGCCGCCCGGGCATTTCGTCATCGTCGACCAGTTCATTGACCGCACCTTCGCGCGGGAGAAAAGCTTCTTCGGCACCGGCTGCGTGGCGCATGTCTCGGTGGCGCATCCGGTCTGCCCACGGCTCGGCGATGCGGTGGAAGGCGCGGCGCGGGGCCTTGGCCTGCCGGTCACACGCGGCGGGACCTATCTCGTCATGGAGGGGCCGCAATTCAGCACCAAGGCGGAAAGCGAGCTCTACCGGTCCTGGGGGTGCAGCGTCATCGGCATGACCAACATGCCGGAGGCGAAGCTCGCCCGCGAGGCGGAGCTCTGCTACGCCACAGTCGCCATGGTCACGGATTTCGACTGCTGGCACCCGGACCACGACCATGTCACGGTCGACCAGGTCGTGAAGGTCCTCTTCGGCAATGCCGACAAGGCGCGGGCGCTGGTGAAGGCGGTGGTGCCGAAGCTCGGCATGCCGCGAGGCCCCTGCCCCGCTGGGTGCGACCGGGCGCTCGATCATGCGTTGATCACTGCGCCTGAAAAGCGCGACCCTGCCATGCTGGCGAAGCTGGATGCGGTAGCCGGGCGGGTGCTGCGGGCAGCCTGACGCAACAGGGCGCTGTAAGGGTCTGGGGGTGGGACCGCGGGGCTGTCCCGTCCCCAGATGAGCCGCTCACGAAACCGTGCTTGCATCCTGCAAGGCGAGCGCTCAGATTTGCATCTGGAACCCGGGAGAAGTCCATTGGGCCCTTCAGCCCCCCTAAGCGTGCGGCAGAACCTTGCCGCCCTGTGCGGGAGCTGTGCCGGCTCCTTCCGTGGCCTTTGCCACGGTCTGGAGGAGCAGGATCAGCACGTCCTCTCCGATGCCTCGTCCCTTATCCGCTTGCCGGCGCGCGGTGCCGTCTTCCGGGAGGGTGACCGGGCGAATGCCGTCTTCACCCTGGTCGATGGCGCGGCCAAATTACTGCGGACATTGCCGGATGGGCGGCAGCAGATCATCGGCTTCCGCTTCCCCGGCGACTTGATCGGCTACACCGCCCGCGACCGCTACCCCTGCGATGCCGAACTGGTGTGCAATGCGACCGTCTGCCGCATCGACCGCGGCAAGCTGGAGGCGATGAGCCGCGGCTGCTCCGGCATCAGCCATCGCCTGCTCGAACTCTGCGCCGAGGATCTGGCGACGGCGCAGGAGCAGCTTGCCGCCATGGCGCAGCGCAGCTCGGAGGGACGGGTGGCCGCCTTCCTGCTCATGCTGCGCGATGCCGCCCGCCGCAACGGCGCCTCCGGCACCGAGCTGGCCCTGCCGATGACACGGGCCGATATCGGCGATTACCTCGGTCTGACGATCGAGAGCGTCAGCCGCGTCTTCGCCGGCTTCCGCCGCGCCGGGCTGCTGCAGGAGCCCATGCGCGGCACGGTCCGGCTGCTCGACATGCCGGAGATCGAGTCGCTGGCGAGTGGCGGAAGCGCGCACTGACGGTTCAGTGCGTCGCGTCGTGCTCGTCGAAATGCCGTTTGACGCAGCCGAGCGCGAAGAGCGTCCCGAAGCCGAAGAGGCCGAGGCCGAAGGTCTGCAGGTAGTCATGCGCCGCCGCGGCGGCGAAGAGGCCGACCACGGCGATCAGCCCGGAGAGGATGAGGAAGAAGACGCGGCTCGGGATCATCGGGGTTGCCTTTCGGTGGGCTTGGTGTCGTCGAAGAGGATGCGGGCGCCGGCGCCATCGAGATCCTCGTATTGGCCGCTGCGCAGCGCCCAGAGGAAGCCGAGGAGGCCGAGCAGCCCGAGCGCCAGGGCGACGGGAACGAGGGCAATCAGGGCATCCATCGGCCGAGCCTTTCCGCGCGCAATGCATTGAGGATCACGACGAGAGAGGAGCTGGCCATCACCGCCGCCGCGCCGAGCGGCGTCACCAGTCCAGCAACCGCCGCCGGCACCGCCACCAGGTTGTAGGCGAGGCTGAAGGCGATGTTCTGCCGTGCCAATGCCTGGGCCCGGCGGGCGGCGCGGAGCGCCTCCGGCAGGGCGAGCAGCGCCTCGCCGCGCAGCGCGAGGTCGGCCGCGACCTGAGCCAAGTCCTGCGCCCCGGGGGCGGCGACTGCGGCATGGGCCAGGGCCAGGGCCCCGGCATCGTTGATGCCGTCACCGACCATCAGCGGATGTCGGCCGGCAGCGCGCAGCTCGGCGATTCGGGCCCGCTTGGCCTCGGGGATGACCCCGCCCTCCCAGACCTCGATGCCGAGTTCCGCCGCGACGCGGGCGACCGCGGCGGGCGCATCGCCCGACAGAATCTCCACCGGCAGGCCGAGGCTGCGCAGCGCCTCGACCGCGGCCCGAGCATCCGGCCGCAGGGCATCGGCGAAGCGGAAGGCAACAGGCTCCGAGCCGCCCTCGGTGAACCAAAGCACCGGCGTGTCGCCCTTCGCCGCCACGCCGCAGAAGCGGGCGCTGCCGAGGCGGGCGGCGCCGGCAGCCATGCCCTGGCCGGGATGCTCCACCGCATCGCGGCGCAGCGGCGCCTCGGGGCAGGCGGCGAGCAGGGCGCGGGCCAGCGGGTGCCGGCTGCCGCGGGCGAGGCCGGCGGCGGCGCGCAGATCCTGCGGCGTCCAGTCGCCGGGCAGCAGGCACGGCGTGCCGCAGGTCAGGGTGCCTGTCTTGTCGAGCACCACATGGTCGATGCCAGCCAGCCGCTCTAGCGCGGTCGGCGAGGTCACCAGCACGCCGCGTCGGAACAGCGCCCCCACCGTCACCACCTGCACCGCCGGCACCGCGATGGCGAGGCCGCAGGGGCAGGTGACGATCAACGCCGCGACCGCCGGCACCAGCGCCGCCTGCCAGCCAAGCCCGGCGCCGAGCCACCAGCCGAGGAAGGTGCCAGCCGCGATGACCAGCACCGTCGGCACGTAGAGCCGCGCCGCCTTGTCGGCGAGGGTGACGAAGCGCCCGCGCGCCGCCGCCGCCTGCTCCAGCAGCCGCCCCGTGGCGGCGAGCGAGCCTTCCGCCGCCGCCGCCGTCACCCGCAGCACCGCCGGCGCGCCCATATTGACTGCGCCGGCCATCACCGCCGCGCCTGGGGTGACGGGCCGCGGCAGGCTCTCGCCCGTCGTCGCGGCGAGGTCGAAGAGGCCCGGCGCATCCTCCAGCACCGCATCCAGCCGCAACCGCTCGCCGGCGGCGAGCAGGATGCGCTCGCCGGGCCGCACGGCGCCGGTGGAGACATCCTCGGTGCAACCATCCGGCGCCAGGCGGCGCACCATGCCGTCCTGCAAGGCAAGCAATTCGGCGACGGCACGGCCGGCGCGGCCGCGGGCGGTACGGTCGAGCAGCCGCCCGGCCAGCAACAGCGCAAGCAGCGTCGTCGCCCCGTCGAACCAGGTGAAGGGTCCGTTGCGCCAAGCCTCGGAGAGCGACATCGCCGCCGTCGCCAGCACGCCAAGGCTGATCGCCACATCCATGTTGGTCCGCCGCGCCCGCAGCGCGGCCAGCGCGGAGCGATAGAAGGGCAGGCCGGCAAGGGCGATGGTCGGCAGGCCGATCAGCGCGGCCAGCCAATGCATGAAGCCGCGCGTCTCGGCGCCCATGTCGTCGCCCACCCAGACGGCGACGGAGACGAGCATGACGTTCATCGCCCCGAAGGCGGCGATGCCGAGGGCGCGGATCAGGCTGCGCGTCTCGGCGTCGTCGGCGGCGCGGAGGCAGGCGGGGGTGAAGGGCACGGCGCGGAAGCCGAGGCGGCCGAGAAGGGCGGCGAAATCCTCCGCCCTCCCCTGCGCGCCCCGCCAGCGGAGGGTAAGGCGGCGCGTCGTCAGCGCGGCGCGGGCGGCGAGCATGTCCGGCTCGGCGGCCAGGGCCTGCTCAACCAGCCAGACGCAGGCGCCGCAGCGTAGGCCAGAGACCATCAGGTCGAGCCGCCAGAGCTCCGGCGCCTCCGCGACGGCCGCGGTGGCGAGCGGCACCGGCGGCGCGGCATCCGGCCGCAGCGCGCCATCGGCCGCGCTGCGCCGGCGGTAGAAGTCGTCGAGGCCGAGGCCCTCCACCAGCCCATGCGCCGCCTCGCAGCCAGCGCAGCAGTACCGGGCGTCGAGCGCCACCGTCGCGCCGCAATGAGCACAGGCGGCGGCGGGGATGGCGATGCGGCCGATGACGCTCATGGCACAATCACCCTCTGGCGAATGTCGAGATGCCGGCCGGCGGCGTCGCGCAGGGTGAGCCGCGCCTCCCACTGGCCGGCCGCGGGCGGCTGGGCGGAGGCGAGCCAGCGGCCTAGTGCCACCTCGGTGAAGTCGAGCTGCACGGTCCGGCCATCGAGCGGACGAAGCAGCAGGCCGATGAGCCGGCCCTCGACCGGCACGCCCGCGCGGTCCGCCACGGCGACGGAGAGGGCGCCGTCAGAGAGCGTGACATGCGCCATCCAGCCAAGCGCCGCCTGGCGCTCCGCCTCCGCGATGATGTGGTTGTAGGCGCGGCCTCGGTCATAGGAACGGCCGGTGGTGGTGCCGGTGAAGCTGCGCACGGCCGAGGTGATCAGCACGGCGTTCACGCCGATCACCAGCAGCATCATGCCGACGAAGACCCACGGGATCCAGCGGCCACGGGCGTGGTCGAAGCTGCGGACGGTCATGGTTGCGGTCCCAGGAAGACGCCCTCCGCCGCGGCGACGGGGCGGCCGACGGCATCGAGCAGGCGGAAGCGGATGGGCTGGCGCTCGGTCGCTTGCGGGGCGGTGACGAGGGCGCGGAAGCTGGCGACGCCGTCGCCCTGCACCGGCAGCAGCGGGCGGCCGGCGGCATCCGTCGCCACATCCTGCACCAGCAGCCGCAGGCTTGGCGCTTCCTCAAGCACCAGCGTGTAGCGGCCGCCCTCGCGGCTCTTGTCGGCCAGCTTGAGCAGGTAGGCGTTACGGATGCCGCCATCGGAGAGGCGGACGAAGGGCGGTGCCCTCTCCGGCAGCACGGTGAGGGAGAGCGTCTCCCGCAGCAGCAGCGCGCCGAGCATGACGGTGACAACGGCCGAAAGCACGCCGGCATACATCACCACGCGCGGCCGCAGCAGGCGGAGCGGGCGCCGCGCGGCCATGCCGGCGGCCTGCCGTGCGGGGCCCGGTACCAGCTCCGCCGCCGCGGCGGTGCTGGCGGCGAGGTTGGCCAGGGTCTCGAAGCCGATCAGCCCCTCCAGGCGGTGAAGCTTCCGCATGACGTCGTCGCAGGCATCGATGCAAAGGCCGCAGCCAATGCAGCCGAGTTGCTGGCCCTCGCGGATGTCGACGCCGGTCGGGCAGACCTGCACGCAGGCGCTACAATCGACGCAGTCGCCGGAGCCGGCATCCCTCGGCTTGCCGCGCGGCTCGCCGCGCCAGTCGCGGTAGGTGACGACCAGGCTGTCCTGGTCCAGCATCGCCCCCTGGAAGCGCGGCCAGGGGCACATGTAGGTGCAGACCTGCTCGCGGGCGAAGCCGGCCAGCACGTAGGTCGTCGCGGTGAAGAGGGCGAAGAAGAACCAGGTCTCCATCGAGGCGCCGAGCGGATCGCGCACCAGCGTTGGCGCGTCCTGGAAATACATCACCCAGGCGCCGCCGGTCACCGCGGCGATGCCGAGCCAGACGCCATGCTTGGCAAGGCGGCGCAGGCTGCGGTCGCGCGAGGGCGGGCCGGCATCGCGCTTCATCCGCGCATTGCGGTCGCCCTCGATACGGCGTTCCACCCAGAGGAACAGATCGGTCCAGACGGTCTGCGGGCAGGCAAAGCCGCACCAGACGCGGCCGAAGAGCGAGGTCGCCGCGAAGAGGCCGATGGCGCCGAGGATCAGCAGGCCGGTGAGGAAATAGACCTCCTGCGGCCAGAGCTCGATCCAGAAGAAGAAAAGCCGCGCATGCTGCATGTCGACCAGCACCGCCTGGTCGGGCACGCCCGGTTCACGGTCCCAACGCAGCCACGGCACCAGGTAGTAGAGACCAAGCAGGATGCCGAGCACCGCCCACTTGGCGCGGCGCACCCGCCCCTGCACCGCGCGCGGGTAGACCTTGCGGTGCGCGGCATAGAGCGAGGCCGGGGGCGGTCCGATATCGGGCATGACGGGTCCCCTAGCGCTCCCCGCCGCCGAGCGCGTGGACGTAGACGGTGAGCATGTTGATCGTCGCCGCGTCGAGCCGGCCTTCCCAGGCCGGCATCACGCCGGCGCGGGAATAGGCGATGCTCCGCATGACCGAGGCCTTGTCGCCGCCATAGAGCCAGATCCTGTCGTTCAGCCGCGGCGCGCCGACCTGCCGGTTACCCTCGCCGCGCTCGCCATGGCAGGCGGCGCAGTTATCGGCGAAGAGCGCGGCACCCGCCGCATTGATCGGGCCGGCGCCGGAGAGCGAGAGGACGTGCTCGGCGAGGTCGCCGATCTGCGGCATGGTCAGCCCGGCTTGCAGGAAGGCGGGCATGGAAGTGCCGCGCGCCTCGGCAGCCTCGCCGTTGCGGACGCCGTGGCGGATGGTCGTGCGGATATCCTCGAGGCTGCCGCCATGAATCCAGTCGTCATCGGCAAGGCTCGGGAAGCCGCCCGACGCGCCCTGCCCGCCCGCGCCATGGCAGCCGGCGCAGCTATTGGCGAAGGCGATGCGGCCGCCGGCCAGCGCGAAGGTACGCAGCTCGGGCTCGGCAGAAATCGCTTCCGGCGTCGCGTCACGGAGGCGGGCCAGCATCGGCGCCGCCTTGGCTTGCTCGGTCGTCATCACCGCGGCGAGGTCGCCGCGCGCGGTATTGCCGAGCAGGCCGCGCACGAAGGGCAGCGCTGGGTAGAACACCACCCACACCAGGGCGAAGGCGATGGTCGCGTAGAAGGTGTAGAGCCACCAGGAGGGCATCGGGTTGTCGAGTTCCCGGATGCCGTCCCATTCATGGCCGGTGGTTGCGACGCCGGTAGCGGCATTGGACTCGGTCTGCTTTGCCATGGTCCTGGCTTTCAGGGCTGACTGTCGCGGAGCGGGATGGCGGCGTGCCGGCTGGCGGCCTCGCGGCTGCCGGGGCGCAGCACCCAGGCCAGAATCCCGGTGAAGAGGAGCACGAACCAGACCACCCAGATGGTCGAGAGGATCTCGTGCAGGCGCTGGATATCCATCAGGCGCTCCTCAGGGCTGGCGCAGCTGGTCAGGCGTCACGTCCGAGAAGCGGACGAGGGTACCGAGCATCTGCAGGTAGGCGATCAGCGCATCCATCTCCGTCACCACCTTGGGGTCGGCGTCGAAGGCCGCCTGGCGGGCATTCGGGTAGCGGCGGCTGAAGCCGGAGGCGTCGGCCTCGGGCGTCGCCTGGGTGGCGAGGTCGTTCGCCGCCTCGGCGACCATCTCGTCGCTGTAGGGCACGCCGACGCCGCGCTGGGCACGGAGATGGGCGCGGATCGCCTCGGCATCGAGCGGCCGGTCGAGGAAGGCATAGGGCGGCATCACCGAGGCCGGCACCAGCTCGCGCGGGCTGCGGAGATGGGCCGCGTGCCAGTCATCCGAGTAGCGGCCGCCGACGCGGGCGAGGTCCGGCCCGGTGCGCTTGCTGCCCCACTGGAAGGGATGGTCGTACATGCTCTCGGCCGCCAGGCTGTGATGGCCGTAGCGCTCTGACTCGTCGCGGAAGGGGCGGACCATCTGGCTGTGGCAGAGGTAGCAGCCCTCGCGCACATAGATGTTGCGGCCCATCAGCTCGAGCGGAGTGTAGGGGCGGATGCCCTGCACGCGCTCGATCGTGGTCTCGACGAGGAAGAGCGGGACGATCTGCACCAGGCCGCCAATGGCGACCGTCAGCAGGGTGAGCACGCCGAGAAGGATGAGGTTCTTCTCGATCAGCGCATGGGTGAAGCGTTTCATGGCGCGGCCCCTCCTTACTCGGCGGCCATCGGCAGGGCGGCGGGGAGCGCGGCCGGCGCCTCCTCCTTCCCTGCCGTCACGGTGCGGTAGATGTTCCAAGCCATGATGAGCGCGCCGCTCAGGTAGAGCACGCCGCCCAGCATGCGGATGACGTAGTAGGGATGCATCGCCGCAACGGTCTCGACGAAGGCGTATTGCAGGAAGCCGTGCTCGTCATAGGCGCGCCACATCAGCCCCTGCATGATGCCGCTGACCCACATGGCGGTGATGTAGAGGACGATGCCGATGGTCGCGACCCAGAAGTGCCAGGAGACCAGCCGCTCCGAGTAGAGCTTCTTGTTCCACAGCACCGGGATCAGCCAGTAGAGCGCGCCGAAGATGATGAAGCCGTTCCAGCCCAAGGCGCCGCTATGGACGTGGCCAATGGTCCAGTCGGTGTAGTGCGAGAGGCTGTTGACCGCGCGGATCGACATCACCGGCCCCTCGAAGGTGGCCATGGCGTAGAAGCCGACGGCGGTGACGGAGAAGCGCAGGCCGGGATCGGTGCGCAGCTTGTCCCAGGCGCCCGACAGCGTCATCAGCCCGTTGATCATGCCGCCCCAGGAGGGCATCCACAGCATGATCGAGAAGACCATGCCCAGCGTCTGCGCCCAGTCCGGCAGCGCGGTGTAGTGCAGGTGGTGCGGGCCGGCCCAGATGTAGAGGAAGATCAGCGACCAGAAATGCACGATGGAAAGCCGGTAGGAATAGACCGGTCGCCCCGCCTGCTTCGGGATGAAGTAGTACATCATCCCCAGGAAGCCGGCGGTCAGGAAGAAGCCCACCGCGTTGTGGCCGTACCACCACTGGATCATCGCATCCTGCACGCCGGACGCCATGCCGTAGGACTTGCCCACGCCATCGCCCACCGGCAGCGCCAAGTTGTTGACAATGTGCAGCATGGCGACGGTGATGATGAAGGCGAGCAGGAACCAGTTCGCCACGTAGATATGCGGCTCGCGGCGCTTCAGGATCGTGCCGCCGAAGGCGACGAGGTAGGTGACCCAGACCAGCGTCAGCCAGAGGTCCACGTACCACTCGGGCTCGGCGTACTCCTTGCCCTGGGTAACGCCGAACAGGTAGCCTACGGCCGCCGCCACGATGAAGAACTGGTAGCCCCAGAACAGGAACCAGCCCATCTCCTCGCCGCCGAAGAGCCGTGCGCGGCAGGTGCGCTGGACGATGAAGAGGCTCGTTCCGATCAGCGCGTTGCCACCAAAGGCGAAGATCACCGCGCTGGTGTGCAGCGGGCGGAGCCGCCCGAAGGTGGTCCATTCCAGGTCGAGGTTGAGCAGGGGGAAGGCGAGCTGCGCGGCGATCACCACGCCGGCTAGGAAGCCCGCGATACCCCAGAACACCGTGGCGATGGCGAAGGCGCGGACCGGCGCCTCGACGTCAGGCTCGGTGGGGATAGGGGCGGCAATCGCTGCCATGCGACACATCTCCGGACCGGGGCGGTCGATGGGTCCCCGGCATCGGCACAACCTCGCCCGATCGGGCCTGGGCGTCCTTGATCCCGATCAAGGTCCCGCGCCGGCATTCATGCTTAGGCTCGGGCAGGCCGCGGTTGAGGATGGAAGAATGCCGATCGAAGCGCTCAACGTCCCACTGCGGAGCCGTGTGCGCCGCGTGGCGAGCGACCGGCCCTGGGTGTGGATCACCCTCGGCTGGCGGGACATGATGGCGCACCGGGCTATCAGCCTCAGCCTTGGCGCGGCGCTCGCCCTCTTCGGCTGGGTGCTGTCGCTGCTGTTGTTCGAGTTGGGAGCGCCATGGGCGATCCTGCCGGCGACGGCGGGCTTCTTCATCCTTGCTCCGCTGCTCGCCACGCCGCTCTACGAGGTCTCGCGCCGCGCCGAGCTGGGCGAGACGGTCACGCTGCACCAGGCGATGCAGGCCTTCCGGCCACAGATCGCCATGATGGGCGTACTGCTGCTCATCATCCACCTGTTCTGGGTGCGCGTCGCGGGGCTGCTCTTCGCGCTCTTCTTTGGTGGCGTGGCGTTGCCCTCGCTCGCGCAACTGCCGATGGCGATGCTGCAGTCGGAGGCGCTGCTGCCCTTCCTCGTCACCGGCACCGGCATCGGCTGCCTGCTGGCGGCGGGCAGCTTCGCCCTCGCCGCCGTCTCACTGCCGATGCTGGTCGACCGCGACATCGCCTGGCTGGAGGCGGTGACGATCAGCCTGCAGGCGGTGATGGAGAACAGCCGCGCCATGGCGCTCTGGGCCGGGCTGATCGTGCTCTTCACCGGGCTGGCGCTGGTGCCCTTCTTCCTGGGCCTTGTCGTGGTGCTGCCGCTGGTCGGCCATGCGACCTGGCATGCCTACCGGGACTTGGTCGTCCGTTAAGCCAGCCGCAGGGCGAGCGCCAGGAGCACCAGGGCGTTGAAGCCGTAGAGCAGCGGCGCAACGCGACGGAGCAACGGCTCCGCGCGGCGGCGGAAAAAGCGGCCGAGGAGAGCGAGCGCCACCAGCGCCGGCACGGTGCCCAGCACGAAAGCCAACATGGCGAGCGCCCCGGCGAGCGCGCTGCCGCTCGCCGCAGCCGCCGCCAGCGCTGCATAGAGGAGCCCGCAGGGGAGCGCGGAGAGCAACAGGCCGAGCAGGAAGGCGCGGCTGGCGCCCGGCCCTTCGAGCAGTCGCCCGAGCCGTGGGGTGATCAGCCCACCGAACCCGCCCCGCGGCAGACGTGCCGCCAGCGCCGGCACCGCCCGGGCCAGCATCGCCAGCCCCGCCAAGCCGAGCAGTAGCGGCGGCATCAGGCCGAGCCCGGGCAGATGCGCTGCCGCGGCCGAGAAGCCACCGCCCACTGCACCGAGCGCCCCATAGCCGAGCCCACGCCCGAGGTGATAGGGCAGCAGCAACGCCCCAGAGAGCCGCGCCAGCCGTCCGCCGCCTTGGCTGCCGCCCGTCGCCATCTGCGCCAGCACGAAGGGTCCGCACATCGCCGCGCAATGGCTGGCGCCGCCAGCGAAGCCGGTGAGGAAGAGCGCCCCCATCAACGCCGGCAGCCCGTCCGGGCCGAGCGCGTCGAGGGAGTGGAGACAGGATGCCAGCATTATCGCAGCCTGGACCATGGGCCAGCGCCCGTCCTTGATCAGGATCAGTCTTCCACCAGAGGACACAAGGGCGAGACTCCGCGCAGGCGTGATCCCCGCACCGAGCATTCCCGTGTCACCCGAGGGGAATGATGCGCGATCTCGTCACCCCTGCCCCAGCCGTCTCCGTCCTGACGCCGGCCTTCGACGTGGCCCGGTATGTCGGTGCTGCGCTGGACAGCGTCCTCGCCCAGACCTTCACCGACTGGGAGATGATCGTGGTCGATGACGGCTCCCGCGACGGCACGGCGGAGGTGGTGGAGGCACGAGCCGACAAGCGCATCCGCCTGATTCGGCAGGAGAATGCCGGCGTCTCCGCCGCCCGCAGCCGCGCGATCGCCGAGGCGCGGGGCGAGGCGGTGCTCTTCCTCGATGCTGATGACTGGCTGGCTCCCGATGCGCTGGAGCGGCTGATGGTCGCCCTCGCCTCGATGCCGGCCGCCATCGCCGCCCATGGCGCCTATGCGGTGATGGCCGAGACGGCGAAGCCCGGCGACCCGCCCCTGCGGCTGAAGGGCACCCCTGCCCTTTCCGGCGACCTGTTGGAGCGGTTGCTGGTGCAGAATCTCTTCGTTAATGGCGGGCATCTGCTGATCCGGCGGGAGGCGATCGCCGCCGCCGGGCCGTTCCTGCCGCATCTCCGCTATGGCGAGGACTGGGAATATTGGATTCGCCTCGCCTTGCAGGGTCCCTTCATCGCGGTCGAGGAGGCGGAGCCGGTGCTCTTCGTCCGCGAGCGGCAGGGCAGCGCCTATCGCCGGATGGCGCATGACCCGGCGGCCTTCGCCCCGGCGATGGCAGCGATCTATGCGAATCCGCTGCTGGCGGAGCGGCTCGGCCCGCAGCGCCTGGCGCGGACGCGGCGGCGGGCGGAGGCGGAGAATGCCTGGATCGTCGGGCGGGAGTTGATCCGCCATGGCGACCGCGCGGCGGGGCTCGGGCGCCTGCGGGCCTCGGTGGCGGCGGCCCCCTCGCCAAAGCGGGCATTGCTGCTGGCAGCGGCGCATGCCCTGCCGCTGCTGCCGCGGCCGCTACATGGGCCGTTCGTGGCGTATCCGGGCTAGATACGCCGCCACCGCGACGATCAGCATGCCGAGGCCGGCGGTGATGGCGACCGCCGGCAGCGCCGCGTTGGCGATGACGATGGCGATCAGCGCCCAGAGCAGCGCGCCGGCATACCAAAGGTCGCCGTGGCTCCGGCGCAGCACGGCGCCGCCGATCCAGGCGGCAAGCAGGATAAGCCCCATCGCCACCAGGGCCGGGTCGGTCCCGCCCCAGGTCACGCCCTCGGTCGCCGCCGCGCCGGAGAGGTTGACGATGCTGGCGGCGGAGACCCAGCCCGCCAGTAGGCCGAAGAGCGGACGGGCGATCCAGCGCCAGCCGCCCCCCGTCGCGGGCAGCGCTGCGGCGCGGAAGAAAGCCATCAGTGCCGCGACCAGCAGGGCGAGGATGATTGCCAGCAGGTGCCAGCCATTCGGCGTCAGCTGCGCCACGACCATCCAGAGCAGCATCAGCGCGAAGGCCCCCGCCGCGGGACCACGCAGCCGGGCGAGGCGCAGATCGGCGCGTCGCGCGGGGTGCGTCTGCCAGATGCCCCAGGCCAGAGCCAGGGCGAAGATCGGCCCCCAGATCGAGAAGGCATAGGGTGCCGGCACCACCGGCGTCCGGATGGTCTGCATCGCCCAGAGTGGGTGGCCGGTACCGATGAGGCTCGCGAGCACTCCGGCGAGGGGTAGCAGGGCGGGGAGGATGAGATTTAGCAGCGGTTGGAATCGGGGCATGCTCGGCACTTTGGCAGCGGAGGAAGGCGGATGCAGCAGCGGGACAGGCTCGACCCTTTCCTCGCCGAGCGGCCGCGGCTGCTGGCCCTCGCCTACCGTATGCTCGGCGCGACAGGCGAGGCCGAGGAGGTCGTCCAGGACGCCTGGATCCGCTGGCAAGGCGCCGAGGGCATCGCCGATCCCTCTGCCTGGCTGGTGACGGTGGTGACGCGGCTCTGCCTCGACCGGCTGCGGCGGAGCGAGGCGGCGCGGCGCGACTATCCGGGCCCCTGGTTGCCGGAGCCCTGGCTGGAGGAAGTACCGGCACCACCCGCGACCGCGGCGCCCGACCGGCGTCTGGATCGCGCAGCTGACCTCTCCATCGCTTTCCTGCTGGTGCTCGAGCGGCTCTCGGCGCCGGAGCGGGCAGCGCTGCTGCTTCGGGATGCCTTCGGGGCGGAGTATGGGGTAATCGCCGCGGCGCTCGGGCGGACGGAGGCGGCCTGTCGCCAGCTGCTCCACCGGGCCCGGGAGCGGCTGCGGGAGGCAGGGCCGGCGCGGCAACCAGCGAGCCCGGCGGCGCATCGGCGGCTCCTCGGAGCTTTCATGGCGGCAGCCCGCTCTGGCGATGCGGCACGGCTCACCCGCCTGCTGGCCGAGGATGCCCGGCTGCTGACAGATGGCGGCGGCAAGGCACGGGCGGCGCTCAACCCAATTCTTGGCGCGGGCAAGGTAACGCGCTTCGCCCTTGGCGTGTGGCGAAAGCCCCCGGCGGAGATTGAAGCGTGGCCGGTGGTCTTCAACGGGCAGCCGGGCCTTGCCCTTTTCCTCGACGGGACACCTTGGGGGGCGCTGGGCGCCGAGGTGGCAGGGGGCCGCATCCGATCGCTCTATCTGATCCGCAATCCTGACAAGCTGCGTGGATTTTTGCCGGCGGCCGTCACAAGCGGCGGGGCAGGCGCGTTCTTGGGGTAGCGGGCGGCCTCTCCGCCCGCCGAACCGAAGGGACGTATTGATGAGCCAGAGACTGAACCCGCCTGACGCTAATCCGGGCCTCTACAAGGCCTTGATCGCGCTGGAGATGCAGATTCGCCAGAGCGGTCTGCCGCACGGGCTGATGGAGCTGGTGAAGACCCGCGCCTCGCAAATCAATGGCTGCGCCTACTGCATCCACATGCACAGCCGGGATGCGATGAAGGCCGGCGAGACGCCGGAGCGGCTGTTGCTGCTCTCTGCCTGGCGGGAAAGTTCGCTCTATACGGCGCAGGAGCGGGCAGCGCTGGCCTGGACGGAGGCGCTGACCCTGCTGCCGCAGACCGGTGCGCCCGACCCGGACTATGCCGCGGCGGCGGAGCAGTTCTCGCCGGCGGAGCTCGTCGCGCTGACGACGCTGATCGGGATGATCAACCTGTGGAACCGGTTGGGCGTCGGCTTCCGCCTGGAGCATCCCAGCCGTTGATACAAGAAGGGCCGGGTCTTGCGACCCGGCCCCTGTGGGTTACCGCGAGTAGAACTCGACGACCAGGTTCGGCTCCATCTGCACCGGATAGGGTACGTCGGAGAGCTTCGGTGCCCGGACGAAGCGGCCGCGCATGGCGCGGTGGTCGATCTCCAGATACTCCGGCACGTCGCGCTCGCCGCTCTGGACCGCGTCCAGCACCACGGTCATCTGCTTCGACTTCTCCTTCACCTCAATCAGGTCGTTGTCCTTGACCTGATAGGAGGGGATGTTGAGCCGCTTGCCGTTCACCGTGACATGGCCATGGTTGACGAACTGCCGCGCCGCGAAAGGCGTCACCGCCAGCTTCATGCGGTAGACGACGCAGTCGAGCCGGCGCTCAAGAAGGGCGATGAGGTTCTCGGAGGTGTCGCCCTTGCGGCGCACGGCCTCCTCATAATACTTGCGGAACTGCTTCTCGCCGATATTGCCGTAGTAGCCCTTCAGCTTCTGCTTCGCCATCAGCTGGACGCCGAAGTCGGTCGGCTTCTGCTTGCGGCGGGCGCCATGCTGGCCGGGGATGGTTTCGCGCTTGTTGATCGGGCTCTTGGCCCGGCCCCAGAGATTGACCCCGAGGCGGCGGTTGATCTTGTACTTGGATTCGAGACGCTTGGTCATAGGCTGGTGCGTTCCGCCCCGGTTTCCGGATGCGGCCTTCCGCTAGCGATGTTGTCCCGGTAGGCCCAGGCCCAGTATGGGCAAGAGCGGGCGCACAGCCCGAAGCTGCGTCCACATTCCCAGGAAGAGGCGCGCGTATAGAAGCACGGGCCCCGGCTTGTCAAACCCCAGAGCGGCTGCCTATTCCCTGTCCATGGTAACACGCGCGGACATCCTCATCCTCGGTCTGACCGCCGGCGTGGTCGGCAGCCTCGTCGGCGGGCTGATGCTCGGCATCGGGCTCGGCCTTGTCGTGCAGAACGTGCATATCGGCTGGCTGCTGGTGCTCCCGGCGGCGCCCGTCGCCGGACTGCTTGGCTATGCCCTGGCGCGGAAGCTGGCGAACCGGCTGCCGGACCCGCAATGACCGCATCAAGGAGGCTAGGTGATGCCCGGCCATGACCTCGTCGCGCTCTGGGAAGCGCATTGCCGCTACGAGTTCGAGACCCGCGACGTGGAGGCGACCATGGCCTCCATGGTGGCCGAGCCCTATGTGAACCACGTCCCGACCATGACCGGCGGCGTCGGGCATGACCAGCTCAAGCGCTTCTACAAATACCACTTCATCGGCGCCAACCCGCCGGATACCGAGTTGGTGCCGATCAGCCGCACCGTCGGCGAGAGCAGTATCGTCGACGAGATGCTGTTCCGCTTCACCCATACCTCCGGAATCGACTGGATGCTGCCCGGCATCCCGCCCACTGGTCGTCGGGTGGAGGTGGCGCTGGTCGCCATCGTTCAATTCCAGGACGACAAGCTGGTGCACGAGCACATCTACTGGGACCAGGCCTCGGTGCTGGTGCAGGTCGGGCTGCTCGACCCGAAGGACCTGCCGGTCGCCGGCGTCGACGCCGCGCGCAAGGTCGTCGACAAGACCCTGCCCAGCAACGCGCTGATGGGCGATGACTGGGCCCGGAGCGAGGGCAAGCCGATATGAGTGCGCAGGGCTGATTAACGCCTTCGGGCGGGTCCGCCCTGCCGCGATCAGCCCTGGTCGAGGTCCGGACGCCCGCGGCGCATCCGCCCTTGGGACAGCTCCGTCACCACGCCATGCAGAGTGCGGAGTTCCTGTTCCGTCACCTCGCCGCGCTCGAACCAGTGGCGCAGGTTGCGGACCATGTTGGCTCGCTTTTTCTCAGGCTCGAGGAAGCCGGAGGCGTCGAGCTCGCTGATCAGCCGGTTGAGGAAGGCTTCCAGCAGCCCCTTGCTCGCCACCGCAGTGCCATTGGTGACGAGGCGCCGGGGCGGCGCGATCTCCCGCGCCGTCCACCACTCATAGGCGAAGATCATCACCGCTTGGGCTAGGTTCAGCGACATATGCGCCGGGTTCAGCGGATAGCGGACCAGCGTATCGGCATAGGCCATGTCGTCGGCCTCGAGACCTGCACGCTCCGGGCCGAAGAGCACGGCACAGCGCAGGCCGCGCTCGTTTACCTCGCGCACATCCTCCGCGGCGGCACGGGCGGTGCGCAGCGGCTTGATCATGTGGCGCGGCCGCGGACAGGTGGCGAAGACGCGGTGGCAATCGGCGATGGCGCTCGGCACATCCGGGAAGACCTGGGCCGCTTCGAGGATGGCGTCCGCACCGGAGGCGGTACGCCAGGCGCGATCCTGCGGCCAGCCATCGCGCGGGGCGACCAGGCGGAGGTGGAACAGCCCGCCATTCGCCATGGCGCGGGCCGTGGTGCCGATATTCTCGGCGAGCTGCGGGCGGACGAGGATGACGACGGGGCTTTCGCCCGCCGCCGGTTCCAGCTTCGCCGCCGGCTTGCCGCCACGAGTCCAGGCATCGGGCACGACGCGGTGAATGCCAAGGGCGAAGGCGAGCGGCGCCCGGAGGCGCCAAGCCCCCTCCCCAACCGGCTCGGCCACCAGGGCCAGCGGCTCCTCCGGCAGGTCGGTTTCCAACGCTGCGGCCAGCTCGGCGGCGAGCGCCCGGTACTCGGCGATGGGCTGGCCGGCGGCGGCAGCCAGCGCAGCCTCACTCGCGCTGCAGCCCGGCGCATCGAGATGGGCGCGGAACCAGGCGCGCTTCGGGTCGGTCAGGGCGATGCGCTTCAGCGCATCCATCCAGTCCTCGGCGGTCAGTGCCATCGGGTCCGACTCAGACCTCCCGTGCTCGGCTGCGCCTGCGCCCTCCGGCCATCGGACCCGATCACGCCCGCCGCCAGGTCGTGCCTTGCGGACCATCCTCCAACAGGATGCCCTTGGCCTTCAGGTCGTCACGGATACGGTCGGCCTCGGCGAAGTCGCGCGCCGTGCGGGCGGCGAGACGGTCGGCGATGGCCTGCTCGACCCAACCCGTATCCTCGCCACCGCGCAGCCAAGCGGCGGGCTCCGAGGGGTAAAGGCCGAGCACCGAAGCCGCCTCGCGAAAGGCCTCGGCCGCCAGCCCCGCCACCACGGGCCAGGGCTTGCCGATGCGGTGCAGCACCGCGGTCGCGCTGCCGCCGACGCTCGCCACGTTCTCGAGCGTGCGAAGATCCCGCAGCCGGGCGAGCGCCAACGGCGTGTTGAGGTCGTCGAGCAGCGGCTCCAGCGCCCAGTCCACCATGGCGTCCCGCGTCAGCTCGTGCCCATCGGCGGGCGCGACGGCGCGGGCAAGCATGGAATAGCCATCGTCCAGTTCCGCCTTTGCCTCATCGAGCCCGGCAAAGGTGAAGTCGAGATCGGCCCGGTAATGGGTGCGCAGCAGCAGCAGGCGGAAGGCCTCGCCCGCCCAGGCGCCGCGGGCCAGGATGTCGCGCACGGTGAGGAAATTGCCGAGCGACTTCGACATCTTCTCGCCGTCGACGCGCAACATGCCGTTATGCAGCCAGACATTCGCCATCCGCGGCGTGCCGAAGGCGCAGCGGCTCTGCGCCACTTCGTTCTCGTGGTGCGGGAAGATCAGGTCATGCCCGCCGCCATGGATGTCGAAGACCTCACCTAGAGCCTGCCAGGACATGGCGGAGCACTCGATATGCCAGCCCGGCCTGCCACGGCCCCAAGGGCTGTCCCAACCGGGCGTTGCCGTATCGGAGGGCTTCCACAGGACGAAGTCGCCCGGGTCCCGCTTATAGGGGGCGACATCCACGCGGGCGCCAGCCACCAGCTCATCCGGGCTGCGGCCGGAGAGGGCGCCGTATTCGGAGAAGGAAGGCACGCTGAATAGCACATGCCCCTCGGCCGCATAGGCATGGCCCCGGCCGATCAGCCGCTCGATCAGCGCGATCATCGGCGCGATGGACTGCGTCGCCCGCGGCTCCTCATCCGGCTGCAGGGCGCCGAGGGCCGCCATGTCGGCATGGAAATCGGCGACGGTGCGGGCGGTGATGGCACCGATCGGCTCGCCGCTCTCGGCCGCACGTGCGTTGATCTTGTCGTCCACATCGGTGATGTTGCGGACATAGGTGACGCGCGGGAAGAGGCGCCGCAGCAGCCGGGCGAGCGTGTCGAACACCACCACCGGCCGTGCATTGCCGAGATGCGCTAGGTCATAGACCGTTGGCCCGCAAACATAGAGCCGCACATGGCCGGGATCGATCGGCGCGAATTCGTCCTTCGCGCGCGTCAGGCTATTATGCAGGTGGAGCTGGGTCATCAGGGGGTCCATCGTCGCAAAAGGCACGCGGCTGAGGCCGCGGGCCGAGCCCGCGGGCGGGAGAGGTTCAGCAGCGGCAGCGACAGGCCTGGAACATGGCTGACATTCTAGGCCGCCTGCTGCCGCGCTTTCAACCCTCGGCGCCGAGCCCGAGGCGCGACGCCGCCCGCTCCCGCCCGATCAAGGGCAGCAGTTCCTTGAGGTCGGGGCCATGATCCTCGCCGGTGAGGGCCAGGCGGAGCGGCAGGAAGAGCGCCTTGCCCTTGCGGCCGGTGGCCTGTTTCAGCGCCTCGGTCCAGATGCCCCAGGTGCCGGTGTCCCAGGGCTCCGGCGGCAAGGCGGCAAGGGCGGTACGGAGGAACTCCCCCTCCCCCGGCTGGACCGGCGGAACGATGGTGCCGCGCACCACCTCGAACCAGGACTTCGCCTCACCGAGCAGGTCGAGATTGCCGCGCACGGCGAGCCAGAATTCCTCGTCGGCCCCGGCGGGCAGTTGCGCTTGCACCGCCGAGAAGGGCAGTTCGTGCAGGTGCTTCCGGTTGAGCGCCAGGAGCTGCTGCACGTCGAAGCGCGCTGCGGAGCGCGAGATGGCAGTCATTGCGAAGCCCGGCACAAGCTCCGCCGGCATCCCCGGCGCCGGGTCGGTCGAGGTGCCGAGCGCGGCGAGGTAGCCGGCCAGCGCCGCCGGCTCCACCCCATCCCGCCGCAGCTGGCGGAGCGAGAGGCTGCCGAGGCGCTTCGAGAGCGGCCCGCCATCCGCATCGGTCAGCAGCGGCAGATGGGCGAAGGAGAGCGCCTCCGGCCGGCCGCCGAGCGCCTCCCAGATATCGAGCTGGACGCCGGTATTGGTGACGTGGTCCTCGCCCCGGATGACATGCGTCACCTTGCTGTCGAGATCGTCCACCACCGAGGTGAAGGTGTAGAGCGGCGAGCCGTCGGCGCGGACCAGCACCGGGTCGGAGATGGCCGAAAGCTTCACAACCCGCCGACCGAGCACGCCGTCCTGCCACTCGCGCTGTAGGCCACTCAGCTTGAAGCGCCAATAGGGCTGCTTGCCATTGGCCAGCGCCCGCTCGTACTGCTCCGGCGTCATCTTGAGCGCACCGCGGTCGTAGAGCGGCGGGCGGCCCTGCTTGAGGCGGAGCTCCCGCTTGTAGCGCAGTTCCTCCTCGCTCTCGAAGCAGGGATAGAGATGACCGGAGGCCTTCAGCCGCTCGGCCGCCACGGCATAGAGCGGCAGGCGGTCGGACTGGCGGAAGCTCTCATCCCAATCGAGGCCGAGCCAGCGAAGATCCTCCTGCAGAGCCTCGGCATACTCGGCCTTGGAGCGTTCCAGGTCGGTATCGTCGAGGCGCAGCAGCACCGTGCCCCCGCGCTGCCGGGCGAAGAGCCAGTTCACCAACGCGGCGCGAGCATTGCCGACATGCAGCAGCCCGGTCGGCGAGGGGGCGAAGCGGAGCTTCATGCGCGGCGGCCCTGCGGCTCGGGCGCCATGGTTGCGGCCTGCGCCCTGCGATGGGCGGGGATGCGGATATAGTCGCCGACGCTGCGAACCATCTGTCTCATTTCCTCGGTGGAGCCGGTCGCGGCCCGCACATCCTCGATCCGGGCACGGACCGCGACGGCATCCGGCCGTTCCTCATCCGGATCGCCATAATCCCCGCAGCGGGCGGCGTGAAGCCTCACGCCTCCTCCTCATCGTCCTCGTTCTCGTCGCGGCGTGGGTCGAGAGCGCGCCAATTGCGGTCCTCGGCATCGCGCACCGGCTGGGCGGCGAAGTCGGCGAGTTCCGTGGCGCTGGTCCAGGCCTGCTCGCCGGCGCCCTGCACCTCGGCATCCTCACCAAAGGCGAACCAGCTGGCGATCACCTCGTCCGGCGTCATGCCAGCGGTGCGGGACCGCTCCAGGCTGTCCCGGACATAGCGGCGGGCGAAGGCGTTGGCGTGTTCGAGGGTGCGGAAGCCGGTGACGGTCTCGACCGGCTCGGACCCGTTGGCGCCCGACAGGTCCATGATCCGCACCGAGAGCCCGGTCTGCAGGAAAGGGTTGGGACGGAAGATGGGGTCGTCGCTCATGGCCGGAAGCTAGGGACGGGGCCGGCCAGGGTCAACGCGGCTGCCATGCTGGACCGACCGACGGGCTGCATGATAGCTCGCCGGAGCCGATCACGCCGGGCGGAGCACGCATGAGCCTCCAGTTGAACTACGTCCAGAGCTACGCTGCCATGGTCCACGCCTATCTCGCGGCTTTCCCGGAAGATGAGGCGGTCGCCCGGTCGGTCGGCGGCAATCTCGAGCTTTTCGGCGTGCTGGAGCACAGCCTGCTGCGGCAACACGGCCTGAAGGAAGACAGCCGCGTCGTCGATGTCGGCTGCGGCGCCGGGCGACTGGCGGCGCAGCTGCGGCGCTACCCGCAGCTGCGCTATCTCGGCCTCGATGTGGTTCCGGAACTGCTGGATTATTGCCGCCGGAAGATGGCGCGGCCCGATTTCCGGCTGGAGCTGAGCCAGGGCAACCGCATCCCGCTAGCCGATGGCGAGGCGGATTTCGTTACCTTCTTCTCGGTCTTCACCCATCTCCTGCACGAGGAATCCTATGTCTACCTGCAGGAATGCGCCCGGGTGCTGGCGCCGGGCGGGAGAGTGATATTCTCCTTCTTCGAATTCGCCGTGGAGGCGCAATGGAGCGTCTTCGAAGGCAATGTCGACTGGGTGCGCAAGCGCTCCTATCTCGGCCACATCAACGTCTTCATGCATGCGGATGACCTGCGGCTCTGGGCGAAGCGGCTCGGTTTCACCGTCATCGCCATGGAGCGGGGCGACAGACCGAGCATCGCCGTCACCCCGGAGACGGCAACCGAGGCGGTGCCGGCCGGCCAGCGGGCACTCGGCCAGTCCTATTGCGTATTGGAGAAGGCGAAAGCGTAAGGCATTTCACCTGTTTGTTACGAAAATGGACCGGACCGCTGCCGCACGCTAAGACGTTGAAGGGAAACAGGGACAAAGACCATGCAGGTGCTGGTGATCGGCGCGGGTATCGGCGGGCTGGTGACGGCGCTCGCCCTGCATGCCGCCGGAATCCGGGTTGAGGTGTATGAGGCGGCCCCGGAAGTCCGTCCGCTCGGCGTCGGCATCAACCTGCAACCGCATGCGGTGCGCGAGTTGATGGAGCTTGGCCTCGGCGAGGCGCTGGCTCGGACGGGCGTCGCCACACAGGAATTCCGCTACGCCAACCGCTTCGGCCAGACCATCTGGAGCGAGCCGCGCGGCCTCGCCGCCGGCTATCGCTGGCCGCAATACTCGATCCATCGGGGCCGCTTGCAGATGCTGCTCTGGGAGGCGGCGCTGGCGCGGCTCGGGCCTGGGGGGCTGCATTGCGGCCGGCGGTTGGCCGGGTTCAGCCAGGATGCGGAGGGCGTTACCGCCCGGTTCGAGGATGGCGGCACGGCACGCGGCGACGCGCTGATCGGTGCCGATGGCATCCATTCCGCGGTACGCGCGCAACTGGTCCCCGGCGAGGGGGCACCGCGCTGGAACGGTGCCATCCTTTGGCGGGCGGTGAGCCCGGCGCGGCCCTATCTCACCGGCGCCACCATGGTGCAGGCCGGGCACCGCGACACGAAATTCGTCTGCTATCCGATTGGCGATGCTCCAGGTGGGCGGATGCTGGTCAATTGGATCGCCGAGCAGCGATTCCCGGCCGATACGCCCTGGGCACGGGAGGACTGGAACCGCCCGGCGCGCCTCGAGGACTTCCTGCCGATCTTCGCCGACTGGCGCTTTGCCTGGCTGGATGTGCCTGGGCTGATCCGCGCCGCCGAGACGGTCTATGAATTCCCCATGGTCGACCGCGACCCGCTGCCGCGCTGGCGCCGGGGGCGGGTGACGCTGCTCGGCGACGCAGCGCATCCGATGTACCCAATCGGCTCCAACGGTGCTTCCCAAGCCGTACTCGATGCGCGCTTCCTCGTCCTGCAACTGGCGAAGCACGGTCGGGTGGAGGACGGGCTCGAAGCCTATGAGGCGGTGCGGCGGCCGGCGACGGCGGCGGTGGTCGAGGCCAATCGTGGCGACGGGCCGGACCGGGTGCTGGACCTGGTCCACGCCCGCGCGCCGGGTGGGTACGAGCGGCTGGAGGATGTCATCTCCCGCGCCGAGTTGGAGGCGACGATCAACGGCTACAAGCGCATCGCTGGCTTCGACCCTGAGACACTGAATGCGCGGGAGAGCTGGAGCGTCACACCGGAACCTCGCCCGGCGGTTTGAGAGCGGTGAGGACGAAGCTGCTGCGCGTCTCCTTCACCCCCGGCATGCGGAGCAGGGCCTTCAAGGCAAAATCTGCATAGGCTTCGAAATCGGCGGCGAGGACGTGGAGCAGGTAGTCCATCTCGCCACTCATCGCATAAGCGGCCAGCACCTCCGGCCGCTCGGCCAGCGCCTTGTGGAAGCGATCGACCACCTCCTCCGCATGGCTCTCCAGTGCGACCATGACGAAGGCCTGGAGCGGCAAACCGAGCCGGGCCGGATCGAGCACCGCGCCATAGCGGGTGATGATGCCCGCCTCCTCCAGCCGCTTCACCCGGCGTTGGCAGGGCGTCGGCGAAAGGCCGACCTGCTCGGCGAGTGCCACCACCGACACGCGGCCATCGCGTTGCAGGGCGCGCAGGATGCGGCGGTCGAGCGCATCGAGGTTTATAGTGGCTTTCGCCAAGATCAGGGCTTTCAGCAGCGGATATCGCTCAATTTAGCAAATCAAAGAACTGACTTCGCCGGAAAACCCTTCGCGGCCTGGCTTACTCTCGTGGCAATCATGGGAGGTCCGTCATGGATGGGCTGATCGAAGGATTGCCGGCGGGGCTGCGAGGCGACTACGCAGCAGCCGAAGCTGATTTCACCCTGGTGCAGGACATGGCGCGCTATGCGCCGGCCGACCACGCCACTTGGCGGACCCTCTACGGGCGTCAGGCCGCCTTGCTTCCACGCCATGCCGCGGCCGCCTTTCGCACCGGCCTTGCCGCCCTCCCCTTCGCCGAGGGCGTGCCGGATTTCGCCGCCTGCTCCGCCCGGCTGCGTACTGCGACCGGCTGGAGCCTGGTGGCGGTGCCGGGCCTGATCCCGGACGGTGCCTTTTTCGGCCACTTGGCGGCACGGCGCTTCCCCGTCACCTGCTGGATCCGCCGGCCGGAGGAGCTGGACTACATCGTAGAGCCAGACATCTTCCATGACGCCTTCGGCCATGTGCCGCTGCTGACCCAGCCCGATTTCGCCGATTTCCTCGCTGCCTATGGCCGCCTCGGCGAGCAGGCGGCGCGGATGGGTGCGCTGAAGCCGCTGGCTCGGCTCTATTGGCACATGGTCGAATTCGGCCTGATCCGGGAGGATGGCGGGCTGCGGGCGTATGGCGCCGGCATCCTTTCCTCCTCCGCCGAGACGGTGCATGCGACCGAGAGCGACCGGCCACGGCGCCTCCGCTTCGACCCGCGGCGGGTGCTGCGGAGCGATTACTTCATCGACGACCTGCAGCCGACCTATTTCGTCATCGAGGGCTATGCCGAGCTCTTCGCGGCGATGCAGGAGCTGCCACGTTTGCTGGCAGAAGCCCGCGATGCGGCGCCGATTGCGCCCGGCGCTGCGGCCCCCGGCGACCAACCTGTCTGAGGAGACCCGAGCATGGACATCCCCCCCGATCGCACTGGCTTCGCCGGCACCATCTCCGACCAGAACCCGATGGGCACGGACGGTTTCGAATTCGTCGAGTTCACCGGCCCGGACATGCATGGGCTGGAGGCGCTGTTCGGCCGGCTCGGCTTCACCCGCGTCGCCGTACATCGCAGCAAGCAGGTCTCGCTCTGGCGACAGGGCGACATCAACTTCATCCTGAATGCGGAGCCGGAGAGCTTTGCTCAAGCCTTCCAGAAGGTGCATGGGCCTTCCGCCTGCGCCATGGCATTCCGGGTTGCCGATGCGGCCAAGGCTTATGAGCGGGCGATCGCCCTCGGCGCCAAGCCGGTCACCGGCAAGGTCGGGCCGATGGAGCTGAACATCCCGGCGATCGAGGGCATCGGCGGCTCCCTGCTCTATTTCGTCGACCGTTATGGCGCGCGCGGCAGCATCTACGACGTCGACTTCCGCTGGATCGATGGCGTCAACCCGCGGCCGGCTGGCCAGGGCCTCACCGTCATCGACCACCTGACTCATAACGTGCATCGCGGGCGGATGGATGTGTGGTGGAGCTTCTACGAGAAGCTCTTCAATTTCCGCGAGATCCGGTACTTCGACATCGAGGGCAAGCTGACCGGCCTCAAGTCCCGCGCGCTGACCTCGCCCTGCGGCCAGATCCGCATCCCGATCAACGAGAGCAGCGACGACAAGTCGCAGATCGAGGAATATCTCCGCGCCTATAACGGCGAGGGCATCCAGCACATCGCCCTCGGCACCAACGACATCTTCGCCAGTGTCGAAGGCATGCGGACGGGCGGGATCGAATTCATGGACAGCCCGGACACCTATTATGAGTTGTTGCCGAAGCGCATGCCTGACCTGACGGCGGAGGAGATCGGCCGGTTGGCGCGCAACCGCATCCTCACCGATGGCGCGCCCACGCCGGAGGGCGGGCGGCTGCTGCAGATCTTCACCGGCACCGTCATCGGCCCAATCTTTTTCGAGTTGATCCAGCGTAAGGGCGACCAGGGCTTCGGCGAGGGCAATTTCCGTGCCCTCTTCGAGAGCATCGAGCTGGACCAGATCCGCCGCGGGGTGCTGGCGGCGGAGTAGGCTTCAGCGCCGGTCCGCCGCGCGGCTATCCTCGCGGCGGACCGCATTCGGGTCCCGGCCGGTAAGGTCGCCGTAGGGCCGGTAGACTTTGGCCGAGCGGGCCTGCTCCGTCTGGGCCGCCTGCCCACATTGCCGGGCGCGAGCCTCGATTTCTGCCGGATTAAGCTGGTGCTTCTGCCAGCCCCGGTTCGGACCGATGCGCTGTGGTGTCTCGGCGGATTGGTCGAGGGCAGGGCCAGATACTACTGCGGCCAGCAGGGGCCTCCAATGCCGCGGGCCGTGCATCGCGCGGCCTTCATTTCCTCCGTAATGCAAGCTGCGCCAAGCCGCTTCTCCTGAGTATGGCCAGCTCCTGTCATTCCCGCAGGGTGAGGCGGGCAGCGACCTCGTCGAGTAGCAGTTGCCCCTGGCGAAGAATCTTGCGGCGGGCGATCTCGGCACGAACTTCGCGCAGTTGCGCCAATGCCCGCTCGGCGGCACGGCGCTCAGCCAAGCCCTGCCGGGCGATCTCAGCGCTCTCGACAGCAAAGCCGACGGCGCGGGCGGCCCTGTCCCGTTCCGCGAGGCCGCGGATGAGCCAGCGACCGTAATCCCCTTCCCCGCCTGGCGCCCCCTCTGCGCTGAGCGCTGCCTCTGCGGATGCGGATCGCGCCTCCGCCGCAGCCAAGCGGGTATTGGCCTCGCCGAGCGCCCGGCGCGCCTCATCGCTTTCCAGACGGCGCAGCCGGGCCAGTGCGGCGAGCGGATCACGCGCCATCGGCATACTCCAAGGCGGCGGCCAAGGCGGCGAAGGCCCCGTCGATGCTGTCCCGCTCGCCTTTGCCCTGCGCCAGCACAGCCTCGATCCGAGGCGCGAGCCGCACCGCCTCATCAACCGCCGGGTCGGTGCCTGCCCGATAAGCGCCGAGACGGACCAAATCCGCCATCTCTGCGTGCAACGCCAGGATAGCCCGCGCCCGCCGCATCAGCGTCCCTTCCTCCGGCCGGAGGCAGCCGGGGACGGTCCGCGAGAGGCTACGAAGGATGCCGATGGCCGGGTAGCGCCCACGCTCGCCGATGGCGCGATCGAGCACCACATGCCCATCGAGGATGCCGCGCACCGCATCGGCAACTGGCTCGTCATGGTCATCGCCTTCGACCAAGACGGTGAAAAGGCCGGTGATGGCTCCGGCGCAACCCTCCTCCCGAGGCCCCGCGCGCTCCAGCAGGCGCGGCAACTCGGCGAAGACGCTTGGTGTGTAGCCGCGCGTCGTCGGCGGCTCTCCGGCAGCGAGGCCGATCTCCCGGAGCGCGAGGGCGAAGCGGGTGACGCTGTCCATCATGAGCAGCACCTGGCGGCCGGCATCGGCGAAATGCTCGGCGATGGCCATGGCGGCGAGCGCGGCCTCGCGCCGCATCAGCGGCGGGCTGTCGGAGGTGGCGCAGACGACGACGCTGCGGGCGAGGCCGGCCGGGCCGAGATCATCCTCCAGAAACTCCCGCAATT
Organism: Belnapia moabensis DSM 16746; assembly: GCF_000745835.1. Taxonomy (GTDB): domain Bacteria; phylum Pseudomonadota; class Alphaproteobacteria; order Acetobacterales; family Acetobacteraceae; genus Belnapia; species Belnapia moabensis. The sequence continues at coordinate 29,368 of NZ_JQKB01000014.1, read as the reverse complement.
CCCTTCCCCGCTCCCCGACCAAGGCAAGCACCGCGACATCGCAATCTGCCCCCGCCGCCAGCATGGACAGCAGCGTCGACTTGCCGACACCCGAAGCAGCGAACAAGCCAAGCCGCTGGCCACGCCGGCAGGTGGCGAATCCATCAAGCGCACGCACCCCGAGATCGAGGCGTGGCCCGAGCCTCGCCCGGGTACCCGCTTCCGGCGGCGCGGCGCGGACCGGCCGCGGCAGCGGCCCAGGACGAAGCGGCCCCTTGCCGTCGACCGGCCGGCCCAGCGGATCGATGACCCGGCCGAGCCAGCTCTCATCAACGAACAGGCAAGCCGGCGGGGCGAGCACGGCCGGCACACCCGGCGCGATGCCCTCAAGGGGCGCGAAGGCAAGAGCACGGGCCTGACCTGATTGAAACCCGACGATTTCGGCTGGGATGGGCGTCCGGCCATGCGGGTGCAGATGAAGCCGCGCGCCAACCTGCAACCACTGAGCGAACCCCTCCAGGTTGAGATGGAGGCCTGCCGCCGCCACAACCTTTCCATGCAGACGCAGCGGATCGAGCCGGGTGAGGGCTGGTTGCAAGCTCGATAGGGAGCCAATTTGCTGCGGATTCATATTTTTGCAGCCTCTTTTTAAGGATTTTGAAACAATGTCACCCATCTTTATACGTCTCAAAGATGAGTAACTTCTTCCGAATGCGCGCGAAGGTGGTATCTATGCACACGTAAAACGTGTGGGGAACCGCAACATGCGCGTACTTCTGGTTGAGGACGATCTGACAGCGGCCCGCGGCATTACCGCCATGCTCAAGGCCTCCGCCATGGTGGTGGATGCCGTGGACAGCGGCGAGGAAGCCCTTGAGCTGGTCCGCCTCTACGATTACGACATCGTTATCCTCGATCTCATCCTGCCGGACATGGAGGGCTATGAGGTTGTCCGCCGGTTGCGCGCAGGTCGGGTTGAGACGCCGGTCCTGATCCTCTCCGGCTTGGCCCGGCCACAGGCCAAGGTGAAGGGCTTTGGCGTCGGTGCCGACGACTTCATCACCAAGCCCTTCGATGGCCAGGAATTGCTGGCCCGCATTCAGGCCGTGGTCCGCCGCGCCAAGGGCTTCTCCCAGCCGAGCCTCTCGGTCGGCGGCCTCACCCTCAACCTGGGCTCGCGCGAGGTGATGGTCGGTGGCCGGCAGGTTCACCTCACTGGCAAGGAATACGCGATCCTCGAGTTACTGACGCTGCGCAAGGGCATGGTCCTCACCAAGGAGGCCTTCCTCAACCACCTCTATGGCGGCATGGACGAACCCGAGGTGAAGATCATCGATGTCTTCATCTGCAAGCTCCGGAAAAAGCTTGCCCTGGCAGGAGCGGACAATCTGATAGGCACGGTTTGGGGCCGCGGCTATGTCATGCGCGACCCGGAAACCCGCCTCGCTCCCGGTTTCGTCGTCCCGAGCCCAGCCATCGCTCCCACCGATCGTCAGGTCGCCTGACATTAGAAAGGCCCGGTGGGGTATATCCACCGGGCCTTGGGACACCCCTGACATTGGCCAGCAGTCAGCCAGCCAGCGCCGCTTCCCTTGGCCGCTCATAAGCGCCGCGCTCGCCCGGCACCGGCACCAGCCGATCCGTCAGCCCGAGCACCGTCTCCGCGCCGCCCAGATAGAGCACTCCATCCGGCTGCAACTGCGCCGCGAGGGCGTTCAGCACCCGCGCCTTGGTCGGCGCGTCGAAATAGATGAGCACGTTGCGGCAGAAGATCACCTCGAACCGCCCGAAGCCGCGCAACTCACCGAGCAGGTTGCCGCGTTCGAACCGCACCATACCACGCAGTTCAGGGGAGGCGCGCCAGCGACCATCCTCCTGCCGGAAATGCTTGACCAGCAACCGAGCCGGAAGGCCGCGCTGCACTTCGAACTGAGTGAAGAACCCCTCTCGCGCCCGGCCGACGACGCCATCCGCGATGTCCGTGCCGATGATCTCCACGTGCCGGCCTTCTAGCGGAACCTCCCCAAGGAGCATGGCAATCGAATAGGCCTCCTGTCCGGTTGAGCAGGCTGCGGACCAGATACGCAATGTCGCGCCAGCCGATCGAGCGCGAACCAGCACCGGCAAGACCTTCCGCAAATGGTCGAAAGGCTTTCCATCGCGGAAGAAGCTGCTTTCATTGGTGGTGAGAGCCTCCGTCACCGCCTCGGCCAGCGCCCCAGCCCGCGGGTCACGCAGCTTGACTGCCAGCGCATTCAAGTCGGCGAGGCCGTCGCGCTTCAGCAGGGGGCCGAGCCGGGTTTCCAGCATGTAGCCTTTGTCCGGCGTCAACACGAGGCCAGAGCGGGATTTCACCAGCCCGGCGATGAAGGCGAAGCTGTCGGGACTCATGCCGTCACTCCTTGCCGAGTGGGTCGGGACTTGGCTGAAGTCGCCGCCACTATCTGCTCCGCCAGCTCTTCAGGGGGCAGCAATGCCTGGGCAAGGCCGGCCCGCGCCACGGCGCCGGGCATGCCCCAAACAACGGAGCTTGCCTCATCCTGAGCCAGCACTGCGCCACCCGCGGCGGCAATGGCACGACATCCGAGCAACCCATCCTGCCCCATGCCGGTCAGGATCACGGCTAGCGCCGCACCACCGCAGGCCGCGGCGAGGCTGCGCAGCATGGGATCGACTGCGGGGCGGCAGAAATTCTCGGGCGGCGCATCGGAGAGGCGGGCGAAAAGGCCGCCATCCGCCTTGCCTTCAACCAGCAAATGGCGATCACCAGGCGCCAGGTAGAAGCGGCCAGGTCGCAACGCTTCGCCGTCCTGGGCCTCGGCGCAACCTGGACCACCGAGCCGATCTAGGTGGTCGGCCAGCATCGCGGTGAAGCCTGCCGGCATATGCTGCACAGCGACAAGCGGCACGGGCAATGGTCCGCTGAGGCCGCGCAACAGAGTGGTCAGCGCCTGAGGCCCACCGGTGGAACAGCCGATGCCGACCGCCCGCAACCCGCGCCCCGGCGTGAGCGGCGCCGCCCGTTGGGGCACAGCAGGCTTGGACACCGGTTGCGAGGGGCCGATCCGAGCCCAGCCCTTCACCTTGGCGAGCAATTCCGTCCTGAAACTGGGATCGGCAAGCCCCCCGCCGGCGGCGCCAGGCTTCGGGACGTAATCCGCGGCTCCGGCGCGCAAAGCGGCCATGGTGGCGCTCGCGCCCTTCTGGGTCAGGGCGCTGGCGACAATGATAGCAGGCCGCGGCTCCTGGCGAAGCAGCAACGGCAGGGCGGTCATGCCATCCATCACAGGCATTTCGAGATCGAGCAGCACTACCTGCGGCCGGCCGGTAGGCGGCAGGGTGGCGAAGGCGTCGACCGCCTGCTGCCCATTGCCGACACGGGAGACGACTTTGATACCGGGATCCGCTTCCAGTACCCGCGCGAGGGCAGCTCGGACGGTTGCGCTGTCGTCGCAGAGCATGACCCGGACAGGTGCGGAACTCACGCGGCCCGATCCTGCAACAGGCCGGCCTGCTGGAACTTGTCCCGCAGCAATTCCTCATCGAAGGGTTTCATGATGTATTCCTGCGCGCCGGCGCCGAGTGCTTCCACGATCCGGTCCATCGCAGCCTCGGTGGTACAAAGCACAATCGTAGGTCGGTCCGGGCCGAATTCGGCGCGGGCATGGCGAAGAAACGTGATCCCATCCATGACTGGCATGTTCCAGTCGAGCAGAATCACCTGCGGCATGGCAGCACGACAGGCGGCCATCGCCTCCGCCCCGTCACCAGCCTCGGCGACGGTGAAGCCAAGTTTCTCCAGAATGCGCCGGGCGGCCTTGCGGACGGTACGGCTGTCATCCACCACCAGACAAGTGGCAGGGCTTGCGCCGGTCATGATGTGGTTCTCCTTACCCGGAGGCAAATCTCAGCCGATCGCCAGAATGCGCTCGACATCGATGACGATCAGCAGACGCTCGCCGATGCGATGGACACCCGTCGAGACGTCGCGCCAGACGGTGTCGAGCGTAACCGGATTGGGCGCACGTTCGGCGCGCGGCAACGGCAGCACCTCTCCCACTTGGTCGGCGAGCAGGCTGTAGAGTTCGCCATCGCGTTCGACGACGACGCTCATCGCGCCGCGATGCCCCTCCGGCCGCGGCGGCAGGCCGAGCCGGCAGCGCAGGTCGATCGCCGTGACGATGCGGCCGCGCAGATTGAGGCTGCCGGCCACTTCAGCCGGGGCGAGCGGAATGCGCGTTATGACTTGCACGCCGAGCACGTCACGGATGGCAAGGACCGGCACGCCGCAAAGTTGATCGGCTACCGTCAACGTAAGATAGATATCCTCAGCCGCATCGGCGGGAAGGCCTCCACGTGCCAGCAGGCCGGGCGCCGGGCCCGTTGTGGTCTGGGTCTGCATCGGGGGTTCTCCTCAGCCGACGACCGGGGCGCTCAGGCACTGCCGAAGGCTTTCCAGCAGTGCGGCACGGTCGAACTTCGTCACGTAATCAGTGAAGCCGACAGCGCGGCCGCGCTCGATATCGGCCTGATCCGCTCGGCCGGTCAGGGCGATCAGCGGCAGGTCGCGCCAGGCGCCGCCCTCGCGCAGCGCCCGGGCAAGGGCGAAGCCGTCCATGCCCGGCATGGCGATGTCGGAGATGATCGCGTCGAAGACGGCACCGGCTTCCCGCAACCGGAGTGCTTCCTCGGCATCGGCGACGGCGGTCACACTATAGCCCGCAGCACCAATCGCCGGGATGACGAGATTGCGGAAGAAGGCGCTATCCTCGACCAGGAGGATGCGGCAGCCATTGCCCGCCTCCTGCTGCGCGTCCTGCCCAAACCAGTCCTCGCCTGCCTGGCGCAGCCACCAGGCCGTATCCAGCATCTCCGTCACCTTGCCACCGATCACCGTGGTGCCGAGGAAGCCCGGGCGCTCGCCTGCGCCGTCGATCATCATATGCTCCTCGACGACATCGAGGATCTCGTCGACCATCAGCCCCATGGCGCGGTCGCCGTCTGAGAAGACGAGGACCGGCTGGCGCTCCGGCGCCATCGACTGCTCCCAATGGCCGCCGAGCGGCACGAGCGGCATCAGCTTGCCACGATACTGGACGAGCGGCCTCCCGCCGGCATTCTCGATCCGCTCGCGCTCGACATCCTCGAGACGGGCGATGAGGCCGAGCGGCACCGCCTTCGGCGTCGAGTCACCGGCACGGAAGAGCAGTAGCGCGGTGCGCTGGTCGGAGCGATGGGCAACGGCCTGGCGCTTGCCGTCCCGCTCTGCCTCCCCTTCCCCGCTCTCGGCGCCGACGCCTGTGGCGCGGGCGATGCCGTTGGGGTCGAGGATCATGATGACGCTGCCATCGCCGAGGATGGTGTTGCCGGAGAACATCGTCACATGGCGCAGGATGGGCGCCACCGGCTTCACCACGATCTCCTCCGTGTCGAAGACGCGGTCCACGATGATGCCGAAGACATGCGGCCCGACCTGGGTAACGACGACGAAGGCGCTCTCCTCCTTGGCGGGGCTCTCGAGATGCAGCAGGCTCGACAGGTTGACGAGCGGCAGGAGCCGGTCGCGCAAGCGCAGCACGGCGCTGTTCTTGATGCGCTCCAGCTGCGGCGCGCCCTCGCCTCCGACGCGGACCAATTCCACGACGCCGATCTGAGGTATGGCGAAGCGCTCGCCGCCCGCCTCGACGATCAGAGCCGAGACGATGGCGAGCGTCAGCGGGATCTTGACGACGAAGGCGGTGCCGCGCCCGTCCTTCGAGCGCACCTCGATCGTGCCGCCGATGCGCTCCATGTTGGTCTTGACGACGTCCATGCCGACGCCGCGGCCGGAGACGGCCGTGACCGCGGCCGCGGTGGAGAAGCCGGGGCGGAAGATGAAGCGTTGGATCTCGCGCTCCGGCATCGCCGCCAGCTCGGCCTCGGTGGCGAGGCCCTGCGCCAGCACCTTCTGCCGGATCCGCTCCGCATTGAGTCCGCGCCCGTCATCGGCGATCTCGATGATGATGTGGCCGCCCTCATGCGAGGCGTTCAGCATGATCCGGCCGGCCTCAGGCTTGCCGGCCGCGATGCGCTGTTCCGGCGTCTCGATGCCATGATCCGCCGAGTTGCGGACCATATGGGTCAGCGGGTCCTTGATGAGCTCCAGCACCTGCCGGTCGAGCTCGGTCTCGGCACCGCGCATGTCTAGCTCGATCTTCTTGCCGAGTTCGACGCCAAGGTCGCGCACGAGGCGCGGCAGTTTGGCCCAGGCATTGCCGATCGGCTGCATGCGCGTCTTCATCACCCCCTCCTGCAGGTCGGAGGTGATGTGGGAAAGGCGCTGCAATGGCACGGCAAAAGCGCTGTCGGCGCCGTTGCGGGACAGCTGAAGGAGTTGGTTGCGGGTCAGGACGAGCTCGGAGACGAGCATCATCAGCCCTTCCAGCACATCGACGGTGACGCGAATGGTCTGCGGTGGGGCATTAGGGCCGCCGGCCTCGGGTTCGGCTGAGGGCTGCGAGGGAGCGGCCGACGCAGCAGGAGTGGGCGGCGGCGCCACGATTACCGGAGGCGCCGCGGAAACGGGGGGCGAGGCCTCGGCAACGGGCTTGGCGGCGACGGACACCGCCGGGACCGGCACAGCCTCGCCGGAGGCGACCGCATCGAGCGAGGCGATCAGCGCCGAATCGTTGCCTGCAGGCTCCGCTCCCGTTCCCTCCAACCCTGCGACGATGGCGCGGATGCAGTCGATGGCGCCGAGGATGACCGAAATGCCGGATTGGGTGACCCGCAGCGTCCCGTCCCGATAGCGGCCAAGGACATTCTCCGCCGCATGCGCCACGCCCTCCATCCGGGTGAGGCCGAGGAAGCCACAGGTGCCCTTGATGGTATGAACGATGCGGAAGACCTCGGAGAGGGTCGCTATGTCGTCGGGTGCTCGTTCGAGCCGCACGAGGGCGGCATCGAGCGCACCAAGGCCCTCTTGCGTTTCTGTCAGGAAGTCGGCGAGCAGGTCATCCATGGCAATCCTCGAGGCGGTCTGCGAAGTGCAGATTGCGCCTCGAGAGGCGAAAAATCGGTAAAGGCGCTTACCCGGGCATGATGAGCAGCGGTGCCGCCGCCTGGGCGGCCCCCATGGTGAGGATCGCGCTCCAGCCGGCCTCGGACAGCAAAGCCTGGAGCAACGGCGCCAGCACGTCGCGCGGGCTGGGCGATGGCTGCGCCTGGCCCGCCAACAATGCCAGGAGGCCGGCAGGCCAGGCCGCGGCCGGGGCGCCGAGGTCAGCGGTCGGCAGGACCATCAACCCGTCAAGCGGCGAGCCGCCGACCCGCACCGTGCCGCCACGCGGCAAGGCCTCGGCGGCAAGCAGCGCAGCATTGAGGAGGATCGGAACGAGCGGTGCCGGCAAGGCCACCGCCCGGTCCAGCGCGGAGAAATCGAACCGGACGCGCGGCACGACGGGAGCGCCGCCAAGCAGGACCTCCATCGCCGCCGGCTCCATCGCCACCGTCGGCCCGCCCCAGGCCGCGCTGTAGAGACGGAGGCGAAGGCGGAGCGCGGTCGCACTCTCCTGCGCCACCTCCAGCAGTTCATCGTCACCTGGGGGAAGCAGGTCGAGCGCCCCGGCAAGGCTGCCGATGGCGCCGCCGAGGTCATGGCACAGCCGGGCGCAAAGGGCCCTTGTCAGGGTCGTATCCGGAGGAGAGGTCATGGGCGGTTTCCTGTAGGCCGCCCTATGGGCTACCTTGTCGGTGTTAGCGAAGCGTTGCACGGCCCGTTCTACGAAGGGATCGAGGTGCCCAGTCTACTCGAACCAGGTATGCGGGTGCGCCATCCCGGCCAGCCCGATTGGGGAATTGGCCAGATCCAGTCCGTCATCGGGGACCGGGTGACGGTCAATTTCGAGCATGCCGGCAAGGTTCTGATCAATGCCGCCGTGGTGACGCTTGAGCCTCTTGCCGAGCCATGGCCCTGACGCTGGGCTGCGCCGCGGGACCCCGGGGGTTGCGGGCGATGGGGGTCGCGGCCCAAATGAGTAGCCACGTTTCGTTTGTCCCAAGGGAAACCCGCCCATGATCGATCCGTTCGGCCGACGGATCTCCTATCTCCGCGTCTCCGTCACTGACCGGTGCGACCTTCGCTGCGTCTACTGCATGGCGGAAGATATGACCTTCCTGCCGAAGCGGGAGGTCCTGACGCTTGAGGAACTGGACCGGCTTTGCGGCGCCTTCATTGGCCTCGGCGTCGAGAAGATCAGGTTGACCGGTGGCGAGCCGCTGGTCCGGCGCGGCGTGATCGGTCTTATCCGCAACCTCGGCGCGCGCATCGGTGCCGGCGGCCTGAAGGAGCTCACCATCACCACCAACGGCACCCAGCTGCCGAAGATGGCGGATGACCTCTATGCAGCAGGGGTGCGGCGCATCAATGTCTCGCTCGATACGCTCGATCCGGCTGTCTTCAAGGCGGTGACGCGCTGGGGCGAGATCGGCCAGACGCTGGATGGCATTTTCGCGGCCAAGGCGGCCGGGCTGGCCGTGAAGATCAATGCCGTGGCATTGAAAGGCGTGAACGAGGGCGAGTACGACCGGATGCTCGCCTGGTGCGGCGAGCATGGTTTCGACCTCACCCTGATCGAGACCATGCCGCTCGGCGAAATCACCGGCGACCGCATGGACCAATACCTGCCCCTCTCCATGGTGCGGGACCGGCTGCGCGAGCATTGGACGCTGGAGCCGACCGACTACCGCACCGGCGGCCCGGCCCGGTACTTCACGGTTAAGGAAACCGGAAGGCGAATCGGCTTCATAACCCCGATGACGCATAACTTCTGCGAAAGCTGCAACCGCGTCCGCCTGACCTGCACCGGCACGCTGTATATGTGCCTCGGCCAGGAGGATGCGGCGGATCTCCGCCAAGTGCTGCGCGACCCGGCGGCCGGCGACGACGGCCTCCGGACGGCAATCGAGGCGGCGATGTTGCGAAAGCCGAAGGGCCATGACTTCGTCATCGAGCGGCGCGAGGCCCGGCCGGCCGTTGCCCGGCATATGAGCGTGACCGGAGGCTGATCCCTTATGGCCTTGCTGCAGGACCTGGCATCCCGCCTTGCCATCCCCGGCCTGCCGGACTGGACCGGGTTGCTCGCGCTGCTGATCCTGCTGCTGGTCGGCCTCGCCTATCTGTTGATGCCGTTCAGCGTCTTCGGGCTGAAGGGACGCCTTGATACGGTCGAAGCTCAACTCGACGAGATCCAAGGCGAGCTACGGCTTATTTCCATGCGCCTGGCCGATGCGCCACGCCGCAGCACCGTCTCCGAGGACTGGATGGACTTGCCGCCGGTGCAGCCGGAGCCGAAGCGCCAGCCCTCCTGGCCCGAGGCCGCCCGTCGCGGCAGGGCGGAGCCGCGCATCGACTGACCCGAGGCTTGCCCTCGGCCCCCTGCCGGGGCTTGATGCGCCGATCCGGCGGAGTGGGGCGATGCGCGTCAGCGTCATCCAGATGAACCAAGGCAGCGAGAAGCAGGCCAATCTTGACCAGGCACGGCGGCTGGTCGAGGCCGCGGTGGCGGCCGATCGGCCTGGTCTCGTCTCCCTGCCCGAGACCTGGACCAATCTCGGCGGTGGACGCGAGAGCCGGCAAGCGGCGGCCGAGCCATTGCCAGCGCCCGGCGAGACCGGCGGCCCGGCCTATGAGCTGATGCGCGGCCTCGCCCGGGGCCATGGCATCCACCTCCATGGTGGTTCGATGATCGAGGCGCCGGGGCCAGGCGACGACCCAGAGAAGCTCTACAACACCACCGTCGTCTTCGACCCGGAGGGGCGGGAGGTCACCCGCTACCGCAAGATCCATATGTTCGACATCGTGGCCCCCGACGGCACCGGCTACCGCGAGAGCGCCCTCTACGGTGCCGGCGACCGGCTGGTGACCTTCGCGGCCGGCGGCATCACCTTCGGCTGCACCATCTGCTACGACATGCGCTTCGCTGAGCATTATGTCGCGCTGCGGCGGTTGGGGGCGGAGGCGATCCTGGTGCCGTCCAATTTCACCCTCCAAACCGGCAAGGACCATTGGGAGCCGCTGCTGAAGGCGCGCGCCATCGAAACCCAGTGCTGGATCATCGCCGCCGCCTCCAGCGGCCAGTATCTGGAGCGCGGGCAGCCGCGTTCGGTCTATGGGCATTCGCTGGTGGCGGACCCTTGGGGTCATGTCGTCGCCCGCGCCTCCGACGGCACCGGCTGGGCGACGGCCAGGATCGATCCCGGCATCACCGCGCGCGTCCGTCGGGACATGCCGGTGATGGAGCATCGCGCCTCGCGGCGCATCGACCTCGACGCCGCGGCGCGCGGCGCGTGAGCGATGTCGTGCCGGCGCCCTTCCCGCAGCCGGTGAGCCTGGGGCCGGCGGATTTCGCCGGGCGCATCACCTTCTTTGCCGCCGCCACCGAGGTCGCCACGGCGGCCAAGGCGCGGCTTACCGCCCGCTATGGCGATGCGCCGCTGGAGCATGCGCGTGCCGTCGTGACGCTTGGTGGCGATGGCTGCATGCTGGAGACGCAGCACCGCCTGCTCGGCCGCAATCTCGCCGTCTACGGGATGAATTGCGGCAGCGTCGGCTTTCTGATGAACGATTACCGCGAGGAGGCGCTGCCCGAGCGGCTGGCCGAATCCCAGGCGGCGATGCTCCACCCCCTCCGCATGCGGGCCATCTCCGCCGATGGCACGGTACGCGAGGCCCCGGCGATCAACGAGGTGTCGCTGCTGCGCGAGACGCGGCAGGCCGCCAAGATCCGCATCCTGGTCGATGGCAAGGAGCGGCTGCCGGAGCTCATCTGCGATGGCGTGCTGGTGGCGACACCGGCCGGCAGCACCGCCTACAACCTCTCGGCGCATGGGCCGATCGTGCCGCTCGGCGCCAACCTCATGCCGCTGACGCCGATCTCTGCCTTCCGCCCGCGGCGCTGGCGCGGCGCCCTTTTGCCGGGCGACGCCTCGGTCGTCTTCGAGATTCTCGAAGGCCCAAAGCGCCCGGTCGCCGCCGTCGCCGACTATACCGAGGTGCGCGACGTGCGCCGCGTCGAGGTGCGGGAGGATCGCAGCCTCGCGCTTACCCTCCTCTTCGACCCGGATCATGGGCTGAGCGAGCGGATCATCGCCGAGCAGTTCACGGTCTGAGGCGCCTCGGCCGGGCATCGCACATGGAAGGCAGCCCACCCGCCTCGGATCGCCGTCTCATCCTCTGCATCGCCATCGGCCAGTTGATCGGCTGGGGCACGCTCTTCTCCGCCTTTCCGCTCTTCGGCGCACCGATCGCGGCGGAGCTCGGCTGGACGAGCTCCGAGTTCAATGCCGGGCTGACCCTTGCCCTGCTCGTCTCCGGCCTCGCCGCCGTGCCGGCCGGGCGCTGGGTGGACCGGCGAGGCGGGCGCTGGCTGCTGGCGCTCGGCGGCTGGGGCGGGGCGGTGCTGCTGGCGGCCTGGTCGCAGGTCTCCGCCCTCCCCGCTTATTGGGCGATCTGGGCGGCGATGGGCCTCGCCCAGGCGACGGCGCTCTGGAGCCCGGCCATGGCCGTCGTGGTGGCGCAGGCGCGGGAGCCGGTGCGCGCCATTACCGGCATCACCTTCATCACCGGCTTCACCGCGACGCTCTTCGTCCCGCTCACCGCGCTGCTGATCGAGCGGCTTGGCTGGCGCGAGGCGCTGCTGGTGCTGGCGGCGCTGCAGGCCATCCCCGGCTTCCTGGCGCTCTGGCTGCTGCCGCCGGATGAGGCTCGGGCCAAGGCCGCTCCCGGCGCCGGCTTCGATCTCGGCCGGGCGATGCGGAGCCCGGCCTTCCTTGGCCTCGCCGGTGCGCTCGCGGCACATGCCTTCATCGGCGTCGGGCTCGGCGCCCATGCCATCCCCCTGCTGCGCGAGCGGGGCTTAGCGGAGGCCTCGGTGATCGCCCTGGTCTCGCTGCACGGGCCCTTCCAGGTGGCGGCGCGGCTGGCGCTCTTCGCCCTCGGGCGGCGGGTGACGATGCGGGGCGTCGGGCGCATCGCCTCAGCCCTCGTCCCCATCGCCATGCTGGCGCTCGGGCTGGCGCCACCGGAGTTTGCTTGGTTGCTGATCTACATTCTCGCTTGGGCGGTGGCGGATGGGCTGATGACCATCGTCCGCGCCGCCGGCGTCGCCGAGATCCTGGGTCGCGAGGGCTATGGCGCCATCACCGGCGCGCTAAGCGCGGTGACGGTGCTGCCGCGGACGCTTGCGCCGGTGCTGATCGCCCTAATCTCCGAGGGCAAGTCGGGTTATGGCCCCGTTCCCTGGCTGCTGGCCGGGCTTGGAGCGCTCGGCGCCGCCTGCTTCGCCATGGCGGCCGCTCAGCGCAGCCGCTGATCCTCGCGGATATTGGTGCCGACCGAGCCGCCGACATAGGGCCCGCTGGCGCCGCCCGATTGGCAGGCTGCCAGCAACAGCAGGGCAAGAAGGATCGCACCCCTCATGCCGCGTCGTTCAGATGGCAGGCGCTGCGATGGCCAGCACCGACCTGCTGCAGTGCCGGACGTTCGATGCGGCAGCGGTCGAAGGCGAAGGGGCAGCGTGGATGGAAGTGGCAGCCGCTCGGCGGGTTCAACGGCGAGGGTATCTCGCCCTTCACCCCCGCGAAGGCGCGCTTGCGGGCCTCGATGCGCGGCACCTCGGCAAGCAGCGCCTTGGTGTAGGGATGGTTCGGGCGGCGGAAGACCTCCTCGGCCGGCGCCTCCTCCACCACGCGGCCGAGATACATGATGACGACCCGGTCGGAGAGATGCTCCACCACGCCAAGATCGTGGCTGATGAAGAGATAGGTGAGGTCGAGCTCCCGCCGCAGTTTCATGAAAAGGTTCAGGATCTGCGCCTGGATGGAGACGTCAAGCGCCGCCACCGCCTCGTCGCAGACTAGGAATTCCGGCTGCACCGCCAGTGCGCGGGCGATGCCGATGCGCTGCCGCTGCCCGCCACTGAACTGATGCGGGTAGCGCCGCTTCAGCGCCGGGTCGAGGCCGGCGCGGCGGAGTTGCTCGTCGACATAGGATTCGATCTCGCCGCGCTTCGCCATGCCGTGGAATTGCGGCGCCTCGCCGACGATCTCCTGCACCTTGAGCCGCGGATTGAGCGAGGCGTATGGGTCCTGGAAGATCATCTGCGTCCGCAGCTTCGCCTCGCGCGCCTCCGCGGCATTGAGGCTCGTCAGGTCGCGGCCGCGCCAGAGAATTGTTCCCTCGCTCGCCGGCATGATGCCGGCGACCATGCGGCCGAGGGTCGACTTGCCGCAGCCCGACTCGCCGACGAGGCCCACCACCTCGCCCTTGCGGATGGTCAGGTCGACGCCGTCCACCGCATGCACCACCTCTTCGCGGAGGTTGGCGCCGAGGCGACGGGCGATGCGGCCGGCGAAATCGAGCGTCTTCGAGAAGCGCTTGGAGACGCCACGCAACTCGATGATCGGCTCGGCCAGGGTCGCAGCGGCGGAGGGGGCGGTCAGGGTCTCGCTCATGCCGCCACGGCCTCCTGATGCGGGTGGATGCAGCGGGCGTGTTGGCCCGGACGATATTCGGCGAAGGGCGGCGGCTCGGCGCATCCCGGCTCGGCCCTCGGGCAGCGGGACCGGAAGGCGCAGCCGGCCGGCAGGTTGAGCAGACTGGGCGTCATCCCGGGGATCTGCCGCAGCGGCTCGCCCCGCTTGTTGCGGCTCGGCACGCTGCCAATGAGGCCGAGGGTATAGGGATGCAGCGGGGCGTCGAGCACCTGCGTCACCGGCCCACTCTCGACCACCTTGCCTGCATACATCACGGCGATGTCATCAGCGAGGCCGGCGACGACCGAGAGGTCATGGGTGATCCAGACGAGGGCGGTGCCGAATTGGGCACAGAGCTTTTGCGCCTCGGCGAGGATCTGGCCCTGGATGGTAACATCGAGCGCCGTGGTCGGCTCGTCCGCCACAATCACATCCGGCTTGTGCAGCAGCGCGATGGCGATGGCGACGCGCTGGCGCATTCCGCCGGAGAATTGGTGCGGATAGGCCTTCAGCCGCTCATCCGGGCTCGGGATGCCGACCTGGCCGAGCGCATCCCGCGCCCGCTGCCGTGCCTCCTCGCGGCTGACCTTGGCATGGGCGAGAACCGTCTCGATCATCTGCGTGTCGATGCGCAGGACCGGATTGAGGGTCATCATCGGGTCTTGGAAAATCATCGCGATGCGGTTGCCGCGCAGGCCCCGCATCTCGGCTTCCGGCAGGGTCGCCAGGTCGCGGCCCTTGAAAAGGATCTGACCGCCCGCGATCCGCCCCGGCGGATCGACCAGGCCAAGGATCGAGAACCCGGTGACGGTCTTGCCCGAGCCACTCTCGCCGACGAGGCCCATGACCTTGCCGGCCTCGACGGTGAAGGAGACGTCGTCCACCGCTTTCACCACGCCGGCGCGAGTGAAGAAATGCGTCCTGAGATTGCGGACCTCGAGGGTCGGCGCGCTCATCGCTTCAGCCTCGGGTTCAACACATCGCGCAACTGGTCGCCGACCAGGTTGATCGAGACGATGGTCACCAGCAGGGCGATGCCGGGATAGAAGCTGATCCAGTACTTCCCGCTCAACATGTACTCATAGCCGTTGGAGATGAGAAGGCCGAGCGAAGGCTCGGTGATCGGCACGCCGAGGCCGAGGAAGGAGAGCGTTGCCTCCAGCGCGATGGCGCGCGCCACCTGCATGGTGCCGACGACGATCAGCGGCGGCAGGCAGTTCGGCAGCAAGTGGCGGAAGATGATGCGCCGCGTCGGCAGGGCAAGGCATTGCGCCGCCTCGATATACTCCCGCCGCCGCTCGACCAGCGCCGAGCCGCGGACCGTCCGGGCGTAATAGGCCCACTCGACGATCACCAGCGCGAAAACGACATTGAGGATACCCTTGCCCAGGAAGGCGAGGATCATCAACGCCGCGAGGATCGCCGGAAAGGAAAGCTGGAGATCAACCAGCCGCATGATCAGGCTGTCGGTCCGCCCGCCGGCATAGGCCGCCAGCATGCCGAGCGAAGCACCGACCAGGCAGGCGATGATGGCCGAGCCCGCGCCCACCATCAGCGAGATGCGCAGCCCGTACATGATGCCGGAGAGCATGTCCCGCCCCTGGTCATCCGTGCCGAGCCAGTAGGTGAAGCCAGCGCCGCCGACCGTGCCCGGCTCCATCCGCCCGTCCATGATGTCGAGTTGGGCGAGATCGTAGGGGTCCTGCGGCGCGATCCAGGGCGCCAGCACCGCGATGACGACGATGGCCAGGAACAGCACGAGCCCGAAGAGCGCGATGCGGGAAGCGGCGAATTCCGAGACGAAGCGCTGAAAGGGCGTCTCGACCTTGGGAACGGGTGGCGTGGCGGCGATAGTGGTGGTGCTCATTGCTTGCCCTCCAGCCGCACACGGGGATCGAGCAGGGAATAGGTGATGTCGACGACGAGATTGATGGTGATGAAGAGCAGTACGATCATCATCAAATAAGCGACCATCACCGGCCGGTCGAGCACGTTGATGCTGTCGATGATGAGCTTGCCCATGCCCGGCCAGGCGAAGACGCTCTCCGTCACCACCGAGAAGGCGATGGTCCCGCCGAACTCCAGACCGACCACGGTGACAACCGGGATCAGGATGTTCTTGAAGACGTGGACGAATGTGACCCGGGCGGGGCTGAGCCCCTTGGCGCGGGCAAATTTCACGTAGTCCATGAGCATCGTCTCCCGCACCCCCGCGCGGGTCAGGCGGATGACGAGGCTGATCTTGAACAAGGCGAGGTTCAGCGCCGGCATGATGAGATGGGCGATGCCGTCACTCGTCAGGAAGGACCAACGCATGCCGAGGATGGTCACCGTCTCGCCGCGCCCCGTGCTCGGCAGCCAGCCGAGTTGCACGGCGAAGACCATGATGAGCATCAGCCCGACCCAGAAGGTCGGCAGCGAGAAGCCGAGGATGCTCGTCGCCATGATGCCCTTGCTGACCGGGCTGTTCGGCTTCAGCCCGGCATACAGGCCAAGCGGCAGGCCGATGATCAGGGCCGCGACGGTGGCGCCGATGGCAAGTTCCAGCGTCGCCGGCATGCGCTCGAGGATCAGCTTCAGCGCCGGCTCGTTGAAGACGAAGGAGCGGCCGAGATCGCCCCGCAAGGCATTGCCGAGGAAGACGAGGTATTGCTGCCAAAGCGGCAGGTCGAGGCCGAGCGCCTTGACCGCCCGCTCCCGCTCGAATTGGTCGGCTTCCGGACTGATGAGGATCTCGATCGGGTCGCCGACGGCGAAGACGCCGAGGAAGACCAGCAGCGACATCACGAGGACGACGGCGGCCGCCTGAATCAGGCGGCGGAGCAGGAAGGCGGTCATCGCGCAGCCGCCGGGCGCACATCCTGCGCCCGCGTGAGCTCATCCGCCCGTGCCTCCATGGCGAAGCCGCGGCGCATGGCCCAGGCGTTCTTCTGGATGTGCAGCGGCAGGATGCCGACATCCTCCATGGCGATGCGCGTCGCCTGCTGCAGCAGCGCCTCGCGCTTGGCATCGTCCAGCTCGCGCATGGCTTGTTCCAGGATGCGGTCCGCCTCGGGGTTGGAGTAGCGGCCGCGATTGGAGGCGCCATAGCCCTTCTCGCGGTCGAAGGTCGCGGTCAGGTTCCGCAGCGGGTTGGAGGCCTCGCCGGAGGAGGTGCCCCAGCCGATCAGGAAGGCCGATAGCTCCTGCCGCGCCGCGCGACCGACGAAGGTCGTCCAGGGCTGCGCCTCCACCGCCGTGCGCACGCCGGCCCGCGACCACATCTGGCCGATGGCCTGGATGATGCGCGCATCATTCGGGTACCGGTCGTTCGGCCCGTGCAGGGTGATGCGGAAGCCTTGCGGGAAACCCGCCTCGGCCAGCAGCTTCTTCGCCGCCTCGGTATCGAAGCGCGGCGGGTTGAGGCCGGGCACATAGCCGAAACTGCCCTCGGGCAGGAACTGCCCGGCCGGGATGGCGGCATTCTCCATCACCCGCTCGGTGATGGCGTTGCGGTCGATCGCCGCGGAGAGCGCCCGGCGCACCCGCACATCCCGCAACGGGTTGCGGGGGACCGGCTTGCCGTCATTGTCGGTGACGAAGGGCGAGGCATCGTCCCGCATATGGTCGAAGCTGAGGAAGATGACGCGCAGACCCGTGGTCTCGGCAAGCGTCAGCCGCTGATCGCCGCGCAGCTTGGCGAGGTCGCTGGTCGGCACCTGGTCGATTACATCCACATCGCCAGCGAGCAGCGCAGCGGTGCGCGCGGCATCGTTGGTGATCATCCGGTAGTTCACCCGCGTCCAGGCCGGGCGCGGCCCGAAATAATTGTCGTTGCGCTCGAACTCGATGCGGTCGCCGTTCCGGTGGCTGACCATGCGGAAAGGCCCGGTGCCCACCGCCATCGGCCCGGCATTGAAGCCCTCGGTCGTCGCGTTGGCATGGGTCTCGCGATCGAGGATCATGACGCTCGCGAGGTCGGTCGGCATCAGCGGGTAAGGCGAGGCGGTGTGCAGCCGCAAGGTGTAACTGTCGACGATCTCCACCCGGGTGATCGGCCGCGTGTAGATGGCATAGGAAGAAGGCGAGTTCGGCACCCTCGGCACCCGCTCGAAGGTGAAAGCTACATCCTCCGCGGTGAAGGGCGAGCCGTTATGGAAGGTGACGCCCTGGCGGAGCTTGAACTCCCAGACCGTGTCGGAGACCGGGCGCCAGCTCTCGGCCAGGTCGGGCGTGATGCGGGCATTCGCATCCGTCCGCGTCAGGCCGCTGAAGATCATGTGGCCCACCGCCGTGTTCGGCGAGAGCTGGTGGTAGTGCGGGTCGATCGAGGTGACCGGCGCTCCGACGCCCATGGTGAGGGTCTGGGCCTGCCCCGAACCGCTCGCCAGCCCCGCAATTGCCAGACCGACGGCCAATCCGGCCGCGCGACGAAATCCTGTCATTGTGTCCCTCGGAAGCCCCAGCGGAGCAAAAGCTAGCATTCCGGTCATCCTCTCGCCAGCTTCCGCCCGGGGGTCGCAGCCCGGCCCTCGCCATGAATGACAGGCAACTCGCCCAGGCATGCAGCAGCGCTCGCACTGAATGCCGCGGCGACGGGCACCTGGGCCGGGCGGTGCCCAGGCCGCACCCGGCCCCGTCCCTGCTCGCAGGCAAGCCCGATGCCGGGCGGTTGGCGGAAGGCGCAGCGGCCGGTACTCTCCGTGCCATCCTGGAGACATGCATGCGATACCGCACCGCCACGGGCCTTGGCCTCGCAGCCGCCCTGTTCATCGCCGCCCCCGCCATCGCACAGAGTGCCGATGGCACCTTGAATATCGGCATCGGCGGGGCCGTCACCTCGGTCGACCCGCATTTCTACAACGCCTCGCCGAACAACAGCCTGGCGATGCACATCTTCGACCGGCTGGTGGAGCGAGATGCGCGGGCGCAGCCCTATCCGGGCCTGGCGGAAAGCTGGCGGGTGATCGGTGAGACGGTGTGGGAGTTCAAGCTCCGCCCGAGCGTCAAGTGGCACGACGGGCGCGACTTCACCGCCGAGGACGTCGCCTTCACCATCCAGCGCACGCCGAACGTCCCGGGCAGCCCGGGCGGCTTCGGCGGCTTCGTCCGCGCCATCGAGAGGGTCGAGGTGGTGGACCCGCTGACGGTGCGCTTCCACACCGCGCGGCCGCATCCGCTGCTGCCTACGGAGCTCGCTTCCGTCGCCGTCATCGCCCGCCATGCGGCCGAAGGGGCGAGCACGGAGGATTTCAACAGCGGCAAGGCGGCCATCGGCACTGGCCCCTACCGGATGGTCGCCTACCGCTCCGGTGACCGCACCGAACTCGCCCGCAACGAGGCCTATTTCCGCGGGCCGGAGCCCTGGGCGCGGGTGAATTACCGCTTCATCGGCAATGACGGCGCCCGCACCGCGGCACTGCTCGCCGGCGATGTGGACATGATCGACCAAGTGCCCTCGACCGACCTCACCCGGATGCGGCGGGACCCGAAGGTGACGGTTTCCGAAATCCAGGGCCTTCGCCTCATCTACCTGCTGACGGACCATTCGCGGCATCGCGACGTGCCCTTCACCAGCGACAATGACGGCAAGCCGCTACCCAACAATCCCTTCAACGACGTGCGGGTGCGCCACGCCCTCTCCCTCTCGATCAACCGCCAAGCCCTTGCCGAGCGGGTGATGGAGGGCACCGCCCAGCCGACCGGACAATGGCTGCCGGAGGGCACATTCGGCTACAATCCGGAGGTCCGGCCGCCCGCCTTCGACCCGGACGGCGCAAAGCGCCTGCTCGCCGAAGCCGGCTTCCCGCAGGGCTTCCGCATGACCCTGCATAGCCCGAACGACCGCTACCCGAACGACGCCAAGACGGCGCAGGCGGTGGCGCAGATGTTCACCCGCATCGGCATCCGCACCGAGGTCGAGGGCGTACCCTGGGCCAGCTTCTCGCAGCGTTCCAACCGGCAGGAATATGCAATCCGCCTCAGCGGCTGGGGTAGCGTGACCGGCGAGGCCAGCTATGCGCTGGTCAACATCCTCGGCACTTACGACCGCGAGCGGCGCACCGGGGCGAGCAACAGCGGCCGTTACTCCAACCCGGAGCTCGATGCGCTGACCGCCCGGGCCGCCGCCACCATCGACGATCGGCAGCGAGAGCAGCTGCTGCGCGAGGCGGTGAAGATGGCGATGGACGACGTCGCCATCATCCCGCTCTTCCAGCTCGTCAACAGCTGGGCGCTCCGCAAGGGCCTCACCTACGACGCGCGGATGGATGAGCGCACCACGGCCATGGCCGTACGGGCGGCGCGCTGAGCGTGATGCGGCTCCGCACGCTCGGCCTCGTCCTGGCGTTGGCCTCGGGCTGCGCGCCGCGCCAGCAACCGCCGTCCAGTTTGGCGGCGGCGGCCGACCCGGCCGATTCCTGCGGGCCGCAGGTGGTCGTTTTCGTCTCGGCCAGCGATCTCTTCGGCGAGCCGCCGCGGCGCCAGGGACCGCCGGGCGCCGAGGAACTGGCCCGCGAGCTGGCGCGGGAGAATGCGGCGATCGAACGCCTTCAGATCGCCTTCGATGCCCTGCTCTACTGCCGCTGGACGGAGGTGCGGGTGATCCGCGCCGATGCCGCCGGCAACCTCATCCCCAGGGCGGAGGCCGAGCTGCGGCTCGCTACCGCATCGGGGCGGCTGCGCGCCGATCTCGTGCGCGCGCGGCAACTTCGCCAGCGCATGACCGAGCGCAGTGCCCGCCTCGAGGCCGCAATCGAGCGCGCCGCGCCCGGTACGGCCGCCACCCTTCTGGCCGAGCGCGCCGCGCGGGAGGCGCCGGTCCGCGCCATCGCCTCCGCCCCCGTCGCCCTGAGGCTGCGGCCGGATCTCACGGCGCCCGAGATCGGACGGGTGCCGGCAGGGGCCGAGGTGTCCCTCCGTCCATCAACTGGCGGCTTCGGCTTGGTCGATGGGGGGCTGCGGGCTTCGGGCTATGGCCAGCTCGGCGCCTTCACCGTGCTGCAACAGCGCCGCGCCCCTGTCGCCGAAGCAGCCGGGCCGCAGGCGGAGCTTCGCCGACTGGCCGCGAGCAACCTCGCCAGGCGCGACAATTTCGCGCAGAGCCTCGACCTCGCGGTGCGTTCGGCCGAGACCGGCTTCGAGCCGGCCTTGTGACGTGGCTTATTCTTCCGTCGCCGGCGCCACCGGCAGGATGGAAGTCTCCTTCACCGTGGCGATGGCGAGCAGCGTCTCCACCCGCTGCACGCCCGACTGGGCGCGCAACTCGTCATTGAGGAAAGCGTCGAGCGCCGGCAGATCCGCCAGCCGCACCTTCAGCAGATAGGTCCAGTCGCCGGTGATGGCGTGGCATTCCAGCACCGCCTCCTGCCGCCGCATGGCCTTGCGGAAGGCGGCCTCGTCCCGCCCGGGTGCCACGGTGACGAGGATATGCACCAGCAGCGGGCAGCCGGCGGCGACCGGGTCGAGATCGGCCCGCCAGCCGCGGATGACGCCGCGCTCCTCCAGCCGCTTGACCCGTTCTGCGGTGGCCGAGACGGAAAGCCCCGCCACCTTCGCCAGCTCCGCCAGCCCCGCGCTGCCATCGAGCTGCAGCGCGACGGTGATGTTCCGGTCGATTTCATCCATGACGCAAGACTATGCGCCCGATGCCGCCTTGGAAACGGAAAGAATCAGACGTAATGCTCGGCGAGCGGCCGGAAGCCGTTGAAGGCCTGGCTGGCATAGGTGGTCACGTAGGCGCCCGTGGCCAGCAGCTCCACACGGTCGCCGCAGTCGAGCGCCAGCGGCAGGCGATAGTTGGCCTTCTCGTAGAGCGTGTCCGTGCTGTCGCAGGTCGGGCCGGCGATGGTGACGGGGCCGTCAACCTCGCCATCATGCGGCGTGCGGAAGGCGTATTTGATCGCCTCGCCCTCGGTCTCAGCGAGCCCGCCGAAACGGCCGATATCGAGATAGACCCAGCGCACGGGATCGTCCTTCGCCTTGCGCGAGACCAGCACCACCTCAGCGCTGACCACGCCGGCATCGCCGACCATGAAGCGGCCAGGCTCGATGACGATCTCCGGAAGGGCATTGCCGAAATGCTCGGTCATCGCGCCCATGATAGCGGCGCCGAAATCATCGATCTCGGGCACCTCGGAGCGGTAACGCACCGGATAGCCGCCGCCCAGGTTGACCATCCGCACCTTCACGCCTGCGTCGCGGAGGTCGGTGAAAAGCATGGCGACCTTGGCGATCGCCGCCTCATAGGCGTCGGTCCGGGTCTGCTGGCTGCCAACGTGGAAGGAGAGGCCGAAGGGGTCGAGGCCGAGTTCGCCGGCCAGGATCATCAGCTCTCGCGCCATCTCCAGCTCGCAGCCGAACTTCTTCGACAGCGGCCATTCGGCGCCGACATTGCCGACCAGGATGCGGCAATAGACGCGGGCGCCGGGTGCGGAGCGGGCGAGCTTGCGCAGCTCCGCCTCGCTGTCGAAAGCGAACATGCGGACGCCGGCGGCATAGGCGGCGCGGATCGCGCTCTCCTTCTTCACCGTGTTGCCGAAGCTGATCCCTTCGGGGCGCGAGCCGGCGGCGAGGCAGGCCTCGATCTCCTCCCAACTCGCGGCATCAAAGCAGGAGCCGAGGCCGACGAGACGCTCCAGCACCGGCGCAGCCGGATTGGCCTTCACGGCATAATAGATGCGGGCGAGCGGCAGGGCGGCCATCAAGCGCCGGTAGTTTTCTTCAACCCGATCGACATCGAGGACGAGGCAAGGCGTGGCCGGCGCGTGATCGCGCAGGAAGCGGGAGACCTTGGGGGTCATCGCAACTCATCCCTACAAACGGTAGGACCACCCCGTATCGGGCGGCGGCCCCAGATTGACGAAACGGTCGAACGAACCAGCGACCAAACGGACCGCAGGGATTGCGCCCCACGGGGTTGCCAGAACGCTTGACGTCGTTGCGTAAACCTTGCGCCGCGGTGACCGTCCTTAGTCTGCGCCGTTGTGGAGGGGCGCCGGGTTCCGTGGGCCTGGGGCCAGAGGCACGTGCGTACTGCGTCTGAACCGGCATATAGGCCCCACCCTCAGGGGTGAAAAGCGGAAAATGCAGGCCGGCTTAGATTTTTTTCCCGCCGCCCCAGCCAGGCGCCGGAAACTCCGCCGAAAGCCTTGTCGACTGGCCGCTGATCGCCCTGCCGAAGGGGGAATGAGCCGGGAAAATTGCCGCCAACGAATCGGCAATGGTTCGCCGGGGTCGCCGCCCCGGCGCTAATTCCGCCCGATAAGTCCCTTGGCGAGGGGGCTTGATGGGTCGGCCGCGTATTGCCGCGGCATCCGCCCGGCGAGGAAGGCCTGTCGCCCCGCCTCCACCGCCGCCTTCATCGCGCGGGCCATCCGCACCGGGTCCTTGGCATGGGCGATGGCGCTGTTCATCAGCACCGCATCGCAGCCGAGCTCCATGGCGAAGGTGGCGTCGGAGGCGGTGCCGACCCCGGCATCAACCAGCACCGGCACCTTCGCATTCTCGATGATGGCACGAATCATGACTGGATTCTGGATGCCGAGGCCGCTGCCGATCGGCGCCCCGAGCGGCATGACCGCGACGGCGCCCATATCCTCGAGCCGCTTGGCGGCGATCGGGTCGTCAGAACAATAGACCATGACCTGGAAACCGTCCTTCAGCAGCGCCTCCAGCGCCTCGAAGGTCGCCTGCATGTCCGGGTAGAGGAAGGGCGGCGGCCCCAGCACCTCGAGCTTGACGAGGTTCCACCCGCCTGCCTCGCGCGCGAGGCGGAGCGTGCGGACGGCGTCCTCGGCGGTGAAGCAGCCGGCGGTGTTCGGCAGGTAGGTGTAGCGCCGTGGGTCGACGTAATCCTGCAGCATCGGCGCCTTCGGGTCGCCGAGATTGACCCGGCGCACGGCGACGGTGACGATCTCGGCGCCCGAGGCCTCGATGGCCCGCCCCGTCTCTTCCAGATCCTTGTAGCGCCCGGTGCCGACGATCAGGCGCGAGCGGAAGCGCAGCCCGGCGACCTCCCAGCTCTCGTCGAGAGCCGGCTGTGGCAATCCGTCCATGTTCAGCCTCCGCCGATGAAATGCACGATCTCCAGCCGGTCGCCGGCGGCGAGCTGCGTCGCGGCATAGGTGGAGCGGGGGACGATTTCGAGATTCCGCTCGACCGCGACCTTGCGCGTGTCGAGCCCGATCCGCTCCAGCAGCTCGGCCAGGGTGACGGGCGCCGGCTCCTGCCGGGGCTCGCCATTCACGGTGATCTGGATCTCTGCGCCCATGGCAGGGAATGTGGCGAAGCCCGGGGCCGAGGACAAGGCGCCCGCCCCAGCCCATCCGCTTGCCCCTCGAAACCCCTCCGTGCTAGCGCAACCGCTTCGATCTCCGCCGGATATATGCCATGTCGCCCCCGTTGGTCGTCGTCCTGAATGGCCCGAACCTCAACCTGCTCGGCATGCGGGAGCCGGAGAAGTACGGCACCGCGACTCTCGACGACGTCGAGGCACTTTGCGCCGAGGTGGCGGAGGGGCTCGGCCTCGCCATCGACTTCCGCCAGACCAATGGCGAGGGCGAGCTCATCACCTGGGTCCAGGAATGCCGCGGCCGGGCGGCAGGCATCGTCATCAACCCGGCGGGCTATACTACCACCTCGATCGGGTTGATGGACGCGCTGCTGGCGGTCGACCTGCCGGTGATCGAGGTCCACATCACCAACATCCACCGCCGGGAGGAATTCCGGCAGCACAGCTTCGTCTCCAAGGCCGCCACAGGGGTTATCGCCGGGCTCGGCGTGCAGGGCTATGCCCTGGCGCTCGAGGCGATGGCCGGGCTGGTCGGCACCGACGATCCGGACGACGAGGCTTAGGAACAGGCATGAGCAACGGCATCCAATTCGACCCGGAGGCGATTCGCGCCCTGGCGCAAATCCTGCGGGACACCGACCTGACCGAGATCGAGCTGGTCGAGAAGGACAGCCGCATCCGCGTGGCCCGCAAGCCCCCTGCCCCGCCGCAGGCTGCGGCGCCGATGGCCTGGCCCGCCGGTATGATGCCGCAGGCCGCGCCGCTGCCCGCCGCCACACCGGCCGTGGTGGCGACCATCGCCGCCGAGGCTGAGGTGCCGGATGCCAAGCACCCGGGCCTCGTCGCCTCGCCCATGGTCGGCGTCGCTTATCTCTCGCCGGAGCCGGGCCAGGCGCCCTTCGTCACCGTTGGCGCCAAGGTTGCCCAGGGCCAGACTCTGCTGCTGATCGAGGCGATGAAGACCTTCAACCAGATCCGCGCGCCCCGTGCCGGCACCGTGACCCGAATCCTCGTCGAGTCCGGCACGCCGGTCGAATATGGCGAGCCGCTGCTGATCGTCGAATAACCATGTTTGGCAAGGTCCTCATCGCCAACCGCGGCGAGATCGCGCTGCGGGTCCATCGCGCCTGCCAGGAGATGGGCATCCGCACCGTCGCCGTGCATTCGACGGCCGATGCCTCCGCCATGCATGTGCGCCTCGCCGACGAGAGCGTCTGCATCGGCCCACCGGCCGCGCGCGACAGCTACCTGAACGTCGCCGCCATCCTCTCGGCCGCCGCCATCACCGGCGCGGACGCGGTGCATCCCGGCTACGGCTTCCTTTCGGAGAACGCCTCCTTTGCCGAGATGGTGGAGGCGCACGGCCTCGCCTTCATCGGCCCCTCCCCCGCTCATATCCGCATGATGGGCGACAAGATCCAGGCGAAGGATGCGATGCGCCGGCTCGGCGTGCCGCTCGTCCCCGGCAGCCTCGGGGCGCTGGCCTCCATCGAGGAGGCGCGGCAGGTGGCCGCCGAGGTGAAGTACCCCGTCCTCATCAAGGCGGCCGCCGGCGGCGGCGGGCGCGGCATGAAGGTCGCCCGCTCGGAGGATGAGCTGGAGGAGGCCTGGCGCGTCGCCCGCACCGAGGCCAAGGCGGCCTTCGGCAATGACGAGGTCTATCTCGAGAAGTATCTCGACCGCCCGCGCCATATCGAGCTGCAGGTCCTGGCTGATACACACGGCAATGTCGTGCATTTCGGCGAGCGCGACTGCTCGCTGCAGCGCCGCCACCAGAAGCTGGTGGAGGAGGCCGGCTCGCCCGTACTGAACGCCGCAGAGCGCGATGCACTGGGCGCCCAGGTGACGCGGGCGCTCCGCGAGCTCGGATACCGCAATGCCGGAACGCTGGAATTTCTTTGGCAGGATGGGCAGTTCGCCTTCATCGAGATGAACACCCGGCTTCAGGTCGAGCATCCGGTGACGGAGATGGTTTGCGGCATCGACTTGGTGAAGGAGCAGCTCCGCGTCGCCGCCGGCGAGGCGCTGGGCTACGGCCAGTCCGAAATCCGCTTCCACGGTCATGCCATCGAGTGCCGGATCACTGCGGAAGATCCGGATACCTTCACCCCCTCCCCCGGCCGGGTCCACACCTATCACGCGCCGGGAGGCCTCGGGGTGCGCGTCGACAGCGCCCTCTACTCCGGTTACGCGGTGCCGCCGCATTACGACAGCCTGATCGCCAAGCTGGTCGTCCATGGCGCGACGCGGGCGGAGGCCATCGCCCGGCTCCGGCGGTCGCTGGCCGAGATGGTGGTGGACGGCATCCGGACCACCCTGCCTCTGCATCTCGCCATCATGGAGGACCCGGAATTCCAGGCCGGGGACTACACCATCCACTGGCTGGAGCGCTTCGTCGCCCGGCGGCTCGCGCAGGGCTGAAAGGGAACCGGTGGCGAGGAGCGGGGCGGCTGGCTATGCTGCCCCCATGTCGCGCCACAGCATCGCCGAGGCGAAGGAGCGCTTCCCCCCTCGAATCGGCCATGACGGCCTGGGGCGCGATGCCATGTCGCCCCGTCCGGCGGTGTCCGCATGAGCCGCCGCCATATCGACATCACGCCGGAGCTCATGCTCCGGGCCTATCGCGCCGGCCTTTTTCCCATGGCGGAGAGCCGCGGCGGCGACCGGCTCTACTGGCTCGATCCGGAGCGGCGCGGGATCATCCCGCTGGACGAGGGCTTCCACCTGCCGAAACGGCTGATGCGGACCGTCCTCTCCGGCCCTTATGAGGTCACCGCCGACCGCGACTTCGCCGCCGCCATCGCCGGCTGCGCCGCGGCCGCGCCGGGGCGGGAGGACACCTGGATCAACCCGGAGATCGAGCATCTCTTCCTCGCGCTCCACAGGCAGGGTCACGCCCATTCCATCGAGGTCTGGCAGGAGGGGCGATTGGTCGGCGGCCTCTACGGCGTCGTCCTCGGCGCCGCCTTCTTCGGCGAGAGCATGTTCAGCCGGGCCCGGGATGCCTCGAAGGTCGCGCTGGTGCATCTGGTGGCGCGGCTGCGCCTCGGTGGCTTCGCCGTGCTCGACAGCCAATTCCTGACCGAGCACCTGGCCCAGTTCGGCGCCCACGAGATTCCTCGCGCCGACTACAAGCGGCGCCTCGCCCATGCCGTTGCCATGCGGGCCGAGTGGCACATCACCCCCGACCCCGGCCTGCTGGAGGCCGAGATCCGCGCCCTCCGCGCTGCCTCCCCGCATGACTGACACGACTGAGGCCCCGCCCCGCGCCCGCCGGGTGCAGGGCGGCAGCGCAACGGCGGATGTGGTGCTCTCCGCCCATGCCGGCGGGAATGCGGCGCTGTTCCCGCAAATCCTGGCCCTGCATGTCCCTCCCGGCGCGCTCATCGCCGATGTCACCTATGGCCAAGGCGTCTTCTGGCAGCAGGTGCCGGAGGGGCTCTACCGGGTGCTGCCTTCCGATCTCGCCACCGGGACGGATTGCCGCGCCCTACCTCATGCCGATGGCAGCCTCGATGCCCTGGTGCTCGACCCACCCTATATGGAGGGCCTGCTCCGCCCGAAATCCAACACCCGGGGCGGCCTCGGCAGCCATGCCGGTCTCAGGACCTACTACGCCGCCGGGGGCGAGGGCGAAGCGCCGGGCGGCGGGCGCTGGCACCAGGCCGTGCTCGACCTCTACCTCGCCGCGGCGGCGGAGGCGCGGCGGGTGCTGCGCGACCACGGCATCTTCATCGTCAAATGCCAGGACGAGGTCAGCGCCAACCGGCAGGAGCTGACCCATGTGCAGATCGTGACCGGCTTGGCCGAGCTGGGCTTTTACGCCCGCGACCTTTTTGTCCTGGTCCGACCGAACCGGCCGGGGGTGGCGCGACTGCTGCGGCAGGTCCATGCGCGGAAGAACCACAGCTACTTCCTGGTCTTCCAGAAGGTTCCCTCCGGCCAGTCGGTCGCCCGCTACAGGACCCGGGACCTGCGTCCCCGAACCCCGGGCTTGGCGACCGGCCCGTAAGGGCGCAAGAAGCGCCCCCGTTTTCCGCCCCGGAGCCCTCATGTCCGACCGCATCTCGCTCCCCAAGGACCGCATCCGGGTCCTGCTGCTGGAGGGTATCTCCGATAGCGCCGTGGAGCTGCTGGCCGCCGCCGGCTACGAGAACGTCACCCGCATGCCGAAGGCGCTGGAGGGCGCCGACCTCGCCAAGGCGCTGCACGGCGTCCACCTGCTCGGCATCCGTTCACGGACCCAGCTGACGGCCGCGGCGCTGGAGGCGGCAGACCGCCTGATCGCCGTCGGCTGCTTCTGCATCGGCACCAACCAGGTCGACCTGGAAACCGCCCGCCTTCGCGCCATCCCCGTCTTCAACGCCCCCTTCTCCAACACCCGCTCCGTCGCCGAGCTGGTGATGGGCGAGGTGGTGATGCTGCTCCGCGGCATTCCGGACCGCTCCCGCTCCGCCCATCAGGGCGGCTGGGACAAGTCGGCCGAGGGCAGTTACGAGGTGCGCGGCCGCACCCTCGGCATCGTCGGTTATGGCAATATTGGTAGCCAGCTTTCGGTCCTCGCCGAGGCCTTCGGCATGCGGGTGATCTATTTCGACCACACTACCAAGCTGCCGCATGGCAATGCCCGGCCCTGCGCCAGCCTCGGCGACCTGCTGGCCGAAGCCGATATCGTCACGCTGCATGTGCCGGAAACGCCGGACACCGTCGGCATGATCGGCCCGGCGCAGATTGCCCGGATGAAGACCGGCTCGATCCTCATCAACAATGCCCGCGGCTCGCTGGTCGATCTCGAAGCCGTCGCCCAAGCCCTGCGCGACCGCCACCTGCTCGGCTTCGCCGCCGATGTCTTCCCGGTGGAGCCGGCTCGCAACGGCGAGCCCTTCAAGAGCCCAGTGCAGGGCCTGCACAACGTCATCCTGACGCCGCATATCGGCGGCAGCACGCAGGAGGCGCAGTCCCGCATCGGCCAGGAAGTGGCGCGGACGCTGATCGATTTCAGCGACACGGGCGCCACCATGGGGGCGGTGAATTTCCCCCAGGTGCAGCTGCCCGCCCGGGCGAGTGGTGCGCGCTGGATCCATGTCCACCGCGATGCACCCGGTATGCTCTCCCGCATCAACGAGGCCTTCGGCCGACGTGGCCTCAACATCGCGGCGCAGTACTACCAGACCCAGGCGGAACTCGGCTACGTCGTGGTCGAAAGCGTCGAGGCGCGGGACGAGGCGGAGGCAATCCTCGCCGAGCTCCGCGCCCTGCCCGGCACGGTGCGGGCAAGGCTGATCTACGAGCGGGAGTAATACCAAGTCTCGGAGAGCGTGACTTGCTGGGGATTCCCAGGAGGACGGCGCTCTGATTCAACGTGGCGAACAGGGGAGCTTTGCCATGCCCATCCCACTTCGAGCTGACTTTAACGCGGCTGGGCTCCGTAGTGCGGCTCGACGGACCAAGGATGCGGCCCAGGCACGTCGCCTGTTGGCCTTGGCAGCCATTTACGATGGCGCATTGCGCACGGAGGCCGCCCGGATCGGCGGGGTGACGGTGCAGATCGTCCGGGACTGGGTTGTTCGGTTCAATGCCGAGGGTCCGGCTGGGCTGATTGACCGT
>NZ_JQKB01000013.1 GCF_000745835.1 Belnapia moabensis DSM 16746 | reverse complement strand
CGAAAGGTCAGGCCGCGCTGACGAAGCCCGACCACCTGCCGCCGGCGCTCTTCCTGAGCCGCCGCGGGCAGCTTGCGCATGTCCACGTGCCTCATGCCCGCGAACTTGGATCCCCAGTCAATCAGATCAAGACAATGAGGGCCGCATCAATAGCATTCCGCCCCTTCCGTTCGCGGACCTTGCCCACGAACAGAAGGGATCGGTAGGAGCGGCGGCTTCTTCTCACGGGCTCCAACGGCTTCATGGGGACCGCCCTGTGCCGAAGGCTGGTGGCGTTCGGCGCCGAGGTTCACGGATCGGCCCAGGGCAACCAGCCGACTGCGACAGGCAGCGTGTCGCATGTTCGAGGCCCGTATCAGGCCAGCTGCGTCGATACCCGTATCGCCATGGGCTGTGGCCTTGGGCGGCACGACCCGACGAAGCTTGTGCCCTCGTCACCAAGGAGGTCCGGGCAGGCCGCGCCCCCTTGCCGAGCGACGACGCGCGGCTCGCGGACTGGACCCATATCGTATCGACGACATCGTCGCCGCATTGCTGGACGTGACGACAAGCCCCGATTCGATCGGATGAAGCATCGAGATCGGCACCGGCGTCACCAATTCCGTGCGCGAGGTCGTCGAGCAAATCGTCGACCCGGTGTCATGCCGAGGTTCGGCGCGCTCGCGGCACGTCCCTTCGAGCTTCAGCAGGCCGTCGACACCTGGCCCTCGGCACGCCTGATCGGCCGACGGCCGAGCGTCACGCTGGAGGAGGGCCTGCGCCGCATCGTCGCCATTGCCTTGCGCGATGTGCCGGCTGCGGTGGTAGGGGAGCAGGTCTCGGCACCAGGCCTGATCAGGTCCATCCCGGGCGGAGAATCAGCCCGGCGAGAGAACCACGCCGATATCCGCCTGCGGCGCCGCATAGGGCGCCGAGGTGACCAGCAGGTCCGCCCCCGCTGCGGCATACCGCGCCGCGTTCGCCGCCGTCACGCCGCCGGTCGCGGCGACCAGCGGCCGGCGCGGCATGTCAGCCAGCGCTCGTATCACGGCGGCCACATCCTCGGGCGGCAGCTTGTCGAGCTGCAGCGTATCGACGCCGGCATGGGCGAATTGCAGCGCGGCGTCGACGCTGTCAGCCTCCACAGCGATCTTCCGCTCCGGCTGCGCCGCGCGGAGGCGCGCCACCCAGAGATGCGGCGGCTGGCGGCCGAGGAAGCCGCGATGCTGCGGGAAGACCAGCACGCTGTCCGACAGGCCGAGCCGGTGCGGCAGGCAGCCGCCGGCGGTGATGGCGCGCAGCATCACGTCCTTCGCGCCGGGCAGGTGCCTGCGGGTGCAGGCGACAGCGATGCCGGGCCGGCCGCCGCGCGCAGCGCAGAGCACCGCCCGCGCCCCGGTGGCGATGCCGGAGGCGATCTCCATCAAGGTCTGCGCCATCTTGAAGCCACGATGCAGCGCCGCCGCCTCGCCCTCGGCGCGCAGCAGCTCCGCCCCCGCCTCCACCTGGGCGCTGGAGGAGGCCAGGCGATGCGTCACCGGGCAGCCGGCAAGCTGCATCAGCCGCTCCGCCTCCTCGATGCAGGCGAGGGTCATGGTGGTGCGGGCTCGGAAGGTGGCGCGGCCACGCGCCTCGCCGATGCCGAGGCCGGCGGTGGTGATGTCGCCATAGGGCACGTCCTCCTCGATCATGGCGAGGAGGCGTGCGTCGGAGAGGGTGAAGCTCATCGGGCCGGGACGCTAGTGCGGGCCGGGTATGGGGACAATCGCCTCTCAGCGGCCGCCGCTGACCGGCAGCAATGCGCCCGTGACATAGCCGGCAGAGGGCGAGAGCAGCCAGAGCACCGCCTCCGCCACCTCCTCCGCGCTGCCGCCGCGGCCCATCGGCACACCGCCCGCCATGCGGGTGACGCGGTCCGGCATGCCGGCGGCGGCGTGGATCTCGGTGTCGATCAGGCCGGGGTTGACGGCATTCACCCGGATGCCCTCGCCGGCCAGTTCCTTGGCGAGGCCGAGGGTCAGCGTATCGACCGCGCCCTTGCTGGCGGCGTAATGCACCCACTCCCCGCCGCCGCCGAGGCCGGAGGCGCGGGAGGAGATGTTGACCATGGCCCCTCCCCTGCCCCCATGGCGCGTGGACATGCGCCGGATCGCCTCGCGGGTGCAGGCGATGAGGCCGAGGACGTTGATGCGCATTACCTCCTCCCAGACCGCATCGGAGGTCTCGTCCAGCCGGCCGGTCGGGCCGGTGATGCCGGCGTTGTTCACCAGTGCATCGAGCCGGCCGAAGCGGGCATCGAGCTCGGCGAAGCAGCGGGCCCGGCCTTCGGCCTCGGCCACATCGGCCTGGAGCGCCAGCGCGGTGGCGCCGGTCGCCCGTGCCGCCTCGGCCGTCGCCTCGGCGCGGGCGGCGTCGCTGCGATAGGTGAGGAGGATGTCGTAGCCCTGCGCGGCGCCGAGCCGCGCCAGGGCGGCGCCGATGCCGCGCCCGCCGCCGGTGACCAGCAGGACGGGGCGGGAGGATGAGGGGGAGGATGTGCTCATCCCGCCAGCCTGCCGCCCCATCGCCCGCGGCTCAAGTCATCAGCCAGCCCAGGGCGAGGACGAAGCCGAGCAACAGGACGACGGCATGGAGGAAATGCAGGACCTCGCCGCGGAATTCCTGGGCCTCGGCGCGGTGGCGGGAGCGGGCCCTTGGAGCCGGCCGGTCCTGTTGGGGGGGCCTGATCGCATTTCGCGTGGTCACGGATGTTCCTCTACGGGACCGACAACCGGCCGGATGATGTAGCTCGCATGATCGCGAATTACCTATCAGTGCAGGAACTAAGAATTCCTTACGCAGCAAGTTTGCATGGCCATTGCGGACAGCCGTTGACGCACTGGCCGTCGCCGCACGGCTCGGGCAGTCTTCGCCCCAAGCATCGGGCGGCAAACCGCAGGGCGGCGGCTCGGCGCCCGCAACCGGCCGACACGACCACAGGAGACGACCATGACCCTCCACGCCTGGCCTGCCCAGCAGCGCGTCCGCCATGGCGAGCCCGTCGCCCGGGCCCTGCCGCCGGAGATCGAGGATTGCGAGCGCGTGGTGCTCGTCACCACCCGCTCCCTCGCCCGCAGCCGCATCGCCGAGGCGACGCGCGGCGCCATCGGGACGCGGCTCGTCGGCGAGTTCTCGGCGATGCGTGCCCATTCGCCGGTCGAGGATGTCCTGGCGCTGGCGGCGCTGCTGCGCGAGGCGCGGGCGGACCGCGTCGTCGCCCTCGGCGGCGGCAGCGTGATCGACGGCTCGAAGACCGCCTGCCACGCGGTCTGGCGCGGCCATACCGATGCCGCGGCGCTGCTCGGCAGCGCCGTCTCACGCGGGACCGATGCGGCCTATTGGGTGG
This sequence comes from Belnapia moabensis DSM 16746, assembly GCF_000745835.1. Classification (GTDB taxonomy): domain Bacteria; phylum Pseudomonadota; class Alphaproteobacteria; order Acetobacterales; family Acetobacteraceae; genus Belnapia; species Belnapia moabensis. The sequence continues at coordinate 128,347 of NZ_JQKB01000013.1, read as the reverse complement.
AGCCAGGGCTGACGCCGCGCATCGTCGCCGTGCCGACCACGCTCTCGGCCGCGGAATTCGCACCGAATGCCGGCTTCACCGACCTCGCCGCCGGCCGCAAGCACCGCGCCCAGCACGCGATGCAGGTGCCGATCGCCGTGGTGCTCGACCCGGAGGCGACGCTGGAGACGCCGGGCGAGCTGCTGCTCTCCTCCGGCATCCGTGCCGTGGACCATGCGGCGGAGCGGCTCTGCGCGACGAAGCGCGCGCCGTTCTCCGATGCCGTCTCGCGCCAGGCGCTGGAGATGCTGGCGGTGGCGCTTCCGGCCATCCACCGCAAGGGCCACGACCTCGAGGCGCGCGGCGCGGCGCAGCAGGCGATGTGGCTCTCCGTCATGGGCGGCTGGGCCGGCGTGCCGGTTGGGGCGAGCCACGGCATCGGCTACATCCTCGGCGGGGCGAAGGGCGTGCCGCACGGCATCACCTCCTGCCTCGGCCTGCCGGCGGTGATGCAATGGAATGCGCCGGTGAATGCGGCGCAACAGAAGGTCGTGGCCGACATCCTCGGCGGCGGCGAGGGGCATGGAGCGCTGCGCCGCTTCATTCGCGGCCTTGGCCTGCCGACCACGCTGGCCGAGGTCGGCATCGGGCTCGACGAGATCCCGGCGCTGGCGGCGAAATGGGATGGCGGGCCGCCGATCGCCACCAACCCGCGCAGGGTGGAAGGTGCCGCGGATGTCGAGGCGATCCTGCGGCTGATGGTGTAGCCGCTCACGTTTCGTTGTGCGCTACGGGCTTGCGCCGCGCCCGCGCGTGGCGCCAGCATCCTCCACAACCGGCAGCAAGCCGGACAGGAGGACGCCATGGAATTCGGCTATTTCATGATGCCGTCTCACCCGCCGGAACGCGGGTTGAAGGAAGGGCATGACTTCGATCTCCAGGTGCTGCGCTGGCTCGACGAGTTGGGCTTCTCCGAGGCCTGGGTCGGCGAGCACCATACTGCGCCCTGGGAGCCGCATCCGTCGCCGGACCTGCTGATCGCCCAGGCGCTGCGGGAGACGACGCGGCTGCGCATGGGGCCTGGCGGCTTCCTGCTGCCCTACCACCACCCGGCGGAGCTGGCGAACCGCGTCGCCATGCTCGACCACCTCTCGGAAGGGCGGCTGAATTTCGGCATCGCGGCGAGCGGGCTGCCGAGCGACTGGGCGATGTTCAATGTCGATGGCATGTCGGGCACCAACCGCGAGATGACGCGCGAGGCGCTCGACATCATCCTGAAGCTCTGGACGCAGGACGGGCCCTTCCACCACGAGGGCAAGTACTGGAAGGTCGACAAGCCCGACACGATGTTCGGTTTCCTCAAGCCGCATATCAAGCCGTTGCAGGCGCCGCATCCGCCGATCGGCGTCGCCGGCCTCTCGAAGAATTCCGACACGCTGAAGATGGCGGGGGAGCACGGCTTCCTGCCGATGAGCCTCAACCTCAACCCGGGCTATGTGACGAGCCATTGGGACAGCGTGGAGGCCGGCGCCCGCAAGGCCGGTCGCACCGCGAACCGGCGCGACTGGCGGCTGGTGCGCGAGGTATTCGTCGCCGACACGGATGAGGAGGCCTGGCGGCTCTCGGTCGGCTCCATGATGGGGCGGATGATGGGCGAGTACTTCCTGCCGCTGCTCTCCAATTTCGGCTTCAAGGAATACCTGAAGCACAGCCCCGAGGTGCCGGACAGCGACGTCACCGTCGAATACTGCGCGCGGCGCAACTGGCTGGTCGGCTCGCCCAAGACGGTCGCCGAGCGGCTGGAGCAGATCTACGAGGAGGTCGGCGGCTTCGGCCAGCTCCTGGTCTTCGGCTTCGACTACATGGAAAACCCGGCCGCCTGGCGTAACTCGCTGCGGCTGTTGCAGGAGGAGGTGCTGCCGCGCGTCTCGCACCTCACGCCGGCGGCGCCCTCACCGGCGCTGGCGGCGGCGCAGTAGCTTGCATCGGGACGGGGGGCGAACCATTTGCGGGTCATGAAACCGCTTCTGCTCGCCGCGCTGTTCCTCCCCCTCGCCGCCTGCGGCCCCGGCGGCCTCCGGGCGGGCGGCGAGTATTCCGGCCAGCCCGACACGGTGATCGGCAATACCGAGCGCAACATGGCGACCGGCGCCGTCACCAGCGAGGGCAGCGTCTATGTCCGCCGCCAGGGCTACATGACGACGCCTGCGGAGAGACTTCGGTACTAGCCGCGCCACCCTGCCGATGGATGCGGTGTCGCAGGCGAGCACCCTCTCGCGGCACCGCGGTAGGTGAAGTGATGAGGGTGGCGCAGGTGGCGATGCTCCGGAGTCTCCCTCACATCGCACTGCGCGAAGGCGTCCGGCGCTGGCGGAAGGGCTGAACGTGCTCTTCGGCACCCTGTGGCCGCCTGCGGCCTGACCTCAGCCGAAACGCTCCGCCGCGAAGGGCGAGAGGTCGAGATTGGGTGCCGGGCCGAGCATCGCCTGGGCCAGCACCGCCCCGGTCGGCGCCGAGCCGGTCAGGCCGAGATGCCCGTGGCCGAAGGCGCACCAGAGGCCCGGCCAGCGCCGCACCGAGCCGAGCACCGGCAGGCTGTCCGGCAGGCAGGGGCGGTGGCCCATCCAGAAGCCCTCCGCCCCTTCGGTGCGGGCCTGGGGGAAGGCCATCCGCAGGTCGCGCAGCAGCAGCTCCGCCCGGCGCGGCGTCGGCGGATGGTCGAGGCCGCCGAACTCCACCGTGCCGGCGATGCGCAGCCCCTCCTCCATTGGCGAGATGAAGGCCTTGCGGTCGGCCGGGATCACCGGTCGCCGCAGGTTGATCCCGGCATCCCGCAGCATGACGTGGTAGCCGCGCTGGCTCTCGAGCGGGATGCGGATGCCGAGCGGCGCCAGCAGCCGGGCTGACCAGGCGCCAGCCGACAGCACCACCGCATCGGCCTCGATGAGGCCGGAGGCGGTGGCGGCACCGGTTACCCGCCCCTCCCCTGTGGTGACCGCCTGCACCACCTCCTGCCGGATGGTGCCGCCGAGCCGTTCCACGCCGCGTGCCACCACTTCCGCTTGGCGGCGCGGGTTGATGCTACTTCCCTGCTCCGGAATGAAGACGCCGAACGCGTAGTCGCCCCGCATGTCGGGCTCCAGCGCGCGGATGGCCTCGGCGCCGTCGAGGAATTCCAGCCGCATGCCATGCTGCTGCCGCAGCGCCCAGCCGGCGGCGTCCTTCGCGTAGTGGTCGCGGTCCCGGTAGAGATAGAGCTGCCCGGTCTCCTGGATCAGGTCGAGAGCGCCCTCCTCGGCGAGGATGCGGCGGTGCTGCTCCATCGCGTTGAAGAGCAGGCCAGACAGCGCCTCGGCGATGGCGGCGACGCGGGCCGGGCGGGCGCTGGCGACGAAGCGCGCGAGCCAGGGCGCCGCCCGCAGCGCGTAGCGAGCGGGAAGGTGCAGAGCGCCTTCCGGATCGATCAGCATCCCCGGCACCTGGCGCAGCACGCCCGGCATGGCGAGCGGTGCGACCGAGCCGGCGCTGATCGCGCCCGCATTGCCGGAGGAAGCGCCGCCGCCTGGCGGGCCGCCATCCAGTACGGTCACGGCGGCGCCGCCGCGCGCCAGGTGCCAGGCGGTGCAGAGGCCGACGATGCCGGCGCCGATGACGACGATTCGCATCCGCCCAGCCTCCGCTGCGCGCCGCTGCCGCGCAACCCGCCGGCCGCATTCCGTGATACAGCCTGAGCCGGATGGCGAGGGAAGGCAGATTGCAGGCGATGCTGCGCCGCGGATTGATGGGATTGTCCCTGCTGTTGACCCTTGGCCTGGCCAGGGCGGAGGAGGCGGCCTCCCCGATCAAGGTCATCGGCTTCTACACCCATGCCGGCCTCTACGCTGAATTCGAGGAGCCCTTCTGGACCCGCGAGGTGCCGGTGCTGAGCGAGGGCCGGCTGCGCCCGGGAATCGTGCCGCTCGACCGCGCCGGGATCAGCGAGTCGGAGCTCCTGTCCTTCCTGCGGCTCGGCGTGGTGCAGGCGGCGACGGTGCCGCTGGCCCTCGCCGCGGGCGACGACCCAGAGCTCAGCATCGTCGACCTGCCCGGCCTGAACCCGGACCTGCTGGCCTTGCGGCGGAGCCTGGCGCAATGGCGCCATCACCTGGCCGCCGTGCTGGAGGAGCGCTACGACATCCACCTGCTCGGCCTGCTGGTGCCGACCACGCAGGTGGTCTTCTGCCGCGAGGCCTTCGCCCGGCTCCGTGATGTCGCCGGGCGGCGGGTGCGGGTCGGCTCGGTCAGCCAGGGCGAGTTGATCGAGGCGCTGGGCGGCACTGCCCTGATCATGCCGCTCCCCCACGTGGCGGCGGCGATGCGCGACCGGGCGATCGACTGCGCCGTTACCGGGCCGATGCCGGGCAACCGGGTTGGCCTCGCCGAGGTTGCCACCCATGTCTCGCGCCTGCCGCTGAGCTGGTTCGTCTCCGCCATGGCGGTGAACGGCGCGGTCTGGCGCGGCCTGCCGGAGGCGGTGCGGCAGGCGCTGCAGGCCGGTGCCGCCCGGCTTGAGCGGCAAGTGATCGACAGTGCCGAGGCGGGCATCGAGGACGGCTTTGCCTGCGATGCCGGCCTGCCGAGATGCGCCGGCGGCCGGCGGGCGCGAATGATCGTCGTCGACGAGCGCTGGGACGAGGCCGAGCGCCGCCGCCTGCTGCGCGAGGTGCTGCTGCCAGGCTGGGTCGCCCGCTGCGGCGCCGATTGCGCCCGGGTGTGGAACCAGGTGGCGGCGGCGTCGCAGGGCCTCTGGCTGGAGCCTTAGCCTTCCCGCGTCTCGAAGCGGTAGACCTTGCTGACGATGCGCCAGCCCTCGCTCGTGCGGTTGAGCACCAGGTAGTCGGTGAAGTAGCGCGGCGGGAGCTGGCAGGCGACCTTCACCAAGGCGGTCTCCGGCCCGCTGATGTCGAGCATCAGGATCCGGTCGTCCCGCGCCAGGCCACGGCTCGCGGCCGAGGGGCGGTTGCGCACGAGATCGAACCAGGCCTCGCGCGGCATGTCCTCCACGCCGCCATCCTTCGCCCAGTAGAGGTGCGAGACTGGGTGGAAGGCGGCGGCGAGCTTCTCGACGCTGCCCTCGTAGAGACCGTCGAAATAGGTCTGGATCACCGCCTCGATTTCGGCGACGGCGCTGGCCGCCATGGGTTTTCCGCCTGCGTCCGGCATGGGATGCTCCTCCTCAATCCGGGAAGCCTAACCGAGGAGGAGCATCCACCGCCATGGCCGATCCAAGCCTGAAAGCCGCTTTCGAGGCGGGGCGCTTCGTCGTCGCGCCCGGCATCTTCGACATGATCTCGGCCCGGGTCGCGGACGGCATGGGCTTCACCAGCCTCTACGTCACCGGCTTCGGCACCGTCGCCAGCCATCTCGGCGTCGCCGATGCTGGCATCGCCACCTATACCGACATGGTCGGGCGCGTCGGCGCCTTCGCCCGCGGCTGCCGCACGCCGGTCGTGGCCGATGCGGATACCGGCTATGGCGGGTTGCTCAATGTCCGTCACACGGTGATGGGCTACGAGGCGGCGGGCGTGACCGGCATCCAGCTGGAAGACCAGGAGATGCCGAAGAAGTGCGGCCACACCCCCGGCCGCCGGGTCATCCCCGCCGAGGAGATGGTGCTCAAGATCAAGGTCGCGGCCGAGGCGCGGCGGGACCCGAACATGCTGATCGTCGCGCGGACGGATGCGCGGACGACGCTCGGCCTCGATGAGGCGATCCGGCGCGGGCAGCTTTATGCCGAGGCTGGGGCCGACGTGATCTTCATCGAGAGCCCGGAGACCGAGGCGGAGATGCAGGCGATCGGCAAGGCAATCAAGAAGCCGCTGCTCGCCAACATGGTCGAGGGCGGGCGGACGCCAATCCTGCCGGCGAAGCGCCTCGCCGAGATCGGCTATGCGATGGCGATCTACCCCGCCGTCGGCTTCCTCGCCGTCGCGGCGGCGCTGGAGCGGGTCTATGGGCACCTGAAGGAGCAGGGCGACAGCAATGCCCTCCCCGCCTCGGAGAGCTATGGCTTCGGCCGCATCTGCGAGCTGATGGGCTTCCCCGAGGTGTGGGAGTTCGACCGCAAATGGGCCCAACCGGAGGGGAAGTGATGTTCGAGCATGTGAAGGCCCTCGTCTTCGACGTCTTCGGCACGGTGGTCGACTGGCGCGAGGGCATCGCGCGGGAGGCGGGACCTTTCCTCGCACGGCTCGGGCGCCAGGACGTCGACGCGCATGGCTTCGCCGATGCCTGGCGGGCGCGCTACCAGCCGGCGATGGAGGAGATCCGCAGCGGGCGGCGGGGCTTCACCCGGCTCGACGTGCTGCACCGGGAGAACCTGGAGCAGGTGCTGCGGGCGCATGACATCGACCCGGCGGCGGTGGGCGAGGCGGCGCTCAATGACCTCAACCATGCCTGGCACCGGCTCGATCCCTGGCCGGAGGCGGTTGCGGGGCTCACGCGGCTGAAGCGGCGCTTCATCATCGCGCCGCTGTCCAATGGCAATATCGCGCTGATGACCAACATGGCGAAGCGGGCGGGCATCCCCTGGGATGCGATCCTCGGCGCCGAGGTGGCGCAGGCCTACAAGCCGGACCCGTTGGCCTATCTGCGTACGGCCGAGGTGCTCGGCATCCGGCCGGCGGAGCTCTGCCTGGTCGCAGCGCATAACGGTGACCTGAAGGCGGCGCGGGCGGCGGGGCTCGCCACCGCCTTCGTGCCGCGGCCGACCGAGCACGGGCCGGGGCAGACGGGCGACCTCGGGCCGAGCGAGGCCTGGGACGTGGTGGCGCGGGACTTCCAGGACCTGGCGCACCGGCTGGGCGTCTGACCGGATCGGCGGGTTTCGGACAAACTCCCCTGCCGGGCTCCCAGACGGGATTTCCGGGCCGGTGAGAGGGTTGGGCAATGGGCATGGCTCCGGGGTTGATAGGATTCGTGTCCCATATCATTCCGGGAGCGAGGCGCAAGGTTTCATGTGGGGATCGCTAAGCCGGTCAGCGATCTCCGCCTGTGCTTCTCGCATAACGTCCTTCGCCGAGGCGAAGCCGACCGCCATGCCGTTCACGAAGAGCAGTGGGATGGCGGACATCACCCACGTCGCCGCCGCGCTCCGGGAGGCGCCGGCGGCGTCCTTCTCGGACGTGGTGTAGGAATCCACGTCATGCGCGGGACTGATCCGCGCATCCCCCGCTCATGGCATTCGCGGAGCCGAGGATGGCCGGGTCGAGCCCGGCCATGACGTAGAGAAGAAGAGCGTCAGCGCGTGCCGGCGCGGCCGGGCTGGTTACCGCTGCCGACGCCGCCAGCGCCGCCGGGCTGCAGGGGCGTGGGCACGCCGCCGCCGGTCGCCGTGCTGTTCACCGCGCCGGTGGGCGAGGCGGCGCTCGGCGCCATCGGCTCACCCGGTGGGCGGCCGCCGACGCGGGAATTGGAGCAGGCGCCGAGCGCCAGGGCGAGCACCGCCATTCCGATCAACCTACCTGTCATGGACATCTCCTTACCGTCATGTCACGGCGAGGTAACCGGGACGGAGCAGGAAGGTTCCGCGAAGCTCATCCGGCCGGGCGCACCTGTGGCACCATCGCCCTGATCCCGGCCGGGAAGAGCGGGCCGCCATAGCCGGCCTCGACCGGGATGCGGAGCATCTTGCGGCCTTCGGCATCGACTTCCAGCACGGGCTGAACCGTGACGACGGGGCGGGCGGCGGCGCGCGACATGGCATCGCCGAGGCTGGCCGCCTCGGCGAGGCGGAGGAGGTTCAGGCGGGTCGGGAAGAGCAGGGTGCGCTGGCCGGCCTCGGCATCGGCCAGGGCCTGGGCGGGGGAGATCCAGATGCTGTCCACCGCCTCGTGGCCGTCATGCGTCGCCTCGTGGCCGCTGGGGGCAGGGGCGAGGAAGAAATGGGTGTCGAAGCGTTTGGAGAGGTCGGCGGGCGTCACCCAATGGGCGAAGGGGACCAGGCAGTCGATGTCGGGGCGGAGGCCCTCCGCCTGGAGCAGGGCGGCGAAGCCGCGGCTGCCGGCGTTCAGCGCGTCGCGGTGCGCCAGCGCGATGGCGGCGCCCTGGGCGGGGTCCAGCGCGGCGCCGGATTCGGTGCGGGCGAGGAGGAGGCCGCTTTCCTCGAAGGCCTCGCGTATGGCGGCGACGCGGTAGGCGGCGAGCGGGTCCGTGCTGCCGAGGGCAGTGGCGAGTTCGGCATCGGTCGTCTCCACTCGGCCGCCGGGGAAGACCAGGGCGCCGGCGGCGAATTCGATCTCGCGATGGCGGACGACCATGAAGATCTCGGGGCCGGAGGCGCCGTCGCGCAGCAGCAGGACGGTGGCGGCGGGGCGCGGGGGGACGGGGTCGGGCAAGCGGGTTACTCCGTGCGGATGCCGGCGGCCTGGATCAGGGGTGCCCAGCGGGCATGCTCGGCCGCGAGGAAGCCAGCGAAATCGGCGGGGCTGCCGCCGACGATCTGCGAAGCCTGGGTCTGCTCGATCACCCGAGCGACCTCGGGCTGGCGGAGGGCAGCGTTGAAGATGCGGTTGGCGGCCTCGATCAGCGGGTCCGGCAGGCCGGCGGGGCCCACGATGCCGTGCCAGCCCTGGGCCTCGAAGCCGGCGAGTGCCGGGCCGCCGGCCTCGGCGATGGTCGGCACGTCGGGCAGGAAGGGGTGGCGCTGCCGCCCCGCGACCGCGAGCGGGCGGAGCTTGCCCTCGCGGATGAAGGGCAGGCTGGTCGAGACGGTGATGATGCTGCTGCTGGTCTCATTGGCGAGCAGGCTGCGGGCGACCTCGGCGCCGCTGCGGTAGGGCACGGGCGTCATCGTGATGCCGGTGCGGCGGAGCATCAGCTCCTGGGCGAGGTGGCCGATATAGCCGATGCCGGGATGAGCATAGACCATGTCGCCGCGGCGGCGGGCGAGGTCGAGGAAACCGGGCAGGTCGGTCACCGGCAGCGCCATCGGCGCGAGCAGGACGAGAGGCAGGTTGATCAGGTGACAGATCGGGGTGAAGGCGCGCATCGGGTCGTAGCCGAGGCTCGGCTGCAGCTCGCGGCCGATGGCGTTAGGGGCGAGGTCGGCCATCATCAGCGTGGCGCCGTCGGGGCGGGCGCTGGCGACCACGGCGCCAGCGATGGTGCCGCCGGCGCCGGCGCGGTTCTCCACTACCAGGGTCTGGCCATTGGCGAGCGCGGGGAAGGCGTTGGCGACGGTGCGCGAGAGGGTGTCGATGGCGCCGCCGGCGCCGAAGGGGACGATGAGGCGCACCGGGCGGTCCGGCCAGGGGGAGGCTGGCTGGGCGTGGGCGAGCGCGGGAAGGGCGAGGCCGGCCAGAAGCGTACGGCGATGCAATGCATGTGACGCTTGCGGCATGGTATCGACCTCCCCGATTGTAGCGGCGGGCAGGGTGCCGCCGGGGCGCAGCGAGCGCAACCGCTGGCAGAATTCGTGAAATTGCATATGGTCCGGGCGCGGCTCGGGAGGGGAGACGACCTGTATGACCTGGTCCATCGTGGCGCATGATCCAACGACCGGCGCCTTCGCCGTGGCCGTGACGACCTGCGCCTTCGCCGTGGGGGCGAGCTGTCCCTTCGTGCGCTCGGGCGTTGGGGCGGTGTCGACCCAGTCGATGACCAACCGTTATCTGGGGCCGGCGGTGCTGGACGGCATGGCGCGGGGACTGTCGCCGACGGCGGCGATCGAGAGTGCGCTGGCGGGGGATGAGGGGCGCGGCATCCGGCAGATCCATGCCGTCGGCCGGCATGGGCGGAGCGCGGCCTGGACCGGGCGGAATTGCGTGGAGTGGTGTGGCGACCGGGCGGGGCAGGGCTTCTCGGTGGCGGGGAACATGCTGGCTGGCGAGGCGGTGCTGGCGGATACGGTGGCGTGTTTCGTCACCCGCGACGACCTGCCGCTGGCGGAGCGGCTGGTGGCGGCGCTGGAGGCCGGGGATGCGGCGGGGGGTGACCGGCGCGGGCGGCAGTCGGCGGCGCTGCTGCTGACGACGGTGGAGGACTTCCCCGACATCAACCTGCGGGTCGATGACCATCCGGAGCCGGTGGGGGAGCTGGGGCGTCTGCTCGGCATCTGGCGGCGGGAGCGGGAGCCGGGGCTCCGGGACCAGCCACGGAAGGCGAATCCGTCGGGCTGGATCGACCTGGATGCGATCGAGGCGGGCTGGCGGCGGAGGGGGTCGAGCCTGCGGTTCCGCAGGTAGGCCCCCTCCCCCGCCTGTGCTCAGCCCCCGAGCGCGGCCTTCACCAGCGGGCCAGCCTTGGCCATGTCGAGGCTGGCGGCGTGCTTGGCGCGCAGGGCGGACATTACCTTGCCCATCTCCTTGATGCCGCTGGCGCCGGTCTCGGCGATGGCGGCCTGGACGGCGGCCTGCATCGCCGCGTCGTCCATCTGCTGGGGAAGGAAGCCCTCGATGACGGCGATCTCCGCCTCCTCCTTCTCGGCGAGTTCGGGGCGGTTGCCCTGGCGGTAAAGTTCGACACTCTCGCGCCGGCTCTTGGCCATACCGCGGAGCATCGCCGTGATCTGGTCGTCGGGAACCTTGTCGACGCCGGAGGGACGGGCGGCGATGTCCACGTCCTTCAGCTTGGCGAGGATCATCCGCAGGGTGGAGGTGCGGGCGGTGTCCTTGGCGAGCATGGCGGCCTTGAGGGACTCGGTGAAACGGCTGCGCAGGTCCTCGGCCATGGAAATGTCTCCGGTGCTATGGGGTGCGGGGCTGTAGCATGGGGTGGGGCAGAGAAGGGAATGGGAAGTTTTTTCCCACCCTCGCCTTCCGGCTTGAAATGGGAAGTTCTTTCCCGCATGTTTCCCGCATGAGGACCGTCGAAGAAATCATCGTTCAGCTCGGCGGCCCGGAGGCCGCCGCGGCGCGTTGCGGCATCGGTACCGAAGCAGTGCGGAAATGGCGGCAGGCGCGGGCCATTCCCGCCCGCCATTGGCCCGCCATCCTCGGCGCCACCGGCCTGACGCTCGCCGACATGCCGGGCACCCCGGAACCCCGTGTGGAGACAGACATGACCGAGACCGTTCCCGAAGGCGCGACCGCCTGCCTGGTGCTGGCCGATGGCAGCGTCTTCTGGGGCCGAGGCTTCGGGGCGCAGACAGCGCCGGGGGCGGCTCCGGTGGCCGAGGTCTGCTTCAATACCGGCATGACGGGGTATCAGGAGACGCTGACCGACCCCTCCTATGCCGGGCAGATCATCACCTTCACCTTCCCGCATATCGGCAATGTCGGCGCCAACCCCGAGGATATCGAGGCGGTGACGCCGGCGGCGCGGGGGCTCGTCGTCAAGCAGGACCTGACGGAGCCGGCCAACTACCGGGCGACGCGGCATCTCGACGACTGGCTGAAGTCCTTCGGCATCCCGGGCATCGCCGGCGTCGATACGCGGGCGCTGACCATCCGCATCCGCGACGGGGGCGCGCCGAACGGGGTGCTCTGCTTCCCGGCGGATGGGCGGTTCGACCTCGATGCGTTGCGCGCGCAGGCGGCGGCCTGGCCGGGGCTGGAGGGGATGGACCTGGCGAAGGAGGTTTCCTGCCGCCAGTCCTATCATTGGGACGAGACCACCTGGGCCTGGCCGGAGGGCTTCGGCAAGCAGACGGCGGCGCGGCACAAGGTGGTCGCGGTGGATTACGGGGCGAAGCGGAATATCCTCCGCTGCCTCGCCTCGGCTGGGCTCGACGTGACGGTGGTGCCGGCGACGGCGACGGCGGAGGAGATCCTGCGGCACGAGCCGGATGGCGTCTTCCTCTCCAACGGCCCCGGCGACCCGGCGGCGACGGGCGAGTATGCGGTGCCGGTGATCCAGGGCGTGCTGGAGAAGCGGGTGCCGGTCTTCGGCATCTGCCTCGGGCATCAGCTGCTGGGCCTGGCGCTGGGCGGGAAGACCTACAAGCTGGATCGCGGGCATCGGGGCGCGAACCAGCCGGTGAAGGACCTGGCCACGGGGCGGGTCGAGATCACCAGCCAGAACCATGGCTTCGCCGTGGACGACAAGAACTTGCCCGAGGGCGTGAAGGTCACGCACATCTCCCTCTTCGACAATTCGAACGAGGGGCTGATGGCGACGGACCGGCCGGCCTTCTCGGTGCAGTATCATCCAGAAGCCTCGCCGGGGCCGACGGACAGCCACTACCTGTTCCATCGCTTCGTCGAGCTGATCGAGAAGAACAAGGGAGGGGCGTGATGTTCGACCTGAAGGGCCGCACCGGGCTGGTCACCGGCGGGAATGGCGGGATCGGCCTCGGCTTCGCGCGGGGGCTGGCGAAGGCCGGCGCGCGCGTGATGGTCGCCGGGCGGAATGCCGAGAAGAATGCTACAGCCGTCGCGGAGCTGAAGGGCCTCGGCGCGGAGGCGGATGCGGTCATCGTCGACGTGACCGACGGCGCCAGCATCGAGGCGATGGTGGCCGCGACGGCCGAGCGCTTCGGCGGCATCGACATCCTGGTGAACAATGCGGGGACGAATATCCGCAACCGGCCGGAGGTCTATGCCGAGGCGGACTGGCATCAGGTGATCGACACCAACCTGACCAGCGCCTACCTCGCCTCCAAGGCGGCCTATCCGCATCTGAAGGCCAGCGGGCATGGGCGGGTGATCAACAACGGCTCGATGCTGTCGATCTTCGGGCTGCCCTTTCATATTGCCTATGCGGCGTCGAAGGGCGGCGTGGTGCAGTTCACCAAGTCGCTCGCCGTCGCCTGGGCAGCGGACGGGATCACGGTGAATGCGGTGCTGCCGGGCTGGATCGACACCGAGCTGACGCGCAAGGCCCGCAAGGACATGCCGGGCCTCAACGACAATGTCCTGGCGCGGACGCCGAAGGGGCGCTGGGGCACGATGGAGGATTTCGAGGGGCTCGCGGCCTTCCTCGGGAGTGATGCGAGCGGGTTCATCACCGGCGTGGCGATCCCGGTGGATGGCGGGTTCTCGGTCCAGGGCTGAACCGTGCCCTCCGCCGACACCCTCCTCGTCTTCGCCGCGCTGTCGCTCGGCCTCGCGGTGACGCCGGGGCCGAACATGATCTACCTCGTCTCGCGCTCGCTGGCGCAGGGGACGGGGGCGGGCATGGTCTCGCTGATCGGGTGCCAGGCGGGGTCGCTCGCCATCATGCTCTGCGCGGCGGCGGGGATCACGGCGGCGCTGCTCGCCATTCCTTATGCATGGGACGTGCTGCGGCTCGGGGGGGCGGCCTACCTGCTCTGGCTCGCCTGGCAGAGCGTCATGCCGGGCGGGCAGCCGGTCTTCGCGCCGCGGGCGATGCCGCGGGAGCCGACGGCGCGGCTGTTCAGCGTCGGCTTCGCCACGGCGGCGCTGAACCCGAAGGTGGCGCTGTTCTACATGGCGGTGCTGCCGCCCTTCATCGACCCGGAGCGGGGGAATGCCTTCCTCCAGGCGGCGGTGCTCGGCGTGGTGCAGGTGGCGATCGGCGCGGGGTTCGATGCGCTGCTCGTTTCCGGCGCGGCGGGCGTCGCGCGCTTCCTCGGCACGCGGCCGGGCTGGATGGCGGTGCAGCGTTGGGTGCTCGGCGCGGCGCTTGGGCTGCTGGCCGTGAAGCTGGCGAGCGAGGGGCGGCGGGCATGACGCTGTTCCTCATCGCTCTGGCTGCCCTGTCCTGGACGGGGCTGAGCCTAGCGGTGCTCGCCATGGTGCTGCGACGCGTGGGCACCGCGCGGCAAGCGGCGTGGCGGGCCTTCGGCATCGGCCTCGTCGTCAACACCATCTCCGCCTGGTACGCGGCGCCGGGTGAGCCGATCGCGGCGGTGATCCTGATCGTTGTCTGCCATCTGCTGCTGCTGCCGGCCTTGCTGATCGCGGCGCGGCGGGAGGAGCGGCCGTGATGTGCGCGCTCCGACGATAGCGGCCGACGCCCTCCCCGATTGATTGCGGCCCATGGCGGCCCAGAACCGACGGATACCGACCCATGCCGAAGCGCACCGACATCAAGTCCATCCTCATCCTCGGCGCCGGGCCGATCGTCATCGGCCAGGCAGCAGAGTTCGATTATTCCGGGGCGCAGGCCTGCAAGGCGCTCAGGGCGGAGGGCTATCGCGTCATCCTGGTGAACTCCAACCCGGCGACGATCATGACTGATCCCGGGCTGGCGGATGCGACCTATATCGAGCCGATCACCGTCGAGATGGTCGAGAAGATCATCGCCAAGGAGCGGCCGGATGCGCTGCTGCCGACCATGGGCGGGCAGACGGCGCTCAATACCTCGCTCAAGCTCGCCGAGGCGGGGGTGCTGGAGAAGTATGGCTGCGAGCTGATCGGAGCCAAGGCGGAGGTCATCGACAAGGCGGAGGACCGGCTGAAATTCCGCGATGCCATGACGAAGATCGGTATCGAGAGCCCGCGCTCGGCCATCGCGCATACGATGGAGGAGGCGCGGGCGGCGCTCGACCTCGTCAAGCTGCCCTGCGTCATCCGGCCCTCCTTCACCCTCGGCGGGACGGGGGGCGGCATCGCCTATAACCGCGAGGAATTCGAGCAGATCGTGGCGGCCGGCCTCGATGCATCGATGACAAACGAGGTGCTGGTCGAGGAGAGCGTGCTGGGGTGGAAGGAGTATGAGATGGAGGTGGTCCGCGACACCGCGGACAACTGCATCATCATCTGCTCCATCGAGAACCTGGACGCGATGGGCGTGCATACGGGTGATTCCGTCACCATCGCGCCGGCGCTGACCTTGACCGACAAGGAATACCAGCGGATGCGCGATGCGAGCATCGCCTGCCTCCGCGAGATCGGCGTCGATACCGGCGGGTCGAACGTGCAGTTCGGCATCAACCCGGCGGACGGACGCATGGTGGTCATTGAGATGAACCCGCGGGTCAGCCGCTCCTCGGCGCTGGCCTCGAAGGCGACGGGCTTCCCGATCGCCAAGGTCGCGGCGAAGCTCGCGGTCGGCTACACGCTCGATGAGCTGAAGAACGACATCACCATGGTGACGCCGGCCAGCTTCGAGCCGACGATCGACTATGTGGTGGTGAAGATCCCACGCTTCACCTTCGAGAAATTCCCCGGCACGCCGGCGACGCTGACCACCAGCATGAAGTCGGTCGGCGAGGCGATGGCGATCGGGCGGAGCTTCGCCGAGGCCCTGCAGAAGGGACTGCGGAGCCTGGAGACGGGGCTCTCCGGCCTCGACGAGATCCCGGCGCCCGGCGATGGCAGCGCGCAAGCTTTTCATGCCGCACTCGCCACGCCGCGGCCGGACCGGATCGTCATGGCCGCGCAGGCGATGCGGGCGGGCGTCTCGCTGGCCGAGATCGCCGAGGCCAGCAAGTTCGATCCGTGGTTCCTGCGCGAGGTGGAGAAGGTCGTTGCCGCCGAGCGGCGGGTGAAGGCCGAGGGGCTGCCGAAGACGGCGGCGGGGCTGCGGGGGCTGAAGGCGCTCGGCTTCTCCGACAAGCAGCTCGGTAAGCTGGCCGGCACGACGGAGGCGGCAGTCGAGGCGCTGCGGCTGAAGCTCGGCGTCACGCCGGTCTTCAAGCGGATCGACACCTGCGCGGCCGAATTCGCCTCCGACACACCTTATATGTACTCGACCTATGAGGGCGGGTTCGGGGTGCCGGAATGCGAGAGCCGGCCGACCGACCGCCAGAAGGTCGTCATCCTCGGCGGCGGGCCGAACCGGATCGGCCAGGGCATCGAGTTCGACTATTGCTGCGTCCATGCCTGCTATGCGCTCAAGGAAGCGGGCTTCGAGACCATCATGGTCAACTGCAACCCGGAGACGGTCTCGACCGACTACGACACCTCCGACCGGCTCTATTTCGAGCCGCTGACGGGGGAGGACGTGATCTCCCTCATCCGCAAGGAGCAGGAGCGGGGGACGCTGCTCGGCTGCATCGTGCAGTATGGCGGGCAGACGCCGCTGAAGCTGAGCCAGGCGCTGCACAAGGCGGGCATTCCGATCCTCGGCACCTCGGCGGAGGCGATCGACATCGCCGAGGACCGGGAGCGGTTCCAGCACCTGCTGAAGGGGCTCGGCCTGCGCCAGCCGCAGAACGGGACGGCGCGGACGCTCGACGAGGCGGCGCGGGAGGCGGAGCGGATCGGCTACCCCGTCGTCGTGCGGCCGAGCTACGTGTTGGGCGGGCGGGCGATGGAGATCGCCTGGAACCGCGAGCAGCTCATGCGCTTCGGCCAGGAGGCGGTGAAGGTCTCGGGCGAGAACCCGATCCTGATCGACCAGTATCTCGCCGATGCGATCGAGGTCGATGTGGACTGCATCGCCGACGAGGACGGCACGGTCTATGTCGCCGGCGTGATGGAGCATATCGAGGAGGCGGGCATCCATTCGGGCGACAGCGCCTGCTCGCTGCCGCCCTATTCGCTTCCCCCCGCCATCGTCACCGAGCTGAAGGCGGAGACGGAGGCGATGGCGAAGGCCCTCAAGGTGAAGGGGCTGATGAACGTCCAGTATGCGGTGAAGGACGGCGACATCTTCGTCCTCGAGGTCAATCCGCGCGCCTCGCGCACCGTGCCCTTCGTCGCCAAGGCGACGGGCGTGCCGGTGGCGAAGATCGGCGCGCTGGTCATGGCCGGGCAGCGGCTCGGCGAGTTCGACCTCGATGACAGCGCCATCAACCGGCATGTGGCGGTGAAGGAGGCGGTCTTTCCCTTCAACCGCTTCCCGAATGTCGATGTGATCCTCGGGCCGGAGATGAAGTCGACTGGCGAGGTGATGGGGCTGGATGCCAGCTTCGAGCGGGCCTTCGCCAAGGCGCAGCTCGGCGCGGGGGTGAAGCTGCCGCTGGCAGGCAGTGCTTTCATCTCGGTGAAGGAGAGCGACAAGCCGGCCGCGGTGGTGCTCGCCCGGCGGCTGATCGACATGGGCTTCGCGGTGGTGGCGACGCGGGGGACGGCGGCGCGCATCCGCGAGGCGGGCCTCGCCTGCGAGATCATCAACAAGGTGCTGGAGGGGCGGCCGCATTGCGTGGACGCCATCAAGTCGGGCGACATCCAGCTCGTCATCAACACGACGGGGGGCGGGCAGTCGGTGGCGGACAGCTTCGACATCCGCCGCTCCGCCCTGACCCATGGGGTGCCGCACTACACCACGGCAGCCGGGGCCCGCGCGGCGGTGCATGCGATCGCGGCGCTCCGGGCCGGAACCCTTGATGTGGCCCCCCTGCAGGCCTACTTTCACCGCTCGTTCTGATCCCGGGCGCGGGTTCCACTGAGGTTCGCCGGGTTTTCCTGGCGGGCCGGAACCCGGGGCCCGGTTTCCGTGTTTCCACTCGCCATCCCGTGCCGCAACCGCAAGGGTGGCGGGCCGGGCTGGCATTTTTTGGCTGCATTTGCGGTGGCGGACCGCGCACACTCCGCTTCGATACGCTCAAGGGAAGGGCTAGCCGTGCAGAAGTTCCCCATGACCGCGGAAGGTCTGGCGAAGCTGGAAGAAGAGCTGAAGGTCCTCCGGGCCGAGGAACGCCCGGCGGTGATCCGGGCTATCGCCGAGGCTCGGGCGCATGGCGATCTCTCCGAGAATGCCGAGTACCACGCGGCGCGCGAGCGGCAGTCCTTCATCGAGGGCCGGATCGCCGAGCTTGAGACGATCATCCCGGCTGCCGAGGTGATCGACGTCTCGAAGCTCTCCGGTGACCAGGTGAAGTTCGGCGCCCGCGTCACTGTCGTGGACGAGGAGACGGAGGAGCAGAAGACCTACCGGATCGTCGGCGCCTATGAGGCGGACATGAAGGTGAACTCCATCTCCATCTCCTCGCCGCTGGCCAAGGCGCTGATCGGCAAGAAGGTGGGCGACAGCGTCGAGGTGCCGGCGCCGGGCGGCGCCCGCGCCTACGAGATCACCGCCGTCGCCTTCCGCTGACGCGGGACATGCTGGACCAGCAGGTCGGCCTGGCGGAAGTCCGGGCCGCGGCGGCGCGCATCCAGGGCGCGGTGCGGCGCACGCCGACCGTGGAGGCGGATGCGGTCTCCCGCGCCGTAGGCGCCCGGGTCTTTCTCAAGCTCGACAACCTCCAGGCGACGGGCGCCTTCAAGGAGCGCGGGGCGGCCAACCGCGTCGCGCTGCTGACGGCGCGGGAGCGGGCGGCGGGCGTCATCGCCATGTCGGCCGGCAACCATGCCCAGGCGGTGGCGCGGCATGCGGCCCTGGCCGGGATCGCGGCGACGATCGTGATGCCGCGCTTCACGCCCTCCACCAAGGTAGTGCGGACCGAAGGCTGGGGGGCGCGCGTCGTCCTGCATGGCGAGACCCTGGCCGAGGCGGCCGCCCATGCCCATGCCCTGGCGCTGAACGAGGGCCTAACCTTCATCCACCCCTATGACGATCCGGGCGTGATCGCCGGCCAGGGGACGCTGGCGCTCGAGCTGCTGGAGGATGCGCCGGGGGTGGAGGCCGTGGTCTTCCCCGTCGGCGGCGGCGGGATGCTGGCGGGCTGCGCCGGGGCGATCCGCGAGTTGCGGCCGGAGGTGCAGGTCTTCGGCGTCGAGGTCGAGGGCTACCCGGCCATGGCGCAGCGGCTGGCCGGGCGACCGGTCTCGGTCGGCGGGCCGACCATCGCCGAGGGCATCGCGGTGCGCGATGTGGGGGAGCTGCCCTATGCGCAGCTCAGGCGGCTCGGCATCGAGGTGCTGGTGGTGCCGGAGCGGGCGGTGGAGCAGGCGATCGCCCTGCTCGCCGAGGGGGCGAAGCAGGTGGCCGAGGGCGCCGGGGCGGCGGGGGTGGCGGCGATGCTGGCGCATCCGGCGCGCTTCACCGGGCGCAGCGTCGGGACCGTCATCTGCGGCGGCAATATCGATGCGCGCATCCTCGCCAATGTGCTGCTGCGCAACCTGCTGCGGGACGGACGCATCCTCCGGCTGCATCTCGACATCCCGGACCGGCCAGGGGTGCTGGCGGATATCACCACGCGGGTCGCCGCCATCGGTGGCAATGTCATCGAGGTTTCGCATCGCCGGCTCTTCGCCGCGCCGAGCGTGCAGACGGCCGAGCTCGAGCTGATGATCGAGGTCCGCGACACGGCGCAGGGCGATGCCATCGTCGCGGCGCTGGAGGCGGCGGCCTATGTGGTGCAACGGGGCTGAATTTACTCGCGCCAAGCGCAGGACTGACGGGGTCGGCCGCAATCGATTGGTGAGCGCTAACGGGAATGTTATAAATGGGCGACTAAGTCAGCGGCCGAAAGGACTGTCAGCCCATGGATGCCCTCCCGGAAATGCCGCCGGCTCGGGCCGGGCGGTACCGCAGCATCAGCCTCAGCGGCTGCGCGGCCGAGCATCTCATGTCCGGCCTCGCCGACCTTTTCGACAACCGGCATCTCTGGCGCGTCGGCATCCCCGCGCTGATTTCGCCGCCGCATGGGGCGGAGATCGCCCTGTCGGAGCATCCGCGGGCCGAGCAATTCCTGGCACGCGAGATGCGTAAGGATGCGCGCAGGCTGCTGCAGGAGGCGGAATGCGACCTCATCCTCCTCGATTTCGCCGAGGAGCATCTGGTCCACGGCCTGCGCTTCGAGGGCTGCATCGTCCCCGACATCCGCAACGCCATCTTCGAGCCGGACTGGGCGGGGATCGACCTCTCCGGCCATCCGCTGCTGGCCGGGGCGGAGCAGCTCTATACCTTCGAGGGCGCCTATTGGGAGATCTGGCGCGAGAGCTTCGCTGCCTTCCATGCCAGCATCCTGGCGCCGAAGATCGCGGCCGGGGCCAGGGTGGTCATCCTCGCCCGCCGGCTCTGCCGCAGCCACTTGGCCAGAGGCGGGGAGCATGGTTTCGAGATGCCGCCGGAGATGGAGGCGGCGGATGCGCGGCTGGCGGGCCTCTATGCCTGGCTGGCCGGGTTTCCGGGGGTGAACCTCATCCCCTTCGACCAGCCGCTCCTGGCCTCGGCGGAGGATGTGCCTTATGGCGGTCCCTTCTGGTTCCATCCGGTGCGGGCCGCGCTGCTGCGGCTGATGGGCGAGGCGGCGGCGGCGCGGGCCGTCGAGGCCGAGGCACTCGGCGGCCTGCTGCGCGAGGGTGCGGCGCGGACGCAGGAACGGGACCACGCGCAGGCCCTCGCGCGACAGGCCGAAGCGGAACGGGATGCGGCGCGTGAGGCGCTGGCCGGTGAACGCGAGGCGGGGCTCGCCAGGATCGGGGAGTTGGAGCGGGCCTTGTGCCAAGCGAAGGCCGCCGAGGCGGCGGAGGCGGCGCTGGTGACGCAGGTGCTCGGGCGAGGGGCGAGCTGGCTGGAGCGGCTGATGCGCTGGAGCGGCCTCGTCGAACTCGCCCGGCATGCCGCGCGGCGGCGGCGCTGGGCGCGGGCAGAGCGGCTCTACCGGCTGGTGCTGCGCGCCTGCCCGGGGCAGCCGGCGCTCTGGTTACAGCTCGGCCACATGCTGAAGGAGCAGGGCGCGGTGGCGGCGGCGGTCGGTGCCTACCGCATGGCGGAGCGCCTGGCGCCGGGCCGGACCGATGCGGCGCGGCACCTGGCCGAACTCACGACTCTCATGGTGTGACGGGGACGCCGGCCTCGTCCTTCGAGGTGCGGATGGTCTGCAAGGTCTGCACACGGGCGACCATCTCGGCGGCGGTGATGCGTGCGGTCAGCGCATTCTCATGCGCGGTGTCGCGGGCAACGAGCCGGAGCAGGAAGTCGCCGCCGCCGCGGATCATGTGGCATTCGCGCACCTCGGGCCAGTCGCGTACCAGGCGCTCGAAGCTTTGCAGCACGGCCTCCTTCTGGCTCTCCAGGCCGACGAGCGCAAAGAAGGTGATCTCGTAGCCGAGCGCCACCGGGTCGAGATCGGCATGATAGCCACGGATGATCCCCTCCTCCTCCAGCCGGCGGACGCGACGGAGGCAGGGCGGGGCGGAGAGGCCGACGCGGCGAGCCAGCTCCACATTCGTCATGCGTCCGTCCGCCTGCAATTCGGCCAGGATCTGGCGGTCCACCTCGTCGAGGGATGGGTCGGTCTCTACGGTCATGGCCTCTGTTCATTGCCGGTGACGGGCGTCTGGCGCAATATCATTGCAGCGGGCCGGGGCCGCAAGACATCGGCGACGTCCATCCCGGCTTTCGCTTGTTCCGCGGGGCGCCCGGGCAAATATGCTCGGCCACCCTACCGACTGCCGGGAGCCGAGCCTTGTCCAACACCCATCGCACGCGACTGCTGATCCTCGGCGCCGGGCCGGCGGGCTACACCGCCGCGATCTACGCGGCAAGGGCGGGGCTGAAGCCGCTGGTCGTCGCCGGAATGCAGCCGGGCGGGCAGCTCACCATCACCACGGATGTCGAGAATTACCCGGGCTTCGCCGAACCGATCCAGGGGCCGTGGCTGATGGACCAGTTCAGGGCGCAGGCGGAGCATGTCGGCGCCGGCATCATCCAGGACGTGGTGACGCGGATCGACCTCAAGGCGCGGCCGATCCGGGCGGAGGGCGATTCGGGCGACGTCTACCTCGCCGAATCGCTGGTGATCGCGACCGGGGCGCAGGCGCGCTGGCTCGGCATACCGGGCGAGCAGGAGCTGTCGGGCTTCGGCGTCTCGGCCTGCGCGACCTGCGACGGCTTCTTCTTCCGCGGCAAGTCGGTGGCGGTGATCGGCGGCGGCAATACCGCGGTGGAGGAGGCGCTCTACCTGTCGAACCTCGCCAGCCATGTCACGGTGGTGCACCGGCGGGACAGCTTCCGCGCCGAGCGAATCCTGCAGGAGCGGCTTTTTGCCAAGGCGAATGTTACTGTTTTGTGGGATACGGTGGTGGACGAAGTGCTCGGGACCGAGGGCGGGCGCTTCCGCGCCGTCCGCGCCATCGCCACCCGGAACGCCCGCACGGGCGAGCGGGGGGAGCTAGCGGTGGATGGCGTCTTCGTCGCCATCGGGCATGACCCGGCGACCGCGCTGTTCCGCGGCCAGCTCGGGATGGATGGGGAAGGCTATGTCGTGACCGAGCCGGGCAGCACCCGCACCAGCATCCCGGGCGTCTTCGCCGCGGGCGACGTGCAGGACCGCATCTACCGGCAGGCGGTGACCGCCGCGGGCACCGGCTGCATGGCCGCGCTGGAGGCCGAGAAATGGCTGGCGCACCTGCCCGAGGACGCGCCGGCGATCGAAGCGTGGACCTGATCCCCGCGCCGCCGCGCACGGCCTTCCACGGCGAGGCCGCGGCAGGACACCCTCATCGGGCCGCTTTGGATAGGTGCTTTTGATGCCGCTGGATTGGGACAAGTTGCGCGTCTTCCACGCGGTCGCCGAGGCAGGCTCCTTCACCCATGCGGGGGAGACGCTGAACCTCAGCCAATCCGCCGTCTCGCGGCAGATCCAGGCGCTGGAGGAGGCGCTGGCTGTGCCCCTCTTCCATCGTCATGCGCGAGGCTTGATCCTCACCGAGCCGGGCGAGACCTTGAACCGCACGGTGCGCGAGGTCTTCGCCAAGCTGGCGATGACGGAGGCGCTGCTTACCGAGAGCCGGGAGCGGCCGGCGGGGCGGCTGAAGGTGACCTGCACCACCGGCTTCGGCGGCACCTGGCTGGCGCCGCGGCTGTCGCGCTTCCTCGCGCTCTACCCGGATGTCAGCGTGACGCTGCTGCTGGACGACAGCGACCTCGACCTCGCTATGCGCGAGGCCGATGTGGCGATCCGCATGCATGCACCGCGGCAGCCGGACCTGATCCAGCGGCACCTGGCGAGCTTCGGCTGGCGGGTCTGTGGGGCGCCCAGCTATCTCAAGACCGCCGGCGTGCCTGAGCGGGTGGAAGAGCTGGACGCGCATCGCATCATCTGCTGGGGCGACCACCGGCCGCCGATCGACGAGGTGAACTGGCTGGCGGAGGCAGGGCGGCGTCCCGGCTCGGCGCGCAGGGCGGCGGTGGAGGTCAACAGCCTCACCGGCATGCTGCGGGCGGTGCAAAGCGGGCTCGGGCTGGCAGCGCTGCCGGACTATATGGGTCCTGACCTGGATGGGCTGTTGCAGGTGTTGCCGGAGCTGAAGGCACCGAAGCTCGATGCCTATTTCGTCTATCCGGAGGAGATGCGGCACTCGAAGCGCGTCTCGGTCTTCCGCGACTTCCTCGTTGCGGAGCTGGCTGGACATTAATCCATGCAATTGACGCATGGGAGCTGGCAGGTTTCACCAATGCTGCACAGCAGTAGCAGGCGTAGGCTCCTCGCATCCGGTGGTTGTGCCGGACAGGGTTTCAGGGGTCTCCCCTGACATCCTTCGTCTCCCAGACGTGAAGCCTCCCTGTTTGACTTGGCCGCCGCCCCCCGGGACGGCGGCTTTCTTTTTGCGCGATCACGCCCTCACGATATTGCCGCAAAAACACACAAGCATGCGCAGATCGGGGCGCAACCCCCGGCTGTACTGGCCGAGACACCACCGTCCTGATACGTTCGGTTCATGCATCATGCTTCTCCGCTGCGCCCAATTCGGCGCTTCACCGCCGGCCTGACGGCTCTCGCCCTTCTCGCCGGTTGCGCCACGACGCAGACCCAGCGCATCGGCGCCGATGACGGCACCGATGCCTGCCGGCCACAGCGGGTCGCCCTCGATTCGACCGGCAACTACTATGGGCAGGACATGATCCGCGGCGCGGCCATCGGCGCCGTGTCGGGCGGCGTGCTCGGCGGGCTGATCGGCGCGGCGGCGACGGGGCGGACGCGCGACATTGCCATCGGCGCCGGGGCGGGCGTGCTGGCGGGCGGCGCGCTGGGCGCTGCGGGCGGGTACCTCGCGGCGAAGCAGCGGCAGGCGCAGGACCAGGCGAGCCTCAGCGCCTCGATCGGCAACGATCTCTCCAATGAGAATGCGCAGATTGACAAGACGCAGCTGGCCTTCAACCAGCTCATCGACTGCCGGCTGATGGCCGCCGAGGCGATCCGCCAGGATGTGCGCAGCGGGCGGACGGCGCTGGAGGCCGGGCGGCTGCAGATGGCTGACCTGCGGACGCGGGTGCAGCAGGACATCGCCATCGCCCGCAGGATCAACGAGCAGATCGGCACGCGCGGGGCGGAGTTCGACACGGCGATCGAGGCCGTGGCGCCGGGGACGCGGCACCAGGTGGTGGCGCGCACCGCCGCCCCCCCTGCCCCGGCCCGGACGCGGGCGCCGGTGCCGCTGCGCATCCGCCCCGAGCCGAATGCGCCTGAGGTGGGCCGCGTCGCCGCCAACGAGCCGGTGAAGGTGAAGCCGGCGGGGAGCAATTTCGCGCTGGTCGAGACGGATGGCGGGCTGCGCGGCTATGCGCCGGCGAGCAGCTTCCCGATGCGGCGGCCGGCGGCGGTGCCGGTGGGCGGCGGCGAGGGCGGCAGCACGCGGGAACTGGCGGCCTCCAACATCGCCAAGCGGGACAATTTCTCCGAAAGCGTGACCAATGCGGAGCGGGCGGCGCAGGGCGGGGGCTTCGAGCTGGCCGGCTGAGCAAACCCCGCATGGGTGTCCCACCCAGGAGGGGTAATTTGCTCGTAAGGACCTCCATGATCCGCCTCGGGTTGCTCCTGGCAGGGCTGCTGCTGGGCGCGGTGGCGGTGGCCCAGCCGGCGCCGCCGGAGCCGCCGCAGCAGCCTTTCCTCCGTATCGAGGCGGGGGCGCATACGGCGCCCGTTGCCCGGCTGGCGGTGGATGCGTCGGGGCAGACCCTCGCCAGCGTCTCGGACGACAAGACCCTGCGGCTCTGGACCCTGCCGGAAGGGACGCAGCGGCGGGTGATCCGGCCGCCCATCGGCACCAATGAGGATGGCGAGCTCTATGCCGTCGCGCTCAGCCCGGATGGCGGGCGGGTGGCGGCGGCGGGCTTCACCGGGCAGTCCTGGGACGGAGTCTTCTGCCTCTATCTCTATGATGCGCGGAGCGGGCGGCTGCTGGCGCGGCTCTCTGGCCTGCCGGCGCCGGTGCAGCACCTGGCCTTCTCGGCGGATGGGCTGCGGCTGGCGGTGGCGCTCGGCGGGCGGGCGGGCATCCGCGTCTTCGATGCGCGGACCGGGGCGCTGCTGTTCAACGACCCGGGCTATGGCGGACCGGCGCGGATGCTGAGCTTCGACCGCGGCGGGCGGCTCGCCACCGCTTCGGCCGATGGGCATGTGCGGGTCTATGGCCCGGACGGGCGCAGGCTGGCGGACCGGGTGCCGGCCAACGGGGCGCGGCCCTTCGGCCTGGCTTGGTCGCCGGATGGCGGGCTGATCGCCATCGGCTACGAGGACCGGCTGCGCGTCGAGGTGCTGTCGGCCACCGACCTGCGCAGCGTCATGCTGCCGGATGTCGCGGGGCTCGCGGGTGAGGGGCTGCCGGCGGTCGCCTGGGCCGCCGATGGGCAGGGCGGCGTGCAGCTCTACGCCGCGGGCTATGCGCGGCTGGCGGGGGCGCCGGCGGCCGCTGGGCGGGGGATCGCGGTGCAGCGGGAGGCGGCGCCCGCCCCCTCCCCCAAGCGCGAATTCGTGGTGCGGCGCTGGACGGATTTCGGGCTCGGGCCTTCGACCGACATCCCGGCGGCGCGGGATGCGATCTCGCATCTGCTGGCGCTGCCCGGCGGCGGCGTCGCCTATGCGGCGGCGGATCCCGGCTGGGGGCGGATCACGCCAGAGGGGCTGATCGCCTTCCCGCCGCAGCCGCCGGGGGCGGATTTCCGCGCGACGGGGGCGAGCCTCGCCGCGACAGAAGATGGCACGACGCTGCGCGTGGCGCTGCGGGCGGGCGAGGCGCCGGTCACCTTCGACGCGCTGGATGGGCGGCTGGAGGCGGCGGGCGGCGCGGGCGCCTTCCAGGCAGCGCGCACGGCGAGCGCGCGGCTGCCCATCGCGGATTGGCACAATTCCAACCGGCCGCGGCTCGGGCAGATTCCGCTCCGGCTCGGCGAGGGGGAGTTCGCGCGCAGCCTCGCCATCCTGCCGAAGGAGGACGGGTTCCTGCTCGGCACCGACACGCATCTCCGGCTGTTCGACGCGGCCGGGCGCGCAGTGGATGCGCTGGCGGTGCCGGGGGCGGTCTGGGGGCTGACGGTCGCGGGCGACATTGCGATCGCGGCCCTTGGCGACGGGACGCTGCGCTGGTACCGGCTGGCCGCCGGGGCGGTGGTGGAGCAGGCGGCGCTCTTCATCCAGGCGGAGACGCGGCGCTGGGCGCTCTGGACGCCGGAGGGGCTGTTCGACCATGCCGCCAATGGCGGGCAGGAGCTGGTCGGTGTGCTGCTCAATCGCGGGCGGGCGCAGAATACGGAATGGGCGAGCTTCCAGCAGGCCTATCGCGCGCTCTATGCGCCGCAAGCCGTGCGGCAGCGGATCGCGGGCGACCAGGGGCCAGCGCAGCAGCGGCTGGCGCAGCTCGGCGAGGTGCGGGCACGGATCGGCCGGCTGCCGGTGCTGGCGGCGGGCAAGGAAGCCTGCGCGGTGGTCGGGGCGGAATGCCAGCCACTGGGCTGGGATGCGCGCAGCCTGCCGGAGGGCGCGACGGCGCTGCGCCTTACTCTCGCCACGACGGATCGCGGACTCGGGCTCGGGCCGCTCGACGTGTTGGTGAACGACCGCATCGCCGCCCGCACCGAGGCGAAGCCGGGCGAGACCGAAGTGGAGGTGCCGCTCGACCCCGGGCCGAACCGCATCGCCACGCGACTCTATGCGGAGGACAGGACTCTCTTCGCCGATGGGCCGGCACTCGCCTTGCGCCGGCCCGGGGATGCGGGGCCGCCGGCGGATGCGGGGCGGCTCGTCGTGCTGGCCATCGGCGTCAACCGCTATGCCAATCCGGAGCTCGACCTGCGCTTCGCCGTGCCGGATGCGGAGACGGTGGCGGGGCTGCTGCGCGAGGGCGCCGGTTCGCTCTTCCGCGAGACGCGGGTGACGGTGCTGCGCGATGCCGAGGCCTCGCGGCGCGGCGTGCTGGATGCGCTGGCGCGCGCAGCGGAGGATGTGGGGCCGGGGGATACCTTCATCCTCTACATCGCGGGCCATGGCATCCGCACGCAGCCGGACAACCGCTTCCTCTTCCTGCCCTCGGATACGCGCGACACCTCCGGCTGGGCGGCGCTGCGGGCGCAGGGGATCGACGACGGCACGCTGGTCGCGGCGCTGGCACGCATCCGGGCGCGGGATGCCTTCCTGCTGCTCGACACCTGCCATGCGGGGCAGCTCACCATGGAGCAGCTCTCGGCGCTCGGGAACGAGACGGGGCGCTTCCTGCTCGCCGCGAGCGGCAGCGTGCAGGAGGCGCTCGACAGCTATGACGACCGCAACGGCGTCTTCGCCTATGCGCTGCGCGAGGGCCTGCGCGGCAAGGCGGCGATGGATGCCGAGGGGCGGGTCAGCGCGCTCGGCCTCGGCGAGTGGGTAACGCGGCGGGTGCCGGAGCTGGCGCGGCAGCGGCAGCACCAGCAGGATGCGGTGTTCCGCACGGCGCAGCGGGACCTGCGCTCCTTCCCGATTTCGCAGGTGCGGAGATAGGCTGCTCTCCTCACTGAGGAGCAAGCGCATGTCCATGCCACCCGACCGCGAAGCGCCGGCCGAGCACCCGATCGAGGCGCTGCTGCGGCGGCGCTGGAGCCCGCGCAGCTTCACCGGGGCGCCGGTCGAGCGGGCGGCGCTCGACAGCTTGCTGGAGGCGGCGCGCTGGGCGGCGAGTTCGAGCAACCAGCAGCCCTGGCACCTCATCGTCGCGCGCAAGGCGGATGAGCCAGAGGCATTCGGCAAGCTGCTCGGCGTGCTGGCGCCAGGCAACCAGCCCTGGGCGGGGCAGGCGAGCGTGCTGATGCTGGCGGTCGCGCGCATGGTGAACCCGGCGAACGGCAACCCGAACCGCCACGCCTTCTACGACACCGGCGCGGCGATGGCGCAGATGGCGCTGCAGGCGGCGGCGCTCGGGATGCAGCTGCATCAGATGGGCGGCTTCGATGCGGCGAAGGCGCGGGAGGTCTTCGGCATCCGCGAGGGCTACGAGCCGGCGACGGCGATCGCGCTCGGCCCTGTCGGGGTGGCGGAGGCGCTGCCTGAAGCGTTGGCCGCACGCGAGGTGGCGCCGCGGCAGCGCAGGCCGATCGGCGAATGGGCCTTCTTCGGCGGATGGCAGGTTTGAGCGTGGCGTTCTACGCCCGCAGAGCGCGGTGGCTCGCGGGCGTAGAACGGTAGCGGCGAATTAGGTCGCTGGGGTCTCGGCCTCAGCAGCCATCGGCGCGGCGGCCGGAGCGGCGGCGGAGTTCATCGACGCCGCGGCCTTCTTCGCGGCGCGGGTAGCGGCCGCCTTCTTCGCCGCCTCGGAGCGGGCGGAGGTCACCGGAGCGGCCTTCTTCGCGGCCGGCTTCGCCACGGCCCTGCGGGCAGCGGGCTTCCTGGTCGCGGCGGCGGCGCGCTTCGGCGCGGCCTTCTTGGCGACGGCCTTCTTCGGCGCGGCCTTGCGCGCGGCCGGCTTCGCCACGGCCTTGCGAGCGGCGGGCTTCTTCGTCGCGGCGGCGGCGCGCTTCGGCGCGGCCTTCTTGGCGACGGTCCTGCGCGCGGCGGGCTTCTTCGCCGCGGCGGTGGCGCGCTTCGGCGCGGCCTTCTTGGCGACGGTCCTGCGCGCGGCGGGCTTCTTCGCCGCGGCGGTGGCGCGCTTCGGCGCGGCCTTGCGGGCGGCCGGCTTCTTCGCGGCGGCGGCTTTCTTCGGCGCGGCCTTCTTGGCGACGACCTTGCGGGCGGCCGGCTTCTTCGCGGCGGCGGCGCGACTGCGCGCGGTCACCGGCTTCTTCGCGGTGCGGCGGCTGGTGGCGACGGCCATCGGCTGCGCGCGATCTGCGGCGGGGGTCTCGGGGGAATCGGTCACGGTTGGCATCTCCTTGCGCAGTCCGGTGTTGACCGGGCGGCAGCGCGACGGCGCGGCACCCGGGTGGTGGCAGCAGGCATCGCCGTCCAGGCCAGGCGAGCAGCACGCGGTGGCGGGCGATCGGCGGCGAGGTGCCGCATCGTGCTGCCGCCTTCCGCATATCCGGCATCGGGCGTTAAGACTTTGCCCTGCTCCGGCGTGACGAATGCGACGCATCGCGTCGCCTCGTCTCCCTGCTTGCGGTCCATGGACCGTCCTTCCCTGCTGCGGCACGCTGTCGCCGGATGGCTCCGCGAGGTGCAGCGGTGCGGGCACCGCCGAACGAATCGCATGCAACATCGTGCGCGCGAATCACGCTATCTGCATGCGCAACCATCATGTCAACAGAAACCGCAATTCGCGCTGCGCTTTTATGCGCGATGCGCAATTGAAGACGGCCGCCGGATCGCTCCGGCGGCCGTTCCTCGATGCGCGATGGCGCTGTCGCTCAGCGCTGATCCATCGGCGGAACCGGGCGCTGCTCCGGCCCGGTGTAGTGCGAGAGCGGGCGGATGAGTCGGTTGTCGGCCGCCTGCTCGATGACATGCGCCGCCCAGCCGGTGATGCGCGAGGCGACGAAGATCGGCGTGAAGAGCGGGATGTCGAAGCCCATCAGGTAGTAGGCGGGGCCGGCGGGGAAATCGAGGTTCGGGTGGATGTTCTTCTCCTTGAGCATCTTCGTCGCCAGCACGCGGGAGGTCTCCATCCAGCGCCGGTCGCCGACCACTTCGGCCATCTTCTCCGCGTACTTGGTCATGGTCGGCACGCGGCTGTCGCCGTTCTTGTAGACCCGGTGGCCGAAGCCCATCACCAGCGCCTTGTGGTCGAAGCGGGTGGAGAGCCACTCCTCCGCCTGGTCCGGCCCGCCGATCTCCTTCAGCATGTGCATCACGGCCTCGTTGGCGCCGCCATGCAGCGGGCCCTTCAGCGCCGCGATGCCGGCGGTGATGGCGCCGTGGATGTCCGCCCCGGTCGAGGTCACCAGCCGCGCCGTGTAGGTCGAGGCGTTGAAGGTGTGCTCGGCGTAGAGGATCAGGGAGACGTCGAAGGCCTTCAGCACCTCGGGCTGGGGCACCTTGCCGAAGACCAGGTTAAAGAAATTCTCGCCGAAGCTTTGGCTCGGGTCCGGCATCACCGGGTCGAGCCCCTTCGAGGCGCGGTGCGCGGCGGCGATGGCGGTCGGGATCTTGGCCAGCAGGCGGATGGCCTTGCGGCGCGTCGCCGCCTCGCTGACATCGGCGTTCTCCGGGTCTTCCATCCCCATGAAGGAGACGGCGGTGCGGATGGCGTCCATCGGGTGGGCGCTGTGCGGGAAGTCCTTGATGACGCGGTGCAGCGCCGGGCTGATCTCGCGCTCCGCCGCCTCGGCGGCCTTGAAGTCGGCAAGCTGGTCGCGGTTCGGCAGCTCGCCGTTCCAGAGCAGGTAGGCGACCTCCTCGAAGCTGCAGTTCTCGCAGAGATCCTGCACGGCATAGCCGCGATAGGTGAGGCTGTTGGTCTCCGGCATCACCTTGGAGACAGTGGACACGTCGGCATAGACGCCGACCAGGCCCTTCTTGATTTCGGGGGTGGCTTCGCTCATGCGGACTCTCCTTTGCGTGTGATGAGTGGCGGCGGGGCCCGGGCGGGGTCATGCCCGGCTTGCCCTCCGCATTGGCCGTGGCGTCACGGCAGGCGGGGCGAAGGCCGGCCGGCGCGGCGGCCTTCGCTGTCTTCCCGGCGAGGTGGTGACGCCCCCTCCGCGATGCAGGGAGGGCGTCACGGAGAGGTGCGGCCCGATCCCCCGGCCGGGCGGGGGCGGCGCTGCGGGCAGCCTCAGAAGATGCCCGGCTTCCCTTCGGCCAGCGCGCCCTTCGGCAGGGCGACGTTCAGCACCTCGAGCTCGCCGGCGGGGATGCGGGCCAGGTCCTGCACATCGGCCAGGAACCGGTCGCTCTCCTTCGCTGAGATGATGCCGTCGGTCAGGATCTGGAACTTGTTGATGTAATCGGCCCGGCCGAAGGGCTTCGCCCCGAGCGGGTGGGCGTTGGCGACAGCCAGCTCGTCGCTCAGCACCGAGCCGTCCTTCATGGTGATCTCGACGCGGCCGCCGAAGGACAGCTCGTTCGGGTCGCGCGAGTGGTAGCGGCGGGTCCACTCCGCCTCCTCCCGCGTCTCGATCTTGTGCCAGAGGCGGACGGTGTCGGACCGGCCGGCCCGCTTCGGGGCGTAGCTGTCGACATGGTGCCAGCGCCCGTCCTGCAGGGCGACGGCGAAGATATACATGATGGAGTGGTCGAGCGTCTCGCGGCTCGCCTTCGGGTCCATCTTCTGCGGGTCGTTGGCGCCGGTGCCGATGACGTAGTGGGTGTGGTGGGAGGTGTGGATGAGGATCTTCTCGATCGCGTCGAAGTCAGTGATCTTCTCCCGCATGCGGAAGGCGAGGTCGATCAGCGCCTGGGACTGGTACTCGGCCGAGTGCTCCTTGGTGTAGCTGTCGAGGATGGCACGCTTCGGCTCGCCCGGGGCCGGCAGCGGCACCTCGTAGTAGACCGGCTCGTAGGCGGCCGTGCGGCCCTCCTTGTCGGCGACGGTGCGGCCGGAGAGGACCCAGCCGATGACGCTGTCCTCGCCTTCATAGATCGGGCTCGGCGCGCCCTCGCCGCGCATGGCGCGGTCCACCGCCTCGACCGCCAGCTTGCCGGCATGGGCAGGGGCGAAGGCCTTCCAGGAGCTGATCTCGCCCTTGCGGCTCTGGCGGAAGGAGATGGAGACATGCAGCGCCTGCTGCACCGCCTGGTAGATCGTCTCCTGCGGCAGCTTCAGCAGGGTGCCGATGCCGGCCGCCGCCGAGGGGCAGAGATGGGCGATGTGGTCCACCTTGTGCTCGTGCAGGCAGATCGCCTTCACCAGGTCGATCTGGATCTCGTAGCCGGTGGCGAGGCCGCGGATGAGGTCGCGGCCGGACTTCTCCATGGTCTGGGCGACGGCGAGGATGGGGGGGATGTTGTCGCCGGGGTGGGAGTAGTCGGCGGCGAGGAAGGTGTCATGCATGTCGAGCTCTCGCACCGCGGTGCCGTTCGCCCAGGCGGCCCATTCGGGGGAAAAGCGCTTCGCCCCGGGGACGCCGAAGATGGTGGCGCCGCCGCCCTTCCGTGGATGGCCGAGCGCCATGGTGCGGGCCGAGGTGACGGGGCGGCGGTTGATGGCGGCGATGGCGACGGAGGCGTTGTCGATGATCCGGTTGATGATCATCCCGGCCACGTCCTTCTCGACCGCGACCTTGTCGGCGGCGACGCCGGCGATCTTCCAGGCGAGCTGGTCCTCGCGCTTCAGCAGCGACTTGGACGGATAGAGCTTCACTTCGTGTTTCTGCATCGGTGGCCTTCCCTCGGCGGGTGGTGAGGGATGCTTTGTCCCCCCGTCGCGCATCTTCGTCCATTCCGATTGAGCCGCAAGGACGATAGGATTTTCATATCGAGACAGGTTAGGGGCGATGGATTTCCGTATCCTGCGGCGCATGGGGCATTTCCTCGCGGTCGCCGAGGAGGGGCATTTCGGCCGGGCGGCGGCGCGGCTCGGCCTGTCGCAGCCGCCGCTGACGGCGCAGATCCAGGCGCTGGAGGCGGAGCTCGGCGTGCGCCTGCTGGAGCGGACGCGGAAGGGCGCGCGGCCGACGCGGGAGGGCGAGGCGCTGCTGCCCATCCTCCGGCGGCTGGCCGAGGAGGCGAAGCAGGTGGAGAGCCTGGCACGGGAGCTGCGCGCGGGCCGGCATGCGCCGATGGCGATGGCCTGCGTCACCTCGGCGCTCTTCGACTACCTGCCGCCGCTGGTGCGCGGGCTGCGGGCGGCGGCGCCGGACAGCGCGCTGGCGGTGCGGGAGATGGATACGGCCGATGCCGTCGAGGCGCTGCGGCGGGGCGAGGTGGATTTCGCCCTCGCCCGGCTGGACCGGGACCGGCCGCCGCTGAGGGTCATGCCGCTGGGTGCGGATGCGCTGGTGGCGGCGCTGCCCAAGGGGCATGCGCTGCTCGGCGAGGCGGGGCCGCTGCCGCTGGCGGCATTGGCCGGCGAGGCGCTGGTGCTGCTGCCGCGCTCGATCAGCCCCGCCTATTTCGACCGGCAGGTCAGCGCCTGCCGTGAGGCGGGGTTCGAGCCCGTGGCGATGCGGGAGGTGGGGAGCGCGATGGCGCAGCTTGCCTTCGTCGCGGCGGGGCTGGGCGTGGCGCTGGTGAGTTCGGGGATGGCGGTGCTGCGGCCGCCGGGGGTTGCCTTCCGCGCGCTGGCGGGGCCGGTGGGGTCGGTCGGCGTGGCGCTGGTGTGGAATGGCGAGCGGGAGACGGAGGCGGCGCGGGCGGCGATCGCGGTGGCGCGGGGGGCCTTTCCGGCGGCGGGGGATGCGGCCTAGCTTCGCCCTTCAACGACTCAGGATGCCCGCAGCATGGACCAGAGCCCCTTCGACCGCGTGATCCTCGGCGACATCGTGCTGCCCGATGCGGTGCTGCCGGGCGGCTATGTCGGCATCCGTGGCGAGGCGATCGCCGCCATCGGCCAGGGGGCGCCGCCGCCGGCGGGGGCCGTCGCCGACTATCGTGGCAAGCTCGTGCTGCCGGGGCTGGTCGACGGGCACATGCACACCAGCAGCAGCACCGGCTGGCCGGGGATCGAGGGGGCGTCGATGTCGGCCGCGGCCGGTGGCGTCACCACCTGCGTCGACATGCCCTATGACGTGCCGCAGCCGGTGACGGATGCCGGCGTGCTGCGCGCCAAGGTCGGCGTGGTCGAGGGGACGAGCCATGTCGACATGGCGCTTTACGGCACCATCGCCAAGACCGGCGGCGTCGCGGCCATCGAGGGGCTGGCGGAGGGCGGCGTCTGCTCCTTCAAGCTCTCGACCTATGAGTATGACGCGGTGCGGTTTCCGCGCATCGACCACCCGACGATGCTCGCCGCCTTCCGCGAGATCGCGAAGACCGGGCTGATGTGCGCCATCCACAACGAGGACCAGGAGCTGGTGCAGCGCCTGACCGAAGAGGCGAAGGCGGCCGGCCGGACGGACCCGATCATGCATGCGCGCACCCGCCCGCCGCTGGCCGAGAGCATGGCGGATCTCGAGATCTTCGAGATGGCGCTGGAGACGGGGTGCCATGTGCATATCGCCCATTCGTCGCTCGCGCGCGGCTTCGAGCTGGCGGAGCTGTTCCGCCGCCAGGGGGCGAAGGCGAGCGGCGAGGCCTGCATCCAGTATCTCTGCATGACCGAGGAGGACCTCGTCCGGCTCGAGGGCTTCGGTAAGTGCAACCCGCCTTTCCGCTCGGCGGCCGAGGTGGAGCGGGTCTGGGGCGCCGTCGCCGCCGGGCAGGTCGCCTATGTCTCGACCGACCACGCGCCCTGGCCGCGGGAGCGGAAGGTTTATACGGGCGACATCTTCGCCCCCGGCGCCGGGCTGACGGGGATGCAGAGCTTCGCGCCGCTGATGTTCAGCCTGCTGGAGGAGCGCGGGCTGCCGGTGACGCTGATGGCGAGCCTCTGCGCCGAGCGGCCAGCGCGCTTCCACGGCCTTGCGCCGAAGAAGGGGGCGATCCGCATCGGCGCCGATGCCGACCTGCTGGTAATGGAGCGGGGCGACTTCACCTTCGACGAGGCGACGATCCAGGACCGGCCGGATGCGCGCTGGTCGCCCTATCACGGGAGACGGATGAAGGCGCGTGTCGCAGCCACTTGGCTGCGCGGCAGCCTCATCTGGGATGGCGAGGCGGTGCTTGCGCGGCCGGGCCAGGGCCGCTTCGTCCCGCGGCAGCACCGGGAGACGTATCTGGGGGAGGGCTGAGAACCATCTCGCGGTCGAGGCGGCGCAGGGCTTGGGCCAGCGCCGCCTTGGTCTTCCGCAGACCGAGCGCGTCGGCGGCCAGGATCAGCAGGCCGAAGGATTCGGCCATCTGCTGATGGGCATATGCCGTCCTGCGCGGCTCGTCCTCGTTCTCGGCCATCGCTCCCTCGCCTCCCGGCAGCGTTACGGCCGGGGAAGGCGGGTGGATGCAGCCGGGCCAGTTATTCGACGCGGATATCCGCCTTGCGGATGACCGGCTCCCAGCGGGTGCCCTCCTCCTCGATGATACGGGCGAGGGTGCCGCCATCGGCCCAGGCGGATTCGATGCCGCGGGCGGCCATGGCTGCCTTGCCCTCTGGCGTGTCGACGGCCATGCGGACGGCCTCGGCGATGCGGGCGAGGATGGCGGCCGGGATGCCGGCGGGGGCGAGCACGGCGCCCCAATTGTCAACCGCATAGCCGGGCAGGTTGGCGGCCTGGGCGACGGTCGGGACGCCCGGCATCAGCGGGCTGTCCTGGGCGGCGAGGTTGCCGAGGGCGCGGAGCTGGCCGCCCTTCACCAGCTGCTCCACCGCCGACCAGGGGGCGGAGACCAGCTCCACCTCGCCGGCGACGCAGGCCGTCACGGCCGGGCCGGTGCCGCGGTAGTGGACATGCGTCAGCTTGCCGCCGGACATGCTGTCCATCAGCTCGGCCGAGACATGGGTGATGGTGCCGAGGCCGGGCGTGCCGTGGTTCAGCAGGCCGGGCTGGGCGCGGGTGATGGCGACGACTTCCGCCAGGTCGCGGGCCTTCAGCTTCGGCCCGCCGGCGATGACGGTGGGGGCGAGCGCCACGCGGGCGACCGGCGCCAGGTCGCGCTTCAGGTCGAAGGGCATGGTGCGGAAGATGAATTGGTTCACCACGATGGTGTTGAACACCGTAACCAGCGTGTAGCCATCGGGCGAGGCCTTGGCGACGGCATCCGTGCCGATGTTGCCGCCGGCGCCGGAGCGGTTCTCCGGCACCACGGGCTGGCCGATGACGTCGCCAATGCGCTGGGCCAGCAGCCGGCCGAGGATGTCGCTGCCGCCGCCGGGCGGGAAGGGAATCACCATCCGCAGCGGGCGGTTGGGGAAGTCGCCGGTGGATTGCGCGAGGCCAGGGGTGGCCAGGGACGCGGCGAGCGGGGCGGCGGCGAGGGCGAGCGCGGCACGGCGGGTGAACGGCATGGTTTTCCTCCTTGGCCGGGTGACATGCCGCATGCGGCAGCCCCTGTCATCGGGGCTTATGCACTGGCAGGCGGAAAGCGGAACGGTGTAGCCTCCGGTGCAGGCGGCGCCATAAGCCGTCAGGGAGGACAACGACAATGGATATGTCTCGACGCGCCCTGCTGGGCGCGGGCGCCGCGCTTTCCGGAGGCCTGCCCTGGCGCAGCGCCCGCGCGCAGGCGGCCAACACCATCCGTATCGCGCTGCTCTGCGACTTCTCGGGCACCTACCGCGACGTCACCGGACCGACGGAGCTGGCCTGCATCCGTCAGGCCGTCGCCGAATTCGGCAATCGCGGTTTCAACATCGAGGTGCTCTTCGCCGACAACCAGAACCGCGCCGATGTCGGCTCCAACGTCACCCGGCAGTGGTTCGACCGGGACGGCGTCGATGTCGTGGTCGATGGCGGCGCTTCCTCGGTGGCGCTGGCGGTCAACGAGGTGGTGCGGGAAAAGAACAAGGTCTTCCTCAACACCTCCTCCGCCACCTCGGACCTCACCGGGCCGAGATGCACGCCGAACACCGTCCATTGGACCTATGACACCTGGATGCTGGCGAAGTCGACCGGCGGCGCCACGGTAC
The DNA here is from genome assembly GCF_000745835.1 of Belnapia moabensis DSM 16746. Lineage (GTDB taxonomy): Bacteria > Pseudomonadota > Alphaproteobacteria > Acetobacterales > Acetobacteraceae > Belnapia > Belnapia moabensis. The sequence goes on along the minus strand of NZ_JQKB01000013.1, from coordinate 91,925 downwards.
GGGCAGGTGGGGACAGCTGGTACTTCATCACCGCCGACTACGCCTTCGGCCATGCGCTGGAGCGGGATACCGGGACCTTCATCAAGGCCGCCGGGGGCAGCATCATCGGCTCGGCCCGCACCCCCTTCCCCGGCACCTCGGATTTCAGCTCCTTCCTGGTGCAGGCGATGGCGGCGAAGCCGAAGGTGATCGGCCTGGCCAATGCCGGCTCCGACACCATCAATTGCATCAAGCAGGCCTCCGAATTCGGCCTGGCGCGGCGCGGCATCAAGCTGGCCTCGCTGCTGATGTTCCTGCCGGACGTGCATGCGCTCGGCCTCACCACGGCGCAGGGGCTGATCTGCACCGAAACCTTCTACTGGGACCTGAACGACCGGACCCGGGCCTTCTCGGCGCGCGTGCGGCCGAATATCGGCAACAACGCGCTCTGCATGAACCATGCAGGCGGCTATGCGGCGGTGCTGCATTACCTGAAGGCCGTGGTCGACATGGGCGTGCCGGCGGCCAAGGCGAATGGCGCCGAGGTCGTGGCGCGGATGAAGGCGATGCCCTGCGACGACGACTGCTTCGGCCCCGGGACCATCCGCGCCGATGGCCGCAAGCTGCACCCCGCCTACCTCTTCGAGGTCAAGAAGCCGGAGGAGAGCCGCGGGCCCTTCGACTACTACAAGCTGCTGCAGACAACGGCGGGCGATGACGCCTTCCGGCCGATCGGCGAGGGCGGCTGCCCGCTGGTCAGGGCCTGAGGGGACGCTGCCCGCCAGAAGGAATTCGGTTTTGTATGCGCGCCGGTATCCCCGCCTTGCAAGGATACCGGCGCGATGTCGCGGCGGTCAGTGACAGAAGGTCGCGGGCCTTCAGCTTCGGCCCGCCGGCGATGACTACGGGAGCAAGCGGCGAGGCGGGTGAGCACGAGCAGATTCTTTCTGCCACGCGCCTTGCCCGAAGCGCCCCGGCTTGGCACCGGGACATGCTCAGCCGAAGGTCGCGGCGACGCTGCCAAGGGCGGAGTAGGCGCCGGCCGGGTAGTCCTTCAGCGGCCAGTTCTTCACATAGGCGAAGCTCGGCGTCCTGCTCCGCTGATCACCATAGTGGTTGTTGCTGTAGATCAGGTGGGCGAAGTAGCCGCCATCCGAGCTGTGGATGGTCTGGCCGGAAGGGGTCTGCGCGCCCGGCCAGTTCCTCAGGATGGCTATGAGGCGGCGCGGCCCGTTCGGGTCATTCGGCGAGCCCCGGTTGTAGAAGTCGAAGGTGACACACCAAAAGTACATCGGTGCCGACTGGAGCTGCGTGAAGCCCTTGTTGATGAGGAAGCCGCGGCGCAGGGCATGGACGGACCGCCGGAGGTCGGAGCGAGGCAGCGAGAGGGAGCGGTAGAGGGCGCCGTAACTGTCGTTGATGGCATGGATGCCTCGGGCGTACTTCTCCTCGTCCTGCTTCGCCATGAACTGGCCGTTGCGGTCATTGGCATGAACGTTCCTGCGGTTGAAGATAACCAGAAGTCGATTTCGTCGGGCAAATTCAACGAATTGGCCACGATCCTGCTCCGTGCGGTCCCAGGTGGTATTTCAACCCCGATTAGCCAGTTTCCGCCCGGCGAGCCAGCCGTTCCCGCCTCGCTTGCGGTGCGGCGCGGGCCGGCGTGGCTCTGCATGAAATTGAAATTCCTTACATCACCCTGTCGTTGATGCCGCACCAAATTCGGTGCGATACCGCATCGGCCAGTTACAGAAGGCCGATCATGCCCTCCCCGATCACGCTGCGTTTCAACGGCGAGACGACCATCGCCTATATCGTGCGCTTCAAGCCCTCCCATACCGAAGGCCCGCCGGATGGTGGCCATAGCGACTGCATCCTGCCGGGCGGCGCGCCGGTGGGGTATTTCGGCACCGATGCGGTGGGCGGCAAGGGCATCGTCTTCTCCTACGCCACCTATCGTACCCAGCGCCGGCATTACGTGACGCTGGCGAATGCCCGCGCGGAGCCCTGCATCTCCACCATGCTGGTGCTCGATGTGGGCAAGCGCCGGGCGGAGGCCTTCCGCGATGCCTGGCTCGCCATGCGCGCCAAGACGGACGGCTTCACCATCGCCGGCAACAACTGCTCCACTCATGCCTCGCGCGCCTGCTACGCGGCCGGGCTGATCTCGACGCATGAGGTGGACGGCATCGACACGCCGAACAACCTCTACGACCAGATCGTCAGCGAAAGCCCGGTCGCCTGGAAGTCCTACAGCGGCTATCTGGATTTCGAACCGATCGGCTCCGGGGCCGATCCGTTGATGATACCCTATGCCGTCACCCTCGACGCGACCGTGGTGCCGACCATCGGCGGGCCACGCGGCGGGGGCGGCAGCACACTCTGACCACGGAGCCTTGCCCATGTCCCGACGCCTCGTCCTCGCCGCCGCCCAGCTGGGACCCATCCAGAAGGCCGAAGGGCGCGATGTCGCGGTCGGACGCATGGTACGGCTGATGGAGACCGCGCACCGGCGCGGGGCGGAGGTGGTGGTCTTCCCCGAGCTCGCGCTCACCACCTTCTTCCCGCGCTGGTATCATGAGGACCTGGCGGAGGCGGACCACTGGTACGAGACCGCCCTGCCCTCCAACGCCACCGCCCCGCTCTTCGAGGCGGCACGGAAGTTCAACATCGGCTTCCATCTCGGCTATGCGGAGCGGACGCCGGAGGGGCGGCGCTTCAACACAGCCGTCTATGTTCACCCCTCGGGCGAGGTGGTGCTGAAATACCGCAAGGTCCACCTGCCCGGGCATGCCGAGTATGACCCGACGCGGACCGTGCAGCACCTGGAGAAGCGCTATTTCGAGGTGGGCGATCTCGGCTTCCCGGTGGTCCGCGCCCCGGTCGGCGAGGCGCAGGTCAATATCGGCATGATGATCTGCAACGACCGGCGCTGGCCGGAGGCCTGGCGGGTGCTCGGGCTGCAGCAGGTCGAGCTGGTCATGCTCGGCTACAACACGCCGAGCCTCAACATGGAGAACCGCGGCTTCGAGGCGCATCACCTGCGCGTCTTCCACAGCCACCTCTCCATTCAGGCGGGGTGCTACCAGAATGCCTGCTTCGCGGCCGGCGTCGCCAAGGCCGGCGACGAGGACGGGCATGAGCTCTTCGGCCATTCCATCATCGTCAACCCGCAGGGCGAGATCATGGCCCAGGCGACGAGCTGGGGCGACGAGCTGATCGTCGCCGACTGCGACCTCGGTATGTGCGAGCTGGGGCGGCGGACGATCTTCAACTTCGCCGCCCATCGGCGGGTCGAGGCCTATGGGCGGATCACCGGGCAGACGGGCAGCATGGCGCCGCCGGAGTGGGCACCGAAGGGCTGAGGCGGAGAAGACGATGAAGCTGATAGCCATGCGCCTTGCCGCGATCCGGTTGCTGCTGGCCCTGGCGATGCCCGTCATCGCCACGGCGGCGGCCCAGCCCGGCAAGCCGGAGGCGCTGCCGCCCGTGGGGGCGACACCCCAGTTCGGGGGCAAGCCGGCGCCGCTGCCACCCGAGGGTGGCAGCGGCGAGACCGTGGCGCCGCCGGCGCCGCAGGGCGGCGGCCAAGCGCTGCCGCGCTGCCCCCAGCCCATCGCCAACAACTGCCTTACGCAGCAGAGCTCTTGCCAGGTCGCCTGCCCGCCGATGTGGAGCACCAACCCAAGCGCGCCGGCCTTCACCCCGACTGACCGGGCCGGCTGCATGAGGCAGTGCCAGCAGCGCTACTTCTCCTGCATGCGGCTCTACAACTGCATGTAGGGGACAGGCACGGAACCGAACCGAAGGTTGAACGCTATGGCCGGCATGCCGCACGCCATCGCCACTCACCTCCTGCTCCTCGCCGCCGCGCTGGCCACCGGGCCGGCGCTCGCCCAGACCCCGGCGGAGCGCGCCTCGCGCCAGCTCAACCGCGAGGAGCAGCAGGATCGCGCGCGGGATGCGGCGGAGGCGGCGCGGGAGCCGCAGCCCATCGTGCCGCCGGCGCAGGTGCTGCCGCTCGAGGCGGATCGCAACTCGCTCCGGCCGGATGTCGGGCGGCCGGAGGAAGCCGGGCGGCTCGGCACCGGCAATGCCGGCATGCAGCCGGGACTGAACCAGAACACGCAGCGGTAGCGGCCAGGGCTCCGCGAGGGCGGCGCTACCCCTCGACCTCCACCACCGCCTCCAGCCCGAGGACGGCGCCGAGCTGCTCCACGCGGCGCAGCACGCTCTCGCCCGCGAAGACGCCGGTACCCTCGGCGAGGCGGAGGACGAGGCGGCCGCCCTGGCGCTCCAGCCGGGTGCCGGCCAGCAGCGCGGGCGTGCCGCCGCAGAGCGTGTAGGCCAGGCGCAGCGCGGCGCCGAGCGCCTCCGCCCGGCGGATGGTCGGCAGGTCGAGCAGCACGCGGGTCGGACCGAGGAAGGGGGCGCTTGGCTCGGCCTCGTAGCGCAGTGCGGCGCAGAGACCGAGGAAGGCGCGGGCATGGTGGTCGAGCCCGGCGCCGTGCTGGCGGAGGATGCGGAGGAAGGCCTGCTCCGCCCGGTATTCCGGGTGATCGTGGCTGCCGATGTCGGAGACCCAGCAGGCGGCTTCGCGGAGGGCGCGCACGGCCGGATCCTGGTCGGGGAAGATCGGGTCGGTCCAGGCGATCAGCGCGGGCGGCAGATCCGGGTCGCGGCCCCAGGCGGCGGCGAGGTCGCGGGCGGCGGCGAGCATCGGGTCATCCTGGCGCACCGCCTCCGGCAGCAGGCGGGAATACCAGCCCTCGCGCAACCCATTGGCGGAGAAGACGACGCGGGCGGCGCCGGTCGCCCGCAGCAGGCGGCGCATCGTCACCGCAGCGAAGGGCATGTCGCCCAGGCGCTTCTGCGGGGCGCCGGCCATCCGCTCCAGCACCCGGCGGGAGGCGGCCATGACGACGCCGGCAAGGTCGCGCGCCTCCTCGCGGCGGAGGACGTAGTGGTGGACGATGGCCAGCGGATAGCCGGTCTGGGCGATGTGCATCCGCGCGAGCGCCCGCCAGGCGCCGCCGACGAGATAGAGGTCGCGGCCGCCGCCCTCGGCGAGCCAGGGCTGCTTCGCCAGCTCCTCCTCGGCGATGGCGCGGGCACGGGCCACTTCGCCCCCAGCGCGCTCGGCGAGGCGGATGGCGCCGATGGGGAGCGAGGCGGCGCGGGCGACCCAGCCCTCGGTGAGGCGCACCACTTCGAGGCTGCCGCCGCCGAGATCGCCGAGCACGCCATCGGCGCCGGGGAAGCCGAGCAGCACGCCATCGGCCGAGAGGCGGCCCTCCTCCTCGCCGGTGAGGATGCGGATGCGGAGCCCCGGCATGCGCTCCTGCATGGCAGCGGTGAAGGCCTCGCCATTGCTGGCGTCGCGCACGGCGGCCGTCGCCACCACCTCGAGCGGGTCGGCGTGCATGGCGCGCGCGACGGCATGGTAGCGGGCGAGGACAGTGAGCGCGGGGCCGATCGCCTCCTCGTTCAGCTGGCCCGTCGCCTGGAGGCCGCGCCCCAGGCCGAGCACGGCCTTCTCGTTGAAGATGGCCTGCGGGTTCCGCCCGCGGCCCTCGAAGATGACGAGGCGGACGGAGTTCGAGCCGAGGTCGACGACGCCGCAACGGGGCGCTTCGGGAGTGGTCATGCTGGTCAGTCCTGGGCGATGCGGTCGGGGCGCGGCTTGCGCATCGCTGCCCGGCCGCTGCGGTGCAACGCGCTGCCGCGGCCGGAGAGGGAGGGGTTGGTCATGAAATACTCATGCGCCGAAACCGGCTGCGGGCCACGCGGCAGGCGGTGCCAGGTGGCCTCGCTGGTCAGCTCCCAGCTCTGGGCAGTGTCCTTGAGGTTCACCACCATGATCTGGTCGAGGACCTGGGCATGCACGGTCGCATTCTCGACCGGCACCATGGTCTCGACCCGCCAGTCCATGTTGCGCGCCATCCAGTCGGCCGAGGAGATGAAGACCCGCGCCCGGCGCGAGGGCAGGCGGTGGCCGTTGCCGAAGACATGGATGCGCGAATGCTCGAGGAAGCGGCCGACGATGGACTTCACCCGGATGGTCTCGGACAGGCCGGGAACGCCGGGGCGGAGGCAGCAGATGCCGCGCACCACGCAGTCGATCTTCACCCCGGCGCGCGAGGCGGCGTAGAGCGCGTCGATCAGCTGCTCGTCCACCAGGCTGTTCATCTTCAGCCAGATGCCGGCGGGCTTGCCCTCCTCGGCGAAGCGGCGCTCCTGCTCGATGAGGCCGAGCAGGGTCGGGCGGATGGTGAGCGGGGCGAAGGCGAGGCCCTCCATCCGCTCCGGCCGGGCATAACCCGTCATGTAATTGAAGAGCCGCGCGGCATCGCCGGTCAGCGCCGGGTCGGCGGTGAAGAAGGACAGGTCGGTGTAGATGCGCGCGGTGATCGGGTGGTAGTTGCCCGTGCCGAAATGAGCGTAGGAGCGGAGTGCTCCAGCCTCGCGGCGGACCACGAGCGACATTTTGGCATGGGTCTTCAGCTCGACGAAGCCGAAGACGACCTGCACGCCGGCGGCTTCCAGCTCGCGGGCGAGGGCGATGTTCCGCTCCTCGTCGAAGCGGGCCTTGATCTCGACGATGCCGGTGACGTTCTTGCCGGCTTCCGCAGCCTCGATCAGGGCACGGGCGATCGGGCTGTCGCGGCTGGTGCGGTAGAGGGTCTGCTTGATGGCGACGACATTCGGGTCCCGCGCCGCCTGGCGGAGGAACTGCACCACCACGTCGAAGCTCTCATAGGGGTGGTGGACGACAATGTCCTTCGCCTTGATCGCGGCGAAGCAGTCGCCGCCATAGTCGAGGATGCGCTCGGGGAAGCGCGGGGTGTAGGGGGTGAAGAGCAGGTCCGGCCGGTCGTCGACGATGAGCTGACGGAGGTCGTCGAGGCCGAGCAGCCCGTCCACCACGAAGACGCCGCTGCGCTCGGCGTCCAGCTCCTCGATGACGAAGTCGACGATGTCGGACGGCGTGGCGGCGGTGACGCTGAGGCGGATGGCGCGGCCCCTGCGGCGGCGCTTCAGCGCCGTCTCATAGGAGCGGACGAGGTCCTCCGCTTCCTCCTCGAACTCCACGTCGGTGTCGCGGATGAGGCGGAAGAAGCCGTGCTCGGCCGGGATGAAGCCGGGGAAGACGCGGCGCAGGCTGAGCTCGATCAGGTCCTCGAGCAGGAGGAAACGGATGGCGCTCTCGCCTTCCGTGGGAGGCAGGCGGATGAAGCGCTCGACCTGCGCCGGCAGCGGCAGCAGGGCGCGCATGGTGCCGCCATCCTCCTCGCGCACCAGCTTCAGCACCATGCAGGCGGCGAGGTTCTGGATGAAGGGGAAGGGATGTGCCGGATCGACCGCGAGCGGAGTGAGGACCGGGAAGACGCGCTCCATGAACCAGCCGTCGAGCCAGGCGCGGTCGGCCTCGCTCAGCTCCTCGGGGCGGAGGACGATGATGCCGGCCTCGCGGATCAGGCCGCGCAACGCGCGCCAGGCGGCCTGCTGGGCCTCGATCAGCACCTCCGCACGGTCGTGGATGGCGGCGAGCTGCTGCGAGGGGGTGCGGCCGTCGGGCGAGCGGCTGGTGATGCCGGCGCGCTCCTGGCCGATCAGCCCGGCGACGCGGACGGAGTAGAACTCGTCCAAGTTGGCGGCGGAGATGGCGACGAAGCGCAGCCGCTCGAGCAGCGGGTGGTGCTCGTTGCCGGCCTCCTCAAGCACTCGGGTATTGAAGTCGAGCCAGGAGAGCTCCCGGTTGATGAAGCGCTCGGGCTCCAGCGGCACGGCGACGGGTTCGGCGGCGGGCGGGGTGCGGGTCTCGGCGAGGCTCATCGGACTACCCTACAGCAGGGTCGGGGGAGGCGGGCAGTCGGTCTCGGCCGGTGACATCGATTCGTCATCCGTACCGAAGCCCGGCAGGTCGGCCAGGGTTGCACGCGCCAGCGCCCGGGTGACGCGGCCGCCGAGGGCGAGCGCGGCGCGGTCGAGCCTGGCGGCGGCCTCGGCAATGGCGGCGGCTTCGCGCGGCAGGCGGGCGAGCAGCCAGGCCTGCACCCCCTCCTCCACCCGGAGCTGGCGGCGGGCGAAATGGCGGCGCAGCAGGGCGGCGAGCAGCCCGTCGCCGGGCGGGCGGATGCCGGCGGCAGGCATGGCGCGCAGGCGGCTGCGGAGGTCGGGCAGCGCCACCGGCCAGCGCGCCGGCGGGGCACGGCCGGCGAGCAGCAGGAGTTGGCCGCGTTCGGCGACGAGGTTGAGCAGGTGGAAGAGCGCGGCCTCCTCGGCCATGCAGTCGGCGTCGTCGAGGGCGAGGCCGGGGCCGGGCGGCAGCTCCGGCAGGCCGCGCAGCGCCGGGCCGGTCAGCACCGGCCAGCCGCGCCGGGCGGCGAGGCCGCGCAGCATCAGTGTCTTGCCGGTCGCGGCCGGGCCGTGAAGCGCGAGGCGGCCGCCCGGCCAAGCCTCGGGCCGGGCGAGCCAGGCGAGGGCCTCGGCATTGCTGTCATCGGCCAGCACCGGCTCGGCCTCGAAGGGGGCGAAGGCGGGCAGCGGCAGGGCGAGCTGCCGCGGCAGCGGCGCCGTGGTGTCGAGCATCAACCGGTCCGCGGCGGGTCGAGGTAGAGCGGGCTTTCCAGGTAGCGGCGCAACCAGTAGCGCGTGATGACGCCGATCACCGCCGCCAGCGGCACCGCCAGCAGCACGCCAAGGAAGCCGAAGGCGACGCCGCCGGCGAAGAGGGCGAAGATCACCCACACGGCGTGCAGCTCCACACGGTCGCCGAGCAGCCAGGGATAGATCATGTAGCCCTCGATCACCTGGCCGGCGACGAAGACCGCCATCACCACCAGCACGCCGTTCCAGGTGCCGAATTGCGCCAGTGCCAGGGCCAGCGCAGTGATAAGACCGGTGATGGAGCCGATATAGGGGATGAAGGAGAGGATGCCGGCCATCAGCCCGACCGTCAGGCCGAGCTCCAGCCGCACCGCGGAGAGGGCGGCGGCGTAGTAGACGGCGAGCAGCGCGCAGCAGAGCAGCTGGCCGCGCAGCCAGGCGGAGAGCACGCGGTCGGTGTCGCGGGCGAGCTGGCGGAGGGTGTTGGCGGAGCGGCGGGGCAGCCAGGCATCTATCCGACGGATGATCCGCGGCCAGTCGCGCAGCAGGTAGAAGGCGACGACGGGCGTCACCGTCACCAGGGTGAAGACGCTGAACAGGGCAATGCCGCCGGTGATCATCCGCGCCAGCGAGGTGCCGAGATAGGAGATGATCGCCCCTGCCTGGCCAACCGCGAGGTCCTGCAGGCGCTGGTCGAAGACATCGGGGCCGAGGCGCTCGGAGAGCGCGGTCAGCGCATCGCGCACCGCCTGGCCGATGCCGAGGACATAGGCCGGCAGGCGCTGGATCAGCACCGTCACCTGGGCGACCAGCAGCGGGTAGAGCAGCAGCAGGCAGAGCAGGGCGAGCGCCACCAGCGCCAGGATCATCAGCAGCGCCGAGACGCCGCGCGGGATGCCAATGCGGGTCAGCCGCGTCGCCGGCGGGTCGAGGAAATAGGCAATGACGGCGGCCAGCACGAAGGGGGTGAGGATCGGCGAGAAGAGCCAGAAGGTCAGCAACAGCCCGCCCGCGACGCCGAGCGCGAGGGCCACCCGCTGGGCGCGCGTCGCCACCGGCGGCGCGGTGCGCGGGCGCGCCCCTGGAAGAGGCAGCGGTGGCGGTTCGGGCTTCATGGCCGGGGGCTGGGGCGGGACGAGATTCATGGCCGTGGCGGTGGATGATGTGTCCAATGGACGGCCGAAACCACATAGGCGATGCCCGAGGCGAGCGTCGTCAGCGCGACCGCCCAGGTCAGCCCGGTCAGCAGCCCGTCCGCGGCCAGGCCGAAGCCGAGGATCAGGAGGGCGAGGGCGGCTAGCGCGATCTGCGCGCAGGTGTTCAGCTTCGAGACCAGCAGCGGGCGGATGCGCGGCGGTTGGCCGAGCCCCCAGAGCACCAGCACGCCGCCGACGATCAGCAGGTCGCGGAACACCACCAGCATGGCGAGCCAGTCCGGCAGCCCGCCGATGGCGGCGAGCGTCACATAGACTGAGACCAGCAGCGCCTTGTCCGCCACCGGGTCGAGCATCGCCCCGAGCGCGCTGCGGGTATTGGTCACCCGCGCCAGCCAGCCATCGACGCCGTCCGAGATGCCGGCGCCGACGAACACATAGAAGGCAAGGTCGAGGCGGCGGTGCAGGATCAGCCAGATGGTGGCCGGCACGGCGCAGAGCCGCGCCAGGGTGATGAGGTTGGGCAGGGTGACGAGCACATGCGGCGGCGCCTGCTCGGTCCGGCGGGTGTCAGCTTCCGGCAAGGCCCAGCCGCCAGGCGGGGCCCGCCTGTTCCAGCGCGATGCCGATGGCGGCAAGCAGCGCCGCGGCCTCGGGCGGCGGGGCGCGCAGGCCGAGGCGCAGCCGCGCCGCATCCACCGCGATCGCCTGGATATCGACCGAGGCGACCGGGGGTGCCCCGCGCAGCCGCCGCTGGAGTTCGAGCCACTCACCCATGGAGCGGTAGATGGCCCTGGCCTCGATCCAATTCGAGGCCGGGGCGCCGGCGGCGACAGGGGGCGGCGAGGCGCCCGGCACGGTGACGCTGCCGCCGAGCGCCGAGCGCACCCGGTTGGGGTCGAAGACCACGGTGATGCGGCCGGTGTAGCGGGTCGGCGCCGTGCGCTCCTGCTCGATGACGATGGAGCGGACCATGTCCTCGAGCCGCTGGTCGGAGAGGTTGACCGGCGGCAGCCCGGCCTCGCTCAGCGCCCGTTCCCAGGCGGTGCGGCGGCCGGCGGCCAGCGCCCGCTCGCGGGCCAGCACGCCGTTCTCGGCCGAGGCCTCGGCGGGGATGCCGCGCTGGGTGAGGTTCAGCGCCGAGGCATCCGGCGTCGTGGCGACCGGGGGCGGCAGGGCGGCCATCTGCGCCAGGGCGGGGGTGGCGGCAAGCAACAGCGCGAGGGCCGCCATGCCCCGGAGGACGCCCGATCTGCCCAGCATTGCGCTTTCTCCTGCCATGCGGCCCGGCACAGGGGACGCGCCCGAAAAGGCGCGCTAGAAAGCCGCGGACTCCCCTTAGCCGATCGGAGGCCGCCCTGACCAGTTCCCCGCGAAACAGCCTGACCTACCGTGATGCCGGGGTGGACATCGACGCCGGCGACGCGCTGGTCGAGGCGATCAAGCCGATGGCCCGGTCCACCAGCCGGACCGGCACCATGGGCGGGCTCGGCGGCTTCGGCGCACTCTTCGACCTGAAGGCGGCCGGCTTCACCGACCCGGTGCTGGTCAGCTCGACCGATGGCGTCGGCACCAAGCTGCGGGTAGCGCTCGATGCCGGGCTGCATGGCACGGTCGGCATCGACCTGGTCGCCATGTGCGTGAACGACCTCGTGGTGCAGGGGGCGGAGCCGCTGTTCTTCCTCGACTACTTTGCCACCGGGAAGCTGCGGCTGGAGCAGGCGCGGGACGTGATCTCCGGCATCGCCGAGGGGTGCCGGCAGGCGGGCTGCGCCCTGGTCGGCGGCGAGACGGCGGAGATGCCGGGGATGTATGCCGCCGAGGATTACGACCTCGCCGGCTTCTCGGTCGGCGCCGCGGAGCGCGGGGCGCTGCTTCCGCGGCCGGATGTGGGGCCGGGCGACGTTCTGCTGGGGCTCGCCAGCACGGGGGTGCACTCCAACGGCTTCTCGCTGGTGCGGCGGGTGGTGGAGGCGGCAGGGACCGGCCTCGATGCCCCCTCCCCCTTCGGCGGCGGGACCCTGGGCGAGGCGCTGCTGGCGCCGACGCGGATCTATGTGAAGTCACTGCTGGCGTTGCACCGCAAGGGGCTGCTGAAGGCGGCTGCCCATATCACCGGGGGCGGATTGCCCGGCAACCTGCCGCGGGTGCTGCCCGAAGGCGTCGCCGCGGCGGTGGATGCGGGAGCCTGGACGGTGCCGCCGGTCTTCGCCTGGCTGGCGCAGGCCGGCAATGTCGCGCCGGAGGAGATGCTGCGCGTCTTCAACTGCGGGATCGGCATGGTCGTCGTCGTCGCGGCCGGGGCCGTGGCGGAGGCGACCGCCCTGCTGGAGGGCGCGGGCGAGACCGTGTTCCGCATCGGCTCACTGGAAGCCGGGAGCGGCGAGGCGCAGGTGCGGATCGACAACCTGCCGGAGACCTGGCCGAGGTGAAGGTCCGGACCGCCATCCTGATCTCCGGCCGCGGCTCCAACATGGTGGCGCTGATCGAAGCGGCGCGGGCGCCGGATTTTCCGGCGGAGATCGCCCTCGTGCTCTCCAACAAGGCGGATGCGGGCGGGCTGGCGGTGGCCGCGGCGGCCGGGGTGCCGATGGCGGTGGTTGCCAGCAAGTCCTTCGGCCGCGACCGGGCGGCACATGAGGCGGCGGTGCAGGATGTTCTGGAGCAGCACGGCATCCGGCTCGTCTGCCTCGCCGGCTATATGCGGCTGCTGACACCCTTCCTCGTCGGGCGCTGGGCGGGGCGGATGCTGAACATCCACCCGAGCCTGCTGCCGGCCTTCCCGGGGCTCGACACCCATGCGCGGGCGCTGGCCGCCGGCGTCCGGCTGCATGGCTGCACGGTGCATCAGGTGACCGAGGAGATGGATGCCGGGCCGATCCTCGCCCAGGCCGCGGTGCCGGTGCTACCGGGGGATACCGAGGCGGCGCTGGCCGCCCGGGTGCTGGCCCAGGAGCACCGGATCTATCCGGCGGCGCTACGCGTCGCGGCCGGCGGGGCGGCGATGCATCCCGACAGCGTGGCGGCGCTCGCCAACCCCTTGCCGAGCCCGCCCGCGCTTTCTACACCCCATTCCGAGAGTGGATGAGGACCGGACCGTGGCCGAACACCGTGAGCATTACGATTTCGGGGAAGTCGACCAGAAGGCGCTGCTGCTCGACCGGCAGCGGGGGTGGGAGGGCTTCCTGCAGTTCTCCACCTGGGGGATCGTGATCACCGTGCTGGTGCTGCTGGCGCTGCTGCTCTTCGTGGCCTGACGGAAGGGGGCCGGCCCCAGGAGCCGGCCCCGCTGTTTCAGCCGACGATCTCGGTGCCGGCGAAGAAGAAGGCGATCTCGGTCGCCGCGTTCTCGGCGCTGTCCGAGCCGTGGACGCTGTTGGCCTCGATGCTCTCGGCGAATTCCTTGCGGATGGTGCCCGGCGCGGCATTGGCCGGATTGGTGGCGCCCATGATCTCGCGGTTCTTGGCGACGGCGCTCTCGCCCTCGAGCACCTGCACCACCACCGGGCCGCTGATCATGAAGCTGACCAGGTCCTTGTAGAAAGGCCGCTCCTTGTGGACGGCGTAGAAGGCGCCGGCCTGGGCCTCGCTCAGCTGCAGGCGCTTCTGGCCGACGATGCGGAGGCCGGCCTCCTCGAACTTGGCGTTGATCTTGCCGGTCAGGTTCCGGCGGGTGGCGTCCGGCTTGATGATGGAAAGGGTGCGTTCGACGGCCATGGTGGCGTTCCTTCGTGACGGTGGCGGCGGGATAGGCGGGCCCGGGCGCGGATGCAAGCCCAACCCGGCCCGGCATCGGGCGTTGGGGGCACAGCAAAGGAGCGTCCCATGGCCGATGACACGCCGAAGCCGAAAATCCCCCGCCCGCCCAGCCAGGCCGATATCGACCTGGTGAGTAGCCAGCAGGGCATGGTCTCCGACGAATGGGCCGAGGCACCGGCGCCGAAGCCCCCCTCCCCGCCCGAGGCCGAAAGCGAAGGACAGCCGAGCTAGCCTGCATGCGTGACGGAGGGCCGGGGCGGCTGTAGAAGGCGCGCATGACCGTGCTCGCCATCCGCGACCTCACCCTCCGCATCGCCGGCCGAACCCTGCTGGAAGGCGCCGACCTCGCCGTCGATCCCGGCCGCAAGGTCGGGCTGGTCGGCCGCAACGGGGCCGGCAAGTCCACCCTGTTGAAGGCGATCATCGGCGATATCCAGCCGGATGGCGGGGATATCCGCCTCGCCCAGCGCGCCCGGATGGGCCATGTGGCGCAGGAGGCGCCGGGCGGGCCGGAGAGCCTGCTGGAGACAGTGCTCGCCGCCGATACCGAGCGCGCGGCACTGCTCGCCGAGGCCGAAGGCCAGCCCGAGCCGCACCGCATGGGCGAGATCCACGAACGGCTGATCGCCATACAGGCGGACAGCGCGCCCTCGCGCGCCGCGACCATCCTCGCCGGCCTCGGCTTCGATGCGGCGGCGCAGGCGCGGCCGAGCACCGAGTTCTCCGGCGGCTGGCGGATGCGCGTGGCGCTGGCTCGCGTGCTCTTCCTCGAGCCCGAATTGCTGCTGCTCGACGAGCCAACCAACCACCTCGACCTCGAGGCGACGATGTGGCTGGAGGGGTGGCTGCAGCGCTTCTCAGGCGCGGCCATCATCGTCAGCCACGACCGCGGGCTGCTGGAACGCTGCGTCGATGCCATCGCCCATCTCGACCGGGGCAAGCTGACGCTGTACCCGGGCGCCTTCGACAATTTCGTCCGCGTCCGCACCGAGCGCCAGGCGCAGCAGGCGGCGATGAACGAGAAACTTGCCGCCGAGCGGGCGCATATCCAGAGCTTCGTCGACCGCTTTCGCGCCAAGGCGAGCAAGGCGCGCCAGGCGCAGTCGCGCATCAAGGCGCTGGAGCGGATGCCGGCGATCGAGAGCGTGGTCGAGGACCATGTGACGCGCTTTGCCTTCCCGGAGCCGGCCGAGCTGGCCCCTCCCGTGCTCTCCATCTCCGGCGGCAGCATCGGCTATGACGGGCGCGTGGTGCTGAAGGGGCTCGACCTGCGGCTGGACCAGGACGACCGTATCGCGCTCCTCGGCGCCAACGGCAACGGCAAGTCGACGCTGGCGAAGCTCTTCGCCGGGCGGCTTTCGCTGATGGGCGGGCGGGAGTTCCGCTCGCCCAAGCTGAAGATCGGCTACTTCGCCCAGCACCAGACGGATGAGCTCGACATGGAGGGCACGCCACTCTCCCACATGCAGGCGGCGATGCCCAAGGCGACCGTCACCCAATGCCGCTCCCAGCTCGCCCGCTTCGGCCTCGACGTGGAGCGGGCGACGACGAAGATCTCCGCCTGCTCGGGCGGGGAGAAGGCGCGGCTGCTGCTGGCGCTCTGCACGCGCGAGGCGCCGCAGCTGCTGATCCTCGACGAGCCGACCAACCACCTCGACATCGACGCGCGCGATGCGCTGGTGAAGGCGCTGGCCGACTATAACGGCGCCGTCATCCTCATCAGCCACGACCCGCATCTGGTGGAGCTGGTGGCGGACCGGCTGTGGCTGGTGGGCAATGGCAAGGTCGAGCCCTTCGACGGCGACCTCGACGACTACCGCGCCTTGCTCGGCGGCGGGCGGCGAGCCTCGCGCAGCGAGCCGGCGGGCGCGGCGCGGCCTTCGGAGCGGCGCGGCCGGGCGGAGAGCCGCATGGCCCTCGCCCCGCTGCGCGAGCGGCTGAAGCAGATCGAGGCGCAAATCGCCAAGCTGCAGGACGAGGCGGCGGTGATCGACAAGGCGCTGGCCGACCCGCGGCTCTACGCCAACAACAAGACCGACCTGATCAACCGCGCCACCACGCGCCGCGCGGTGATCAACAAGATCCTGCCCGGTCTCGAGAGCGAGTGGCTGGAGCTGCAGGAGAAGCTGGAAGCGGCGTAGTCACAGCCGCTCCACCGCCGTCAGCAGGCAACCAGGCCGCGCGGTGTGGATGTTGACGAAGCGCGTCCGCGGGTCGGCGAGGGCGCGGTCCAGCAGCGGCGCGACTGCGCCGCCCTCGCTGATGGCGCCGAGGTCGTAGAGGCACATCTCATCGGCGTCATAGGCGCGGACGGAGACGATGCCATTGGCGAGCACGATGGGGGCGATCTCGTTTGCCGCTTCGAAGCAGGCGCAGTCGCGGGCGTGGAGGAAGATCGGGCTCGGCGTCCAGTAGACGCCCTGCGGATGCGGCAGGGCGTAGCTGCCGAGCAGCATCGCCTCGCCCGGCTCGCCCAGTCGCAGGCAATGGCGGCAGGGGAAGCCAGGACCATTTACGATGCGGTGATGCAGGGGCTGGCCGCGGTCGTCGGTGCCGGTGGCGCGCCAGCGCTGGGCAGTCTCGGTCGGGATGGGCGTGCAGCGGAACCGTGTCATGCGCGGGGTCTCCTTCGCGTGCAGCCTCGCGCGGATGGGGGCAGTGCGCCTTCCGCGGGTTGCGCTGGCATGCGAGGAGCCCAAGCTTCACGCAGGCGCGACCCTTGGGTCCGGTCGCCGGTTCCGCATCATCCATTTCGCGAATCATGGGTATGCGCCGAATGCATTGGCGAGGCGGAGCGATGCGGCCCAATTTTGGCGGCGAGGGCGGTCATGAGCTGCCCAGCCACAAAGGACAGGATAATGCTTCGCTCTGCTCTTCTCGCTTCCGTGATCGCCTTGGGCGCCACCGGTGCCGCGCTGGCGCAGGAAGGTCCGATGCTGGTCGGCGGCGGCGGTGATGGCGGCCCGCGCGTGGTCTATGCCACCCCCTCCACCAACAACATCCTGGGCGGCGCCCAAGTGGTGATGAGCGGCGGCCCGCGCGACCACAGCTACACCTATGGTGCGGTGAACAGCTTCCCGGGCCAGGCCGGCACGCTGGTCGGCGGCCTCGCCGATGGCGGCCCGCGCGTGGTCTACGCGCCGCAGCAGGACAATGGCGGCCTTGCCAGCCTTGGCGTCGGTGCGCCGCGCAGCTGATCGTCCGTGACCCCGGAGAGCTTCGGCTCTCCGAGCCTCAGGCGTAGATGCCGATCTCCGGCGCTGCGCCATCGCGGAGGATGCCGCGATACATGCCGGGCGTGCCGAAGGCGATGCCTGGCTCGCCCTTCGCATCGACGGCGATGAGGCCGCCGCTGCCCCCGCTGGCAGGCACCAGCACCTCCGCAACCTCGGCGGCGGCCTGCTGCACCGGCTGACCACGGTGGCGCATCAGGGCGGAGAGCTCATGCGCGGCGGCGCAGCGGATGAAGGCTTCCCCTACTCCCGTGCAGCTGACCGCGACCGTCGCATCGGCCCAGGTGCCGGCGCCGATCAGCGGGCTGTCGCCGACGCGGCCGGCGCGCTTGTTCGTCATCCCTCCAGTGGAGGTGGCGGCGGCGAGGCGGCCGCTGCGGTCGCGCGCGACGGCGCCGACCGTGCCCATGCGTGCGGGCAGGTCGTGATCGAGGGCGATGCGCCGCGCCGCCAGCGCCGCCTGCAGTTGCTGCCAGCGATGCTCGGTGCGGAAATACTCGGGCGGCGCGAGGCCGAGCCCCTCGGCTTCGGCGAAGTCATCGGCTGCGGGGCCGATCAGCAGCACATGCGGCGTGCGCTCCATCACCGCCCGTGCGGCCGTGATAGGGTTACGGATGCGCTGCACGCCGGCGACGGCGCCGGCGCGGTGCGCAGCACCATCCATCAGCGCCGCATCCATTTCGATCGTGCCGGCGGCGGTGAATGTGGCGCCGCGGCCGGCGTTGAAGAGCGGGCAGTCTTCCAAGGCGCGCACCGCTTGCTCCACTGCATTGAGGGCGCTGCCGCCCTGCTCCAGGATCGCGCCGCCGGCGGCGAGCGCAACCTCCAATGCAGCCCGGTACTCCGCCTCGCGGGCGGCTGACATGTCCTCGCGCAGGATGGTGCCGGCGCCGCCATGGATGACGAGGGTGAAGCTCATGCAGCGGGTCCCGGGATGACGGCGACCTGCGCCGGATCCCAAAGCCAGGGCGGGTCCGGCAGCACATGCACGCCGGCATGGAAGCGCGGTGGCGGGCGGAAGCGGTCCGTGCCGGCCAGCACGGCGGCGCCGCGCGGCGTCGGATGCAGCTGCGCATCGCGCGAGACCAAGCGGTTCGGTCCCTGGCGCAGGCGGTTGATCACCTCGCGCACGATCAGGTCGGTGACGTGGAAGATCGGGTCGCCGTCCTGCAACTTCTGGAACACGGTGGCCTCGTCCGTGGCGCCCTCGGCGATGGCGCGCAGCGCGCGGCGTTCGGTCTCGCCGAGACCGTCGGTCGTCCAGGGGAGGTCGCGCAAGTGGCGGCGCAGCGCCGCGGCGAGGAAGGGCAAGGCAAGCTCCCGCCGGCTGAAGGCGTCCAGCCCGCGCGGGTCGGGCGCGGCGAAGGCGGCCCAGGCCTCGGCGGCCTGCTCGATCTGCAGATCGGAGAGCGGCGTGGGTTGGAGCGCACCGAGTTCAGCATCGCTGAGCGCGGGGAAGCTGCGGTCGCCATCGGCGGGCAGCAGCAGCAGCTTGCCGCGCAGCAGGCGTTTCTCGGCGAGCAGGGAGAGGATGCGAATAAGCGCGATCTGGTCCCAGAGGTCATGCTCGAACCAGAGCCATACGGCCTCGCGCCGGTGCAGGCCGTTGAGGGCGGCATATTCGCGGCCGAGGCGGAGGCGCACGGCGGCCGGGTCCTGCCCTGTATGCAGCGCCACGTAACGCGCGCGCATCCCGAGCCAGGCCATCAGGTCACCATCGTCCTGCGCTGGGCCGACGCAGACCGGGTCGGCGAAGCAGAGGTATTCGCCGGCGATCCCGGCCGACTGAAGGCGGCCGCGGAGGTCGTCGCCGCAGCGCAGATGCAACAGCGGCGTCACCGGCGGCGCGGTCCTGCCTGGCGCCGGGCGAATGCGTTTGCCATGTCGCGCGGCCTTCCGGCCATGCCTCTCCTCCGTCTCCTGCTGGCTTGGTCGGCCGATCTTGGCGAAGCATGCGATGGAACGGCAGCGCCGCGCCACCCCCTTTGCCACGCGAACGGCAGCGGCAGCGGCGTCGCGCAAGCGTGTCATCGGAACCATCGCGTGGAGCGTGCTGGCCGTCCTAGGCTCGCGCAAAAGGCGGGAGGCGCAAGACCATGGCAGTTCGCAACGGTACTGCAGGGCCGGATAGCCTACTCGGAACGACGGGGAACGACCTGATCCTCGCCGGCGCCGGGGATGACCGGATCGAAGGATTGCAGGGCAACGACGCCATCCTCGCCGGCGCCGGGAATGACGTGATCTTCGGCGACAATTTCATCAGCAGCGGCAGCGGGCCGTTGCCGCCACCCTACAATTCCGGCGAGTTCCTGCCCGGTCGCAACCTCATCCTGGCCGGGGCCGGCAATGACCTGGTCAGCGCCGGCTTCGGGATCGACACGGTATTCGGCGGCGATGGCAATGACTCGATCGCCGGCTATGGCGTCTTCGGCGGCAGCCCGACGGGCAGCATCGGTGTGATCGGCGCGGATGGGGCGGACCTGCTCTTTGGTGGCAGGGGCGACGATACGATCGATGGCGGCGGCGGGGCCGACCAGATCTACGGCGGCGCCGACAACGACACCATCGACGGTGGCCGCGGCATCGATCGGCTCTGCGGCGGCACCGGCAACGACCGCTTGCGCGGGGAGGAAGGCGCCGACCGGCTGACCGGCGGGGCCGGCGCCGATACCTTCGTCTACGTCAGGGATATTCCGTTTGGCGATATCGAGACCGGGGTCGGCGCCGGCGCGCGGGACGTGATCCTCGACTTCTACCAGGGCGTGGACCGTATCGACCTCCGCGGCTACGCCAACACTTTCGCCCCGGACCGGGAATCGGTCTTTCTCGGCGAGGGCGAATTCGGCGCGAGCCTCGGCCTTCAGGTCCGCACCGTGATCGAGGAGGGGCGCACCATCGTTCAGCTCGCCGCCGTCTTCGGAAACCCGCCTCCGGACTTCCCGGTGCCAACGCCATCCGGCCCGAACGGCGAGATCGAGCTCGCCGGGGTGTATCAGCTGACGGCGGCGGATTTCATCCTGTCCTGAGGAGGTTCAGTCCATCCTGAGGCCGAGCTTGCGGATGATGGCGCTCTCCTCCGCATAAGTCTTCATGGCGAATGCGGCGTAATCCTCGCTGTTCATGTAGCGCAGCGGCATGTCGTAGCGGTCCAGCGTCTCGACATGCTTCGGGTCGAACAGCGCCTCCCTGAAGGCATCGTGCAGCACCCGCACGATGCCCGGATCGACGCCTTTCGGCGCACCGATGCCGAAGGGGCTGTCGGCGACGATGTCGATACCCACCTCGCGCAGCGTGGGAACGTTGGGGAAGCGCTTGGCGCGCTCCGCGGTCCAGACCACCAGCAGGCGGAGCCGGCCTTCCTGCACCAGCTGCGCCCAGCCGGTGCTGTCGCTGTTCGCCACGGTCTGGCCCGAAAGCACGGCCTGGGTGTTGTCGGCGCCGCCGCGGAAGGGGATGTGCAGCCACTCGATGCCGAGCATCTCGCCGATGCGCTCCATCGTGATGTGCAGCGTGCTGCCGACGCCGGGCGTGCCGTAGGTGACCTTGCCGGGATTGGCCTTCGCGTAGGCGACGAATTCCTGCCATGTCTGCCAGGGCTGGTCGGCACGGACGACGACGCCGAAGACATAGCCTGTCAGGTGCAGGATCCAGCTGAAATCCTTCGCCGGATCGAAGGTCGGACGGCGCGACATGGCCGGCAGGCGGAAGATGGTCACCGGCATCTGGCCGACCAGGTGGCCGTCGCCCTTCGCCTCCTGCGACATGGCCAGGGCGCCGAGCGTGCCGGAGGCGCCGGGCTTGTTCTCCACTATCACGGGCTGGCCGAGCTTCGCGCTTGCCAACTCGCTCAGCACGCGCAGCGGTACGTCGGAGGAGCCGCCGGGAAGCCAGGGCACCAGCATGCGAATCGGGCGGTTGGGGAAGCCGGATTGGGCGATGGCCGGGCTGGCGAGCAACGGCGTGGCAAAGGGGGCAGCGAGCAGGCTGCGGCGGCGCATGGGCATGGATATCTCTCCCGGTGCGGCCTTTCAGGGCCGGTTTCCGGCATGGTCGTGGCAGCGGCGCCAGCGCGCAACCGGCCGGCCAGCGGTTACGCTGCAATTTCCCCTCGCGACCGGATTTAGGCAAAGCCCCTGTAAAGACTTCGCCGATGTGGCGTCTCCGCACCACCCTGGATGGAGCCTGCCGGCCAGGAGAACCTGGCCCGGTTTCGGTGGCGTCACCGGGGGCTGCTGAAGAGGCGGCGCGCCGCGTGAGGTCAGATCGCGCGGAAGAAGTACTCGCCGAGCGTCTTGAGGCCGAGGCGGAAGAGGATGACGGTGTTTGCGGCATAGAGGCTCTGGCTCGTCGGATCCTCGGCGAAGCGCTTGATGAAGCGGCCCTCCAAGATGAAGCACTCGTCCTCGTAGCCAGCCGAGCCCTGGACCAGCACGGCGCGGCCGAGGCCGAGATCATATTTCCCGTTCACCGTCACGCGCCAGTACTGGCCGATGCGGGCGGTGAAGCCGGCGCCAACCTCCTCGCGCGCGCGGCTGGGAATGAGGAAGGGCAGCGGCGGCGAGTAGAGATAGCCGGCCGAGAGCGTCACCCGGCCGAGGCCGAGATTGGCAACGGTGTCCACCAGCCGCCGGTCGGTGATGTTCTCGCCGTCGAGGCGGATGCGGCCGATGGTGTCGAACCAGGTGGTCGGCGCGATGCGCAGCCGGGCGACGTAGTCGGAGGCGCGGCGCTCGAGGCCGGAGCCGACATAGGGGCTGGAAATCTGGTCATCGAGGCGGAAGGAGCGGCCGATCATCCCTTCGACCTGCCCGCCATTGGGGAAGTCCCAGGCGGCGCGGATGGCGGTATCGACGCGGGTGCCGCCCTCCTGCCGGTCGCGGCCGGTGAAGCGGTTGAGGGCGAAGAGATTGGCATCGGTGAACTCGAAATCGATGCTGTCCTCGTTCGGCACCCTGTATTGCGGTCCAGCCCGCGGGCCGGTGACGAGTTGCACGCGCGGCTCGATGGTCTGGCTGCCCCAGGCGCCGGCATAGCGGACGAAGGGCATGCGCCAGTCGAGCGCGGCTCGGATATTACCGTTGAAGCGGTCGCCATTGGCCTCAGGCAGGTTGGTCGGCGGCTCCTGCAGCCCCTGCGAGCGATAGCCGAGGCCATCGGCCTGGATCTTCACCGTCCAGAGGCCGCCGAAGCGGTCCGTCTCCGGCCGCTGCCAGGAAACGCGGCTCGACAGGCGCTGGGTGGAGCTGCCGATGTCGCGGCTGATGCCGAGCAGCCCGGCATCGACGGTGAGGAAGCCGCCGAGATACTTGCCGTGCGGCGCATGCTCGACCACGGCATTGGGCAGGACATAGGGAATCTGCCGCGTGTCGTCGATGCTGCGCAGGCCTTGATAGGCGCGGGCATCGATGCGGGCATAGGTTTCGGTGCCCCAGAAGCCCTCGACATAGGCCTGGCTGGTCAGCACCCGGCGGTACTCGTAGCGGAAGGTGCGGAGGTACTGCTCCGAGCTGGCGCGGTTGAGGTCGACACCGGCTCGCCAGTTCTCGTCAATGGTGAAGCGGCCCTTGAGGAAGATGTGGCCCGCCAGCTCCCGCTTGCCGCCGGTATCGGTGCCGTTCAACCCGCCGATCGAGGCGCTGCCGGTGATCTCGCCGAAATTGAACAGCTTGCGGTATTCGAGGCCGAGATTGGGATACTGCCGCGTCGAGAGGATGGGGATGACGGTAAGGTCAGAGGTATCGTCGATGGCCCAGTAATAGGGCGTCTCGGCGAAGGCGCCGAGGAAGCGGGTATAGCCGAGCGTCGGGAAGAGGAAGCCGGAGGCACGCGGGGCGCTCGGGTCCGGGTGGGAGAGGTAAGGCGTATAGAGCACCGGGACACCGCCGAGGCGGACGGTCGCGTCGCGGTAGCTGATGCGCTGCTCGCCCTTGTCCTGCGTGGCGCGGCGGGCCTCGACCTGCCAGACCGGCGGCGCGGTCGGGTCGTCGGCGCAGAGGTCGCAGGAGGAATAGACGACGCGGGCCAGCTCGTTGATCGTGCCGCCGGTGCGGCGGGCGCCGTTCGCCGCCATGCGGCCATTGGCGGCGAGCAGGGCGCGGACGCCCTCCAGCACGCCGTCGCGGAAGCGGTCCTTCAGCTCCGCCTCATCGGCGAAGAGCACCTGGCCGTCCGGCTCCAGCAGCTGGACGTTCCCGCGGGCGGTGGCGACACCGGTATTGCGGTCGTAGGTGAACTCGTCGGCGCGCAGCAGGCGCTCGCCCTGCCAGGCCTCGACCCGCCCGCGGGCGATGACGAGGCCCTTGTCGCGGTCATATTCCACCTCCTCGGCGGTGAAAGTGACCGGGGCGTTGCGGTCCACCGGCTGCCCGCCGCCGGCGATGCTGCCGAAAGGCTGGATCGCGGACGCGCTGGAGCCGGGGGCCTGACTCGCTCCCGAGGTCGTGCCGGGCGCGGGCGCGACCAGGGAGGGGCGGATGGATGCGTCGAGCGGCGTCACGCTCGGCTGCTCCATCTGCGCCAGGGCCTGACTGGCCGGCAGCAGCGCGAGCGCCCCGCCGAGGAGCAGGCGCCGACGGCGTGCGGGGCGAGGGCTCATCCATCCTCCAGATGCAGCAGCAGGGCGAGGGCGAGCAGCAGCCCGGCCATGGTGGGTGCCCAGGCGGCGATCGAGACCGGGAGCGTCCCGGCCTCACCGAACTCATTGGCGATCTTGTCGAGCACGAAGAGCATGAAGCCGGCCGCGACGCCGGCCCCGATCATCTGCGCTACTCCGCCGCGGCGGGAGGAGCGCATGGAAAAGCTGGCCGCCAGCAGCGCCATGGCTGCGGCGAGCAGGGGCAGCGAGAGGAGGCTCTGAAAGTGCAGCCGGTGCCGCACGGCGGAGAAGCCGGCCCCCTCCAGCACTGCGATGAAGCCGGGCAGCGCCCAGACGGAGAGCGTATCCGGCGAGGCGAAGCTGTTCTCGATGCGCTCGGGCGTCAGCTCGGTCGGGAAGCTGAGCTCCTGCTTCGGTCCCGCGCTGCGGTCGGCGTTGAAGGTGACGGCATCCTCCAGCACCCAGCGGCCGGCCAGCAGCCGGGCCCGTGGCGACTCGATCCGGGCCAGCGGCCGGTCATCGGCCGAGAGGCGCCAGAGCGAGACATCGGTCATGCTGAACCCCTCGCGCGCGGCCTCGCGGTCGGAGACGGGGCGACCGGAGAGGATGGCGACCCCCTGCTCCTCGATGCCACGATCCGCCTGGCGCAGCCAAAGCCGGCCGCCGGCGAGGGCGGTGATGCCGGCGCTGGAGCGGAGATAGGCAAAGTCCATCCGTTCCGCCCGGGCGAGCATCACCGAGGAAAGCGGCGAGATCGCCGCCGTGCCGAGCCCGCCGAACAACAGGGCCACGGCGACCGGGCCGGAAAGGAAGCCCCAGGCGGAGATGCCCGCCGCCCGCGCCACCACCAGCTCCGAGGAACGGGTCAGCCGCCAGAAGGCGAGCAGCCCCCCAAGCAGAATGGCGAAGGGAAGGATCTGCAGGGCGACGAAAGGCAGGCGGAGCCCCGCGATGGTCGCCACCAGGGCGAAACCGGCATCCGGGCGGGTCGCGGCACGGCGCAGCAGCTCGATGAAGTCGAACAGCGAGACGAGCAGCGTCAGCCCGGTCAGCATGGCGAGCGTCGCGCCGAAGAAGCGCCGGGCAACGTAGCGCGTGAGGGTCAGCGCCAGCATCATGGCGTGGCGGCGCCCCTCGGCCGGCGGTTGAGCCACCAGCCCTGCGGCCAGCCCGGTGCGCCAGAGAGGACCCAGGCGGAGACCAGGCCGGGCAGCAGCGTGTTCAGCCAGATCAGTGGGATGAGCCGCGGCGTCCGCGCCGCGAGATTGCCGGCGGTGAGGCCGAAGGCGAGCAGCGCCACCACCACCGCTATGCCAGTGAACAGCCGGAGGCTGCCGCCATGACGGCGGAACTGCCCAGTCAGCGCCGTCGCCAGGGCGACCAGGGCGTAGCTCATCGCCGTCAGCGGGCTGCTCAAGCGCTGATGCGCCTCCGCGATGAAGCGCTTGAGGTCGCGCTCCGGGACGTGCTCGGCCGGGTCGGGGTGGAGCAACTCGTCGAGGGTACGTTCCTGGGCGTTGCGGTAGCGGCTATCGGCCTCGCCGCTGCGGGCACGGGCCAGGTCGACGCTGTTCTCGCTGAAGGAGAGCACGGAGAGGCGGATTTGCTGCGGCGTGCCGGGGGGCGAGCCGGCGGGCGGCGCCACCTTCTCCACCTGCTGGCGCTGGCCGTTCTCGAGGGTGACGCGCGGGCCGTTGGGGCCGGGGGAGATATGGCCCGATTCGGCCAGGATGGTGACGGGGGCGCCGGCCTCGCGGGCGTCATGCACCAAGATGCCGCGCAGCGTGCCGTCCGGGTCGCGGTAGCGCGCATAGACGGTGAGATCGTCGCCGACAGAGCTGAAGACGCCTTCCTGCACCAGGATCGCAGCCAGCTCGTTGCGGATTTCGAACTGCCAGGCGCGGAAGGCGGCCTGGCTGCTGGGCACCACCCAGAGGTTCAGCGCGTAGCAGACCAGCGTCGCCAGGCCGGCTATGGCCAGCACCGGCCGCGCCAGCTGCCATTGCGAGAGGCCGGCGGCGCGCATCACCACCAGCTCCCGGTCCGAGGCGAGGCGGACATAGATGAAAAGGGAGACGACGAAGGTGGTGATCGGCAGGATGATGGCGAAGAAGCTCGGCAGCAGCAGGCCAGTCAGCTCGACGAAGACGCCGAAGGACAGGCCGCGGTCGAGCACTAGCTCGATGAAGCGCAGCGACTGGGTCAGCCACACGAGCGCCGCCAGGCCGATGGTCACGGCGAGCAGCGCGACGCCCAGCTGGCGGAAGATGTAACGATCGAGGCTGCTCATCACGGATCAAGGGTCGGGGGCGCGCACCCTAGCCGCTGGCGGGAGCGGGGGAAAGGATCGGGGTGGACACCGGATCGATGGTGGCCCGGCCTTGCCTCAGGGCAACACCTTCCCTGGGTTCATGATCCCCTGCGGGTCGATCGCGGCCTTGATCCGCTGCATCACCGCCAGTTCCGGCCCGCCGCGCCAGCCCTCCATCATGTCGGTCTTGAGCCGGCCGATGCCGTGCTCGGCGCTGAAGCTGCCACCGAGCTCGCGGACCACCTCGTTCACCGTGTCCATGATGTCATGGCTGCGGGCGAGGAAGGCGGCTGGGTCCATTCCCTCCGGCTGCTGCAGATTCATGTGGATGTTGCCATCGCCCAGATGGCCGAAGGGCACGGGGCGCACCCCTGGGATCAGCCGGCGGCAGGCGTCGGAGGCGCGGCGGATCAGCTCCGGCACGCGCGAGACCGGGACGGAGACGTCGTTCTTCACCGAGGCGCCTTCGCGCTTCTGCGCCTCCGGGTGCTCCTCGCGGATGCGCCAGATGGCGGCACGCTGGGCCTCGCTTTCGGCGATGGCGGCGTCGAGCACCTCGTCGGCTTCCAGCGCCTCCTCCAGCACAGCCTCGAGCAGGGGGCGCAGGCCGGCATCGGGGCGGGTGGAGGCGAGGTCGACCAGCACATAGTGGTCGGCGGGGGTCGAGAGCGGGACGCTGCCGCCCTCGATCAACCGGGCGTAGAAGCCGACGCCGGTGCCGGACATGTATTCGAAGGCGCGCACCGCCGTCTCGTCGCGGTCGCGGAAGCGCCGGAACAAGGCGAGTGCCGCATCCTCGTCGCGGACCGCGCAGAGGGCGACCTCGCTCTCCTTCGGCCGGGCGAAGAGGCGGAGGACGGCGGCCGTGATGAAGCCAAGCGTCCCCTCCGCGCCGACGAAGAGGTGGCGGAGCGCGTAGCCGGTATTGTCCTTCCGCAGGCGGCGGAGGCCGTTCCAGACCTGGCCGTCCGGCAGCACGACCTCGAGGCCGAGCATCAACTCGCGGGCATTGCCGTAGCGGACGGTGGTGTTGCCGCCGGCATTGGTCGAAAGCACGCCGCCGATCGTCGCCGTTCCCTCGGCGCCAAGGGAGAGGGGGAAGAGGCAGCCGGCCTCGGCCGCGGCATCCTGCGCGGATTTGAGGACCAGCCCGGCCTCGGCGGTCATCGTCATGTCGAGCGGGTCGAGGTCGCGGATGCGGTTCATCCGCGCCAGGGAGACGACGATCTGCCGGCCGCCCTCATCCGGCGTCGCGCCGCCGACCATGGAGGTGTTGCCGCCCTGCGGCACGAGCGGCATGCCGGCCGCGGCACAGAGGCGGACCGCCTCGGCCAGTTCCGCAGTGCCGGCGGGGCGCAGCACGCAGGGGGTCCGGCCGCGATAGAGCAGGCGCCAGTCGGCGAGATGCGGCTCGAGATCGGCAGGTTCGGTCAGGATGCCGCGCGGGCCGAGCACGGCGGAAAGACGATCGAGCAGCGGGGGCGAGAGGTCGTCGGGCATGGCGGGAAGGTCGTGCCGAAGGGGGCCGGGGTCAATCGCTGTGGCCACCCCGCCAGGAGATATAACCTTTGGGCAGGTTTTCTCGGCCCACATCTATCTCTCGGGTTTGTGCAATGTGACGGAACCGCTTCACCCGTAGGATGAATATTGTATTCGATATGGTCGCCATTTGGTGGGGGAAGCAATGCCAGTACATATCTATGGTGGCTCGGGGGCCGATACTTTGCTCGGCGATGCCGGCGCCAATGATATCCATGGCCGGGGCGGTAACGACCTAATCTACGGCGATGGGTTGAACGGACCCCGTCCGCCGATCTTCCCGGAGCCCTTCCCGGGTCCCGTCATTCGCGCCAACTGGATTGGCGGCGGCGCCGGGAACGACACGGTCTATGCGGGTTACGGCAACGATCATGTCTGGGGCGGCAGCGGCAACGACATGATCCTCGGCTACGGCGCTCTCGCCGGAAAAGACCCCTGGCGAAGCGCCCAGGCCCGGGACAGCGACGGTAGAGACACACTCTATGGTGGCGATGGCCACGACACGCTGATGGGGGGCGGTGGCGACGATCGGCTCTCGGGCGGACGGGACAACGACGTACTGACGGGCGGCGTCGGTGCCGACACGCTGACCGGCGGCAGCGGTCAGGACGTCTTCCGCTTCGGCGGCACCAACAGCCAGGCCAAGCTGCCGGTCTATGACACGACCGGCGACGTGGTGACCGACTTCCGCCGCGGCGAGGACAAGCTGGATCTCACGCCCTTTCTCGAACCCTTCATGACGAGGCCGGCGGTGGATTTTCTCGGCTCCGGCGCCTTCACCGATGCCACCCACACGCAGGTGCGGGCAGCAGTCGAAGGCGGGCAGACGGTGGTCGAAATCTATGTCCCATTCTTCAACGGGATCGGGGCGCCGGAAGGACCCAGCGCCAGCTTCACCCTGAGCGGCGTGCACCAGCTGGTGAAGTCGGATTTCATCCTGGCTTGATGCCACCTCCGGCGCGGGGGCTTGATGGGCACCGCGCCCCCGGGCTTGATGGCGGGCAACGAACTGGAGGACGGCCCGCCATGCGCCAACTGAGGATCGCCGCCATCGGCGGCGACGGTATCGGCCCCGAGGTGATCGAGGCCGGCTGCCGCGTGCTGGAGGCGACGGCCCGGGCCGATGGCGGCTTCGCCTGCGAGTTCCAGGGCTTCGACTGGGGCAGCGCGATGTACCGCGCGAGCGGGCGGATGATGCCGGAGGACGGGCTTCGCCAGCTCGAAGGCTTCGACGCGATCTTCTTCGGTGCGGTCGGAGCGCCGGATATCCCGGACCACCTCACCCTCTGGGAGCTACGGCTGGCCATCTGCCAGGGCTTCGACCAGTACGCCAATGTCCGGCCGACACGGCTGCTGCCCGGCATCCAGGGGCCGCTGCGGGAGGAGCTGGGACGGCAAATCGATTGGGTGATCGTGCGGGAGAATTCCGAGGGCGAGTATGCCGGCGTCGGCGGGAGAGCACATCGCGGCCTGCCGATCGAGGTCGCCATGGATGTCGCCGTCTTCACCCGCGAGGGCGTGGCCCGCATCTGCCGTCAGGCCTGTGAGATCGCCATGAGCCGGCCGCGCCGGCTGCTCACCGTCGTTACCAAGTCCAATGCGCAGCGGCATGGCATGGTGATGTGGGACGAGGTCTGCGCCGAGGTGACGGCGCAATACCCGGACCTCACTGTCGACAAGATGCTGGTCGATGCCATGACGGCACGGATGGTGATGAAGCCGGGGACGATCGACACCGTCGTCGCCACCAACCTGCATGCCGACATCCTCTCCGACCTGGCCTCGGCACTGGCGGGCTCGCTCGGCATCGGGGCGACGGGCAATATCGACCCCTCGCGGCGGCGGCCCTCGATGTTCGAGCCGATCCACGGCTCGGCCTTCGACATCACGGGCAAGGGCATCGCCAACCCGCTCGGCGCCTTCTGGACGGCGGCGATGCTGCTCGAGCATTGCGGCGAGCCGCGTGCGGCAGGGCGGCTGATGGCGGCGGTGGAGGCGGTCACCGGACGCGGGGCGGTGATGACGCCCGATCTCGGCGGCAAGGCGACGACCGCCGAGGTCACGGAGGCGGTGATCGCGGCGCTGGCGGGGGCGAATGCCTGAGCGGCACCGCCCCTGGCGCAGGCGCTACCGGACGGTGTAGTTGGTCAGCGAGCAGGCGTTCACGTTGCGCCGCTCCTGCGCCTGGCCGCCGGCGAAGACGATGCGGATGTCATAGGTGCATTCGCCCTGCGGCAGGCGGACGGCGAAGGTCGCGCCCGGCTGCACCACGTCGTCGCCCAGCCGGTCCGGGCCCCAGTTCTGCTGGGAGGAGGGCGAGGCGTAGAATTCCTCGATCACCCGGCCGCTCTGGTTGACGAGGTTGAAGGAGGGATTGCCCTGCTGGGTGCTACCCTGCTGCTGGTTGCGCTGGGTACGCGGCGCGGGCCCGGCGGGCTGGCCGAGCACCAAGTCCGTCATGGCGCAGGTGTTGACGTTGCGCCGCTCCTCCGCGGTGCCGCCCTGGTAGACGATGCGGATGTCGAAAGTGCAATTGCCGTCGGCCGGCAGACGGATGATCCAATTGGCGCCCGGCGCGATCACCTGGTCACCCAGCCGGTCCTGCCCCCAGCTCCTCTCATTGGTCGGCGAGGCATAGACCTCGTTCACCACATTCGGCGTATTGTTGACGACACGGAAGGAGGGGTCGCTGGACTGTGCCTGGCCGGGCCCGACCCAGGCCATGAACCCCAAGACAGCGACCAGCACCGCACGACGCAACATGCCATCCTCCAGAAAGATCGGGTCCCAGGATAGCCAATCGGTCCAGAGGCGACCATAGGTTGCAACCACAGTGGTCGTACACGGCGGCGTCAATGGATGGTGGATGCTCCCGGACCGGTGCATCGGCGCGTTCTGGTTCCGCGAAAGCCTTCTTGGCTTGTCGTTCGTGCCAGCAGATGTCTGGACAAAGTGCGGCTTGAACGGGGTCTGCGCCAACAGGCTGCGGGTTCGCAGCCGCCGCCGACAGGCAATCGACCGTATACACTCCGGACGGCCGGGCTGCCGTAGATCGAGTGCACGCTCCCTCATGCCGACGGCAGGCTACGCCTGCTATCGGCTGACGCAGCGGCAGGACGTCCTGCGACGATTTCGTACACCATGACGCCAAAGCGGGGAATGACGGAAGCTCCGCCCAACCTCAAGGACGCAATGCTGCACACAGTTCGTTCATCTTGCCGAAGCTGGGTTGCCGCATTGCAGCAGGCAATGACATTGCAGACGTCACCTGCAAAATTGCGAAGGAGCGATCGGCATGAGCGACGCGTCGCTGCAACCGCGCCTGCGCTGGTTTGTCTGCCTCGGTGCCCTGCTCGTACTGCTGGCGCCGCTCTGCATCACCGAATTGCCCCCGCTGCTCGACTACCCGAACCATCTGGCTCGGACCTATGTGCTCGCCTTCGGGCAGGAGGACCCGGTGCTGTCGCGCATCTATGCGCAGGACTGGCAAATCATCCCCAACCTCGCCATCGATGTGGTGCTGACGGGGCTGGTGAAGATCTTGCCCGTCTATGTTGCCGGGCGCGTCATGCTCGGCCTGATCCTTGTGCTCAACTACGCCGCGATCATCCTCTACAGCCGCGCGGTGTTCGGGCGCTGGTCCTGGTGGCCGGTGGCGGCGGCGCTGATGGGCTATCACGCGCTCTTCCTCATGGGCTTCATGAACTACCAGGTGGGGATCGCGCTGGCGATGATCACGGCGGCGGGCTGGCACGTCTTCCGCGAGCGCCATCCCGTCGCGACCGTCATCGCGGCGGCGGTGGCGGCGACCCTCGTCTTCTTCTGCCACATCTTTGGCCTCGTCTTCTGCGCCGTGCTGATCGGCGCGCGCGAGCTTCTGCTGATGTGGGACCACTTGCGCGCGCAGAGCTGGGGGGCGCTGCTGCGGCGGGCCGTGGCGGCGGGGCTCGTCTTCCTGCCCTCGGCCGCGCTCTACCTGAGCGCGCGGCTGGCCAGCGCCGAGGAGGGTTCCGTCACCTGGAACTCGCCTATGAAGAAGCTGACGAACCTCACCGAACCCTTCATGAATTACTACGCCGCCTTCGACAAGTTGACAGCGCTCGCCGTTCTCGGCCTCGTCCTGGCCTGCCTGGCGCTGCGGATGCTGCGGGTGAACCGGGCGAGCCTGCTGGCGGCGATGATCTGCTTCCTCCTCTACCTGGCCATGCCGATGACGCTGAAGGAGGCCTCCTTCATCGACGGGCGCTTCCCGATCATGCTGGGCATGCTGCTCTTCGCCGGCACGCTGCCGATGCTACCGCCACGTCCGGCACGCGTGGTGGGTGTCGCCCTCGCAGCGCTGTTCCTGGTGCGGATGGGCATCCTAGCCTCGGTCTGGTCGGGGCAGGAGCGGGACGTCGTCGATATCCGCCGCAGCATCGAGACGGTGGAGCCGGGCAGCCGCGTGCTGGTGGCCACCGTCGACCCGGGCAGCAACCCGGACTTCTGGCGCCAGCATGGGCGGCGTCTGATCATCGCCGATTTTTGCCGGACCGATCAGCATCTCGGCTCGCTACTGACGATTGAGCGGCATGCCTTCTGGCCGATGGTCTTCACCAACCCCAGCCAGCAACCGCTGCGGGTGCTGCCTCCCTATGATGCGCTCGCCCAGCCGGCCGGCTACCTGCCCGATTACCGGATGCTGGACCCGGCGGCCGAGCCGCCGCCGGATCTCAGGCGGCAGCCCTACCTCACCGACTGGCAGGAGAATTTCGACTACGTGCTGGTGCTGCTGGCCGGCGGCGCCGGGGAGCTGCCTGCCTTCGCCCGGGAACGGCTGGAGCTGGTGACGCATACGCCGATGGCGGCGCTCTACCGCGTGCGGCCACCGGAGCTGTTCGCGGAGCACAGCCCCGGTCATCGCTGAGCCCTCTTCCGCCGGCGGCGCCCCTGGCCTATCCGGCAGGGGCAAGGGAGACGACGATGCGGCGGAGGCAGGTGTTGCAGGGAGCGGGGCTGGTCCTGGCGGGGCCGGCGCTCGCCCAAGGAAGCCGGGCGCGCACGCTGCGCTTCATGCCGCAGGCGGCGCCGGCGGTGCTCGACCCGATCTTCAACCCGACCACCATCGCCACAACGCATGGCTACTGCGTCTTCGACACCCTCTATGGCTGCGACAGTGCGCTCCGGCCGCAGCCGCAGATGGCGGCAGGGCACGAGGTCTCGGCCGATGGGCTGGCCTGGACCATCCGCCTGCGCGAGGGCTTGCGCTTCCATGACGGGGAGCCGGTGCGGGCGCGGGACTGCATCGCCTCGCTGAGGCGCTGGGCGGTGCGGGACGGGTTCGGCCAGGTGCTGGCGGCGGCGGTGGCCGAGTGGTCGGCGCCGGACGATCGGACGCTGCTGATCCGCCTGCACCGGCCCTTCCCGGCGCTGCTCGATGCGCTGGCCAAGCCGGCGGCGAGCCCCGCCTTCATCATGCCGGAGCGGGTAGCGGCGATGCCGGCCGACAAGCCGATCACCGAGATGGTCGGCAGCGGGCCCTGGCGCTTCCTCGCCGACGAATTCAGCCAGGGCGCGAAGGCGGCCTATGCGCGGAACGAGGCCTATGTCCCGCGCGACGAGCCGGCGGAGGCGGCCTCGGGCGGCAAGCGGGTGCATTTCGACCGGCTGGAACTGATCTGGGTCCCGGATGGCGGCACGGCGGCGGCGGCGCTCAGGACCGGGGAGATCGACTGGATCGAGTATCCGCTGCCCGACCTGGTGCCGGTGCTGGACCGGGCGCCGGGCGTCGCCACCCAGATCTACGACCCGAACGGCTTCCTCGGCTTCTTGCGCTTCAATCACCTGCATCCGCCCTTCAGCGATGTTCGGGTACGACGAGCGGTGCGCGAGGCGATGGCGCAGCCGGACTACATGGCATCCGTCGCCCTGCCCGGGGATTGGCGGGACTGCCATGCCGTCTTCCCCTGCGGGCTGCCGCAGGTGCGGGAGTTTGAGGTCTCGCCGGGTGGCCAGCCAGCGATGGAGCGGGCGCGGGCGGCGCTGCGCGAGGCCGGCTATCGCGGCGAGCGGGTGGTTCTCATCAACCCGAGCGACTTCCCGGCCGTCACCCAGCAGGGGCGCGTGACCGCCGACCTGATGCGGCGGCTCGGCGTGAATATCGAGCTGGTGGAGAGCGACTGGGCGACGATCATCGCCCGCCGCGCCAACAAGGCGCCGCCCGAGGCGGGAGGCTGGAACCTGCACAATACGAATTTCCCGGCGGCCGCCATCGCCAACCCGGCGGTCAGCCCGATCATTCGCGGGCATGGCGAGCGGGCCTGGTTCGGCTGGCCGACCGATGCGGCGAGCGAGGCGGCGGTGCAGCGCTGGATTGGCGCCGCCGATGCCGGGGCTCAGGCTGCCGCCATGGCCGATCTCCAGGCCGCGGCCTGGGAGAGCGTGCCCTTCGCCCCAACAGGTCTGTTCCGCCTTCGCACCGCTTTCCGGCGGGAGCTGACGGGGGTGCTGCAGGGGCCGAACCCCTTCCTGTGGAACCTCAGGCGGGGCTGAGGCGCCTCAGCAGGGGTTGGGCAGCAGCGCCAGCTCGCGCATCCGGCCGTTCACGCTGAAATCGCCGAATTCCATCTTCAGCTCGTCGGCGATGCCGTTCTCGTAGTAGCGCAGGCCAACCTCGTAATCCGGAGCGCTGGCGCCCCCGGCATTGCTGCCGGGTGTACGGTC
The DNA here is from genome assembly GCF_000745835.1 of Belnapia moabensis DSM 16746. Taxonomy (GTDB): domain Bacteria; phylum Pseudomonadota; class Alphaproteobacteria; order Acetobacterales; family Acetobacteraceae; genus Belnapia; species Belnapia moabensis. Next base: position 58,043 of record NZ_JQKB01000013.1, on the reverse strand, counting down.
GAAGAAGGCGATGCGCATCCGCGCGCTGCCGAGCGAGGCCAGCGCCGGGAAGCGCTCATTCGCCTGCGGCGTCTGCCAGGCCTGGAGGACTGAGGTGGTGTCTTGCGCGCCATCGGCGCTGGTGCCGTCGAAGAGCGGCACGACCAGCAGCCGCTGCCCGGTGCGGGAGGCGGCAAGCGTGCGGATGGTGTGCAGCATCGGCAGCAGCGTGCCGGGCGGCAGCGCCACCTGCTTCGCCTCCGGGTCGACATAGCGGACCGTGCCGCCCTCTGGCGTCACCTCCGCCTCGCCCGAGATGCGCTGGGAGACGGCGCCCTGCGAGGTCTGGGTAAGGGAGAAGCGGATGTTCCGCCCATCCTTCGTCTCGTAGGTCGAGTAGTCGGAGGTGGTCTCGACCTCCGTCCCGTCCCGGTCGGTGATGGTGAGCTGGAAGCGCTGCCGCGTGGCCCAGCCGTCGCAGGCATCGACCACCTCGTAGAGCATCGCGCCCTCGGCCCGGGCGATGTCGGAATTCTCCCGCACCCGGTCGAGCGTCAGCTGGTAGGCGGCGCGATGGCCAATCATTGCCTCCACCCCCGGCTCCGCGGCGACGGGCGCTACCCAGGCAGCGAGGAGGGCGGCGGCGAGCAGGGGGCGGCGCAGCGGCATCACTCTGTCCTTACGAAGCGACGTGTTGATCTAGGACGCCTTGGGCGCCGCGGCAGCCCCCTTGGCGGGCGGCAGCTCGGGGCGGATGTGCAATTCCTTGAGCCGGGCGGGCTCGACGGTGGAGGGCGAGCCCATCATCAGCTCTTCCCCCTGCTGATTCATGGGGAAGAGGTTGACCTCGCGCAGGTTCGGCTCCTCCGCCAGCAGCATGACGATGCGGTCGATGCCGGCCGCCATGCCACCGTGCGGCGGAGCGCCATAGCGGAAGGCGTTCAACATGCCGCCGAACCGCTCCTCCACCGCCTCGGGCGGATAGCCGGCGATGCCGAAGGCGCGCACCATGATCTCCGCCTTGTGGTTGCGGATAGCGCCCGAGGCCATCTCGTAACCGTTGCAGACGACGTCGTATTGGTAGGCCGGGATGGTCAGCGGGTCCTGCTTCTCCAGCGCCTCCATCTCGCCCTGCGGCATCGAGAAAGGGTTGTGGCTGAAGTCGACCTGCCCGGTCTCCTCGTTCAGCTCGTAGAACGGGAAGTCGGTGATCCAGCAGAAGCGGAAGCCGGTCTTCTCCGAAAGGCCGAGGTCGTGGCCGAGCTTGAGCCGCGCCTGGCCGGCAAGCTTCGCGGCGTCTGCGGCCTTACCGGCGGCGAAGAAGACGGCGTCGCCTGCCTTCAGCCCGCAGGCATCGCGGATCGCCGCGGCGCGGTCGGCCTCGAGGTTGCGGGCGATCGGGCCCTTGGCGCCATCCGCCTCGAAGGTGATGTAGCCGAGGCCGCCGGCGCCCTGCTCGCGGGCCCATTCGTTCATCTTGTCGAAGAAGCTGCGCGGGTTGCCCGCGGCGCCCGGCGCCGGGATAGCGCGGACCACGCCGCCGCTCGCCGCGATCTTGGCAAAGAGCCCGAAGCCGGAGCCGGCGAATTGCTCCGTCACGTCGCGGATGACGAGCGGGTTGCGCAGGTCCGGCTTGTCCGAGCCATAGTCCAGCATCGCCTGGGCATAGGGGATGCGGATCCAGGGGCCGGCATCGACATGGCGGCCTTCGGCGAAGCGCTCGAAGGTGCCGCGGATCACCGGCTCCATCGTGGTGAATACGTCCTCCTGCGTGACGAAGCTCATCTCCACGTCGAGCTGGTAGAACATCAGCGTGCGGTCGGCGCGGCCGGCCTCGTCGCGGAAGCAGGGGGCTATCTGGAAGTAGCGGTCGAAGCCGGCCACCATCGTCAGCTGCTTGTACTGCTGCGGCGCCTGCGGCAGGGCATAGAACTTGCCGGGGTGCAGGCGCGCAGGGACGAGGAAGTCGCGTGCGCCCTCGGGGCTGCTGACGGTCAGTATCGGCGTCTGGAACTCGTTGAAGCCGGTGGCGATCATCCGTTCGCGGATGTCCTGGATGATCTGGGCGCGGAGGATCATGTTCCGTTGCAGCCGCTCCCGCCTGAGGTCGAGGAAGCGGTAGCGCAGCCGCATCTCCTCCGGATACTCCTGCTCCGTCGCGATCTGGAAGGGCAGCACCTCGGCCGTCGACTGCACCGTGAGCTCGCGGACCCGGAGCTCGATCTCGCCGGTGGGGAGCTTGACGTTCACCGTGCCGGGCTCGCGGTTCACCACCTCGCCGGTGACGGTGATGACGCTCTCGGGCCGTAGCCGGTCGGCCGCCTCGAAGACGGGCGAGCCCTGGGCGACCACACACTGGGTGAGGCCGTAATGGTCGCGGAGGTCGAGGAAGAGCAGGCCGCCATGGTCGCGCTTGCGGTGCACCCAGCCGGAGAGGCGGACCGTGCTGCCGGCATCGGTGGCGCGGAGGGCGCCGCAGCTATGGGTGCGGTAGGCATGCATGGGGGTTCGGGACCTGCGCTGGCAATCGGAGCGCCCGTAAGAGGGGGGCGGGGCGGGTCCTGTCAAGCGCGCATGGCTTTCCCCCTGCCCCGCACAGGGCTAGAAGCCTCGAATGAGCCGCCGTTCCGCCGAAACCGAGTCTGTGCCCGCCCTCGTCACGACCTCCGAGGCCCTCGCCGCCCTCTGCGAGCGGCTACGGGGGGAGAGCTTCGTCACCGTCGATACGGAATTCATGCGGGAACGGACCTACTGGCCCGAGCTCTGCGTCGTCCAGCTCGGCGGGGCGCGGGAGACGGCGGTGGTCGATGCCCTCGCCCCCGATCTCGACCTGGCGCCGCTCGGCGCGCTGCTGGCCGATCCGGCGGTGGTGAAGGTCTTCCATGCAGCGCGGCAGGACGTGGAGATCTTCCTGCTGAAATTCGATGCGGTGCCGGCGCCGCTCTTCGACACCCAGGTGGCCGCCATGGTGGCCGGCTTCGGCGACCAGGTGAGCTACGACCAGCTCTGCCGCTCTCTCGCCAATGCCCAGATCGACAAGGCGCATCGCTTCAGCGACTGGTCGGTGCGGCCGCTCTCACCGGCCCAGGTCGCCTATGCGGCGGCCGATGTCACGCATCTCCGCCGCATCTATGTCGCGCTCAGGGAGCGGCTGGAGCGGGAGGAGCGGCTCGACTGGGTGGGCGAGGAGATGGCGGTGCTTACCCGACCGGAGACCTATCGCACCGACCCCGAGACGGCCTGGGAGCGGCTGCGCCCACGCACCGGCAACCGGCGCTTCCTGGGCATACTCCAGGCCGCCGCGGCCTGGCGGGAGCGGGAGGCGCAGCGCATCAACATCCCTCGCCAGCGGCTGGTGAAGGACGAGACGATGCTGGAGCTGGCCGCGACCGCGCCGGAGACGGCGGCCGACCTCGCCCGGGCGCGCGGCATCTCGGAAGGCTTCGCCAAGGGGCGGAGCGGCGCCGGGCTGATCGCCGCGATCAAGGCGGCCAAGGCGCTGCCCGATTCGGCCATGCCGGAGGCGCCGCGGGATCGCGGCGGCCCCTCCCCTTCCCCGGCCCTGATCGCACTGCTGAAGGTGCTGCTGGCCGCCAAGGCGGAGGAGCATCACGTCGCACCGCGGCTCCTGGCCAATAGCGAGGACCTCGACCGGCTGGCGACCGAGGCAGAGCCGGACCTGCCGGCGCTGCATGGCTGGCGGCGGGAGGTCTTCGGCGAGGCGGCGCTGGACCTGAAGGCGGGCCGGCTGGCGGTCGGCGTCGAGGGGCGGCGGATCAAGCTGATCGCCGCCCGCTGAGCTCAGGCGCCGCCGCGCTTCACCGAACCGGTCGGCGCACCGCCCGTCGAGGCGCCGCCGGTGCCAAGGCTGCCAAGTCCGGCCCCCGGGCCGCCGCCCGGCAGGGTGCCGCCGGGGTTGTGGCCCGAGGCGATCCCATGCCCGCCGCTGCCGGTGCCCGAAGGCTGCTGCATCTGCTGCTGCATCTCATCGAGGGCAGGCGTCGCCTTGTCGTCGTCCTTCCTGTCGGTCATGTCGCCTTCTCCGTTGCCACAGGGGGCCAACGTGGCTGGCACGGGGCGGATGCCGAGCCGCAGGCGGATCGAGCGACCGCCTTCAGCCGCCGAGGCCAAGTGCCCGCAGCTGCGCGATGCTCTCCGCCGCCGAGACATGGTGGATGAAGCGCCCGCCCTTCCACTCCCAGCCGGCACGGGCCGAGGCGCGATCGTCCACCAGCACATGGCCGGGGCCGGACCAGCGCGGCTTCTCATGGCTCATGCAGGTGATGATGGGGACATGCGCGCCGAGCACCCGCGCCACCCAGCGGCGCTTCTGCTCGGGCGCCCAGGCGCCGCGCGGCAGGCCGGTGAGGATGGTGGGCTTGAGCGGGGCGCAGAAGCGCCAGAGCGCCTCGGCATCCTGCATCATCTCCAGCGTCTCGAAGAAGCGCGGCGCCTTGGCGAGCGCGGCCCACATGGTCTTCAACGGCAGCGCCTCCGGTCGCTGGCCGGTCACCGCCTCCACGCCGCGGTCGAAATCGGCCAGCACGCCGTCGAGGTCGAGATAGAGCACGGCGTTACCGGCGCATCGCCTCGGCGGCGAGGCGGGCGCATTCGGTGAAGACCTCGAGCGAGTCGAAGGGGCGGTCGATACCATCGGCCGGCAGCACGACCGGATAGCCGCCGCCCTGCAGCACGGCGCCCGGGATCATCAGGTTGTCGGCCAGGCCGAAGCCCTCGACCATCAGGCCGGGCATCGGGTCCGGCACGGCCGCCAGATACTGTCGGCTGCGCTCGGCGAAGGGCGTCGCCGTATTGGAATAGGCAAAGATCGGCTTGCCGCGGCCCAGGAACCAGCCGAGCTCCACCAGCGTCCCCGCATCGGCCGAGGGGCCGCGGAAGGGGGTGAGGTTGGCGATGACGATGTCGCATTCCTCCATCATCGCCACGTCCTTGTCGTAGATGACGCGCCAGAGCCGGTCCTCCGGCAGGGTGCGCAGCGTCTCGACATCCTCGTTCAAGGGCGGGCGGCCGGTGAGGCCGAACCGGGCGCAGATGGCGACCTTGCGGGCCGCATGGGCGGCGGCATCGGGCAGGAAGACGTCGGGCCCGGCGAGATAGGCGGTGATGCTCATGCGCCCGCAGTCAACAGGAGCGGGCGGCGCCTGTCATCAGGGGAAGACACCGAGCAGCCAGGCGGTGCAGAACAGCGCCAGCGCCCAGGCGAGAACGGCGATGCCGAACAGCCTCCACGCATTGCGGGCGGCGCCCTGTTCAAGCAGGCGCTGCAACACCTCGCTGAGGCTCATTCGCACTGGACGCGGCGCGCGCATGGCCACGGCGCGAGGCCGGGCCTGCTGCCAGGCATTGGGGTTCGGGCGGAGCGCCTGGCGCGCCTCCGTCTTCCGTCGATCGAGTATGTCCTGCACCTGTTCGACCGTAGCGTCGTTGCGGACCAGATTTTGTGCGACGCAATCATTCCGTTCCAGTCACTGGCCCGTGCATCGCGGATCGGTGCAATTCCAAGGCGAACTCATTGCCCCCTGGCCAGTTGAGACGGCAGCAACGAAAGGCCCCTGGAATGAGCGACGACGACCGCGACAGGCGCATCCGCGAGCGCGCCTATTTCCTTTGGCTCGGCGATGGCCAGCCGAACGGTCAGGCGGAGGAGTATTGGCACCGCGCCATCGCCGCCGAACAGGACCAGGAGGCGGATGAGGCGAGCAAGGAAAGCTTCCCCGCCAGCGACCCGCCGGCGCATAGCGGCATCACCGGGGTCGGCGGCCCGGCTTGACGCAGCCCACCCCCGCCGCTGCTATGGCGGTGGGGAGGGCCTTCCATGCACTGGACCATCGGCCAGGTCACCGTCACCAAGCTGGTGGAGCTGGAGGCGACGGGCGGCAGCCGCTTCCTGCTGCCCCAGGCGACGCCTGAGGAAGTGCGGAAGATCGATTGGCTGCTGCCGGATTTCGCCGACGAGGCGGGGCGGCTGCGGATGAGCATCCATGCGCTGGTCGTCGAGGCGCCGGGGCGGCGCATCCTGGTCGATACCTGCCTCGGCAACGACAAGCAGGGGCGGAAGATCCCGCACTGGAACGACCGGCAGTCCCGCTTCCTCGAGGAGATGGCGGAGGCCGGCTTCCCACCCGAGAGCATCGACACGGTGCTCTGCACCCACCTGCATGTCGACCATGTCGGCTGGAACACGCGGCTGGTCGAGGGGCGTTGGGTGCCGAGCTTCCCGAACGCGCGTTACCTCTTCGGTCGGCGGGAGTTCGAGCACTGGTCGGCCGGCGCGGGCGGTGAGGCGCAAGCTGCGGTCTTCGCCGATTCCGTTCAACCCATCGTTGAGGCAGGGCTGCACGATCTGGTCGAGGCGGATCACCGCCTGTGCCCCGAGGTGCGGCTGGTGCCGAGCTTCGGCCATACACCGGGGCATGTGAGCGTCGCCATCGAGTCCGGGGGCGAGCGGGGCTTCATCACCGGCGACATTGCTCACCACCCCTGCCAGCTCGCCCGGCCACACTGGAATTCGACGGCGGATGCCGACCCGGCTCAGGCAGAGGCGACGCGCCGCGAGATCTTCGGCGGCATGGCCGGCACGCCGGTGCTGGTGATCGGCACGCATTTCGCCGGGCGCACCGCCGGGCGGGTGGTCCGCGACGCGGAGGGGCTGCGGATGCTCATGTGCTGGTGAGCATCGAAAGCCGCGCCTCCTGGGTCATCGCGGTCACGGCGGTCGTCATCCTCTCCATCTCCTTCGGGGCGCCGCTGCTGGTGGTGGTCGCCTTGCAGCCGATCGCCGCCGATCTCGGCGGTGCGCGCTCGATCCCGGCGCTGGCCTCGTCGCTCGCCTATCTCGGCGCGGGGGCGGGGGGCGTCCTGATGGGGTGGATCGCCGGGCGGACCTCCACGCGGCTGATCGCCATGATCGGGGGCGCGATGGTCTGCGCAGGGCTGGCGCTGGCCTCGGGCGGGGCGGCCTGGCAGCTGGTGCTCGGCTTCGGGCTGCTGGTCGGGCTGCTCGGCAATGGCGCGCTCTTTCCGCCGATGATGACCTATGTGTCGCTCTGGTTCGACCGGCGGCGCGGCACGGCGCTGGCCCTGGTCGCCTCCGGCCAATATGTCGCGGGCGCCCTCTGGCCGGCGCTGCTCGAGCGGTTGATCGCCGCTCATGGCTGGCAGCGGGTGATGCTGGGCTACGGGATCTTCGCGGCCGCCACCATCCTGCCGCTGGCGGCGCTGGTGCTGCGGCCGGCGCCGCAGCCGCTGGCCGGGGCCGCGGCGGAGACCGGGCCGGTCGCCGGGGAGACGGTGCTCGGCCTCCCGCCGAACCTGGCGCTCGGGCTGCTGGCGCTCGCCTCCTTCCTCTGCTGCATCCCGATGGCGATGCCGGCGGCGCATCTCGTCGCCTTCTGCGGCGATCTCGGCATCAGTGCGCAGCAGGGGGCGTGGATGCTCTCCGTGCTGCTCATCGCGGCCTTCCTGGCGCGGCAATTCTGGGGCTGGGTCGCCGACCAGATCGGCGGGCTGAACACGCTGCTCGCCGGCAATCTCTGCCAGACGCTGGGAATGGCGGCCTTCCTCACCACCCAGGACGAGGCCGGGCTGTTCCTCGTCGCCGCCGGCTACGGCCTCGGCTTCAGCGGGATCGTGCCGGCCTATGTGCTGGCGGTGCGGGAGCTCTTCCCGGCCAGCGAGGCGGCCTGGCGGGTGCCGGTGCTGCTCTTCCTCAGCCTCTCCGGCATGGCGGCGGGAGCCTGGCTGGCAGGCGCGCTCTATGACGGCTTCGGCTTCTACGCCATCGCCTGGCAGGTCGGGATCGCCTGCAACCTGGCGGCGCTCGCCCTGCTTGGGGGGCTGGCGCTGCGGCGGAGGCGGGCGCCCCTCCTCAGCCCCGGATGATCTTCCGCATATTGGCCCGCACCCGGCGATGCGAGGGGGCGATGGCGGCGGCCATCACCGCCTCCGCCCCGGCGCCGGAGAGCGCCGCCTGCCCGGCGGCGAAGGCGCCGCTGGTGAAGGCCTTCTGCTTCTCCAGCACATAGCCGGTGAGGCGGGCCTGAGCCTCGGCCGGCTCGGCCCAGAGCTGGGCGCTGCGGAGTGTGAAGACGAAGGCCGTCTGCCAGGCGAAGGCCGCGGCGGTGAAGGGGTTCATGGCCGCGGCCTCCCGATCAAAGCGCCGCCAGGGCGGCTTCGGCCGTGCTCACCTCGAAGGCGCCCGGCGCCTCGACGGCGACATGCGTCACCTTGCCGTCCTTGGCGATGAGGGCGAAGCGCTGGCTGCGGATGCCGAGGCCGCGGGCCGTCAGGTCCAGCTCCAGCCCGAGCTTCTTCGTGAACTCGGCGCTGCCATCGGCGATCATCACCACCTTGTCGCCGACGCCCTGGTCCTTGCCCCAGGCGGCCATGACGAAGGCGTCGTTCACCGCCATGCAGGCGACGACATCGGCGCCCTTGGCGCGCAGCGCGTCGTACTGGGTGACGAAGCCGGGCAGGTGCTTGGCCGAGCAGGTGGGCGTGAAGGCGCCGGGGACGCCGAAGAGCACCACCGTCTTGCCGCCGAACAGCTCCTCCGTCGAGGTCTCCTTCGGGCCTTCGGCCGTGCCTTGCATCAGCTTCGCCGAGGGGATGCTCTCGCCAACCTGAATCGTCATGGGGGGTCCTCTCCTCCGATGGTCCATTCCTGTAATCGCTTCCCCGGCCGCTGTCACGGCAGGGGATGCGGCAGCGCCGGCAGGAGGCGTTTCACCATTCCGCAGGGCCCGGGCAGGCGGCTTGCGTGGCACAGGGGCAGCCGCCATCTTGAAGACATGGCCAAACGTCAACGCACCCGACCGACCGCCCAGGCCAGCCACGAAGAGGGCTATCTGAGCGGCCAGATCCTGGTCGCCATGCCGAACATGCAGGACCCGCGCTTCGCCGGGACCGTGATCTGTCTTTGCGCCCATTCGCCCGAGGGGGCGATGGGCATCATCATCAACAAGCCGATCGAGGGCATGTCCTTCGACGAGCTGCTGAAGCAGCTCGAGCTGGAGCCGGTGCCGCCGCAGCGGCGCATCGCCCTCTGTCAGGGTGGGCCGGTCGAGGGCGGCCGGGGCTTCGTGCTGCACACCAAGGACTGGACCAGCGACGCCTCCCTCCCCGTCGCCGAGGATCTGGCGCTGACCGCGAGCGTCGACATCCTGAAAGCCATCGCCGGCGGCGGCGGGCCGCGCAGCGGCATCCTGGCGCTCGGCTATGCCGGCTGGGGGCCGGGGCAGCTGGAGGACGAGATCCAGGCCAATTCCTGGCTCTCAGTCGATCCGGACGAGGCGCTGCTCTTCGGCGAAGGACATGACGGCAAGTGGCGGCAGGCCATGGCCAAGCTGCGGGTCGATCCGCTGCTGCTCTCGGGGGCGGCGGGGCACGCATAACTCCCCACGATGCCGCTGCGCGGGGGCCCCGGCTCCGCCCCATCTCTGAGATTTCGGCACGCCTGCCGCGGCAAGGCCGCGACAGGCCATGGTAGTCAGGCCTTCAGCCGGCGCGAGGCGCGCAACGCCCAGAGCGTCGCCAGGGCCGAGACCAGCATCCAGACGCCGGTGGCGAGGCCATTGCCCGTCTCGGTCACGCCGCAGAACACCGTCATCAGCGCCCCGCAGCCCATCTGCGCCGCGCCGATCAGGCCGGAGGCGGTGCCGGCCAGGTTCGGCCGCACGCTGATGGCGCAGGCGATGGCGTTCGGCTGGGTCATGCCGTTGCCGAAGGCGGCGACCGCCATCGGCAGGAAGACCAGCGCGATATGCCCTGGCGCCAGCAGCGGCAGCAGCACCGCGAGCGTGCCGCCCGCCAGCATCACGGCCGTGCCGAGCGCCATCATCCGCACCATGCCGACCCGCTGCGTCAGCCGCGCCGCGGTGAAGGTGCCGGAGCTCCAGGCAAAGGGCGTCGTCATCATCGCCACGGCATAGGCGGTGGAGCTGTAGCCGAGCCCCTTGATGACGGTCAGTGGCGCCCCGCCGGCGAAGGCGAAGAACATCCCCGTGGCGAAGGCGGTGATGCCGCAATAGGCGCGGAAGGCGGGCAGCCGCAGCAGCGCGGCATAGGCGCCGAGCAGGCCGGCGAGGCCGGGCAGCGGCGCAGGCTCGGCCAGCGTCTCCGGCAGGCGGAGGCGGATGGCGGCCAGCAGCGGCAGGCCGAAGACGAGGCAGGCGAGCATGCTGGCCCGCCAGCCGAACTGCGCCTCGAGCAGGCTGCCGAGCAGCGGGCCGATCATCGGCGCGATGGCCATGGCCGAGCTGACGATGCCGAGGCGGCTGGCGGCCTCCTCGCGCGGATAGGCGTCGCGGATCATGGCGCGGCCGAGCACGAGGCCGGCGCAGCCGCCGATGGCCTGCACCACGCGGGCCAGGATCAGCGCATGGATGGAGGGCGCCAGCGCCGCGCCGAGGCTGCCGAGGCAATAGAGCACCAGCCCGGCCAGCAGCAGCGGCTTCCGCCCGTATCGGTCCGAGAGCGGGCCGTAGACCAGTTGCGCCCCCGCCACCCCGACCAGGTAGAGCGTCAGGCTGAGCTGGGCGAGGCCGTAGCTGGAGGCCAGCGCCTCCGCCAGGGCCGGCAGGCTCGGGATGAGAATCTGCATGGTGAAGGGGCCGATGCCCGTCATCGCCACCAGCAGCAGCATGGACGGGACCGGCCGCCGGGGCGGGGCTTTGGCGGCGGGGGAAAGGTTGCCCTCTGGGATGTCGCGCGGGCTCACCCGGCCCTTCTAGGCGCCACCGCCGCCGCTGCCCAGGGCGAGGGACGCACAATTACGCCAATGCGCGGGCCAGTTCCCGCGCCGCCCAGCGCAGGCTGCCCGGCTCATGCCCGGAAAAACCGAGCATCAGCGCCTGAATCGGCGGGGCCGCGAGGAACATAGGGCTCACCGGCCGGGCGATGACGCCGCGCCGCGCCGCCGCCTCGGCCACCGCCTGGTCGGCGAGGCCGGGGCGGAGGCGGGCGAGGAGCTTCATGCCCTGGTCCGGCACCTCCACCTCCAGCATGTCGGCCAAGTGCTCGCGCAGCGCCGTCACCAGCGCGTCCCGCGTGCCGCGGTAGTGCTGGCGCATCCGCCGCAGATGCTGGGCAAAATGCCCCTCCTCGATGAAATCGGTGACGACGCCCTCCTGCAGCGCGGCGGGGTGCCAGTCGCTCAGCAGCCTGACGGAGCGCACGGCCTCCAGCAAGGCGGGCGGCAGCACGGCATAGCCCAGCCGCAATCCGGGGAAGAGCACCTTGCTGAAGGTGCCGACATAGATGACCCGCCCCGCCGCATCGATGCCCTGGAGCGAGGCGAGCGGGCGGCCGGCATAGCGGAACTCGCTGTCGTAGTCGTCCTCCAGCAGCCAGGCGCCAGCGCGGTGGGCCCAGGCCAGCAGCTCCATTCGCCGCGCCATGGAGAGCACCACGCCGAGCGGGTATTGCGAGGAGGGCGTCACATAGGCGAGCCGCGCCTCGGGCGCCGCGGCGATGCCGGCCGCCACGTCCATCCCCTGCGCATCGACCGGCACGGGCACGATGCGCGCCCCGGCAGCCGCCAGCGCCGCGCGAACCGCCGGGTAGCCGGGGTCCTCGAACCAGGCGGCGTCGCCCGGCCGCAGCAGCACGCGCAGCACCAGATCGATCGCCTGCTGCGCACCCGCCGTCACCACCACCTGCTCCGGCTCGCAGCGCACGGCGCGCGCAGCGCGGAGGTAGCGGGCGATGGCGCCGCGCAGCGCGGCCGAGCCGCTCGGGTCGGCATAGCCGAGCAGCGCAGGGTCGGGCCGCGCCAGGCGCCGGGAGGTCAGGCTGCGCCAGACCTGGAGCGTCCGGTCGTCCAGCGTGCAGCGGCCGGTGTTGAAGGGAGCGGCGCCGTACTGCCCGGCATGGGGGACGACAGGTGGCGGGGGCGGTGCGGCGGGCGGCGGCAGGTCCAGCGGCTCCGGCAGGTCGCGAGAGACGAAGCTGCCGGCGCCGACCCGCCCCTCGATGAAGCCCTCGGCGAGCAGCTGCTCATAGGCCGCGACCACTGAGTTGCGGGCGATGCCGAGCCGCGCCGCCAGCGCCCGCGTCGGCGGCAGGCGGCCGCCCGCCGGGATGGCGCCCGAAAGGATCGCTCGGCGCAAGCCGAGATAGACCTGGCGCAGCACCGGCTCCGGCCCGGCGCGGTCGATCGGGATCAGCAGCAGATCGGCTTCCATGGAATTGGACCAGCCCCAGGGCGCTCGATTGGCCCTCACGGGGGACCAATCCGATCTGTCATATGCACCCATCGACCCGTGCGAGAGAAGACCGATGCCCGACACCGCCTACCCCGTCACGCCCCGCAACCGGGTGAAGCGCCTGCATGAGCGCGGCCGCTACGACCACGAGACGGTGCATGCCATCCTCGACGCGGCGATGATCTGCCACATCGCCTATGTCATCGACGGCCAGCCCTACTGCACGCCGACCGCCTTCTGGCGCGAGGGCGATCACCTCTACTGGCACGGCTCCTCGGCCAGCCGGATGCTGCGCACGCAGAAGCCCGGCATCCCGGTCTGCCTGACGGTGACGCATCTCGACAGCCTCGTCCTCGCCCGCTGCGGCTTTAACCACTCGGTCGATTACCGCTCGGCCATGTGCTTCGGCACGGCGCATATCGTGGACGACCTCGACGAGAAGGCGAAGGCGCTCGACGTGATGATCGACCGCTTCTACCCCGGCCGGAATGCCGAGCTTCGCCCCAGCACCACGCAGGAGCTGAAGGCTACCATGGTCATCGGCATGACCATCGAGGAGGCGAGCGGGAAGATCCGCGCCAAGGGCGTCGGCGACGAGGAGGAGGACTATGCTCTCCCCATCTACGCCGCCCGCTTCCCGGTGACGCAGGTGATCGGCGCCGCGGAGCCCTGCCCGCGCATGCCAGAGGGCGTCCCCTACCCGCCGGGTTTGGCAGGTTTCATGCCCGGTCGTAGGCTCGACGAGATCATGACCGAGAGCTACCGGACGACCTATGGCCCAGGACAAGGCGACGACTGAACTGGCGACCGCCTCGGCGGTCACGATGGCGGCGATGGTGCGCGAGCGGCGCGCCTCGCCCGTCGAGATCACCGAGGCGGTGCTCGCCCGCATCGCAGCGAAGGAGCCCGCGCTCAACGCCTTCGTCGCGCTGGATGCCGAGGGAGCCCGCGCCGCGGCACGCGAGGCGGAGGCGGCGGTGATGCGCGGCGGGGTGCTTGGGCCGCTGCATGGCGTGCCCGTCACCATCAAGGATGTCCAGGCGGTGAAGGGCCTGCCCACCCGGCGCGGCTCCCGCCTCTCCGACCCCAGCCCCGCCGCCGCCGACGCCCCGCTGGTGGCGCGGCTGCGCGAGGCGGGCGCCATCATCCTCGGCAAGACCACCAGCACCGAGCAGGGCTGGACCGCCGTCAGCCACAACCCGCTGACCGGAGCGACGCACAACCCGTGGCAGCATGGGATGACGGCCGGCGGCTCCTCCTCCGGCGCCGCGGCGCTGGCCGGCGCCGGTTGCGGGCCGCTGCATCTCGGCACCGATGGGGCGGGCTCCATCCGACTGCCGGCGCATTTCTGCGGCGTCGTCGGCTTCAAGCCGACCTATGGCCGGGTGCCCTATGTGCCGGTGCCGAACAACGGCGCGCTTTCCCATGCCGGGCCCATCGCCCGCAGCGTGGAGGATGCGGCGTTGATGTTTTCCGTCATCGCTGGGCCGCATGCCCTCGACCACACGACGCTGCCCGACCGCTTCCCGCCCGAGGTGGCGCCGGGCGGGTTGCGGGGGCTGCGCATCGCCTGGAGCTCCGATCTCGGGCATGCCCGGGTCGATCCGGAAATCGCCGCCCTCACGGCCCAGGCGGTACGCGCGCTGGAGGCGGGCGGCGCGCTCGTCGAGGAAGTGACGCCACCCTGGGGCCCGGAAGGGCCGGGGCTGGAGCGCGACCTCTGGGGCGGCGCCATGCGGCCCTTCCTCGCCGCCGACGACAAGGCCGCGGCCGAGATGGACCCCGGCCTCGTCGCCTGCACCGAGGCCTATCGCCACCTGAGCTTCGCCGAGGCGCATGCGGCACAGACCCGCCGCTTTGCCTATGCCGGCCGGGTCAACGCCTGGTTCGAGGAAGCGGGCTTCGACCTGCTGGCGACGCCCGCCGCCTCAGTCGCCGCCTTCCCGGTCGGGATGCAGCGGCCGCCGCACTGGCCGGCGCATGACTGGGACTGGCTGGTCTGGGCGGAATTCTCTTATCCCTTCGACCTCTCGCACGGGCCGGCCATCTCCGTGCCCTGCGGCGTGACGGAGGCCGGGCTTCCGGTCGGGCTGCAACTGGCCGGGCCGCGGCTGGCGGATGCCCTGGTGCTGCGGGCAGGGGCGGGCTTCCTCGCCACCAGGCCCTTCGAGGTGCTGCCGGCCCGGTAGGCTCGCCCCCGGCCTCAGCCCCGCCTGACGTTCCAGAACAGCGGCAGCCCCTTCAGCATGCCGCTGACATCCTCGCGGTAAGCGGTCGGCTGGTAGAACTGGCCGAGCGGCACATAGGGCACGTCGAGGAAGGCCTGGCGTTGCATCTCCCGGCCGAGGCGGCGGCGGGCCTCGTCATCGGTCGATTGCAGCCACTGGTTCCGCATCTCCTCGAGTTGCGGACTGGTGGACCAGCCGAAGGTCGCCGTCAGGCCGCTGCCGCGGATGAAGTTGTGGGCCGCCGGGTTGAACTGGTTCACTCCCGCCGTATAGGTGCAAAAGGCGTTGTAGCCGCCCTTGTCCGGCAGCTCCCGGTTAGCCTGGCGACGCAGCGCGCTGCCCCAGTCCATCGCCACATAGTCGAGGTTGAGGCCCAGCTTGCGGAAGATGTCGCCCACCACCTCGCTCATCGCATTGATGGCGGGAAAGTCTGTCGGCGCCATTAGCAGCACCTTCTCGCCCTTGTAGCCGGCGGCCTCCAGCGCTCGGCGGGATGCTGCGATGTCGCGCGGGCCGGTCAGCGCCGCCATCCCCTCATCGCTCGCCATGATCGAGCCCGGGGCGAAGAAGCCGACGCCGTTCCGCCAGAGCGAGCGATCATTGCCGGCAACGGCAGTCATCACATCCTCCTGACTGATGGCGCCGAGCACGGCGCGGCGGATGGCCGGGTTGTCGAAGGGCGGATGCAGGTGGTTGAAGCGGAGCATGGCGATGGCCCCGGTCGGGTCCAGCACCTCCACTTTGAGGCCACGGCCGCGCCGCAGCGTCGGCAGCAGGTCGGTCGTCGGCTGCTCCCACCAGTCGATCTCGCCCTGGCGGAGCGCGCCGGCCGCCGTCGTCGCATCCGGCAGAGTCAGCCACTCCACCCGGTCGAGATAGGCGCGCTTCGGGCCGGCGAGCAGGCTCGGCGTGCCGTCGGGGCGCGGCACGTAGCCGTCGAATTTCGCATAGACCGCGCGCGAGCCGGGGACGCGCTCGCTGGCCACGAAGCGGAAGGGGCCGCTGCCGACCATCTCCGAGATAGGCAGCGCCGCGTCCTGGCTCGCCAGCCGCTCCGGCATGATGAAGGCGACATTGGCGCCGACCTTGCCGAGCGCATCCGGCAGCAGCGGGAAGGGCCGCTTCAGCCGCCAGCGGATCACCCGGTCGGAGGGCGCCGTGATCTCCTCCGTCACCGCCATGACGGCAAGGCCGAAGCTGTCGCGCAGCCCCCAGCGCTTCACGCTGGCGACGGCATCCCGCGCCCGCACCGGTTCCCCGTCATGGAAGCGCAGGCCCTCGCGCAGCGTCATGGTCCAGGTAAGGCCGTCATCCTCGATGGTGTGGCCCGCGACCATCTGCGGCTGCGCCCGGTACTGCTCGTCCCAGCCATAGAGGGTGTCGAAGACGAGGAAGGCGTGGTTGCGAGTGACGAAGCCCGTGGTGACGATGGGGTCGAGAATGGCGAGGTCGGCCTGCGGGGCGAAGCGCAGCAGCTTCTGGCCGGACTGCGCGCCGGCCAAGCGCGGTGCCGCAAGGGTGAGGGCCGAAGCCTGAAGGAGCCTGCGCCGTCCGATCATTCCGTGACCTCCCGCTGCCAACCGGGGCAGCATAGGCCGGAATGACGCCAGGGCTACCAGCGCAGCGCGCGGATGGCGGCGATGGGGTCCACGCCCTCGGCCAGCGCCACCTGCCGCAGCCGCTCCGGGTCCGGGTTGTCGCCATGGGCGTGGGCGGCGAGGCCGGTCATCGCCCAGAGCGCGTCCATCCCCGCCGCCGCGGCCCCGGCGAGGTCTGTATGCGGCGTGTCGCCGATCGCCAGCACGCGGCGCCGGTCGGCAAGGCCGAGGAGCTCCATCACCGGGTCGTAGACGGCCGGGTCCGGCTTGCCGACCTCGAAGACCGGGCAACCGAGTTCCAGGTAGATGTCGGCGAGCGCGCCGGCGCAGATCAGCCGGTCCTCGCCCACCATGACGAAGCGGTCCGGGTTGACGCAGACCATGGGAAGGCGATGGGCGGCGGCGGCCTCCAGCGCGGGGCGATAGGGAGCGGGGTCGGCCGAGCCGCGCTCCGGGTCGGGGCCGGTATTCAGCAGGAAATCGGCCCCGGCCGGGTCGGCGACCGGCTCGGCGACGCCCTCCTCGATCACCGAAAGGTCCTTCTCCGGGCCGATATGAAAAGCGCGGCGTCCCAGTGGGGCGAAGAAGGGATGGGTGCGCTCCTTCAGCATCCACCAGGCGATCTCGCCCGAAGACATGATGCCGTCATAGAGCGCGCGGTCGAGGTCCATCCGGTCCAGCATCTCCTGGACGAACCAGGCGCGGCGCGGCGCATTGGTCAGGAAGACGATGCGCTTCCCGCGTTTCTTCAGCTCGCCCAGCGCCTCGGGCACGCCGGGATAGAGGCGCTTGCCGTTGTGCACGACGCCCCAGAGGTCGAGGACGTAGCCGTCATAGCGCTCCGCCAGCGGGGCGATGCCGTCGAGGATGTCCATCTCGCTCTTCCTTCAGGCCGCGATGCCGACCGCTTCGGCGACGCTGGTGAAACCGTCCCGCCGCAGCAGCGCGGCGAGGTCACGGAGGATCTCCGGCACCAGCGCGGGGCCGGCATAGGCGAAGGCGGTGTAGAGCTGAACGAGGCTGGCACCGGCCCTGATCTTCGCCAGCGCATCCGCGCCGCTGGCGATGCCACCGACGCCGATCAGCGTCAGCCGTCCCTGGGCGATCCAGTGGCAATGCCGCAGCACCTCGGTCGCCCGGTCACGCAGCGGCGCGCCGGAGAGGCCACCCGCCTCTCCGCGATAGGCCGAGCGCAGGCTCTCCGGCCGGGCGATCGTCGTGTTGGAGACGATGAGGCCGGCGACGCCCTGGGCGATGCAGGTCTCGATGATCGGGCCGAGCGCATTCTCCGAAAGGTCCGGGGCGATCTTCACCAGGACCGGCGGCCCCTCGATGGCGGCGATGCCGGCGAGGATCTGCGCCAGCCGCTCCTCCCCCTGCAGGTCGCGGAGGCCCGGGGTGTTGGGCGAGGAGACGTTGACGGTGACGTAGTCGGCAAGCCCCGCCAGCGCCCGGTAGAGCGTCGGGTAGTCCCTGGCCGGGTCAGCGCCCTCCTTGTTCACCCCGATATTGGCGCCGAACACCGCGGGCAACGGCCGCGGCAGGGCGCGGAGCCGGGCGAGATAGGCCTCCACCCCGCCATTGTTGAAGCCCATGCGGTTGATGACGGCCGCGTCCTCGGCGAGGCGGAAGAGGCGTGGCCTCGGGTTGCCCGGCTGCGGCCGCGGCGTGACCGTGCCGGCCTCGACGAAGCCGAAGCCGAGGCGCATCAGCGGCAGCACCGCCACCGCATCCTTGTCGAAGCCGGCGGCCAGGCCGAGGGGGTTGGCGAAGCGGAGGCCGAGCGCCTCGGTCGCCAGGATCGGGTCGGCCGCCGCCTCGGTCCGGCCGGCAAGGCCCGCCGACAGGGCCTTCAGGGCCAGGCCATGCGCCGTCTCGGCATCGAGGCGGCGGAGCAAAGGGGTGGCAAGGGAGGCGAGACGCGGTGTCATGGCGCCGCTGTGTGCCCGAGCCGGTGCGGGTTGGGAAGCGCGGTTGACGCCCTGATGTTGACGCCCTGGGCGCCGCCCGCGACAACCTTCACGGGAAAAGCCCGGGAGGAAGGCGAGTGAAGGGACCAGCGCTGCTGCTGGCCGGCGTCGTGCTGTTCAGCATCAACGATGCCAACAGCAAGCTGCTTTCCGGCCATTACGGGCTCGGCGAGGTGCTCTTCCTCCGCTACGCCATGCTCCTGCCGGCCTTCCTGCTGGCGCGGGCGGTCCGGCCAGGCTTCGGCGGGCCGCTCTCGACGCGGCATCCGGGGCTGCAGGCGCTTCGGGCCTGCTCGATGATGGTCTCGGCGGGCGGCTTCTTCCTCGGCTTCCGGCATGTGCCGCTGGCGGAGGGCTACCTGTTCTTCTTCACCGCGCCGCTGTTGACCCTCGGCCTCTCGGTGCTGATCCTGGGCGAGGTGGTGGCGCGGGCGGCCTGGGCCTGGTGCCTGCTCGGCTTCGCCGGCGTGCTGCTGGCGGTGGCGCCGAAGCTCGGCGGGCTCGACGCGCCGCTCGGCGGCTACCTGGCGCTGCTGGCCGCGACCTTCGCCTTCGCCATGAACCAGACGCTGAACCGCAAGCTGCGGACGGAGCCGGGGCTGGTCGGCGTCATCCTGTGGCCGAGCCTGCTGGGCCTCGCGCTGTTCGGGCCGCTGGCAGCGCTGGACTGGTCCTCGCCGCCGCCGATGGAACTGGCCCGGATGCTGGGGAACGGGCTGCTGGCCGGCGGGGCGGTGGTCTGCACCGCGGCCGCCTTCCAGCATTCGGACGCGTCACGGCTGGCGCCCTGGGGCTTCGCGGCGCTGCCGGTCTCGGTCGGGCTCGACCTCGCCATCTGGGGGCATTGGCCGGACCTGGCGATGCTGGCCGGCGGCGCGGTCGTCGTCTTCGCCTGTCTGATGAGCGAACGGGCGCGGCGGCGCGGGCTGGCTCAGTCGATCCCAGCGGGGAAGACATGGGTGCCGTCCGGGCCGAGCGGCAGCGGCGTCACCGTGCGCACGGCGGAGAGCGGCAAGGCGCCGTAGAGGTGCGGGAAAAGGCCGGGGCGGCTGCCGGCCGGCTCCCAGCGGAGCGCCTCGCCGAGGCTCACAGGGTCCACCTCGACCAGCAGCAGGTCCCGCTCGCCGGCGCGATGCTTGGCGGCGCTGGCGCGGAGCTGGGCGCCGGCCGAGAAGTGGAGGAAGCCGTCGCGCCGGTCATCGGCGCTGCCGTGATAGGCGCCGGCGGCCTCGGCCGCACGCCAGTCGGCGGCGCGGACCATGGTGTAGATGGGGGAGTTCATGGCGCCAGATTCTGGAGCCGATCGAGCAGCCGGTCCACCTCCTCCCCCGTCTGGTAGAGGCCGAAACCGAAGCGCAGCCGCCGTCCGCGCCGGTCGGTGACGATGCCGGCCGCGGCAAGGCGGGCTTGCCAGCCCTCCGCATCCTCGAGGTTGAAGGCGAGGAAATTGCCGCGCGCCGGGTCATCCGGCGCCACCACCAGCCGGGCCGGATCGAGCCCGGTGTGCGGCAGGCCGGCGAGAAAGCGCGCCTGCAGCGCATGGGCATGGGCATGGATGGCGGCGGCGTCGAGGCCGAGCCCGGCGAGCCAGTCCATCACTGCGTTCAGCCGGTAAAGGCCGCTGGCGTCGAAGGTGGAGCCCATGAAGCGCCAGCCATCCTCGGCATAGGGCACGCCGGCTCCACCCTCCGCCAGCGCCCCGAAGCCGGCATACCAGCCGGTGGAGCGCGGCCGCATCAGCCAGCCCGGCGGGCAATGGAGGAAGCAGGCCCCCTCCCCCGCCATGGCGTATTTGTAGCCGCCGGCCAGGTAGAAGGCGCGGCCAGCGATGGCCGAGAGAGCCACCGGCCGGGCCATGAAGGCGTGGTAGCCGTCGATGACCAGGGCGGCCTCGCCCGCTGCCTCGGCCAGGGCGGACAGGTCCGTCAGCGCGGCGCCGGAGGTGAAGAAGACCTCGCTCGCCCAGATCAGGTCGAAGCCTTGCCGGGCAGCCTCGGCGAGGCGCGGGATGCAGTCGCACGCTGGCTCGCTCGGGATACGGGTGACGACGATCAGCCCCTCCTCCTCCAGCCGGGCGACCTGCCGGGCGAAGCTGTGGAATTCGCCATCCGTGGTCAGGATGCGCGGCCGCCGGTGGGTGGGCAACGCCGAGAGGATGCGGACGACGAATTCCTGGGTGTTCGGCGCAAAGACGATGGTCGACGGGTCCGGCAGGCGGCAATGCCGGGCAACATGGCGCTGGGCCGACTGCCAGACCGGGCCGAGGACATGCCCCCATTTGGTGTCCAGCAACCGGGCCGCGTCGTCCCAGGCGGCAAGTTGGGCTGCGCGGGTCACGTCGGGCCGCGGATGGTGGCTGTGGGCTGCGAAATGCAGCCGCTCCGGCGCGGCGCCGAGGCTCCGGGAGAAGTGCGGGCGGAGGTCCAGCATGGTCTTGCTCCGGCTGATTGCTTTAAGCTTAAAGTAAGTCTTCCGAGGAGGCCATCACCATGGTCGAGGGTGTCGAGACCGATTTCGCCAAGCGCATGAGCTATGGCGACTACCTGCATCTCGACCAGATCCTCTCGGCGCAGCAGCCGCTCTCCGGCCAGCATGACGAGCTGCTCTTCATCACCATCCACCAGGTGCAGGAGCTCTGGATGAAGCTCCTGAACCACGAGCTGGACTTGGCGATGGCCAACATCCGCGCCGATGCGCTGCGGCCGGCCTTCAAGGCGCTGGCGCGCGTCTCGCGCATCCAGAAGCAGCTGGTCGAGGCCTGGGACGTGCTCTCGACCATGACGCCGCACGACTACCTCGCCTTCCGCGACAGCCTCGGCAGTTCCTCCGGCTTCCAGTCCTGGCAGTACCGGCTGATCGAGTTCAAGCTCGGCGCGCGGGACGGCTTCATGCTGAAGCCGCATGCCCATCGGCCGGACATCCTGGCGGTGCTGGAGGCGGCCTTTCACGGGCCCTCGCTCTATGACGAGGCGCTCAGGTTGCTTGGTCGCCGCGGCCTGCCGGTGCCGGAGGCGGTGCTCGGGCGCGACCCCAGCAAGCCTCATGCGGCCGACGAAGGCGTCACCGCGGCCTGGGTCATCGTCTACGAGCAGGCCGAAGCGCATTTCGACCTCTATGAACTGGCCGAGGAGCTGGTGGACCTCGAGGACGCCGTCCAGACCTGGCGCTTCCGGCACATGCGGACGGTGGAGCGGATCATTGGCCACCGGATGGGCACCGGCGGCTCGGCCGGCGTCGCCTATCTCAAGGGCGTGCTCGAGCGGGGGTTCTTTCCGGAACTCTGGACGGTGCGGACGCAGCTGGCAGCCGCCCAACGGAAATAGCGCCAGTCTCATTTATGCTTCCGTAAGATCGGTGCCACATGGTCCGCCCTGTCACACAGACGGGGCGAGAAACCATGCCGAGCGTCCAGGTTTCCGGGACCATTCCCAGCACGCTGCGGGAGAATTCGAAACCCGGGGAATGGGCCGCCGGCCTGACGCTCACCGGCGACACGAACAGCCTGGTCGGGATCGAGCTCATCGGCGCCAACGCGCTGAATTTCTCAGCGGCGTGGGATCCGGGCCTGGGCCTCGTCACCCTCGGCCTCGCCGCCCCAGTCGACTACGAGTATTTCGCCGCCGCCCACCTGCCGACACAGCTCTCCTTCTCGCTCCGCTTCGTCTTCGCCGATGGCAGCCGGCAGAGCCCGAGCACGGTCTATCGCATCGCCGTGCTCGACCAGGACGACGCGCCGCCGAGCGACCTGCGTCTCGTCACCGGCGGCAGCGTCGTGGCAGGGGCCATCGGCAGCGCGATCGGCACGCTCTCCGTCACCGACCCGGATTCGGCCGGGCCCTTCACCTTCACCTTTTCAGAGGAGGATGCCTGGCGCTTCGAGGTGGTGGGCAATGTGCTGAAGCTGAAGGATGGCATCAGCCTCGGCCTTGACGAGATGCCGACGCGCCCGCTCTTCGTCCAGGTCTCCGACGGCCGGCAGAGCGCGGGCTTCACCCTCAACCTCACGGTGACGGATCCGGGCACGCAGCAGAGCCATGTGGATGTGCTGACGCCGGTGACGCCGCAATCTGGCTTCGTCCTCCACACGCCGAGCCAGGCGGTGACGCTGCATGAGGCCCGCAATGTCACGGCCGCCAACAGCTACGGCGAGGAACTGCGCCAGGTGCTGCTCGCCGAGGGCAAGGAGGTTTGGATGCCGGCGGTGCAGACCATCCGCCTCGCCGATGGCTACCTCGATTTCGACCCGGTGGGGCAGGCGGTACGTGCCTCGGCCCTGCACAGCACGGTGACGGGACAAGCGGCGGGCGGGACCCAGCGGGCGACGCTGGTGGAGCAGAACACCGCGGGCCAGGGCTGGGTCGATCTGGCGGCGGGGCTGGTGACGGGGGCAATGGCCGGGCTCGACGATGCGGCGCTGGTGACGACGCTCTACCAATCCGCCCTGCACCGTGACCCGGAGGCGGCGGAGCTGGCCTTGCAACTCGGCCGGCTGGCCTCCGGGGTCACCCGGGCGCAGCTCGTCGCCGATCTGGCGGGCTCGGACGCGGCGCTGGCGGCGGCGGCCGATCCGGACGGGGTCTGGGTCGGCCAGGCGCTGGGCGGCAGCGCGGCCTGGCATATGGAGACCGGGCTCGGCAGCGGGGTGCTGCCGGCCGTGAGCCACCCGGTCGGCTCGGCCTGGATGCTGTAAGGTTCAGAATTTCAACCGCTGGACCTCGCAGGTGCCGGCCAGGGTGCCGGCGGCGACCGGAACCTCGCAAGGCACCGGCATCGACGGGGGCTGGTCAGCCGGGCGGGCGGCGGCGGCGGCGCGGCAGGCCTCGACCTGCGCCGGATCGGGCCGGCGGGAGAAGAGCAGCCGCGCCTCCCCCGTCACCCGGGACAGGCTGAGAGCGAAGCGGTCATGCGCCGGCACGCCCCGCCAGCCCTCGCCGGGCAGGGGTGAGCCGAAGCCGGCGGCCAACGGATCACGCCGCATGCCCATCTCCTCCGACTCCAGCCAGGCGGTCTGGCCGGGCCGTTCGACGGCAAGGCCGCGCTCCTCCACCACGACCCGGAGCTGCCCGCCATTGGGGAAGCGGCAGGTAAGGAAGGTCTCCGCCATGGCCGCCTGGGCGAGAGCCATGGCTGCGAGGGCGACCGTGCTGGCCAAGCCGTGCCGCATAATCGTTCCTTTCGGTTATCGAGGGCGGCAGGTTACCCGGCTGTGCGAAAGCTTCAATCCGTCGCGCACAAGGCTTAGGGTGGCGCCGTGGAAACCGCCGACACGAGCCTGGGCGCCAGGCCCCTCTCCCCTGCCCCGCGGGGCGGGCTGCACCGCTTCGCCAATCCGGGCCGCTTCCTGCGGCTGTCCGGGCGGGTGCTGCCCTGGCTGACGGCGGCGGCGGTGCTGACGCTCGGTATCGGCCTGCCCTGGGGGTTGTTCTTCTCGCCGCCCGACTGGCAGCAGGGCGAGACGGTCCGCATCCTCTACATCCATGTGCCGATGGCTTGGCTGGCGATGGGCGGCTATGCCGGGCTGGCGGTAGGCTCGATCCTGTCGCTGATCTGGCGGCACCCGCTGGCCGACCTCGCCTGCCGGGAGCTTTCGCCGATCGGGGCGCTCGCCACCGCCCTCTGCCTCGCCACCGGCAGCCTCTGGGGCAAGCCGATGTGGGGCACCTGGTGGGTCTGGGATGCGCGGCTCACCTCGGTCCTGGTGCTGTTCTTCCTCTGGCTCGGCCATGCCGCCCTGGTCCGCGCCTTCGACGACACCGAGCGCGGGGCGCGGATGGGCGCCATCCTGGCGCTGATCGGGGCAGTGAACGTGCCGATCGTGAAATTCTCGGTCGATTGGTGGAACACGCTGCACCAGCCGGCGAGCGTGACGCGGCTCGGCGCGCCGGGGCTGCATGTCGACATCCTCTACCCGCTGCTGGTCTGCGCGCTCGGCTTCACCCTCGCCTTCATGGCACTGGTCCTGGCGCGGACGCGGGCGGCGGTGATGGAGCGGCGCATCCGGGCGCTTGAACTCGCCGCAGCGCGACGGGCGGAGGCCGCCTGATGAGCCTCCATTGGATGCATGTCACGGCCAGCTATGCGCTGGTGCTCGGTGGCTTCCTGATCCTCGCCATCGCCACCATCTTGCGTCATGCCGCGGCGAAGCGCCGGCTGGCCCAGCTCGACCCGCGTGCCGCAAGGCGCGCACAGGATACCGCATGACCCGCAAGTCCCGCCGGCTCTGGCTGCTGCTGCTCTGTGCCCTCGGGCTCGGCAGCGCCACGGCCCTGACCCTCTCCGCCTTCCAGGACAACCTCGTCTTCTTCCGCTCGCCGAGCGACATCGCCCGCGAGGCGCCGAAGCCGGACCGCGCCTTCCGCCTTGGCGGCCTCGTCGAGACCGGCAGCGTGGTGCGGGAGACGGCGCCAGACGGCAAGCCGGAGGCGCGCTTCCGCGTGACGGATGGCGCGAATGGGGTGGCCGTCACCTATGCCGGCGTGCTGCCGGACCTGTTCCGCGAGGGCCAGGGCGTTGTCACCCTTGGCAAGCTCGGGCCCGACGGCACCTTCCGCGCGAGCGAGGTGCTGGCCCGCCACGACGAGAGCTACATGCCGCCCGAAGTGGCCGATGCGTTGAAGAAGAGCGGCCACTGGAACCCGAACCAGGGGGCGCCGCCCCCGGCCGCCACCTGGAACATGCTGGAGCCGGCGCAGGCGCAGCCGAGGCGCGGCTCATGATCCCCGAGATCGGGCATTTCGCCCTCGCCCTCGCGCTGGCCCTGTCGCTTGCGCAGGCGCTGGTCGGGCTAGCCGGCGCGCAGCGGGCCGATGCGCGGCTGATGGGCGCCGCCGGGCCGATCGCCGCCGGCGTGCTGGTGACGGTCGCCGCGGCCTTCGCCTGCCTCGTCTGGGCCTATGTCGCCAATGACACCACGGTGCTGAACGTGGTGCAGAACAGCCACTCGCTGAAGCCGACGCTCTACAAGATCAGCGGCGCCTGGGGAAACCATGAAGGATCGATGCTCCTCTGGGTGCTCATCCTCGCCCTCTGCGGCGGGGCGGTGGCGGCCTTCGGCGGCAACCTTCCCTCGGCGCTCCAGGCGCGGGTGCTCGGCGTGCTGGCGCTGGTGGCGCTCGGCTTCCTCGGCTTCATCCTCGCCACCTCGAATCCCTTCGAGCGCATCTGGCCGCCGCCGATGGACGGCCAGGGGCTGAACCCGATCCTGCAGGACCCGGGCCTCGCTTTCCATCCGCCGCTGCTCTATCTCGGCTATGTCGGCTTCGCGGTGACCTATGCCTTCGCCGTCGCCGCGCTGATCGAGGGGCGCGTCGACGCGGCCTGGGGGCGCTGGGTGCGGCCCTGGGCGCTGGCCGCCTGGTCCTTCCTGACGCTCGGCATCGCGCTCGGCTCCTGGTGGGCCTATTACGAGCTTGGCTGGGGCGGCTACTGGTTCTGGGACCCGGTGGAGAATGCCTCCCTGCTGCCCTGGCTGGCCGGCTGCGCGCTGCTGCACTCCGCCATCGTCGTCGAGAAGCGGGAGGCGCTGAAGACCTGGACGGTGTTCCTCGCCCTCCTCGCCTTCGGGATGAGCCTGCTCGGCACCTTCCTCGTCCGCTCCGGGGTGCTGAACAGCGTGCATGCCTTCGCCAACGACCCGGCGCGCGGCACCGTCATCCTCATCCTGCTCGCGGTCTATATCGGCGGCGGCTTCCTGCTCTTCGCCTGGCGGGCGCAGGCGATGCTGCCGACAGGCGTCTTCACCCCGGTCTCCCGCGAGGGGGCGCTGGTGCTGAACAACCTGCTGCTCTGCTCGATCGCGGCGGTGGTGCTGGCCGGCACGCTTTACCCGATGTTCGCCGACCTCGTGCTGGGCGAGAAATTCTCGGTGGGGCCGCCCTTCTTCAACACGGCAATCTTCCCGCTGGCGGTGCCGCTGATCGGTGCCATGACGCTCGGGCCGCTGATGCCCTGGAAGCGGGCGCGGCTTTTCCCCGCCCTGCAGCGGCTGTGGTGGGCGGCGCTCGCCGGGCTGGTGGCGCTCGTGCTCTGCTTCGCCATCGAGGGCTATCGCGTCGGTCCGGCGCTCGGCTTCGGCGCGGCGGTGTGGGTGATCCTCGCCGCCGTCGCCGACATTGCCGACCGCATCGCGCTCTTCAGCCGGCCGCGGGCGGCCTGGGCGCGGGCCAAGGGGTTGCCGCGGGCGGCCTGGGGCGGGGCGCTGGCCCATGCGGGGATGGGGGTGATGATCCTCGGCCTCGCCGGCATGGGCCTCGCCACCGATACGCTGCGGCTGGTGAAGCCTGGCGAGAGCGTGGCGCTGGCCGGGTACGACTACCGGCTGGTCGGCGTCGCTGATGCGCCGGGGCCGAATTTCTCGGCCCGGCGTGCGACGGTCGAGGTGCGCGATGGCGGCCGGCTGGTGACGGTTCTGACGCCGGAGCGCCGCAGCTTCCCCGTCGCCCGGATGACGACGACGGAGGCGGCGATCCACACCAACTGGCTCGCCGACCTCTATGTGGTGCTCGGCGAGGAACGGGAGGGCGGCGCGGTGCTGCGCATCCACCACAACCCGCTGGCGCCCTGGATCTGGCTCGGCGCCGCGATCATGGCGCTCGGCGGCGGCATCTCGCTCAGCGACCGACGCGTCCGTGTTTCGGCGCCAGCACCGAAGGCCGTGAAGGCCGGGGCACGGGCATGAGCGAGGCGGCCCCCAACCCCGAAGCGGCCGCCTGGCGCCGCCGCGCGCTGCTGCTGGCGCCGCTGGCCGTCGCCGGCCTCGGCGGCGCCGGCTTCTACGCCATGCTGCGCGGCCTCGGCACCGGCAACTACGACCCGCGCGGCGTGCCCTCCGCACTGATCGGCAAGGCGCCGCCGGATTTCAGCCTGCCGCCGCTCGAGGGCACGGGGCTGCCGGGGCTGTCGGCGGCCGATCTGAAGACGGGTAAGCCGCTGCTGGTGAATTTCTTCGCCTCCTGGTGCGTGCCCTGCGTGATCGAGCATCCACAGCTGATGCGCCTCGCGCGCGACGGCGTCGCCATCATGGGCATCGCCTACAAGGACAAGCCGGCGGACAGCCTCGGCTTCCTGAAGCAGCGCGGCACGCCCTACGCGCGGCTCGGCGTGGACCAGCCGGGGCGGGTCGCGATCGATTGGGGGCTGTATGGCGTGCCGGAGACCTATCTCCTCGATAAGTCGGGCATCATCCGCTGGCGGATGGCCGGGCCAATCACCGAGGAGATCCTGGCGCAACAGGTGACTCCCTTGCTGCGGCGCACCGCATGATCCGCTGGCTGCTGCTGCTGATGCTGGCCGCGGGTCCGGCGCTCGCCGTGGGCGACCCGGCCGACCAGCTCCCCGACCCGGCGCAGGAAGAGCGCGCCCGCGTCATCGGGCGCGAGCTGCGCTGCATGGTCTGCCAGAACCAGTCGATCGAGGACAGCGATGCCGACCTTGCCCGCGACCTCCGGCGGATCGTCCGCGAGCAGGTGGCGCAGGGCAAGCCGGACGATGCCGTCTTCCGCTTCGTGCATGAGCGCTACGGTGACTTCGTTCTGCTGAAGCCGCCCTTCAAGCCGGAGACGGCGCTGCTCTGGGGGATGCCGGCCATCGCGCTCCTCGGTGGCGCGCTGCTGATCCGCGGCATGCGGCGGCGGCAGCGGGTGGCGCCCGGGCCGCAGGAGCTCACCCAGGCGGAGCGCGATCGCCTCGCCCAACTCTCCGGCAGGCCGCGCGAGTGAACTGGTTTCCGTTCTGGCCGCTGCTCGGCCTGCTGGCCGTGGCGGCGATCCTGCCGCTCGCCGCCAGCCTGTTCCGCCCGCCGGCGGCGCGCGGGCGACGCGAGGCCGACCTCGCCCTCTACCGGGCGCAGATGGAGGAGCTGGACCGCGAGCGCGACGCCGGCCGGCTGGACGAGACGGCGCACAAGGCTGCCGTGCTCGAGGTACAGCGCCGGCTGCTGGCGGCCCCGGCCGAGCCGGGCACCCAGGCCGGGCGCGGGGCGAAGCTCGCCCTCTGGGCGACGGTGGCCGCCGTGCCGCTGCTGGCCCTCGCCCTCTACTGGCCGAGCGCGCTGCCGGACATGCCCTCGGCGCCCTTCTCGCTGCGTCAGCAGGTGGCGGCGCGGGACGAGGAGATGCTGGAGCTGCTGCGCAGCCGCCTCGCACGGCTCGACCCAACGACGCCGCAGGCGCAGGAGGGCTACCGCCTGCTCGGCAATGCCGAACGCAGCCGCGGCGCACTCGGCCCGGCGGCGGCGGCCTACAAGCGCGCGCTGGCAGCGCAATTCGACCCGGAGCTGACCAGCCAGCTCGCCCAGGTCCTGCTGGAGGACGAGAAGGTGGAGGATGCGCGGCGGCTGCTCGCCACGGCCCTGCCCCAGGCGCCGCAGCATGTGGGCCTGCGCTTCCTCTCTGGCCTGGTCGAGGCGCGGGCGGGGCACCCCGAGCGGGCGCGCGAGCTGTGGCAGGCGCTGGTGGCCGAGGCGCCACCCGAGGCCCCCTGGCGTGCTATGGTCGAGCGGCGGATGCAGGAGCTGCCCTGACCGAGCTTCCGCATCTGGCAGCCTTCTTCCCCGAGGGCGTGCCGGAGGGGGTACAGCTGGCCGAGGGGCCCTGGGCGGCACCCGCCTTCGGCCCACGGCGGCGCGTGGTGGGGCTGCTGGCGGCCATCGGCGAGGAGCCGGTCGCGGCGGCGCTGGCCCGTCCGGCATCGGCCGAGGCTGAGGCGCAGGCGGCCGCGCTGCAACCGCTCTGGCCGGACCCTATCGATCCCCGGCTGCTGGCGGCTACGCGCTGGGCGGATCCGTTCCGCGGGCAGGCTTCCACCGCCGAGGAGGGGCTGGCCCTGCTCGCGCTGTGGCGGCGCGAGGCGGCGGCGAACCGGGGCATCGCCGCCTTCCTCGGCATGGCGCGGTGGAAGCAGGCCGCCATCGCCGCCGCCTTCGCGCATGACGGCCCGCCTGTCATCTTCGCCGGAGATGAGAATGAGGCGTTGGCCGTGGCGCGGGAGCGGCAGGGCGGCATCGCTGTCTGGGCGACGCGGGCTTCGCCGGGGCTGGCGGCGCGCTGCCGGGCGGCGGGGGTGCCGCTGCATTGGGTGGAGGATGGCTTCCTGCGCTCGGTCGGGCTCGGGGTGGATTTCATCCCCTCCGCCTCGCTGGCCGTCGATCCTCTGGTGCCGCATTACGATGCGGGCGAGGCCTCCACGCTGGAACGCATCCTGGCAGAGACGGCCTTCACCCCTGCCCTGCTGGCGCGCGCGGCGGCGCTGCGTATGTCGATCGTCGCGCAGGGGGTGACCAAGTACAACCTCCGCCGCCCGGCCCCGCCCCTGCCGGCGACGCCGGGGCGGCGGCGCATCCTCGTCGTCGGGCAGGTCGAGGACGATGCCTCGATCCGGCTTGGCGCCGGGCGGGTGCGCGGCAACCTCGCCCTGCTGGAGGCGGTGCGGCGGCAGGAGCCGGGAGCCTTCATCGTCTTCCGTCCGCACCCGGATGTGGAGACGGGCTATCGCCGCGGCTATGTCCCGCGGCGGCTGGCACTCCGCTTCGCCGATGCGGTGGCGGCGGAGGGCGATATCGGCACGCTCTTCGCCCAGGTGGATGCGCTGCACGGCATCACCAGCCTCGCCGGCTTCGAGGCGCTGCTGCGCGGGCTGGAGGTAACGGTCTGGGGCCGCCCCTTCTATGCCGGCTGGGGCCTGACGCGGGACATGGAGCCGGTGCCGCGGCGCGGCCGTGCCCTCCCGCTGGATGCGCTGGTCGCCGGCGCGCTGATCCTCTACCCACGCTACCTGGACCCGGTGACGATGCTGCCCTGCGGGCCGGAACTGCTGCTGGAGCGGCTGGCCGACCCGTCCGGCTGGGCGCCGGCCTCGGCGGCGCGGCGGGCCTTCCTGCCCTGGTGGCGGCAGCAGGGCTGGTGGCTCAAGCAGGCGCGCCGATTCGGCCTCTGGCAGCGCTGAGCAGCATGGCTCAATCGACCGAGATGCGGGCGTCCTTCGCAATGGCCTGCCAGCGGAGGGCGCTGGCGCGGATATAGCCGTCCACCTCGGGCTGCGGGATATAGAGCGGGTCGACGAAGGCCGATTGCAGGCGCTGCTCGGTCTGCGGCGTGCGGGTCCGCTCCAGCGCCGCGGTGAGATGCCGGATGATGGCCGGCGGCGTCTTCCGCGGCACGAAGAGGCCGAACCAGATGCCGAGGTCGACATCCGGCATGCCGCTCTCCTTCAGCGTCGGCACCTGCGGCAGGGCGCTTGCGCGGCGGACGGTGGTGACGGCGAGCGGGCGGAAGGCGCCGGACTGGATATGCGCGGTGGAGGTGGCGGTGGTGTCGAAGCCGAAATCCACCTCGCCCGCCAGCATGGCGGCGACCAGCGGCGAGGAGCCGCGGTACGGCACATGCGTCGCGTCGATCCCCGCCTCCTTCAGGAAGACCGCGGCCGAGAGATGCGACGAGCTGCCATTGCCGACCGAGCCGTAGATCAGCGGCCGCGCCTTGGCCTCGGCGATGAAGGACCGCACATCCTTCGCCTGAACGCGGGATGGTATGACGGAGAGGATGTTCGCCACCTCCCCGATCGTGCCGAGGCAGATGAAGTCGCGCACCGCATCGACGCCGCTATTGGCGTAAAGGACGGGATTCACGCCGAACATGGCGGTGGTGCCGAAGAGGATGGTGGTGCCGTCCGCCTCCGCCTGGGCGGCGGCCCCCGTCCCGATATTGCCGCCGGCGCCGGCGCGGTTCTCCACCACCACGGGCTGACCGAGTTCCCGGCCCAGCGGATCGGCGGCGATGCGGCCGACGATATCGGTTACGCCACCCGGCGGGTAGGTGACGATCAGGCGGAGCGGCCGGTCGGGCTTCCACTCGGCCGGTTGGGCGTGAAGCGCCGGGGCGGCCAGCAGGGTACCGAGACCGGCCAAGGTGGTGCGGCGAAGCAGCATGAACGTTCCTCGATCCTCATGCGCAAGGAAGCCGAGGCGGGGCGTTCTGTCCAGCCTCAGGAGGAAGGCTTGAGGCGGCCGCGACGAGCGGGGCCGGCGGTCTTCCAGCGGGGCTGGGTCTCCTTGGTGCGGCGGCGGGGCGGGGCGGGTTCGGTAGCGGGCGGTGAGGGCTCGGGCTCGGGCTCGGGCGCTTCGGCCTCCACGGGCGCGGCAGCAGCCTTCCGCGGGCGGCCACGCCGACGGGGGGCGGGTGGCGGGGCCGGCTCCGCCGGAAGCGGCTCTGGAATCGCGGCCTCGGCCTCCGGGCCGGGTGGAGGCGGCTCGGGGATGGTGGCCTCGGCAACCGGATCGGGTGGCGGCGGCTCGGGCGCCGGAGCCTCGATGATTGGTTCAGGCGGCGGTGGCTTGGGAGTCCGGGCCTCGACGACGGGAACCTCGGGCACCGGCGCGGGCGGGGGCGCCGCCTTGGCGATCAGCGCCCGCAGCGTGCCGGCCGTCTCGAAATAGGAACCGTCGCGGCTCAGCAGGTAATGCTTGCCCTCCACCTTGAAGATGCGCTGCTGCATGGTGAGGCGCTGGACCTGCAATTCGGTCGCGGGAAAGAAGGCGCAGCCGATGGCTCGGGCGGCGGCGACCTGTTCAGGCGTTAATTCCAACTTGTCGCAATTCCCAAAGGGGTTCGGCCTGCACTCTGCCCCGGAGGGTGGCGCAGGCCAAGTGAAAGGCCGTTGATGAGGGGATGGTGGAGCGGGCGATGGGAATCGAACCCACGACATTCAGCTTGGGAAGCTGACGTTCTACCTCTGAACTACGCCCGCAGTAGGGATGACATTAGCCGCAGCCGGCGCTGGGCTCAAGCCCGCCTCTTGCATCAGACGGTATGGAGGGTTGACCGCATGCGTCCGGGGCCGCTAACTGCGCCCGGGCCGCGAGGCCCCCTCGCGATTTGTCCGGCCAGCTTGCGGCGAGGTCCTTACGGGTCCCCATCGGCGACGCGCAGCGACGGTGATGGGTTCAAAATATTCGCGCTAAATCGGCCGTCGAGGGTGCCTGCGGGTGCCCTCGCGCCCCGTGAAGGGTGCCGGACGCCATTGGTTTGCCAGGGTGTTCCAATCCGATGTCCAAGTCCCTGCCCGAGCGTCCCCTCCGCCCCGCGACCCTGCTCGTCCGCGGCGGCACCATGCGCTCCAACCATGACGAGACGGCGGAGGCGCTCTTCCTCACCTCGGGCTTCGTCTATGACAGCGCCGAGCAGGCGGAGGCGACCTTCGCCGGCACCGCCACGCATTACCAGTATTCCCGCTTCGGCAACCCGACCGTCTCCATGCTCGAAGGCCGGCTGGCAGCGCTGGAAGGGGCCGAGGCCTGCCGCTGCACCGCAACAGGCATGGCGGCGGTGCATGCGGCGATGCTGTCGCACTTGAAGGCGGGCGACCGTGTCGTCGCCTCGCGGGCGCTGTTCGGCTCATGCCACTGGATCGTCTCGACCTTGCTGCCGCGCTACGGCATCACCGGCGAGTTCGTCGATGGCGCCGACCTCGCGCAGTGGGAGGCGGCGCTGTCGCGGCCGGCGGCGCTGGTGCTGCTGGAGACGCCCTCCAATCCGATGCTGGAACTGGTCGACCTGCCGGCCGTCGCGGCGCTTGCGCACAAGGCCGGCGCCATCGTCGTCGTCGACAACGTCTTCGCCACGCCCCTGCTGCAGAAGCCGCTGACGCTCGGCGCCGATGTCGTTGTCTATTCCTGCACCAAGCACATGGACGGCCAGGGCCGCGTGCTCGGCGGCGCCGTCCTGGGCAGCAAGAAGTGGGTGGACGAGGTGCTGCAGCCCTTCATCCGCAACACTGGCCCCTCGATCAGCCCCTTCAATGCCTGGGTAATCCTGAAGGGGCTGGAGACGCTGCATCTCCGCGTCCACGCCATGTGCCGCAGCGCCGCCGCCATCGCCGATTTCCTCGCCGAGCGGGTGGAGGTGAAGCGGGCGCTCTATCCCCTCTCCGCCAGCCATCCGCAGTACGCCTTGGCGCAGAAGCTGATGACGGGCGGCGGCACCATCGTCACCTTCGACCTGGCGGGGGGGAAGGAGGCGGCCTTCCGCTTCTGCAACGCGCTGAAGCTGATCGACGTCTCGAACAACCTCGGCGATTCGAAGAGCATGGTGACACATCCGGCGACGACCACACATATGCGCATCGGCGCGGAGGAGCGGGCGCGGCTCGGCATCACGGACGGCACCATCCGGCTCTCGGTCGGGCTGGAGGATGTAGCGGACCTGATCGAGGACCTGGCCGATGCGCTGGACGCGGCGGGCGGGGCTGTAGCCCGCGCCGCGGAATAGTAGCGCGCGGGGTCGCGGCCGTGGCAGGCTGTGGCCCCAAACGGGGGGAAACTACATCATGGGCCTTGAGACCTGGAGCGACCCGACCGCCACTTTCCGTCTGGGGGAGAGCTGAAGCCATGCAGCGCTCGCCTACCGATGCCGACCCGGCCCGCCAGCCCGGCTATACCGAGGTGACGCGGGGCGTGCGGGTTTCGGTCCGAACTTTCTTCCTCGCCGACCAGTCGGCGCCGGAACGCAGTCATTACGTCTGGGCTTATCGCGTCACCATTACCAACGAGGGCCGGCAGACGGTGCAGCTGCTGAAGCGCACCTGGCTCATCACCGATGCCCAAGGGCGCACCCAGCAGGTGCATGGCGATGGGGTGGTGGGCGAGCGGCCGGTGCTCGATCCTGGCGAAAGCTTCGAGTACACCTCCGGCACGCCGCTGGCGACGCCCTCGGGCTTCATGCGGGGCACCTACCACATGGTGCTGAGCGATACCGGCGAGGGTTTCGACGTGGCGATCCCCACCTTCAGCCTCGACAGCCCGCACCAGCCGGGGCGGCTCCACTAGCTTAGGGTCGGGTCCAGCCGGTCGCGCAGCCAGTCGCCAAGGACGGAGACTGAGAAGGTCGTCAGCACGATCACCGCCGCCGGCGACAGCAGGATCCAGGGCGCCCGCGTCAGATACTCGCGCCCATAGCCGACCATGGAGCCCAGCGAGGTCTCCGGCGGCTGCACCCCGAGGCCGAGGAAGGAAAGGCCGCTCTCCAGCAGGATGACCTCCGGGAAGGCGAGCGTCATCGAGACGATCAGCGTCGAGGCGATGTTCGGCAGCACGTGCCGGCCATAGACGCGCCAGGGCGAGGCGCCGAGTTGCCGCACCGCCGCCGCATAACCTTGCGCGCCGGCGCTGATGACGAGGCCGCGCGCGATCCGCGCATAGCGCTCCCAGGCATGCAGGCCGAGCAGGCAGATGAAGAGCGTCAGCGAGTTGCCGAAGAAGGCGAGCACCGCGAGCGCCAGGATGAGGAAGGGCAGGCTGGCCGAGAAATCCACCAGGGCGAGGACAACCTGCTCGACCAGGCCACGGAAATGCGCCGCCAGCACGCCGAGCGAGGTGCCGATCAGCGCGCCGATGATGGTCGCGCCGAAGGCGATCAGCAGGCTCATGCGGATGGAGAAAATCAGCCGCGACAGCACGTCGCGCCCCAGCTCGTCCGTGCCGAGCGGGTGCAGCATCGTCGCCCCAGGCGGCGCCAGGCGGTTGCGGAGGTCGAGCGCGGTATAGGCGTAAGGGGCGATGGCATCGGCCAGCAGCGCGACGCCGAGCATCAGCAAGAGCCAGGCGATGGCGAAGACCACCAGCGCCGGCCAGCGCCGCCGCTTCCCTTTGCTGGCCAGCCGGACCGGAAGTGCGATGCCGGACATCTCAGGCCGTCCTCTGCCGAAGCCGCGGGTCGAGCGCGCCGTAGAGCAGGTCGACCACGAGATTGGCCGTCACCATGGTCGCCGCCACCAGCAGCAGGATGCACTGCACCACAGCGAGGTCCCGGTTGGCGACGGCCACCACCAGCAGCCGCCCGACGCCGGGCCAGGAGAAGACGCTCTCCACCACCACGGCGCCCGCGATCAGGCTGCCCACCATGAAGCCGATGATGGTGACGGTCGGGATCGCCGCATTCGGCAGCGCATGGCCCCAGACCACGGCCCGCCAGGGCACGCCCTTGGCCGAGGCGGTGCGGATATAGGGCTGGCCCAGCACCTCCAGCATCGCGCTGCGGGTGAAGCGCGCCAGCACCGCAGCACCTCCGGCCCCCATGGTGACGATGGGCAGGATGGCATGGCGCCACCCCTCCTGCCCGCCCGAGGGCAGCCAGCCGAGCTGCACCGCGAAGACCAGCACCAGCAACAGCCCCAGCACGAAGGAAGGCACGGTGAAGCCGGCGACCGCCAGCATCATCACCGCCCGGTCGATGAAGGAGTTGCGATGCAGCGCCGCGGTGATCCCGGCCGGGATGCCGAGGCCGAGCTTGATCAGCAGCGCCGGAACGGTGAGCGCCAGCGTCGCCGGGATGCGCTCCGCGACGAGGCCGATGGCTTCCCGCCCATCGCGCATGGAACGGCCGAGGTCGCCGCTGAAGATCGCCCCGAAATAGCGGAAATATTGCAGCCAGAGCGGCTCCTCCAGCCCCCAGGCGCGGCGGAAGGCGGCGATGGCCTCGGGTGGCGCATCGGCGCCCATGATGATCTGCGCCGGGTCACCCGAGAGGCGCAGCACGACGAAGGCGAAGCTCACCACCATGACGATGGTGATGGCGGCACGCAGCAGGCGGAAGCCGAGGAAGCGGAGCATCACGCCGCCCTCCGGGCGGGAACATCGCCCTGTGCCACATGGCAGGCGACGCGGCGGCCATCGCTGGCACGAGGCTTCAGCACCGGGTCCTCTCTCGCGCAGAGCGGCGTGGCGACGGGGCAGCGAGGGTGGAAGGCGCAGCCGCTCGGCCGGTCGGCGGGGTTGGGTGGGTCGCCCTGCAGCAGGATGCGCCGCTGGCTGCGGCCGGGATGCGGGATGGCGGAGACCAGCGCCTGGGCATAGGGGTGCGCCGGGTCGTGCAGCACCGCATCCGGCTCGCCCTCCTCGATGATGCGGCCGAGATACATCACCGCGACCCGGTGGCTCACCTGCCGCACCGCGCGCAGGTCATGGCTGACGAAGAGGATCGCGGTGCCAAGGCGGGATTGCAGCTCCACCAGCAGGTTCATCACCTGCGCCTGGATCGAGACGTCGAGGGCGCTGATCGGCTCGTCGCAGACCAGCAGCGCCGGATCGGTCGCCAGCGCCCGGGCCAGTACGGCGCGCTGGCGCTGGCCGCCGGAAAGCTCATGCGGATAGCGCCCGGCCTGGTCGGCACGCAGGCCGACATCGCGAAGCAGCGCCGCGACCCTGTCGGCGCGGTCGCCGATGCCGTGGATCTCAAGCGGCTCGGCGATCTGCGCGCCGATGGTCATGCGCCGGTCGAGGGCACCGAGCGGGTCCTGGAAGACCATCTGCATCCGCGGCCGGAGAGCCCGCCAGGCCGGCGTGCCGGGGCCGGGCATCGGCCTGCCCTCGAAGACGACGCTGCCGGCATCCGGCCGCTCTAGCCCCAGCACCAGGCGCCCGGTGGTGGACTTGCCGCAGCCGCTCTCACCGACCAGGCCGAGGGTCCGGCCGCGTTCCAGCGTGAGCGAGACGCCATCGACCGCCCGCACCTCTACCGGCCGACCGAAGAGGCCGCGGCGCATCGCATAGCGGCGGGTGAGGCCGACGGCCTCGAGCAACGGCGCATCGCTCATGCCGGCACCAGCTCCCGCACCGCGCGCAGGCAGGCGGCGGCATGGCCCGGCTCGACGGCGATGGTGGCCGGCACGCCCGCGGCGCAGGCGGCGGCGGCCTGCGGACAGCGTGGGGCGAAGGCACAGCCGGAGGGCATGGCAGTCGGCTCCGGTACGCTGCCGGGGATGGCTGCGAGCGGCAGGCGGGGCCCGTCGAGCGGCGGCAGGGCGCCGAGCAGGCCCTGCGTGTAGGGGTGTGTCGGCCGGGCGAAGAGGCGGCCGACCGACGCCTCCTCCACGATGCGCCCGGCATACATCACCGCAACCCGCTCGCAGGTTTCCGCCACCACGCCGAGGTCGTGGGAGATGAGCACCAGTGCCATGCCCGTCTCCCGCCGCAGCGCGCCCAGCAGTTCGAGGATCTGCGCCTGAATGGTGACGTCGAGCGCCGTGGTCGGCTCGTCCGCCACCAGCAGCTCCGGCCGGCCGGCGAGCGCCATGGCGATCATCACCCGCTGGTTCTGGCCGCCCGAGAGTTCATGCGGATAGGCATCCAGCCGCCGCCCGGCATCGGGGATTCCGACCTGATCGAGCAGCCGCCGCGCCTCGGCCCTCGCCGCCGCGCCGCGCAGCCCTCGATGCAAGCCGAGCGCCTCCGCCACCTGGCGGCCGATGCGGTGCACCGGGTTGAGGCTGCTCGCCGGGTCCTGGAAGATCATGGCGACGCGTCCGCCGCGCACCCGGTCCAGCACCGCCGGCGGGGCGCCCAGCAACTCCTCGCCACCGAGCCGCACGCTGCCGGCGACGCGCGCCCGCCCCGGCAGCAGGCCGAGCGCGGCGAGCCAGGTGACCGACTTGCCGCAGCCGCTCTCGCCCACCAGCCCGAGCGCCTCGCCCGGCGCCACGCTGAGGTCGATTCCGCGCAGCGCCGGCGCTCCGCCGAAATCGACGGTGAGGCCGCGCAGCGCGATCAGCGGCTCAGACACCCCAGTTCGCCGCGCGGAAGTCCATGGCGAAGGCCGGCGCCGCGCGCCAGCGGATGTCGCGGCGCTTGGCGGTGAAGGTCGCGTTCTGGTGCAGCACCGTATAGGCGGGGTCCTCGCGCTCGGCGATCTCCAGCATGCGGCGGAAGACCGCCTTGCGGCGGGCGCGGTCGGTGCTCGTCTCCAGCTCGACCGAGAGGCGGTTGAACTCCTCGTTGGTCCATTCGCCGACCTGCTGCTGCTGGCCGTTCGGCCCGTGCTGGTTGGTGAGCGAGGAGGTCGGGTCGCTGAACAGGCCGGAGTTCGACCAGTCGCGCACCGCCCGCGTCGGCGTCGCCTCCAGGATTTGCGACCAGTTCTCCTTCATCTCGATCTGCACGTTGAGGCCGGCGGCGCGCCACATCTCGACCAGCACCTGCGCCGTGGCCACCTGGTTGGTGTAGTAGTTGTTCGTCAGGCGGTAGGGGATGGGCTCGCCCTTGTAGCCAGCCTCCCGCAGCAGGCGGCGGGCCTCGGCGAGATCATATTTCGGCACCGCCCAATTGGCGATGACCATGTCACCGTAGAAATCCCATTGCAGCCCGCGCGGGATCGCCGTCCGCCCGGCCCAGAGGCTGTCGACGATTGCCTGCCGGTCGATCGCATGGGTGAAGGCGCGGCGCACCCGCGGGTCGCGCAAGGTAGCATGGTTCCTGTCGAATACCGTCAGCCGGTGGTTCGGGATGGTGCCGCCCAGCACCTCGAAGGCGCGGTTACGCTCGATGCCGGCGATCTGGTCGGGCGGGATGTCGCAGGCGAAGTGGTACTCGCCGGAAAGCAGCCCGTTCACCCGGGAGGACACCTCAGGCACCTCGACGAAGCGCAGCTGCTTCAGCGGCGGGCGGCCGCCCCAGTACTCGTCATGCGCGACAAGGGTGAGTGAGTTGTCGGCACGGAATTCCGCTACCTTGTAGGGGCCGGTGGTGACTGGCTTGCGCGCCCAATCGAGCCAGGTGGCGGCCTCGGCGAAGCCCCGGCGGCTACCGATCTCGGCGCCGTAGCGGGCGAGGCGGCCTTCCAGCGTCACGTCCGGCGTGCGGTTGACCCAGCGCAGCGTGTACTTGTCGACGATCTCGATGCGCTCGAAGCCGGGGAAGCTGCGATTGGCGACGGCGGGCACCTCCACCGGCAACTCGCGGCCGGCGCGGCCGGGATTGACCTCGTTGATGCGGATGGTGCTGCCGCTGTTCGGGCCGCCCGGGCCGAACATACGCTCGTTGCCGAAGGAAAAGGCGACATCCTCGGCCGTCAGCTCGTCGCCATTGTGAAATTTCACGCCCTGCCGAAGCTTCAGCTCCAGCACGCTGTCGCTGATGCGGCGCACCTCGGTGGCGAGCACGGGGACGGTTTCCAGCCGGCTCCCGTAGTCGCGGCCGAGCAGGCCTTCCCAGAGCGAGGTCAGCATCACCCGCTCGCCGACATTCGACTGCTCGCGCAGCGGCTCCAGCGTGTTCGAGTTGCTGACCTTCTGCACCGCGACGGTGATGCTCGGCCGCTGGTCGGACTGGCCGATGGCGAAGCGCGGCAGGCCGGCCGCGAGCGCGGTGCCGGCGAGGAGGCTACGACGGTCGATCATGCTGGGGTCCCCCGGTCTTCGAGCCCATCGGGCGTGGCGCGATAGGCGGTCAGCGTGCGTTCGGCATGGCGCAGCCGCCAGGAGAGGGCGCGCTGCGCATACTCCTTCACCAGCGCGGCACGCTCCGGGCTTTCGGCGAGATTGGTGAACTGGTGCGGGTCCCGCTCCAGGTCGAAGAACAGCGGCGGCAGGGCGGCGAAGTGGACGTATTTGTACCTTCCGTCCTGGATGACGCAGAGGCTGCACTCGTCCATGTCCAGGCCGAGCTCGCTCTCCGGCCGAGAGTAGAAGACGTCACGGAAGTCGAACTCGTAATGCAGCTCGTCGCGCCAGCCCGCCGGCGCCCCGCCACGCAGCAGCGGCGCGAGCGCGGCGCCGTCGCAGGCGCGCGGGATCTCGCCGCCGAGCGCCTCGAGGATGGTCGGCATCAGGTCGATGCTCTCGGTCGGCGCGCTCTCCACCGCGCCGGGGCGCGCGGGCCGCCCGGCCTCCTTCACCACCAACGGGATGCGGAAGCTCTCGTCGAAATACCCGATCTTGCCGAGCAGCCAATGGTCGCCGAGCTGCTCGCCATGGTCGGAGGTGAACACCACCATGGTGTCCTCCCACTGCCCGGTCTCCTCGAGATAGGCGAAGACGCGGCCGAGATTGTCGTCGATCTCGCTCATCAACCCGGCATAGGTGGCGCGCATCAGGCGGATGGAGGCCTCGTCGAGCCCCGTCACCGCCCCGCCCGCGCCATGGAAGAAGGAGCCCTGGCTGATGCCGCGCAGGTAGAAGTCGAGCAGCGGGTGCTGCCGCGCCTCGTCGCGCCAGTCCGCCTGACGCACCGGGCCAGGCATCGCCGTGGGCGCGTACATCGTGTTGTAGGGCGCCGGGGCGATGAAGGGCGGGTGCGGCCGATAGTAGCCGAGATGGAGGAACCAGGGCTTGCCGTTGACGCCCTTCAGGTAGGTCAGCGCGCGGTCGGTGAAATAGGCGGTGTCCGACAGCTCGGCCGGGATGCGGCAGGGGCGGTCGGTCGCGCCGGGCACGGCATCCTCGCCGGCGGGCAGCCAGATATCCTCGCGCCGCTCCGGCAGCGTGTAGCCCTTATGGGCGAGCCAGCCGAAATAGCCGTCCATCGTCGGCTCGAAGGCGCCGACGCTGCGGAAACCTTCCATCAGGTCGCCGAGATAGGTGAAGCGCTGGTCGCGCGGGCCGGTGGTGCGCGGGTCGGGCGTCGTCGTCGTGTAGCCGATCAGCGCCGGGTCGTAGCCGATGCGCCGCAGCGCCTTGCCCAGATTCATGTGCCGGACGTCGAGCGGCACGGTGTTCTGCACCGCCCGGTGGTTCATCAGGTAGAGGCCGGTCAGCAGGCTGGCGCGGGCCGGGCCGCAGGGCACGGTCGTCGTCACATGGTTGCGGAAGGTGACGCCCTGGCGGCAAAGCCGGTCGAGATTGGGCGTGCGCAGGAAATCCGCGCCCAGCCAGGGCACGAAATCCGCCCGCCATTGGTCCACCACGATCAGGAGCACGTTCCGCGGCCGCTGCATCATCCACCTCTCTCCGGCCGGGGCCGATAGCGCATGCGTCCTGACAGGCGGATGGCGGTTCAGCGTCCCTTCGATGACAGCTTGCGGGTTGCAGGCGATGGGCGGTTCAATGCGCACAACAACCGGAGGAAATGTCGATGCGCGCAGCCATCTTCCGCCAGGGCGATCTGGTGGTGGACACCGTCCCCGACCCCGATCTCGGCGAAGGCCAGGTGCTGGTCCGCACCCGCGCCTGCGGCATCTGCGGCTCCGACCTGCATGCCGCCAAGCATGCGAAGGAATTCGCCGAGCTGTCGGCACGCAGCGGCGGGCGCTTCGGCATGCCGGCCGATCGCGACGTGGTGTTCGGCCATGAATTCGTCGGCGAGGTGGTGGCGAACGGGCCGGGCACCGAAGGGCGCTTCGCCCCTGGCACGCTCGTCACCTCCATGCCGCTGACCATCCGCGGCAGCACCGTGCAGGGCATCGGCTACAACCCGGAGGTGCCGGGCGCCTTCGCCGAGTACATGCCGCTCGCCGAGCGCATGCTGCTGCCCTTGCCCAAGGGGATGGAGCCGGACCATGCGGCGATGGTGGAGCCGATGGCGGTCGGGCTGCATGCCGTCAATTTCGCGCATATGATGGAGGCGGATGTGCCGCTCGTCATCGGCTGCGGGCCGGTCGGGCTGGCGGTGATCGCCGCGCTGAAGCTACGCGGGGCGGGACCGATCATCGCCTCGGACTATTCGCCGGCGCGGCGGGCGCTGGCCGAGCGGATGGGGGCGACCACGGTGATCGATCCGGCGCGCGACTCACCCTATGCGGCGCTGGAGGCGGCGGTGACGCCGGAGGGTTTCGATCCTGGCCGATATGCGCAGCTCTTCGGCACCGGGCCGCGGCGGCGGCCGGCGGTCGTCTTTGAATGCGTCGGCGTGCCCGGCGTCGTACAGCAGATCATGGAGGGCGCGCCGGCCGGCACCCGCATCGTCGTCGTAGGCGTCTGCATGCAGCCGGACCAGATCGAGCCCTTCTTCGGCATCGTCAAGCAGCTCAGCCTGCAATTCGTGCTGGGCTACACGCCGGAGGAATTCCACGAGACGCTCGACCACATCGCTGCCGGGCGGATAGACGCGGCGCCGCTGGTCACCGGGCGGACAGGGCTGGATGGCGTGCGCCAGGCCTTCCAGGACCTCGCCAGCCCGGAGCGGCACGCGAAGATTTTGGTGGAGCCCTGGCGCTAGCCCCGGCGGAGAAGGCGCATCGCGGCGGCGAAGCGCAGGCGGAGGCCAGGGCCGCCTCCGCCGCGCAAGGCGCGCCAGCCCGTCGCCAGCAGTGCTCGGCCGGTCGCGCCGAGGCGGTGGATGAACTCCCGTGCCGCCACCCATGCGGGAATGCCCTCCAGCACCGCATGGCCATAGGCCAGCAGCCGCATCGCTCCGCCATAGGCCCAGGCGAAGCTCGGGACCTGGAGCATCTTCGGCCGGGCGATGGCGAAGAGCCGGGCGGAGAAGGCGACGCCCAGCACCTTCGCCGCCAGCAGCAGCACGATGCCCAGCACGAAATGCCCGTGCAGGAAGAGCCAGAGCTCGCCGAGCTTCAGCAACGGGATGACGGCGAGGAAGGGCAGCACGAAGACCACCACCACCATGCGCGGGCTGAGCCGCGCCACCAGCCGTTCCACCGCCGCGAAGACCGGCAGGCGCGACAGCGCATGGCCGAGTGCCGTCAGCCAGCGCCACAGCGTCGACTCCAGCAGCACCGCCACCAATGCGAGCAGGATGATGGGGATATGCGCGATGCGGCGGAGGAAGGGCCGGGACATGCCTGCACCATAGCCCGTCGGTGTCAAAGAATCCCCATCGCCAGGCCTGCCCCGAGCATCGCTCCCAACTCCTCGCAGCGGCGAAGCTCCTCGGGCGGGATGGTCTTGGGGGCGAGGATCGCCTCCGGCGTCTGTGCCCGGGTGCAGAGGATCAATGGCTCCGCCACCGGGCGCAGCCGCCAGCCGGTGGCGATGCGGGCAAGTTGCCTGGCGGCGTTGCTGCCGTCGCTGCCGGCGCAGATCATCGTCGCATAGGGGCGGCCGTTCACCAGGTCGAGCACCGGGTAGTAGGATCGGTCGAAGAAGTCCTTCATCAGCCCCGACATGGCGGCGAGGTTCTCGGGCGTGGCGAAGAGGTAGCCATCGGCCGCGAGCATGTCGTCCGGGCCGGCCTCGGGTGCCGGGA
The DNA here is from genome assembly GCF_000745835.1 of Belnapia moabensis DSM 16746. Classification (GTDB taxonomy): domain Bacteria; phylum Pseudomonadota; class Alphaproteobacteria; order Acetobacterales; family Acetobacteraceae; genus Belnapia; species Belnapia moabensis. The sequence continues at coordinate 15,143 of NZ_JQKB01000013.1, read as the reverse complement.
GCAGGCGCACCCGCACCTCGCCAGCGGCGCCGCGGGCGGCGGCCTCGGCCATCTGCCGGGTGCCGCCCGTCATGCTGTGCCAGACGATGAGGAGCGTCTTCACCGCTTGCTGCCGGCCTCGGGCCAGGAGACCGATACGTCGCCGATGACGAGGGCCTGGCAGGCGATGCGCCAGCCATCGGCGAGTTCGGCCTCGGTCAGGTGCCGGCGCTCCTTCGGCGTCACCGCTTCGAGATGGTCGCGCCCCGCCTCGACCTTACAGCGGCAGGTGCCGCAGACGCCGCCGCCGCATTTGAAGGGGATGCCGCCTTGCTCGCGGATGGAGAGGCGCAGCAGGCTGGTGCTCTCCGCCACCCGGGCCTCGCGCCCGCTGGTCAGGAAGCGCACGGTGATCATGGCGCCACCGGCCCTACATGCGGCGGGCAGGTGACGGGTCGGTTCTTCATCAATGGGGCGCCACCTCGTCCATCGCGCTGATCCGCGCCGTTTGCCGTGCCGCAGGTCGCCACGGGTGCCGGCCGGCTCCAGCCTGCCCGTTCCGCGCCGGGGCGGCCAGGCGCGGCTTCGGACATTTAGGAATTTAGGGCTTTAGGCGCCCTCCCCGCGTCAGCGAGGCGGGGCGCCGCCGCCTTCGGCCGGGGTGTCGGGCGTAGGCGACTGGCCGCTGGCCGGCGTCATCCGCTCGCCGAGGGCCTGCATCTCGCGGCGTTGCCGGGCCAGGCGGCCCTCGCCCTCGGCGATCTCGCTGGCGAGTTCCTGGCGCCGCTGCTCCATTTGCGCCACCTGCGCCCGCAGCGCGGCCGCCTGGTCGAGCAGCTGGGCGGCGTCGCGCCGGGCGGCCTCGACGGCGCGGGCCTGGGTCTCGGCCTCTGCCAGGGCGGCGCGGCGGGCGGCGAGCTCGGTGCCGGCGGCCTCGGCCTCGGCGCGGACCGAGGCGAGGCGCCGCTCCTCCGCCGCGGTGCCGTCGCGCAGTTCGGCGAGGCGGCGTTCGGCGGCGCCGACTTCCTGGCGCAGGGCGGCGCTGCGCTGCTCGAGGCCGCGCAGCGTGGTCTGGGCCTCGTCGCGGGCGGTGGTGATGCGGGCCAGCTCGGCCTGGGCCTGCTCGACGGCGCCGCGGCGCTGCGTCAGGGCAGCTTCGGCCTGGCTGAGTTCGTCGCGCAGGCCGGCGAGGCGGCGGTCGGCCTCGGCCACCTGCTGCTGCGAGGCGCGGGCGCGGCCGGCGGCCTCGTCGGCGCTGCGGTTGGTGCTGGTCAGGCGGGTCTCGGCCTCGGCGAGGGCGGTGCGGCGGGCGGCCAGCTCGCGCTCGGCATTGGCCGTGTCGGCGCGAAGGGTGGCGATGCGGCGCTCCGCCTCGGTGCCGGCCTGCTGCCGCTCGGCGAGGGATTGCTGCGCCTCGGCGATGGTGGCGCGCAGGCTTTGCAGCCGCGCCTCCTCCTGCGTCGCGCGCTCGCGCTGGCCGACCAGGCGGCGGTCCTCGTTCGCCACCTCGTCGCGCAGGCTGGCGAGGCGGCGCTCGGTGGTGGCGGCCATCTCGCGCAGGCCGGCGAGGCGGCGTTCCTCGGCGACGGCGCGCTCGCCGAGGGAGGAGAGGCGGCCGTCTTGGGCGGAGGACTGGTCACGCAGCTCGGCGAGGCGGCGTTCGGCGGCGGCGGCCTGGTCGCGCAGGCTGGCGATGCGCGTCTCCGCCTCGCCGAGGCTGCCGCGGCGGGCGGTGCTGCTCTGCTCCAGCTCGGCGAGCTGGCGTTCCTCCGCGGCGAGGCGCTCGCGCAGGCGCTGCGCCTCGGCCTCGGCGCCGCCGCGGGAGCGCTGGGCATTGGCGAGCGCGCCGCGGGCGGCGCTCAGGCGTTGCTCGAGGGCGGCGAGGTCGCCGGCGGCTTGGCGCTCGGCGGCGAGCGCCTGTTCCAGCTCGGCGACGCGGCCGCGCAGGGCGGTTCCCTGGGCCTCCGACGCCTGGAGATTCCGCTGCATCGCGGCGACGCGCTCGCTGCGTTCCACGGTGAGGCCGCACCCGGCCAGCGGCACCAGCAGCACGGCCAGCGCCGGCCCTTGCCATGACAGCAGCTTCGACATTCTATCCCCCACGCCCCGATGCCGCCTATGGCGCCCGTTCCGGCCGTTTTGGTCAACCACCGGTCCGTTGCATCATCGCACCCGATTTTCACGAAAGGGTTGATGGCCGGCGGTTATCCGCGGCCCGCCCATTCGGGCCATGGCGCCGAGGCCAGGGCATGCACACATTAAGCATCATGAGCGACGCCCTGATTCCCGCCCTCGCCGCCTTCTCCGACCGGCTCGCCAGCCTCGGCGCGCTGGGGGCTGCCCGTACCGTCGCGGTGCATGGCCGCGACGGGCGGGCGCGGTCCGGCCTGCTCTGGGCCGAGGGGCTGGTCGTCACCGCCGAGGAGGCGCTGGAGCGCGACGACGAGCTGACCCTGACCCTGCCGGACGGGCGGGAGGTGACGGCGAGCCTCATCGGGCGCGATCCCGGCACGGATGTCGCCCTGCTGCGGGCCGAGACGGGGCCGCTGCCGGGGCTTGAGACGGCGCCGGCCGAGGCGCTGGCGGCGGGGCATCTGGTGATCGCCATCGGGCGGGACGAGCATGGGCCGCTGGTCGCCTACGGCGCGGCGGCGCAGGTGGCGGGGCCCTGGCGCTCGATGCGCGGCGGGCGGCTGGAGCGGCGAATCCAGCTCGGGCTCCGGCTCGACCCGGCCTGCGAGGGCGGGGCGGTGCTCGACCATGCCGGGCGGCTGGTCGGCATGGCCGTCCCCGGACCAAGGCGGCGGGCGCTCGCCATTCCGGCCGAAACCATCGCCCGCTCGGTCGGGCACATTCAACGTCATGGGCGTGTGGCGCGGGGCTATGTCGGCCTCGCCTTGCAGCCGGTGCGGGCGGAGGGGCTGCGCGGGCTCATCGTCGTCGGCATCGACCCGAAGAGCCCGGCGGGCCAGGCCGGGCTGATGCTGGGCGACGTGCTGGCGGCCTGGGACGGGGTGCCGCTCGGGTCAGTGCGGGAGATGCTGGCACGGCTCGACCCGGAGAGCGTCGGCACCGAGGTGGTGCTCGACCTGCTCCGGGGCGGGGAGCAGCGACGGGTAACGCTGCGGATCGGTGAAAGGGCTGCTGCGTGATGGCTGCTATCCTACTCGAACGGCCTTCGCATGGGACGCCGCCGCGGCGTCCGGCGAGCCTGCCTTCCGTCGCGGTGCATGCCGCCGATGCCGATATCGCCGCGCGGCTGGCCGACCTGCCCGGTATCCGCCTGGTGGAGGAGCCGGCGACGGCGGCGGTGGTCGTCACCGAACTGCCGGCGGTGGAGCCCGAGGGGCCGCCGACCCTGGTGCTGGCCGAGGGGGCGACGGCGCTGGCCGCGCTCCGCGCCGGGGCGCGGGCGGTGCTGCCGCCGGATGCGGCCCCTGCCCTGCTGGCGGCCGCGCTGCCGGCCATCGCGCGTGGGCTGGCGGTGCTGCCGCCGGCGCAGCTTGCCGGCCTCGTCGGCCGGGTGCCGGCGCCGGCGGCGGTCGAGGCGGGGCTGACCCGGCGCGAGCGCGAGGTGCTGGACCTGCTGGCCGCCGGGGCCTCCAACAAGGTGATCGCTCGGCGGCTCGGTCTCTCCTTCCATACGGCGAAGGCGCATGTGGCCGCCGTATTGCAGAAGCTCGGCGCCGCGAGCCGGGCGGATGCGGTGGCGCGCGGCGCGCGGGCGGGGCTTGTCCTGCTGTAACGCGGGCTCAGCCGGGCAGGCGGTAGAAGACCAGGCCGCCGATCTCGGCGGTCGGCACCTGGCCGATCGCCCAGCCGGGGAGCGAGGCGCCGTCGTGCCAGTGCGTCGCGCCCTCGGTCGGGTCCTGCAGGGCGCCGCCCATGGCGCGGGCGGCGATGCGGCGGCAGACCTCCATCGCCGCATCGGCCGGCGCCTCGGCGCGCAGCCGGCCGGGCTGCCAGCAGCGGAAGAGGAAGGGGGCGCGGCAGGCTTCGGCCAGCAGCGCGGCCCAACCTGCCCCGGCGCGGAGGCCGGGGGCGAAGCGGGTGCGCAGCGCCGGGGCCTCGGCAGCCAGGCAGGCGCGGTTCACCACCAGGGCGGCGAGCGCCTCGATGGCGCGGACGGAGCGGCTGCCGGCCTCGGCGCGGAGGGTGAGGGCCAGGACCTCGGCGCTCATGGCTCGTCTCCCCCGAGGCGGTCGCGCAGGCGGAGCGTGCCGGCTGCCTCCAGCTTCTCCTCGATGCGCAGCAGGTGCTGGGAGAGGCGGCGGTCCACGTCCCGAATGAGCGAGAGCGGGACGTAGCTGCGCGCCACCTCCAGCTTGAAGTCGGCGAGCTCGTCGCGGGTGCGGCGGACCTCGCCGCTCTCCCGCTCCGTGGTGCGGTCGATGCGGTCGTGCAGGTCCTTCCGCAGGCCGTGGAGCATCCAGAACAGGGCGGCGGCGATCGGCGCCTCCACTGCGCTGATCCACCAGGTGGGTTCGATTGACATCGCGGCTCACATGCCTCCTTGAAGCGGCGTGCCGGTGCGACCACCCTCGGGCGGTACCGGGACGCGATGGAACAGTGACGATCTGGAACGAGCCCTATCTCGAGACCTGCTGCCGCGCGGCGCTCCACCGGCTGGTGCTGGTGGGCGGAGGCGGACGGCCCGATGGGCTGAAGGACGGGCCATGCCTGGAACGGCTCCAGGGCATGGGGCTGGCGAGGCTCAGGGCGGATGGGCGGTACGAGCTGACCCCGGCGGGGCGGGAGCGGCATGCCGGGGAGATTCTGCGGCTGAAGAAGGCCGGTTAGCCGCGCCAGGCGGGCTGGCGCGGGGCAGGCATGGCGGCGGGCAGGCGGACCGGCTCTGCGAGCAGGCAGCCGGCCAGGGCGTCGAGGGCGTCGTCCCGCTGGCCGGGTGCGTCCGGCCGCCAGGCGGCCATCTCGCCCGGGAAGGGCGTGCGGAACACCGACTCGTGGGCATGCAGGCGGCGGGCGGCGAGCGCCGGCTCCAGGGCGGCGAGGATGCGTTCCGCCTTGGCGCGGCGGCTGGCATGCTCGATCACCGTGCAGGGCGCCCCCGCCTCCGCCAGCGCCCGGCGGAGCAGGGCGGGGAGGAAGCGGCCGAGGCCGTTCGTCTCCACCCGGATCACCGGCAGCAGCAGCTCCCGCGCCAGCCGCGCCACGGCCCGGCATTGCTGGGTCGCGGGGTCGACCTGGCTGTCCGGGTCATGCGTGAGGTAGGCGAGGCGATGGAGGTAGTGGTTGCCCTCGCCGTCCGCATAGGTTGCGGCCAGCACCGAGGCATCGCCGGCCCCGGGGCGGCCATAGGCCGGGTCCCAGAAGCCGCCGCCCGAGGCCAGCCGCCGGCCCAGCAGCGAGAGTTGGGCGCGGCCGCCGGCCTCGCGGTAGTCCGGCTCCTCCCCGTAGCGGATGAGGAGGGCCGGATCGAGCCGGAGCGCCGCCTCCGCCACCGGCTGGAGCAGCATCTGCCGGGCGAAGTGCAGCGGGCCGACGCGGTCGCGGAGTGCGGCGACCGAGGTCGGCGTGAAGCGCTCGGGCCAAGCGCTGCGGCCTTCGGCATCGAGCAGGGGCAGGGCGAGGCGCCGGTAGCCGCGGAGGAAGGCGGCGGGCTCCTCCGGCGGCAGGTAGAGCGTCTCGGCGCAATGCGGCGTGCCGACATAGAGGATGCCTCCCCCCGGGACGAGGACGAACTCGCACTCGCCGAGCCGTTCGCGCAGCTCCTCGCGCTTGCCCGCCGTGTCGCAATTACCGGCGACCTCGACATCGTCGCAGATGATGAGGTCGGCCCGCGCGCCGGTGATGTTGCCGCCGATGCCCTGGGCGAGCATCGACGGGTCCCGCAGCACCGCCTTGCGGGAAACGGTGAAGCGGTCCGCCGCCCAGCTCTCCGCGCGTTCCGGCAGGAGCTGCCGGCAGAGCGGATGGCGTTCCAGGATGCGGCGCACCTGGGCGACCATCTTCGCCGCCAGCACCTGGTCGGCGGCGAGGACCAGGATGCGCGTGTCCGGCGCCCGCAGCAGGCGCCAGGCGCAGAACAGCCCGACCAGCGTGGACTTGCCGCAGCCGCGGAAGGCCATCAGCAGAAGGCGCCGGTCGTCGCACTCCCAGCGGGCCTGGAGCCAGCGGGCGATGCGCCGGTGCGGCGCCGGCATGCCCTGGTTCTGGACGGCGTTCCAGATCCAGGCGAATTCGAGGAAGTCAACGTCCGGCGCTTGCGTCATCCTCCTCCTCCGGCAGGGTTGGCATGAGGCGGCGCCATTCGGCGAGAACCTCGGCGATGGCGTCCTGCTGCGCCTCCTCGCCAGCATCTGCGGCGAGCTTCAGCAGCTGCTCGGCATGGGCGAGGGCCGTGCGGCCGGCGGTGTGGCGGGCGGCGAAGGCCTTCACCATGGCCTCGTCCGGTTCCTCGAGGCAGAGGGCGACGAAGCGGCGGTAGTCGGCAAAGACCAGCGCCACGGCGCCGGCGAAGTCGCCTGAGATGCGAAGCCTGCGTTTGGCGGCCATGCGCTCAGACCCGCGGCTTGACGGCGCGGACGAAGAGCGTGCCGGCGCCGAGGGTGATCGAGCTGCCGCTCACATTCTGCGCCGTGACGCGCACCTGGTTGCTGCCCGCCGTGCCGCCGACCGAGGCGTGGAAGACGACGCCGCCGTTCTGGAAGCCGGCCGACTGGGCGAAGCCGGCGCGAACGAAATCGCCCTGCCGCACGCCGGGAAGCGTCACGTCATAGGTCGCGGTGGCGCCGGCGGCCAGCGCCGGGATGGTCCAGCCAGTGTCGCTCACCGTGTACTCGCGCTTGCCCCAGGCGCGCGAGCCGCCGAACAGCACCCGCGGCGCGTGCAGCGCCGAGGTGTAGAGGCGGAGCGAGCGCAGCACCGCGCTGGCCGAGCTGCCGCGAATGCCGATGGCGGCGTATTGCGCATCGGCGCTCAGCGTCACCCGCTGCAGCTTGTTGAGCGCGAAGCCGCCGGTGAGGCTGTCGAGATCGGCATTGCCCTCCCACCAGTAGGAGGGCGTGCCCTGCATCAGCGTGTTCATGTTGGAGAAGAGCACGGGGCTGCCGGCGCCGAGCACATTCTCCGCGGCGTCGAACTGCATCACCATAGGCCGCAGGCCGATGCCCTCGGCGGCGATGAAGAACTCCTTGCAATGGCTGCAATCGACGATGTAGGCCAGCGCCCGCGAGGTGGGGATGGTCACGTCGTCGGCGTTGAGGGTGAAGGCGTTGAGGCCTGGGAAGCAGAAGCCGTTCAGGGTCGAGGGCGGGCCGGAGGGGTTGCCGGACAGCACCGCCAGCTGGTCGAAGCCGATGCCATCGCTGACGGAGATGCCCTGGCGAAAGGCGAGCGTCCGCAGGTTCTCCGCGCCCGCCACCAGCCGCGGCGCGGCGATGGCGGCCACGGCCTGGTGCATCGGCACCACCGTCCCACCGGCCCGCGAGGCGCCCTGGTACTGCACGGAGCAACCGAGGAAGCCGTAGGTGCCGACATAGGAGACCTCGTAGCGCGCATCGCTGAAGCCGCCGGTGTGGCGGGCGACATAGGGGGAGCAGGCTTCCATCCGCACGCCCGTCGCCACCAGGCAGCGGCCGTCGACCTCGACGAGGAAGGGGATGGCATCCACCGCGCCCGGCGTGCCCTGGCGCTGCAGCTCGAAGGCCGGGCCGGTGAAGAGATGCGTGTTGTGCAGCCTGTAGGCGCCGGCCGCGGCGGAGAGCCGCACGCCGAAGCGCGGCTGCGTCGGATTGGTCGCGCTGGAGCAGGCGAAATGCCCGCCCTGGTGGCGCAGCGAATTCATCCAGCCGCTCGCCGTCAGCGTGCGCAGGTCGAGGCCGATGCGGTTGTCGATCAGGCGGCCATAGCGCAGGTCGCTGTCCTCGCAGCCGCGTCCGTCGCCCACCAGCTGCACACCGATGGTGAAACGCTCGGCCCGGCGGATATCGACGGTGCCGGCATCGAGGTTGCGGATCAGGATGCCGACATCGCCCTCGTCCGACCAGTCGCTTTGCACGGCGCGGAGCACGGCGAGGCCGCTGTAAAGCTTGCCCTGGTTGTTGGCCGTGCCGCCATCGCCCAGTGTCAGCGCCGGCAGGCCGGCGGGGCCTGCATAGAGAATGCTGCCGCGCATGACGAGGCCGGCGGCGGCGCCCGGCAGCGTCAGCGCCATGCTGGTGCGGAAGATGCCCTCGCCGATCTCGAGCAGCTTGCCGCTCGCCGCCGCCGCCGTCATCGCCGCCTGGAGCGCGGGGCCGTCATCCGTCGTGCCGTCGCCGGTCGCGCCGAAGTCGCGCGCGGTGAGGCGCTCGGAAAGCTTGTCCTCCACCGTGCGCGGCACGCCGCCGGGGAAGCCGATGGTCAGCAGCCCCTCGTCGCGGCCGAAGGTCGCGATGTTGCCGAGGCTGTCGAAGCCGAGCAGCCGGTTGGCGCGCGCGCCGCGCAGCGGCAACGCCGTCGAGCCGCTCTCCGACGGGTCGAGATGCAGCGCGTTGCCGAGGCCGTCCTTCACCTCCTGCAGCACGGCGACCTGGTAGTCCAGCTCGTCGTTCAGCGTGCGGGCGCGGAGGATGCCGTTCGCCTGGAAATCCGTGGTGCGCGCCACCACCATGTTGCGGCGGAGCGTGACCTGGGTGCCGGCGCGCGGCGGCGCGTAGAAGACGACGCTGCCGCCCTCGCTGGCACCGGCATTGGTGACAACAAAGCCGCCGGCCTGCGGAACGCCGTCCAGCCGCACCTCGAGATCCGTCGGTGCGAAGATCGGGAAGGGATAGGTGAAGCCGGTCAGCACGCCATCCGCACGGTACTGCACGCGCGGCGCGACGTCGCCGATCCTGATATGGTCGTCCATGCTGCGCTCCTAATCCAACAGGGTCCTGGCGATGCCGCCGAAGCCGCGGCCGATGCCGGCGATGCCGCGGCCAGCGCCCAGCAGCGCCGTCACCGTGCCGTCCGGGTTCAAGAGGCTGCTGCGGCCATCGGCGAGGCGGGCGCGCAAGGTCGCCTCGTCCGCGCCCTGGGCCGCTGCCGCCTCGCTGGCGAGGCCGCCGGTCACGGCGGCGGCCGACCCGCTGTCGGGCGAGACGCCGGCCGCGGCGAGGCGCGCGCGGGCGGAGGCGACGGTGCGCGCGAGCGCCGTCTGCCGTTGCAGCGCCGCCTCCTGCGCCTGGGCCAGCAGCACCTGCTGCTGCGCCGCCTCCTGCGTCGCATTGATCTGCACCTGGGCCTTGTTGGCGGCGTTCTGCGCCTGGGCCTGGCGGACCTGGCCGTAGACCGTCGCACCGGCGCCGAGCACGGTGGCGATCGAGGTGAGTGCGCCCATCAGTCGGTCATCCTCGTATCGGTGGTGACGGAAAGCAGCGTCATCGGCAGAGGCGTGTCGTCCTCGATGCGCCAGAGCGGCCGCATCGCATCGCTGCGCCAGCCGAGGGCGCGCAGCCGCACATCGCCGGTGAAGGGCGCGGGGGCTGCGTCGAGCATCGGCGTGTCGAGCCGGCGGAATGGCACCGGCTGCGTGCCGCGGCCGAGATCGACGGCGAGCGCCGTCGTCTCCAGCAGGCGGAAGGTGACGGCGACGAGGCGGATCGGCGCCGCGCGGGCGCCGATCGCGGTGGAGAGGTCGGGCGGCAGCGGCTCGATCACATGGGTGAAGGCGAGGCCGATTTGCACGCTCGTCGAGGGCGGGTGGATGGTGACGCTGCCGGCCTGCACCACCGCCGGCTCGCGCGGTGCGCCATCGGCGACGACGCCGACCGGCTGGCCCTCGAGATGGGCGAGGCCGGACCAGTTGTCCTGCGGCGCTGGCGTGGCTCCGGTCAGCGCCGCGTCGAGGCCGAGCGCATCGTCGAAGCGCTCGAGCCGGATGCTGCCGGCCCGCCGCACCGCGACCCAGACCGTGCCGCCGATCTCGGCAAGCGCCAGGAAGGTGCCGGCCGTCTCCTGCCGCGTCCAGGCAATGACCTGCTCGGCGCGGTAGAGCGTCAGCGTCGAGAGGCTGCCATCGGCCATCGCTACATGCAGCAGCCGGCGGCGCTGGTCGTAGCACATGGAGACGGGGTCGCGGATCAGGTGCTGCGCGACGAGGCCGAGATCGTTCGCCTGGTAGAGCTGCTGCAGGTCGGTGTAGGTGAACTCGAAGATCCCCCGCCCGCTGCGGCTGGCGAAGATGGTGGAACCGTCGACATCGACCGGCGGCACCATGCGCGCCGTGATCGAGCCTACGCGTGTCTGCCGGTCGAGCTGGATGCTGCCCGGCGTCAGCGGCGCGCCGCTCACCATCCATTCCGTGCCCGAGGTGAAGACCTGGAGGTGCTGTCCGGAGAAGACGGCACGGATGGCGTTCACCTGGTCGGAGACGAGGCTGAACTCGATCGCCTGGTCGTCGAGCCCGGTGCCGGGGTCGAAGTTGAACAGGTCGCCGGTGCAGGAGAGCCAGAGGCGGTTCGGCATGTCGCGCGAGCCGCCGAGCACCAGCCGGTCCTGGTGGAAGCAGAGCGTCACCGGCCAGCCATGCACGGGCGAGAAGGCGGCTTCATCCCAATCCGTCGTCGCCGGGGTGCCGGCGAGGGTCTCTTCCACGACCGCATTCGCCTGGGTCGGCGAGACGACGCTGCCGATCACCAGCCGCTTGCCGCCGAGGCGGAAGCGGACGCCCGCATGGCCGGCCGCGAAGACGGCGGCGGAGGCGGTGAGGGTGATGGCACCCGTCGTGCCGCTCGGCGTCAGCGTGACCTCGGGCGCGGCGAAGCGGTGGAAGGGCTCGCGCAGGAAGGACCAGGGCGCGATCGTCCAGGCCACATGGCTTGTGCGCGTGACGCACTGCGGCGGCAGGTCGGGGTGGCAGACCAGCAGCGTGTCGGCGCTCTGGGTGAAGGCGAGCTGCGGCAGCATCGCCGCGGTCCAGGGCGCGGAGAACTGCGCCACCAGCCCGTCGTCGATGAAGACTTGGAGCAGCCCGCCGGTCAGCACCAGCAGATAGGCCTGCTCGGTGTTGAACTCGAAGGCGATGAGCCGCGCGGCGCCCGGCAGCATCGCCACGTGGCGGAGGCCGGGCCGGCGCGTGACGCCGCCGGTCGGCTGGATGAAGACGTTGCGCAGGCGTCGCGCACCATTGGCATAGGCGCGCAGGTCGGGCCGGCCGAGCAGCGTGGACGCCACTTCGCCGGCGGTGAAGCTGGTCTTCAGCGTGCGGGACTGGCCCATGCTCAGCCCCGCACGGTGACGAGCGGGAAGTCCTCGATGGCGCGCGGCGTCGCCTGCTGGCTGTCGGCGCGGCGGGCATTGCGCAGCTCGGCATCCGCCTGGGCCAGCAGAAGCTGGGCGCGGGAGGTGTTCTCGGTCAGCGGGATGCAGAATTCGGCGGCCAAGCGCGTGGCCAGCGCGGCGGCGAAGAAGGCCGGGAAGGCGGCCTCGTCCGGGCGGAAGATATAGCTGAGGACGACCTGCGGCGCGTTGCAGTGCAGCCGGTCCTCGAACAGCCGGTAGGCGAGGCCGCGGCCGCTCTCCGGCACGCCGGCCGAGAGCACGCGCAGGAAGCCGGCGGGCAACTGGAAGGCATGCTGGAAGTCGGCGACCGGTGTCGCCGCCAGGCGCGGCAGGCAGGCCTGGCCGGTGGCGAAGCTCCAGGGATGCGAGGAGAGCAGTGCATCGCGCGTGCCGACATAGAGGTTGGCCGCCACCTCGGCCTCGGCGGTGCCTTCGTCGAGCGAGGCGATCGGCTGGGCGCCGATCTTCAACAGCGCGCGCGTGCAGAGCGCGAGGGCGGAGAGGGCCATCGGGTACGGAACTCCGGCGGTGAGGGAAAGGGGTGCCCCACCCCGCGGACGCGGGGTGGGGCGGCGGCTGCGTTATTCCTTGCAGCGCATCCGGACGACACCGGTGTTGTCGACCAGCACGGCGCCCTGGCTCATCATCGTGTTGACGAAATGCGCGGCGCGGTCGCCGTGCCAGGTGATGTCGGTGGAGATCTCCGCCGCCGAGGCATGGCCGATCGCAGTCTTGTGGAAGAAGTAGCAGTAGCGCAGCGCGCCGTTCTTGGTCAGGCCGCTATGCGGCATCCAGATGGCGCCGAGCCAGCGCTTCGCCTGCGTGCCTTTCCAGGGCAGTTCGTCCGGACCCATATACTGGGTGTTGGCGAATTCCTGGATGGTCAGCAGCTCGCTCCACTGCTTCCAGCCGACGACGGCGAAGCGGTTGCCGTCATCCGGCACGTCCGCATTGCCGAGCGCCTGGAAGGCGAGCAGCACCTTGGCGCGCGTCATGCCGTCGTTGTCGGTCTCGCCGGTGTTCGTGCCGACCGCCTCGTTGGTGGCGGAATCGAGGGCGGAGATGATCAGCTCGTCGGTCTTGCGGCCGAGGGCGTAGGCGCCGGCATTCGCCACCACCGCGCGCTCGTCGATGTTGGTCTTGAGCTCGTCCATCCGGTCGACCCAGTCGCCGGCGTAGTAGTCCTGCAGGAAGCACTCGACATTGGTGTGGTCGATGTTCATCATCGGCACGACGCCGTTGCGCGCCTTGGCGGCGGCGGTGCCGCGGCCAACCTTCTGGAAGATGGTGGAAGCGCCGCGCACCTCGGACTTGCTGCGCACGAGCGGGCGCAGCTTGCTGCCCTGGCGCTGGAAAGCTTCCTGAACCTCGGCCTGGTACTGCTTGACGAAAGCCTGGTCGATGGAGCTGGACATGGTCTGCCCTTCGGCTGGAGGTCTTGGGGGTGACGCCGTGGCGCGGCGGTTTGTCCCGCTTGCAGGACCGCCGCGGCATGGCACGCCGCGGCTCCGCCCGCTGGATGCGGGCGGGGTTGTTCGCGGCGGGAAAGGGGATGGGGCCTTACTGGCCGACGAGGCGGCGGAAGCCCTCGGTCACGCGGGTGACGAAGGCCGGCTCGCGCGTCCGCCAGTAGCGCGGGTCGCGCATCATGGCGCGCAGCTCGGCCTCGCTCTCGCCAGGCGGCGTCATGCCTTCGCGGGAGAGGCCGGGCTCGCCGCCCTGCATCATCCGCTCGAGCGCGAGCACGCCCTCGGCGGTGGAGGAGAGCGCGGCATAGACCGGCGCCGGCAGCTTCGCGCGGCCCCAGGCGGAGAGCTGCGCGGCCATGGCCTTGAAGCGCTCCTCGCCGCCGAAATGCGCGGCGAGCTTCTCGCGCTGGCGATTGGCCTCGAACTCGGCGGCGGCCTCGGCGATCAGCGGCAGCAGGCGTTCGGCGGCGAGGTCGTAGACCAGCTGAGCCTGGCCGGGGGTGAAGTGAGCGGCATGCAGCCGGCTGTTCACCTCGGCATCGGCGCAGCAGAGGTCGTGCGGCGACGTGATCTCATAGCCGTCGGGCGAGTCGGGGATGCCCATCGCCTGGCGGAAGCGCAGGACATCCTCCGGCGCCGCATCCGCGCCGGGCAGGGCGGCGCGCTGGGAGAGGCGGCGCTCCAGCTCGCGGTAGGATTTCAGCAGCGCCTCGGTGCGCAGCGTGCCGGTCTCGGCATCCCAGAATTTCTCCGGCACATCGGCGGGGCGCGGCGTGGGGCCGTCGGGCTGCAACAGATCCTCGGGCATGTTCGGGTCACTCCCGGTTGGAGAGGGTTGAAGCGGGCACCAGCACCTCGGCGGGGGCACCGAGGGTGCGAGCCAGCCAGCGGGTCGCCGCCGCGGCATCGACCTGCCGGGCGGCCTCGCCGCCGAGTTGGCCGACCGCCTGGAGGAAGAGCAGCGTGTTCGCCGCATCGGCCCGGCCCTGGATGCGGGCGAGCGGGCTCTCGTAGCGCAGCGCCACCTCGCGCCCGTCGAGCAGGACTGGCGGGATTTCGCCGCGCCGGCCGAGAATGCCGAGGCAGCGGGTGACGAGCGGCGTCAGCAGCTCGGTCTGCAGGCGGCCATAGGTGGCGCCGAGCAGCCGCGCGGTCTGCGCGCTGCGCTCCAGCACCTCGGTCGCCGTCATCGTGCCGGCCTGCATCGCGCCGAGCCGATCGGCGAGCAGGGCACCGCGGATGCGGGTGCGGAGGTCCTGCAGGACCAGCTGCGAGACGTCGAAATTGCCAGGCGCCGCGAGCGGGGTGAGGCCGCTGCTGCCCGGCGCGCGGGGGATGATGGCGCCGGGGACGAGCTTCACCGTCGCCGGGTTCAGCACGCCGTCATCCTCAGCCTGCCAGATGCCGGTGGCGGCGATCGAGGCATTCTTGAGGACGAGCTCCACCACCTTGTTGGCGGTACGGATATCGGGCAGCGCCTTCATCACCGGGCCGCGGCCGTAGAGCTCGCCCGGCACCTTCAGCCAGCGGAAGGCGATGCATGGGCTCTCGTGAAAGCGCCCCTCGGCCAGCAGCAGCGGCCGACCGGGATCGGCGGTGAGGATGGCGGCGTAGCCGGTGCCGCCGCGCTCGGACCAGAGCGCCTCGAGCAGCTGCAGCGGCGTCGCATCGCTGCCCGCGCGCTCCAGCTCGGGCGGCGCCCCGGGGAAGCGGGCACGCAGCTGGCCCGGCGTCAGCCGCGCCTGGCGGTAGATGGTGTCGAGCCGGCCGTCCGGCCCTTCCTCCAGCACCGCGCTCCGCAGCGGCAGCGCGGCGAAGCGGAAGGCGGAGGGCTCGCCGAGCGGGGCCTCCTCCACCAGCAGGACGCCGGTGCCGGTAACGACCAGCTCGACGAAGGCCTGGTGCATCTCGACGGCGAAGTTGGAGCGTTAGATGGCCCCCCTGAGACTGTATCGCCCTGAACCTCCGACAAGCCTGCCGTCTGGGCGTCTCGATAGGTGGTGCCTTCAGAACTTTATCGACGCTTGGCTGTGTGTGCCTGCAGTTTCGCAAGCCATTTTCGCATTGAAACGGCGCCGTATCGGCGACGACCTGTGAGGTATGAGCCTTGATGTTATACTAGTGCGGCTTGCGCTGGACGGACAGCACCGGTCAGAATCGGTACCGGCAGTTTGAGCAGGAGCGTGAACGGTCATGCGTGCAAAGCCTCGAGGAAGTCGTAGGCCTTGGCCTGTGGTAATAACAGTTGCGATTTTGATGTTGCTAGGCTCTGTTGCACAAATGGCCTGAGGGGGATTCATCTCGTGAATCCAGCGTGATAGCTGGACGGCATGAGCAGACCGACACCGCCGACTTACAAGACCAGGAACTGGCCTGCCTACAGCGACGGGCTCAAGCGACGCGGCTCGCTAACGATCTGGCTCGATC
>NZ_JQKB01000012.1 GCF_000745835.1 Belnapia moabensis DSM 16746 | reverse complement strand
GTAAGTCGGCGGTGTCGGTCTGCTCATGCCGTCCAGCTATCACGCTGGATTCACGAGATGAATCCCCCTCAGGCCATTTGTGCAACAGAGCCCCCCCTATGCGTCGGCGAGGTCCATCATCTGGTTTCGCACGGGTCTAGTTGACTGGACCAATGGGGGTCGGGAAGGTGCTTCCAACGAGCCTCACCGCACCACCTGACCGATTTCATTGCCAAATTTCGGTTCTCGGCTAAGCCAGAAGGATGAGCGACGACCGCAGCCAGCCCGCCACCGAGCGTGCCCCTCTCCTGCTTGCCTTTGGCGGGCACGCTGGGCGGATGGCCGCCCTGATCCGGGTGAGGCCGATCCTGATCGCCCGCCTCATCATGGCGCCCAGAGAGGCCGTGCATTCGATTGGCGCCTTTCTCCACCTCGCACCAGATGCCGCCGGGCCTGATGCTGAGATTGCTGCCATGATCAACGACACCGACCCGCGCGACCTTCTCGCTGCCGCGTTGCCGAATTCTCCGTCACGACTTTACCGAGCACTCGACCGCGCGGGAGATCGGGTTCGCAAGCAGGAATTCTACAAACGGGTCGGCAAAATCGCCGCCGGTCCGTTCGCTGATGCGCTGTTCGAAGCCAAAGCGATCGACGAGGCATGCCTCACCCATTGCGAAGCACTCCTCGCTATGGACGCCGAGGTCGCTGCCATCTTTGTCAGGCTTCGGGACCGCTACCATGCAGAGTTCGCCGACAGCTTGGTGGCATTCCTGCGAGCGCACGGGGTCGTCCGTGGAGACGATCTCCACCTCCCACCCAAGGCGGGGCTGCCGGCCTTGGTGCGCCGTCTCACGCGAGCACTCGGGCGATTACCGGCACCTGACCCAGGCTTTCTGGTGCCCGCACCCTACCGGCTGATCGCCAGCACTGATGAGCTTCAGCGGCTCGGTAAGGAGTTTCAAAACTGTTTGGCGCTGCACCATTGGGGAGCAGCAGAACACCATCTGCGCCTCATTGACGGCACGGGCGTCTACCTCATCGCCGACGAACTCCGGATACTGGTAGCACTCCGACGTGTTGGTGGTGGATTATGGGTCCTCGACCAATGTGCCGGACCGAAGAACGAAGCGCCGGCAGATGGTGCACAGGCAACCCTCCTGAGGGGCCTCGCCGCGAATGGGGTCAAGTTGGTAGCCGCCGATCCGCAGACCGCCTTGGCGAGGCTGCATGGTGCAACCCGGCGTCAGCATGGCCTGGGGGGCGATGATCTGAACGAGGATGATGAGGAGGAGGATGGCGAGGAGATCGCCGCCTGAGCGGCAGGGCAGTTTGAACTGCAACCATTCTCTGAGCCATGTAAGTGCAAGCGGGTGGACGGACGCTGGGGACGGCAAGTCCGGAGAAATCACGTGGCACAGCGATTTGCCGCCGACCCAACTTTGGTCATGCGCTGACCAATGGATCGCCGAGTTCACCCATTTTTAAACCCGCCTCCGGACCAACTAAAATCAGTTCTCAGGGGCATGGGCAGGCGGACACATAAACTGCTGACTATTTCTGCGCGATCTGGGTAGTAGATCAGAACGCTTTGCACTCGGCTCAAGAACGTGCATGAGCGAAAATGAGGGCTAAATCACCAAAAGGTTGAAAATTGAATTCGTTTGTTCGTAGAACGTATATATAACGAGCTTTTTACGATCGGTAGATTATAATACGCATTTCGAAACTAAAAGGCTCCCATTATACGACTTAGGACTGTGGTCGTGGGAGATTGTATGCAGGTCCCGTATGTGGTGTTCGCCGCCCAAGGCCAAGGTGGCACTGAACTCTGGATCACTAATCGCTACGGCGAGAGCCCCCGTCTGCTCAAGGACATCTACGCAGACGACGAAAGCTCCAACCCGTCCGAGTTCACCACCCTCGACGATGGGCGGGTGATCTTCTCCGCCTTCCGCTTCGGCAACTGGCGCGAGGCCTGGATCACCGATGGCACCCCCGAGGGGACCATGATCCTCAACGACCTCACCCCCGGCCAGGGCGGCGGCTCCACCAATCCCAAGGACTTCCTCGCGCTGCCGGGCGGCCGGGCGATCTTCAGTGGCGATAGCTCGGGCGGTGGTCGGGAGCTTTACGTCACCGATGGCACGCCCGAGGGCACCAAGCGCCTGATGGACATCATCCCTGGCAACGATGGCAGCGATCCTACGGGCTTCACCATCCTCCATCCCAGCAAGGACGGCATGGGCGGCACCACCAAGGTGCTGTTCAGCGCGAAGGATGCGCAGGGCGTCAGCGAGCCCTGGGTCACCGATGGCACCGTCGAGGGCACCAAGCGGCTGGCCGATCTGGTGGAGGGCAACCTGCCCACCAAGCCGATCGAGTTCCTTGATCTCGGCAACATCAACCTCGGCACGGCGGTCTTCGGCGCGCAGAGCGAGCGCGGCATCGAGCTTTATGTGACCAATGGCACGCCCGAGGGCACCCGCCTGCTCGCCGATGTGGGCGGCCCGGTCGATGGGCAGCCGAGCGACTTCACCCTGCTGTCGCCCGGCGTGGGCCTGTTCTTCGCCAGCCAGGACTATATGGGGGCGGTGGGCCGGCAACTCTTCCGGGTGGAGTTCTCCGCTGCGGAAGGGGACTACCAGATCAGCCGGGTGGACGACCTCGTGCCCGAGTTCAGCGCCTTCGATGGCGCCTTCAGCATGCCCTCCAAGCTCACCTCCCTGGGCGATGGGCGGGCCATCTTCGTCACCCACATGAATTTCGGCTTCCACGCGGACGGCAGTGGTCTTCAGCCGCTTGACCCGGAGATTTGGGTCACCGATGGGACGGAGGCCGGTACCCGCGTCCTGCAATATCTCAACCCTGGCCCCGAAGGGTCCTATGCGACCAACTTCACCCTGCTGCGGCCGGGGCTGATGGTGTTCAGCGCCTTCAACCACGCGACCGGGCGGGAACTCTACGTCACCGATGGGACTGATGCCCATCTGCTGCTCGACATCCTTCCCGAGCAGATTGACGGCTTCCCCGGCAACTCCAACCCCCGCGATTTCCAGGCCATGGGGGATGGCACTGCGCTGTTCTGGGCCGGGCATGGCGATCCAAGCCTGTGGCGCACCGATGGCACGGCGGCGGGCACCTACCGAATCGAGGGTGTCACGGCGGTGGATCGCGGTGTGGACATGGCGGTGGGCTGGCGGGATGTGGCCGTCACCCCGCCGGTCGAGCCTCCGCCTGCTGAGCCCCAGCCACCTGCTCAGCCACCTGCGCAGCCGCCCACACAGCCCCCTGCACAGCCGCAGCCTCCCGCTGAACCGCAACCGCCTGCACAGCCTCCAGCGGAGCCCCAGCCGCCCGTTGTGGTGCCTCCCAACCCCGGACCGGGCGCCTCCATCCCGCGCCTCATCATCGGCGACAACAACGACAACTCCCTCCCCGGCGGCATGGGCAACGACACCATCGCGGGCAAGGGTGGGTCGGATAACCTCAACGGCGGGGCTGGCGATGACAAGCTGGCTGGTGGCGCGGGCAATGATGTCATCCTCGGCGGCGATGGCTACAACATCGCCTACTACCAGGGGCCGCGCTCCGAGTACGTAATCTCCTACGGTGGTGGAGAGTTCACCGTGACCGACACCAAGGCGTGGCGGGATGGCAGCGATTGGTTGAACGGGATCGACGAACTGCACTTCGCCAACCCGGAGGTCTTCCGCTTCTACAAGCCGGGTACCGGCACCCACTTCTACACGGATTCCGTGCAGGAGCGGGACAGTGTGATCGCCAATCTCGGCCATGCCTACACCTATGAGGGCGTGGCCTATCATGCGGCCGATCCGGGCGATGTGGGTGTGAGCCCCCTTTATCGCTTCTACAGGTCGGACACCGGCACGCACTTCTTCACCGCGTCCGAGCATGAGCGGGATATCGTCATCAACACCCTCGGCCAATGGTACGACTATGAGGGACCGACCTTCTCGGTCAGCGACACTCCACAGGATGGCTTCACCGCCGTTCATCGCTTCTTCAAGCCCGAGAGCGGGACGCATTTCTACACGGCGTCTGAGGAGGAGCGGGATATCGTGATCCGCACACTCGACCACGCGTATGACTACGAGGGGGTGGCCTACTACGTCCCCAGCAACTCCGGCGTGGACTACCAGTTCGGGGTTTGATAACGGGGCGCGGTGGGTAACCACCGCGATCCCTTATCCATAAATGGTGTTGCTCAACGGCTCAAAGGGCATCCCAAGGATGTCGAGCATGAGCATGACTTCAGCGAGGCATTCATCGCGGGCGCCACCGCAGATCATTGGGTAGGGGAGGCGGGCCAGGGGCTTGTCTTCTAGCCAGCGGATGATCAGGGAGTCGCCCTCACAGGACGGGTTGTGATCGGCTCCCTGTTACCTCCTGCAAAGAGTCGTGCTCGTCGCACAAATCGGCAGCACCCTTGCTGCTAGATGCTCGGTTAGAACAAAAAGGGCATCGGCTCCAAACCGCCGGTTCGCACATTTCGTTCGGATTGGACGCCGGCATGAACTCCACGCTGAGGCAGCACCACAATTCGCAGAGGCTCCACGCCCCGGCGGACACGGGCAAGCTCAACCGCATCATCGAGATCGAACTCCCACGATGCCGGCATTGTGCCGATCTTCCCTACGGAAGCGTCCGGCCACCGCGATTGGAAGGCCTGTGCAATCTCTCGTCTGTTAATGCCCGCATGCCTAGCCACCAGCAGCATAGTCCTGTCGTCAAAGACCATCCCCGCCATCGCCACCAGTCGCCATCGATGGCTCTGCCGCGCTCGGCGATCCCGCAAATCCCGGCAGGCCCGGCGATGGTATCGAACTGCTGGGCGGAGCCTCCCTGGCTGATACACGAACGGTAGATGGACAAGACTGACGCTGGGGTCAGCATCGCTGGGCCAGAGTGTGACCCCCTGCCACCAGCGCTGACATATCGCCCGGCGACATGCCCAACAGCCAGCGGAGCGGCACCGCCAAGGCCAACCCCTTACTGCCTCACCACCTCGCCTACTCATTCTTTCTTCCTGGCAGCGCTGGAGCCTTTCGGCGACCTCAAGGCTGCCGGCAGCGAACAGGGCGGAGATTACATCAGATTGTAGCGCCTCAGCCCGCGAGAGCATGGCGCGGGTGGATCGTGGAGTTCGGCTCACGGCTTCGGCGCCAGGATAGCGGCTTTCTTCATGAACTCACGTTCGGTGTTGCCGTGAGGTCGGGCTAGCTGTTTGGCGCCGTAGGCTTTATGCGCTGAGTTGGTGGGCAGCAGCTTCGGTTTGACAACTTTGGCTGCGCTGTCTGCGATTTCCCAGTACCGCATTACCGCCACTTTGCGAGAGGGAAAGGCCGTCCCTGTAAGACAGACTGATGATAGAGGCAGAGCCGCATTACCATCAGTAAATTCCGAAAGCAGAACTCGTAGCCAACGCGCTGATGGTCTTCATAGATGGCTTGGATGTAGCAATCATGCTTCGACAAAATATGCGCGGCATGGCGACATCTCTGGAAGGCTTCCTCGAAGCGACGCCCGAGGACAGCGCGGGAGATTGGGAGGCGGACGGAGTGGGGGTAGTCGGCTGGATCATGCATGCTTCTATTTAGTGTCGGAGATTTTTGCGCTGCGCCTCTCACACCATGTCGGATTGAGGTGCTGCGGGAGCCATTGATAATTGCGCATGGGATGGTGGCCCAGGTCGCGCCCAGCGGCGGGGTATCTTGATCGTGCTGGCTAACAACCATCCCGGCGCCGCTCCGCCATTCCTGCGCGCTGCCCGGTAACCCGCCCGTCACCCCCGATTTGTACGATATTGATACCATCTTTTGTAACGGTATAGAGATTGTTTGCTGACTACCGGGCGAGATCGCCGAACTGGGTCGCGGCTGAGGATGGTTTGCGGTCTGGACCATTTTGCAACGTATTCTGCCGGGTCCTGCCCTGCCTCCAAGCCATCTGACGATCCGGGATCAAAGCAATCGGTCACTTCGGTCTCGGATCAGCTAGTGCCGTTGCCTTCAAGCTTGTGCCCAGGGTTGAGGTGGATCGCCGCCGAGGTTCCGCCGCCGATCGCAGGTCGGGACCATGTAAGGGCGACTTCAAAGGACGCTTCCGCAAATCGGCAGGCCGCAGGTGGTCGCTAATCCCCTGCAATCAGCCCACCGGAACCCGCATTTGAGCTTGGGCTCACTCCGCCTCGGGGCTGCTCAGAATCATCTAATTCGTTGGCATCGCAAAGTGATGTGGTTGTTTCGCAGGATGACCGTCAACCGTCCCGCCGCCAAGGGCGCCACCCTCTATGTCCGCGTCTCGACCGCCGACCGTGACCAAATCAAATAATTCAGTGATTCTTCGAATTGAATTAGACGACCTGCATCTCCCATGCTCCGATCTGATAAGTCATCGTGGTTGGAGGGTTGGATGGCATCTGTGTACCGGCGCGGCAGCGTGTTCTGGGTTCGATTTCGTGCCAATGGACATCATGTCCGCCGGTCTGCCCACACTTCCAAGAAGGCTGAGGCGCAGGCATTTCTCCAACGGTTATTAGCTGAGTACGCCAGGAAGGCCCGAGGTGATCGTCCTCGTCACCTCTACGAGGATGCCGCACAACGCTTTCTCGACGAGGCGTCGATCCGGCCCAAGACCCGCGCCTGCTATGCGACCTCTGATCGGGCGTGCCGCTCAACCTTCGCCGGGCACCACCTCGACGAGATCGACCGGCGCCTAATCGGAGAGTTCGTCTCATGGCGGAAGCGGGGCGGCGTCAGCGACACGACGATTCGTCGTGATCTCGCATTCCTCAGTTCGATGTGTGCCATGGCGACCCGATGGGGATGGCTGGACACGAATCCGGTCACGGCATTCAGCAAGCGAACCCTGAAGGAGGCCCGGCCTCGAACCCGATTCCTCAGCCCGACCGAGTACCAAGCCCTACTGGCGGAAGCGGCCGATCATGTCCGGCCAGCCATCGTCCTCGCGGTCGAAACCGGATTGCGGAAGGAAGAGCTATTCGGACTGACCCTGGCAGCGCTCGACCTCCATCGCCGAGAGATCGTGCTGGACCGGACCAAGAGTGGAGCCCCACGAAGGGTGCCCCTTAGCGATACCGCGATCACGACCATCCAGGCCGTCCTCGCCGACAAGGACCGACCAAGGGGCGCCGCCACTCTGCTCGTCAAGGCTGACGGGAGCCGGTACGGAGACATGAAGAAGGGGTTCGGTGCCGCTTGCCGGCGAGCCAGGATCACTGGGCTCCGGTGGCACGACCTCCGGCACACCTTTGCCTCATGGTTCGTGCAGGCGGGCGGCGATCTCTACCACCTGAGCCGAATCCTCGGCCACTCGACCATCCAGATGACCTCCCGCTACGGCCATCTCCGCACCCAAGACCTGCATGTGGCCATAGGGCGGGCAGCACAGAACCGGCCACAGGGCCATCTAACTGGCGGAGCCGCCTGACCAGCGCCGCCTCAAAACCTACAGAAAACAAAGGAGAAAGTCTGGTGCCGACACCCAGGATTGAACTGGGGACCTACTGATTACGAATCAGTTGCTCTACCGCTGAGCTATGTCGGCGACGCAGACGGGCGCTCAATACAAGCGCCCGCTCGCCACGGCAACACCCTATCAAGCAGATCAGCCGGTCACGGCCTGCAAAGGCCCGCTGATCGCCTTCCCACCGATGGGCGCGGCATCCCGGTCCACCGTCGGCTCCGCCGCCCAGGCGATGCGCCCGGCGGTGTCACAGGCCTCGCAGACCGGCGCCCAGCGCCGGTGCTCCGTGCCGCAATGCCCGCAGCGCCAGCGGGGCTCCGGCCGGGCGCCTGCGGCCTCGCGCAGCCAGCGGGCCTGGGCGGCGCGGGATTCGGCTGTCTCGCCATGCTCCGCCTCCTCCAGCTCCGCCAGCATCAGATAGGCCCGCCGATCTGCCTCGCCCGACTTCACCACCGCCTCCAGCGCGCCCCGCGCCCGGCCGGTGAGCCCGGCCGCCAGCGAGACGCGCGCCAGCAGCAGCCGGCTCTCGGCCGCCGTCGGGTTGCGGCGGATCAGCAGCTCCACCGCCTTCACCCGCGCCAGCGGGTCGGTATCGTCGGCCAGATAGGGCTCGGCTAGGTCCGGGTGCGGCGCGGCCGCCCAGGCCTCCTCCAACACGCCCTTGGCGCGGCGCGGGCTGCCCTCGCCGCGCAGCCGCCTGGCATGGGCGATGGCCGCCGGGGCGAAGGTGGCGTCGGCCTGGAAGGCCTGCCGCTCCAGCTCCGCCGCCTTGGCCCCGTCCGGCTCCTGCCCGGCCGCGGCCAGGGCGAGCGGCGCACGGGGCGCATCCGCCGGCGCCAGGCTCAGCGCCTCGCGCCAATTGCGCGTCTGAAGGGCGAGCTGCGCCCGCTCCTCCCGCAGCCAGGAGGCGCCGGGCTGCACCGCCTCGGCCTCCTTGGCGAGGGCTAGGGCGGCATTCCAGTCGCCCCGCGCCATCGCCTGCCGCAGCAGGCCGCGCAACCCGATGAAGCGTGCATCGTCCCGCTCCGCAAGCTGGCGGAAAACGGCGGCGGCGGCCTCGTCATGGCCCGAGAGGCGCTCCGCCTCGGCCGCCAGCAGCAGGGTCTGCGGCGTATCGCCGAGCAGCTTGCGGGCCTTCCGCACCTCCAGCCGCGCCGCCTCCGCGGTGCCGGCCGAGAGCGCGACCAGCGCCCGCGTCAGCGCTGCGTCGCCGTCATGCCGGTGGCGCCAGGCGCGGCGGTTCCGCGCCCGCCCCGGCCAGCGGCGGATGGCGCCGATCAGGCTGAGGATGCCGTGCAGCACCAGGAAGGCGAGGCAGAGGATCAGCAGGGCGATGGGGAAGCTGGTGCCGATCCAGGCATCCCCCACCTTGATCTCGACGGTGCCGCCGAGCTCCGCGAGCCACATGGCGGCGGCGGTGCCGATGCCGAGGAGCAGCAGCACCCAGATCGCGCGCGCCATCGGCTCAGCCCGCCGCCAGCTGACGGAGCGCCGCGCGCGCCGCGATCAGCGCACGGGCTTGATCGGCCCAGCCCTGCATGGCCTGCCGCGCCTGCGGCGGCAGCTTGTCGATATGCTGCAGGCTCATCTCGATATCCCCGGCCTCCAGCGCGCGCCGGGCGCGCTCGATCTCGGCTTCCGCCGCATCGCCCCAGACCACCTGGTCGCCGCGGCGGACCGTCACCAGCCCGCCGAGGCGGGAGAGGGCGCTGTCCACCACGCCCGCGCGGGTGCCGTCCGGCCCCTGCTGCGCGGCGTCGGAGGCGGCGCGCGCTGCCTTGGCCGCATCCTCGAAGGAGAGGCGCAGCGAGGCCTCGGTCGGCGGCGCCGACTGGGCGAAGCGGGAGAGCGCCTGCGGCGGCTGCTCGATGCGACCGAGCGCCGCGCCGAGCGGCTGCCCGGCCGTCAGCGCGCCGCGCAGCCCGTCGATGGCGGCGAGGCGGGCGGTGCGCCCCTCGATCGCCGCCAGTCGCTGCTGCGCCTGCTCCAGCGCGGCCATGCGCTGGCCGAGCGTCCCCTCCAGCGCCGTGATGCGCTGGTTGAGCGTGCCCTCCAGCGCCGTGATGCGCTGGTTGAGCGTGCCCTCCAGCGCACCCAGCCGGTCCTGCACCGCCTTGTCCTGCGCGGCGAGGCGCCCTTCGGCGGCGCGGGCCTGGTCCTGCAGCCGGCCGTCGAGGCTCCCGGCCTGCTGCTCGACGCGCTCGGTCAGCCGCTCGACGCGGCCGGAGAGCTGCTCCACCGCATCGCGCTGGGCGAAGCCGGCGGGATCGACGGCAGGCCGCGCCTCCAGCGCCTGCACCCGGCGCTCCACCGCGGTGTCGCGCTCATTGGCCTGGCCGGAATTGCGCTCATTCGCCGCCACCTGCTCGCCGAGCGCGGCGAGGCGGGTCTCGATGGGCCGGGTGTCGGTCGCCACCGGCCGCTCTTCGAGGCTTTTGATGCGCGCCTCGAGCGGCTGCACCTGCTGAATGCGCCCGTTCAGCGCGCCGACCTCGCCGCGCAGCCCGTCGAGCGCCGTCAGCCGCTGCTCGATCTGCGCCACGCGGGCCGGATCGACGTTGGCCTCCTGCGAAGAGCGCGGCGTCGTCAGCAGCCACCAGAGGGCCATCACCAGCACCACGCCGCCGATGCCGATGACGATGGCCGCCGGGTCGATTCGCTTGCCGATGAAAGGCTGCGGTCCAGGCTCGTTCAATGGCGAATTCCGTGGTGGGGGAGGGGGAGGTGGCGGCAGCGGTGAGGCCATCGCCGGTTTCGGGGTCGGGGCCGGAGCCGGGGCTTGGACCGCGGCGGGCGCCGGTGCTGGTGCCGCGGCGGGGGCCGGTGCGGGCGCGGCAACGGGCGCCGCGGGCGGCGGCGTGATGCCCGCAGCGGCCGGGATCGACTCCGCCCGCGCCGCCGGGGCAGCGCCCGGCGGGCTGGCGGGCGTGGCGGCTGGGGCTTCGCTCGGCGGCCGGCTGGGCGTGGCGGCGCGCGAGGCCTTCGGCTTCGGGTCGGGGGCTTTGCTCATCGTTTCGCTAACCTGGGTCCGAGCAGTTGCAGAAGCGAGTCCTGGTCGGGCCGGTCGGCGACCTGCACGGCGCGCCACGCCAGGGGGGCGGGTGCTGCTCGCAGCGCCGCCGCGACCCTGGGGCTCAGCGCCAACGCCATGACCGACGCGGCGGTTTCGGCCAGCCCGGCCTCGTGGAACAAGGAGATGGCACAATGGGCCGAACGCGGCGAGAAGAACAGCGCGGCAACGACCCGGCCATCGGCCAGGGCGTTCCTGGCCCGATCGGGCAATGCGGGCGCCGGGGCGGCGGCATAGGCAACCCGGCGTTGCACCCGGAAGCCGCTCTGCCTGAGCGCCAGCGTCACCTCCAGCCCATATCCTTGACCAACCGCCAGCAGCAGCGGCCCGGCCGCCGGGTCCAGCCGTGCAGCCGCCAGTTGCGCCAGTGCGGCGGCATCCCCCGCCGCGGCCTCGACCTTCACGAAGCCGCTATGCCGGGCCTCGGCCGCTGTTGCCTCGCCGACGGCGAGGACCGGCAGGCCCGCCGGCAGCGGGCCGGGGCGCACTGCCCGGGCCGCAGCGCGGCTGGTCAGCAGCAGCGCCTGCACGCCGGCGGGGGCGGCCATGGGACGCGGAGCGAGGCGCAGGGCAGGGGCCAGCACCGGCTCCCAGCCGAGGGCAGCGAGGCGGCGTCCCGTCTCTTCCGCCCCCGGCTCCGGCCGGGTGACGAGCACGGCCTCAGGCAAAGAGATCGGCCGGGCTGTCGGCCCTCAGCTCCGCACCGAGGGCGGCACCGAGCCGCACCGCATCCGCCGCCGCGCCGGTGACGGAGCGCTTCAGCAGGAAGCTGCCATCCGGCCGGGCGACGAGGCCGGTGAGGTGCAGCGCCCCGGTCGGCAGCAGCCGCGCATGGCCGCCGATCGGCGTGCGGCAGGACCCGTCCAGTGCGCCGAGCAGCGCACGCTCCGCCCGGCTGACCGCCGCCGCGGCGCGGTCCTCGATGGCGGAGAGCAACTCCAGCAGCTCGGTATCCGCGCTGCGGCAGGTGATGCCGACAATGCCCTGGCCCGCGGCCGGGACCATCGCCTCGGCATCGAGGACGACGCCCGCCTCGCGCTCGAGGCCCATCCGGCGCAGACCGGCCAGCGCCAGGAAGGAGGCAGTGAAGTCGCCGCCCCGCACCCGCCCGAGCCGGGTCTGGATATTGCCGCGGATGACCGCGCAGCGCAGGTCGGGCCGGGCATGCAGGATCTGCGACTGCCGCCGGACGGAGGCGGTGCCGATCAGGGCGCCTGCCGGCAGGCAGCCATAGGGGTCGGCCGGGTCCGGCGGCGTGCAGCCGGGGCCGAGCACGATGGCGTCCCGCGCATCCTCCCGCGCCAGGGTGCAAGCCAGGCTGATGCCGGCCGGCAGCTCCGTCTCCAGGTCCTTCAGGCTGTGCACGGCGAAATCGACGCGCCGGTCGAGCAGCGCCTCGTGGATCTCCTTGGCGAAGAGGCCCTTGCCGCCGATATCCGCCAGCGGCCGGTCCTGGATGCGGTCGCCGGAGGTGGCGATCACCGCTTCCTCGAAGGCTTCGGCCGCCCGCAGCACCGGGCAGACGCGGGTGATGATCGACAGGAAGTGTCGGGTCTGCCACAGCGCCAGCGGCGAGCCGCGGGTGCCGACGCGTAGCGGCAGGGCGCGGCCATGGCGCGGAACCTTGGCAAGGGTATCGTCGAGCGGCATCGCGGCGTCATAGAACCGCAGCGAACAAGGGGAAAGTGCAGATGGACGCCTCGGCCACGGTGCTGGGCCTCGAATCGAGCTGCGACGAGACGGCGGCGGCGGTGCTGCGGGCGGATGGGACGATCCTCGCCGAGGCGGTGCTGAGCCAGCTGGAGGAGCATGCGGCCTTCGGCGGCGTGGTGCCGGAGATCGCGGCGCGGGCGCATCTGGAGCACCTGCCGGGCCTCGCCGCGCGAGTGATGGCGGAGGCGGGGCTCGGCTTCGGCGACCTTGCCGGCATCGCCGCCACCTCCGGGCCCGGGCTGATCGGCGGGTTGATCGTCGGGGCGAGCCTGGGCAAGGGACTGGCGATCGCCCATGGCCTGCCCTTCGTCGCGGTGAACCACCTGGAGGCGCATGCGCTGACCGCGACCCTGCCGGGGCTGGTCGAGGGCGGGGTGCGCTTCCCCTACCTGCTGCTGCTCCTCTCGGGCGGGCATTGCCAATGCGTCGCCGTGGAAGGGGTCGGGCAGTACCGGCGCCTCGGCACCACCCTCGACGACGCGGTGGGCGAGGCCTTCGACAAATCCGCCAAGCTGCTCGGCCTGCCCTGGCCCGGCGGCCCGGCGCTGGAGCGGCTGGCGGCGGGCGGCGATCCCGGCCGCTTCACCCTGCCGCGGCCGCTGCTCGGGCGGGCGGGCTGCGACTTCTCCTTCAGCGGGCTGAAGACGGCCGTCGCCCATGCGGTGGCGAAGCATCCGCCGGGCGCCTTGCCAGCGCAAGACCGGGCCGACCTCGCCGCCGGCTTCCAGGCAGCGGTGGCGGCGGTGCTGGCCGACCGGGCGCGGCATGCGCTCGATATGCTGCCGGGGGCGACGGCGCTGGTCGTCGCCGGCGGCGTCGCGGCCAATGCGGCGATCCGCGCCTCGCTCGGCCGCGTGGCGGGGGAGCGGGGGCTGGCGCTGGTGGCGCCGCCCATCCGGCTCTGCACCGACAATGCGGTGATGGTCGCCTGGGCCGGGATCGAGCGGCTGCGGCGCGGCCTGGCCGACCCGCTCGGCCACGCGCCGCGGCCGCGCTGGCCGCTGGATCAGCTCACGGCGTAGGCTGCGGGTCGGGACGGACCGGGGCGGGGTCGGCACCCGCCAGGACGCGGGCGGCGGGCAGGGCGATTCGGCATTCCAGCCCATCCGGCTTCCAGTCGAGCGCCAGCGTCCCGCCGAGCTGACCGCGCAGCACCGCCTCCAGCATTCGCGTGCCGAAGCCGCGCCCGGCCGGCGCTCGCACCGGCGGGCCGCCGCGCTCGCTCCAGTCGAGGCGGAGCTGACCATCCTCCAGCCGCCAGGCGAGGTTGATCCGCCCCGCCGGCACCGAGGCGGCACCATGCTTCACCGCATTGGTCGCCAGTTCGTGCAGCACCATCGCCAGCGGCTGCACCGCGCCGGCGCCGATGGCGAGCGACGGCCCCTCCAGCCGCACCGCGTCCGGTGGGCAGCCGGCAAGCTCGCGCTCGGCGAGGAGGCGGAGATCGGCGCCGACCCAGCCCTTCTCCGCCAGCAGCGTATGGGCGCGGGCGAGGGCGGCGACCCGGGCCTCCACGGTCGCCATGTAGGATTCAGGCCGGTCGCGCCGGGTGAGGCGAAGGACGGATTGCACCACGGCCAGCACGTTCTTGGCGCGATGGTCGACCTCACGCATCAGCAGGAGGCGACGCTGCTCCGCCTCGCGCCGCTCGCTGACATCGCGCGAGATGCCGGAGAGGCGCAGCGCCCGCCCGGTCGTCGGGTCCCGCTCCGTCACCGCGCCCTGGGAGGAGACCCAGGCCCAGCCCTCGGCCGGCGGGCGGCGGGCGACGCGGAATTCGGCGGTGAATTCGGCGGCCTCACCGGCGATGGCGGCCTGCAGCCGGGCCAGTGCCACCGGCCGGTCCTCGGGATGCACGGCTGCCGCCCAGTCGGCCAGGGTGAAGCTTGGCAGCACGGGTGCGTCCACCACCTCGTCGAGGCGGCTGATGCGGCGGCCGCGATCGGCGTTCACATCGTATTCCCAGCTCACCAGCCGGGCGGCATCGAGGGCGAGGCGGAGCTTCTCCTGCCGTTCGGCAAGGTCGAGGGCGGCTTGGCGACGCTCATGCACATCCTCGATGAGGCCGACCCATTCCTCCCCGGTCGGCACGGCGCGGGCGCGGACCCAGTGCCAGGCGCCGGCCCGTATCCAGATGCGGTACTCGATATCGACCGGCTCCCGGGCGGCGCGGGCGGCAGCCCAGGCGGCGATGGTCGGGGCGCGGTCGGCGGGGTGCAGCATCTCCAGCCAGCCGGTGCCGCGCAGCGCCTCCAGGCTCTGGCCGGTGAGTTCCGTCCAGCCCTCGGCCTCGATGATGGCGCCCTCGGCATCGCCGCGCCACAGCACCAGGGCGCCGGCGCGGGCCAGGGCACGGAAGCGGCGCTCGCCATCCGCCTCGCCGGCGCGGGCGCGGTCGCGCTCGGCCGTACGGCGGGCGAGGCGGATGGCGATGACGAGGGCGAGGGCGAAGAGCAGGAAGACGGGCAGGGCGATCCGGGCGCGGCTCGCAGCATCCGCCTGCCACAGGGCGAGCGCCGCCAGGACAAGCGCCGCCGGAGCCAGCAGCAGAGGCGGCAACGCGCGCAGGCCGATGAAGCGGAGTGTCACCAATGCCGTTTGACGCGCCAGGGTTGAGGGAAGCGGTGGGCACAATGCTGCATCGCGTGTGCTGCGGAACCCGTCAGGCCATGATCGGGCGGTCAACAGATCGGGAGCGGGGCGGCAACCCGGTGCGGCGGGCAGGCGTTGGCCCGGCGACAATCCGGGGAGCGACAGGCATGGCGGACGGGATCAGGCAGGCGGCGGCGGAGGTGGCGGCGACGCCCTTCGTCATTCCAGGGGCACGCGGCGAGTTCCGCATCCAGGTGCTGAACGAGGATGCCGAGCGGGGCGTGGTGACGAGCATCGTCCACATCCCGCCGGGCGGCTTCATCCCGGCGCATTCGCATACCAAGGGCTCGGAGATGCATTACGTGCTCAGCGGCGAGCTGATCGATGGCGGGCAGCGGCTGGGGCCGGGCGGGTTCCTCACCCATCCGGCCGGACAGGTGCACGGGCCGCATGAGAGCGAGAGCGGGGCGCAGGTGCTGACCGTGCAGCAGTGGCAGTCGCATGATGGGGAGTTCGACTTCCAGCCGGCCTGACCGCCTTGGCTTGACCGTGGGCGGCGGCGGCGCCCAGACTTTCTGCGGAACCTCCGCGGAAGGAATGCGCCGCCATGCTGCCCTTGCAGGGGATCACCGTGGTCGAGCTCGGGCAGAACCTGGCCGGCCCTTATGCCAGCGAGATCCTCGGCCTGCTCGGCGCTCAGGTGGTGAAGATCGAGCGGCCGGAGGGCGATGACGCGCGCGGCTGGGGGCCGCCCTTCCATGCCGGCACGGCGACGACCTTCCACGCGATCAACCGCAACAAGCGCAGCATCGCGCTCGACCTGAAGGACAGGGCGGCGGTCGAATGGCTGCGCGGCTTCCTGAAAGGCGCCGACATCTTCGTCCAGAACATGCGGCCGGGCTCGCTGGAGGCGATGGGCCTCGGGGCGGAAGCGGTGCGGGCGCTGAACCCGCGGCTGATCTACTGCTCGCTGCACGCCTTCGGTGCCGCCGGGCCGCTGGCGCTGAAGCCGGGCTACGAGCCGATTGTGCAGGCCTTCGCCGGCATGTTCAGCGTGAATGGCAGCATGGAGGCACCGCCGGCGCGGGTCGGAATGCAGGTGCTGGACCTCGGCACCGGGGTCTGGGCGGCGCTCGGCTGCCTTGCCGCCCTGCAGCGGCGGCACCTGACGGGGGAAGGGGCGACGGTCGACACCTCGCTCTTCGAGACCGGGCTCGGTTGGATGGGCCAGCATTTTGCGGGCTATTTCGAGACGGGGCGGCAGCCGCCGCGGCACCGCAGCGGCAACCCGAAGCTGATCGTCTTCCAGGCCTTCGACACGGCCGACGGCGAGATCGTGGTGGCGGCGGCGAACGACCGGCTCTTCGCCAAATTCGCCGCCGTGCTCGGCCGCCCGGAATGGGGCGCCGACCCGCGCTTCCGAACCAACAAGGACCGCATCGCGCACCGCGAGATCCTGCTGCCGCTGCTGGAGGCGGCCATGCTAACGCGGGGCAGCGAGGACTGGGCGGCGGCGTTGGAGGCGGCGGGCGTGCCGTGCTCGCCGATCCATGACCTGGCGGCGGTCGCGGCGCATCCGCAGACCGAGGCGCTGGGGATGGTTGTCGCCGCGCCGGATGCGCCGAAGGGCATCGGCCTGCCGGTCTCCTTCGACCGGGCGAGGCCGCCGGTGGAGCGCGGCGCCCCGGCGCTCGGCGAGGCGAATGCCGAGTTCGGCGCGCCGGTGCCGAAGGCGCGATAGCGCCTCAGGTGACCGGCAGCCGAGCCTTCAACTCATCGACCAGCACGCGCTTGTTCTCGGAATAGTCGATCGGCACCGCGACGAGATGCACGCCGCCGGCCTTGAAGGCGGCCTCCAACGTCGGGATCAGCGCCTCGGTCGCCTCGACGCGATGGCCCTGCGCGCCATAGGCCTCGGCGTATTTCACGAAGTCCGGGTTGCCGAAGGTCATGCCGAAATCGGCGAAGTCGTCGACCGACTGCTTCCAGCGGATCATGCCGTAGGCGTTGTCCACGAGGACCAGCACGACGAGGTTCAGCCTGAAGCGGACCGCCGTCTCCATCTCCTGGCTGTTCATCATGAAGCCGCCATCGCCGCAGACGGCGAGCACCCGCCGCTCCGGGTGGAGCATGGAGGCCATCATCGCCGAGGGCAGGCCGGCGCCCATGGTGGCGAGGGCGTTGTCGAGCAGCAGCGTGTTCGCCACCTGGGTGCGGTAGTTGCGCGCGAACCAGATCTTGTACATGCCGTTGTCGAGCGCGACGATGCCGTTCGGCGGGATCACCTGGCGGATGTCATGCACCAGCCGCTGCGGCGTCGGCGGGAAGCGAGCCTCCTCCGCGCGGTCGGCGATGCGGGCGAGGATGCCCTCGCGCAACGCGAGCAGGGCGCCGGCCCGGTGCAAGCGGCCCTCGACGCGGTCGGCGAGCAGTTCGAGGCTCGGGCCGACATCGCCGATGACCTCGGCATGCGGGAAGTAGACCTGCTCGACATTGGCCGCGGTGTAGCTGAGGTGGATCACCTTCGGCCCGCCCGGCCCCATGATGAAGGGCGGCTTCTCGATCGTGTCATTGCCGATGGCCAGGATGAGGTCGGCCCGCTCGATCGCTTCATGCACGTAGTCGCGCTCCGAGAGCGCCGCCGTGCCCATGTAGAGGTTGGTGCCGCCGGCGACCGTCCCCTTGCCCATCTGCGTGGTGAAGAAGGGGATGCCGGTGCGGCGGACGAAGCCCTGCAGCCCGGCGGTGGCGCGCGGCCGGCTGGCGGCGGCGCCGAGCATGATCAGCGGGCGCTCGGCGGCGAGCAGCATCTCCGCCGCGCGGTCGAGGGCGGCGCGATGCGCCACCGGAATCTCGATCGGATGCGGCGGCACCATCGGCGGCGGATTCGCCACCCGCTCGGCCGCGATGTCCTCCGGCAGTTCCAAGTGGACCGGGCCCGGCCGCTCCTCCTGCGCGACGCGGAAGGCGTCCCGCACCAGGGTCGGGATGGTGGCCGGGCTGACGATCTGCCGGCTGAGCTTGGTCAGCGGCTTCATCGTGGCGATGGTGTCGACGATCTGGAACTTCGCCTGACGGCTGCTCATGATCCCCTTCTGGCCGGTGATCATGACCATCGGCATGGCGCCGAGCTGCGCATAGGCCGCGCCGGTGACGAGATTCAGCGCGCCCGGCCCGAGGGTCGAGAGGCAGACGCCCGGCTTGCCGGTGAGGCGGCCATAGGTCGCGGCCATGAAGGCAGCGGACTGCTCGTGCCGGGTCAGCACGAGCTGGATGGAGGAGGTGCGGAGCGCCTCCACGACGTCGAGATTCTCCTCGCCGGGCACGCCGAAGATGCGGTCGACGCCCTCGTTCTCGAGGGCGGCGACCAGCAGGTCCGATCCCTTGGTCATGCGCCGTTCTCCCGCAGGCGGCGGATGACGACCTCGGCGAATTCCATGGTGGAGGCGCTGCCGCCGAGGTCGCGGGTGCGGATGCCATCCGTGGTCAGCGTGGCGTCCGCCGCCGCGCGCAGGCGCGTGGCCAGGTCGCCGCGGCCGACATGCTCCAGCATCAGCGCCGCGGCGAGCAGCATCGCCAGCGGGTTGGCGATGCCCTTGCCGGCGATATCGGGCGCCGAGCCGTGCACCGCCTCGAAGATCGCGGCATTGGCGCCGATATTGGCGCCCGGCGCGGTGCCGAGCCCGCCGATCAGCCCGGCCGCCAGGTCGGAGAGGATGTCGCCGAAGAGGTTGGTGGTGACGATGACATCGAAGCGCCAGGGATCGAGCACCAGTTGCATGGCGCAGGCATCGACGATGCGGTCATCCCACTCGACCTGGCCCGCATAGCGGGCCGCCACCTCCTTCGCCGTCTCCAGAAAGATGCCGGTCAGCGCCTTCAGCACATTCGCCTTGTGGACCACCGTCACCTTCTTGCGGCCGTTCCTCACTGCGTAGTCGAAGGCGTATTCCAGGATGCGGCGCGAGCCGGCGCGGGTGTTGACGCCGGAGGAGATGGCGACGGCATGCGCGTCGCCGTCGATCGGGATGTAGTGCTCGAAGGCGACATAGAGTCCTTCGATGTTCTCCCGCACGATGACGAGGTCGATATCCTCGTAGCGGCCGCCGGGCAGCATGGTCTTCGCCGGGCGGACATTGGCGTAGAGGCCGAATTCCTCGCGCAGCCGGACATTGACGGAGCGGAAGCCGCCGCCGACCGGCGTGGTCAGCGGCCCCTTCAATGCCAGCTTGGTGCGGCGGATGGAATCGAGCGTGACGCCGGGCAGCGGGTCGCCATGCGCCTCGATGCCGGCGAGGCCGCCCTGCTGCACGTCCCAGGCGAAGGGCGAGCCCAGCGCCTCCAGCACCGCGACCACGGCCCGGGTGATCTCCGGGCCGATGCCGTCGCCCGGGATCAGGGTCGCCGGGATGCTGCCGCTCGTCTCTTGTGCACCCATGGGGGGCTCCGCTCTGCCTCGTGTGGCCGCAGCTCAATTACGGGCCGCGGCATGGACCGGCTCCATACCACTTTCGTGGATGACGGTCGCGGCTTGCCGGCTCCCGGTGGAGAGAACGGTGATCCTGCTGCACCCCCTCCGGCACCACCGTCCGGAAACCCCGGCTTCGCCCTGCTCGTTGGCGCCGGCACAGCGTCGGAGTCCGCCATGCCCATCGCAGCCGCCAGCGCCGCCCTCACCCGCCATCTCCGCGCCAGCCTGGAGCGCGACGGCGAATTGCACGGGATGGAGGTGGAGGCGATGACCCTCTCCCAGGCACGAACCAATCCGGGCCATGGCATCGCCCTGATTCTCTGGCGCGTCCAGCCGGAGGAAAGTGCTGGCAACACCCCGCCGTTGCGGACCGCTTCCAGGGCCGATCCGCCGGAAGGCGTGGGGATGCGGCTGCGCTACCTGCTGACGGTGCGCGGCCACGACAGCGCGGCGGAACAGGCGATGCTAGGCCATTGCATGCAAGCCCTGGAGCGGAACCCGGTGATCCAGTCCGCCGGCGAACCCGGTGATGTCGAGGCCGAGGCGCTGGTCGTCACGCTCGAGCATCTGCCGGATGAGACCTACCTCCAGCTTCTCGAGGCCTGCGGCGACCCGCCGCCGCTGCTGCTGCCCTACATGGTCCACAGTATGCGGCTGCGGCCCGGCATGGGTTGAGGGTGGAAGGAACCCCAACGCGGGGCGGCTCGTTCCCTTGGTCATATTGCATTGCAACATGACAGCCACAGGATTCCCGATGCCCGAGCCTCGCACCATCGTCATCACCGGCGCCTCCAGCGGCATTGGCCGCGCCACCGCCCTCGCTTTCGCCCGGCGCGGCGACCGGGTGGTGCTTGCCGCCCGCCGCGCCGCCATGCTGGAGGAGGCAGCGTGGGAGTGCATCGCCGCGGGTGGCGAGGCGCTGGCCGTGCCCACCGACGTGACCGAGGAGGCGCAGGTTGAGGAGCTTGGCCGCCGGGCCCTTGCCCGCTTCGGCCGCATCGACGTCTGGTTCAACAATGCCGGCGTCGCCGCCTTCGGCCGGTTGGAATCCATCCCGATGGAGGCCTGGCGGCGGCTGATCGAGATCAACCTCTTCGGCTATGTCCACGGCGCCAAGGTCGCCATGCGGCAGTTCCGCACGCAGGGCCGTGGCATGCTGGTGCAGAACGCCTCGATCGTCGGCCGCACGGCGAAGCCGGACGGCACCGCCTATGCCGCCAGCAAATTCGCCATCCGCGGCCTGTCCGAGGCGCTGCGTCAGGAAGTGCTGGACCAGCCCGGCATCCAGATCTGCACCCTGCTGCCTTCGGTGGTCGACACGCCCTTCTTCCAGCATGCCGCCAATTACAGCGGCCGCCGCGTGCAGGCGGCGCCGCCCGTCTATGCCGCCGAGGAGGTGGCGGACGCCGTGTTGCGCCTGGTCGAACGACCGGAGGCGGAGGTGATCATCGGCGGCTTCGGCCAGATCGCCGCGGCGCAGGAGCGGCTGGCGCCGACCCTTGCCACCTGGTTCACGGGGCGAAGCCTGCATCGCGGCTTCCTCGCCGACGAGCCGAGCGGCGACAGCCCGGGCATCCTCTTCGCTCCATCCGAGGACGGCATGGCCGTCGATGGCGGCTGGCGGAAGCGGGCCGGCGCCGGCGGGGCGCCGCTCGCCACCGCGACCAGCCTCGCCGCGCTGCCGCTCGCCTGGGCGGCGCTGCCGATGCATATGGCCGATCTCGGCCTGACCGCCGGTGCGCGGCTGCTGGAGGCGATGGCGCCTTCGGCCAAGCCTGGCCCGGTTTCGAGGTAAGCCGTCATGGACATGCATCATCCGAACCCGTCAGCCGAAGCCGCCCCGGTCCCTGCCGACCCGCGTCGCGCCCTTGTCCTCTCGGGCGGCATCGCCCTCGGCGCCTTCGAGGCCGGGGCCTATGCCGCCTATGAAGCAGCGGAAGGCGGGGCGCCACCCTGGCTGCTCGGCGCCTCGGCCGGGGCGCTGAACGCGGCGATCATCGCCGGCAACGCACCGGGGCAGCGCGTCGCCGCGCTGCGCCGCTTCTGGGAGCGGGCGGCGACCGAGCCGATGCCGCTCACCGGCGCGTTCTTCGGCCCGCCGCCGGAGGCCGGGCTCTGGCGCCGTGGGTACAACCAGCTGAGCGCGATGCAGACCTTGCTCCTGGGCAATCCGGCGCTGTTCCGGCCGCGGCTGATGCCGGAACTCGGACCGGCTCCCTCACTCTACGAGCTCGACCCGTTGATGCGGATGCTGCCGGAATTCATCGATTTCGAGCGACTGAACGGCGGCGACACGCGCCTCACCATCACCGCGACGGATGTGGAAACCGGCGAGCGCGTGGTCTTCGACACCGCCGAAGGCGCGCGGATCGGGCCGGAGCACATCACGGCCTCCTCCGCCCTGCTGCCGCTCTTCACCCCGGTCGAGGTCGAGGGGCGGCTGCTGGCCGACGGGGGCATCTCCACCAATGCGCCGGTCGACATCGTGCTCGATGCGCCTGGGGCAGGGCCGCTGCAATGCCTGGTGGTGGAGCTCTTCGCCCGCTCGGGGCGCCGGCCGGCCTCGCTCAGCGCGGCGGTGGCGCGGGCGGGCGACCTCGCCTTCGGCAACCAGACGCGGCAGGCGCTCAATGCCCGCATCCGCGAGTACCGCATGCGCGCGCTGGTTGGCCGCCTCGCCGCCGAGCTGCCGCCGGAGCGGGAGCGGGAGGCGGAGCTGGCCGCCTTGCTCGCCCATGCCGAGGCGGCAGTGGTCTTGCTGAACTACCACGCCGCGGAGGATGAGGCGGGTGCGGGCAAGGTCTTTGACTTCTCCCGCGCCACCCTTGCCGACCGCTGGGCGGCGGGTGAGCGCGGCATGGAGGAGGCGCTGAACCGCCTGGCGCGGCCGGAAGCGGCGCAGGTACTGGCGCCCGGCCTGCTGCTGCATGAGGTGGAGGCGCGCTCCGCGCCCGGCTGACCGGTGGGTCAGCGGCAGCCGAGAATGCCGGCGCGTGGGAGTTGCCGTTCCTGCACGCGCCGGGCTGCGGTGTAGCATTCGCAGCAGGTGGCTTCGAGCCCGCCGCGGTCGGCGATGGTGACCCGCCCGCTGCCGTAGCGGATCAGCCCGGCCCGTTGCAGGCCGCCGGCGGCGATGGTCACGCCGGCCCGGCGTACGCCGAGCATCATCGACAGGAATTCGTGAGTGACGAAGATGGTGTCGTCCTCGCTGCGGTCATGCGCCATCAGCAGCCAGCGGGCGAGCCGCTGTTCGATCGTGTGCTGACCGTTGCAAACTGCAATCCAGGCGAGCTGGCCATGCTGCGCCAGAGCGAAGCGCATCATGAGGCTGCGCAGCACCGGGGCCGCCTGCAGCGCGTCGTGGACATCGGTGACGGCGAGGTGCCAGGCGGTGCCGGAGGCCTGCACCATCGTCTCGAAATCGGCGGTCTCCTCGCCAAGCGCGACCTGCCAGTTGGTCATGCCCTCGGCGCCGGTGAGGCCGACCTCAGCGCTCTCGCCCTCATCGAGAGGAACGAGAACGGAGACCCAGCCGCTTTCGATGAAATGCACATGCTCGATACGCCGCTCGGGCACCGCCAGAATCTGGCGAGGCTCCAGCTCCACCAGCTTCAACCTGGGCTTCAGCCGGGCGAATTCATCCTCCGGCAGGGCGGCGAGCAACCGGTTCCGAATTCCCGCTTCGCAGGTGTCGCTGGACAGCACGATGGCGCTCCTGGTCGGCGGCGGTTCCGGTCGCCCGAAGGGCAGCAACGCACCAGCCGCTGGAGGGATGCGGCTGGCGGGTTCAGGCATCCCAGTCCGGTGCGATGCCGGGATTCACCATGCGCCGGTCCTTGGGCAGCGCGGCAAGCGCCGCCCGGTCCTCGGCATCGAGGCGGAGCGACACCGCCTCCATGTTCTCCCGCTGCCGCTCCGGCGAGGCCGCCTTGGGGATGGCCGCCACCCCCTCCATCCCGAGCAGCCAGGCCAGCGCCACCTGCCCGGCGGTCGCGCCGTGCTTGCGGGCGATGCGGGCGATCGCCTCGTCCTTCAACACCTCGCCCTTGGCGACCGGGGTGTAGCTGGTGAGCACCATCCCCTGCTCGCGGCAATAGGCGAGCAGGCGGGACTGGTCGAGATAGACATGGTGCTCGACCTGAAGGCAGGCGAGCGGGGCGATGCCCAACTCCACCGCGCGGCGCAGCAGGCCGAGGGGGAAATTCGCCACGCCCACCGCGCGCGCCAAGCCTTCCTCCCGCATCCGGGCGAGGGAGGCGAGCGCATCCGGCAGGTCGAGCTGCGGGCTCGGCCAATGGATCAGCAGCAGGTCGACATAGGGCTGGCGCAGGCGTTCCAGGCTGGCTTCCGCGGCGCGGCGGATCTCGGCACCCTTTGGCTTGTCGTTCCAGACCTTGGTGGTGAGGTAGATCTGCTCGCGCGGCAGGCCGGAGCCGGCGATGCCGGCACCAACGGCCTCCTCGTTGCCGTACATCTCGGCGGTGTCGACATGGCGGTAGCCGAGGCCGAGGGCGGACTCCACCGCCGCCTGGCATTCCGCCCCACGCATCGGCCAGGTGCCGAAGCCGAGCGCCGGCATGCGGGTCAGCGCCGTCTCAAGCAGCGGGATGGTCATGGGCGAGGTCCTTCTCGAAGGGCAGGGGCCGGGTTTCCGGCATGGTGAGCCAGAACAACGCCGCGCCGAGGCCGGCGGTCGCCGCCAGCGCCAGGAAGGCGGCGTCGTAGCCGTAGCGGACGACGACGAGCCCGGAGAGTGCCCCACTCACCACCCCGCCGAGGCCGTGCACGGTGCCGACCGCGCCCTGCGCCGCGGCGAAATGCCCGGTGCCGCGCGTCAGGTCGGCGATGACGACGGGGAAGAGCGCGCCGATCAGCCCGGCGCCGACGCCATCGAGCAGCTGCACGCCGATCAGCCAGGCCGGATGGTCCGAGGCGGTATAGAGCAGGCCGCGCAGCGCCAGCGCGAGGAAGGCGGCGAGCAGCAGCGGCCGCCGCCCCCAGGTCTCGGCCCGCGCTCCGGCCAGGGCGGCGGTCGGCACCATCACCGATTGCGCAGCGATGGCGCAGATGGCGGTGAGCGCCACGCCCCAGCCGATATTCTGCAGGGCGAGCTTCTGGGCGACCAGGGCCAGCATGGAGCCGTTCGCCATGTGAAAGAGCGCGCCGGTGAGGGCGAAGGCGAGCAGCGGCCGGCTGCGCGCCAGCACCTGCCAGCCCTGGCGCGGCGCAACGCCTGCTTCCCCCGGCAGCAGGCCCCGCGCCACCGCATGGTCGATGGAACGGGCCGGGATGGCGAGCGCCGCCGCGGCGCTGGCAAGGCCGGTCCCCGCCATCACCCAGAACAGCACCGGCGTGCCGAAGAGGGGCGCCATCGCCAGGATCAGCAGGTTCACTCCGCCGTTGCCGGCATGGAACAGCGCCTCGTTCCGGCAGGCCCGGCGGGCGAAGGCGGCGGGCCCGACCATGCCGAGGGAGATGGCGGCCAGCGTTGGGGCGATGGAGGTGCCGGCCAGCCCGCCGACGACGCCGGCCAGGACGACGGGCCAGAATTGCGGTGCCAACGGGATGACGAGGCAACTCGTCATCACCACCAGCACGGCGCCGGCGAGCAGGGCGCGCTTCGCCCGGATGGCATCGACTAGGAGGCCGATCGGCGTCTGCGCCAGCAGCCCGGCCAGCCCGCCGATGGAGAGCGCGAGGCCGATCTCGCCCGCATCCCAATGGTGCTCGGTCAGCAGGTAGACGCCGAGATAGGCCCCGAGCCCGTAGCGGACGTCGGAGAGCAGGATGTTGAGGAGGTCGAGTGCCCGGGTGGGGCTCAACCGGTCTGCCGCAATTCGGGATGCACGCGGTCCTCCAGCGCCCACCAGCCAGGCGTCTCCAGCAAGGGATGGTCGATGCGGCCATGCCGGCCGAGGGCGGCGATGCCTTCGGCCAGCAGCGTCGGGCGGGGGCGACCCGGGGCGCGGATGTCGAAGGCGCCCGGCTCGTAATCCCCGCCACGACGGGTGAGCAGGCTGGACCAGTCGACGGCACCGAACAAGGCCCAGGGCGTCACTGCCTCGAAGGGAGCGCCCTCGGCGCGCAACGTTTCCACCGCCGACCAGCATCCGGCGAGCCAACGGAGCTGCTCATCCTCCGTGCAGCCGATATGCGCCTCGGTAACGGCGAGCGGCAGGCCCGGGTAGCGCTGCCAGGCGTCGCGCAGCCGCGGCAGCCAGCCGGTGCTGGCGAGCGGCACCGGCACCCGCACCGCCTCGGTATCGGCATAGGCGTGGCGGCCGTTCCCGCCATGGGTCGCAGGCGGATAGAGGCCGGGCCGGTGGTCGAGGAAGCGCTCGCTGGTCACGTAGTAGTTCAGGCCGAGCAGCATGGGGCCGGGGATGCCGGCCGCGAGATCCTCCAGCAGCGCCTCCGGCACGCCGGCGGCGAGCATCCGGCCATGCCAGGGATGTTCGCGCCCGACCCGGCCGCAAAGCAGGTCGAGGCTGAGCCAGCGCCGGCTGTTTTCATAGCGCGCCTGGTAGGCCAGGGGCGGGGTCGAGAAGGTGTGGCCGATATCCTCGGTCTGCACGAGCCGCGCGCCGGGGACGGCATCGCGGATCGCCTGCATCGCCAGCAGCACGCCATGGCATTCATGGGCGAGGATGCGGAGGAAGCTCGCCTCGCCGGTGCCGAAGGGCGACCAGTGGCCGTAGAGGCCGGAGAAGCGCGCCGTGGTCAGCGGCTCGTTCACCGGCGTCCAGTCGGTGACCCAAGGGTAGCGGCGCGCGACCTGACCGGCGAATTCCGCAAGCAGCGTGGGGAAGCGCGGATCGTCGAGCCCAGTCCGGGCCGGCCCGCTGCCATGGTGGACAAGGCCGAGGATGGGCGCGATGCCGAGGCGGCGCAGCTCCGCCAGGCGCTCGTCATGCCAGGCCCAGTCGCACTCCAGCGGGCTGTCCGGCGCCACCCGCTCCCAGGAGACGGTGTAGCGCAGCCTGCGGATGCCGAGCGCGGCAACCGCCTCGAGATCGGCGATACGGTCATGGTGCCCGGTTTCCCGGTACTGATCACGCCAGCCACAAGCGGAGCGAAGGACGCTGCATTCGAGGCCACCCCAGAGCGCCGGCCTCACGCGAGGCGCCCCTGTCCAATCCCATCTGCTGCCATGCCTAGCCGCTCCACTCTAGTTTCCTTTAAGCGCGATTCGGCAAGATAGAGTTCCTAAGGCAGGACGGGGCGTTTTCGTGTGCTGCGCCGTTAACGCGGGCCACGCCGCCGCGTTACGGCCCGATCCATGACGCGGACGGCACCATGAGCGATTCCCTGCATCCCACCGAAGCCGCGCCGATGCGGAGCGCGGTGATCCTGCCCCTCGCCGATGCCGCCGTGGAGGCCCGCAGCGCCGAGGCGCGACTGGCCGAAGCGGAGGAGCTGGCGC
This sequence comes from Belnapia moabensis DSM 16746, assembly GCF_000745835.1. Taxonomy (GTDB): domain Bacteria; phylum Pseudomonadota; class Alphaproteobacteria; order Acetobacterales; family Acetobacteraceae; genus Belnapia; species Belnapia moabensis. The sequence continues at coordinate 112,814 of NZ_JQKB01000012.1, read as the reverse complement.
GCTCTATAGGATTGGATGTGCGGTTCTGTACCGCGCTGCCCCTCCGCAACCCGCGGCCAGCGACGCTGCTCGGCTCCGGCCAGGTGGCGAGCCTCGGCGAGCGGGTCCGCGCCGAGCATATCGGCCTCGCCGTGGTGGATGCGGCGCTAAGCCCGGTGCAGCAGCGCAACCTCGAGCAGGAATGGGGCTGCAAGGTCATCGACCGAACCGGCCTCATCCTCGACATCTTCGGCGAGCGGGCGCGGACGCGGGAGGGATCGCTCCAGGTGGAGCTGGCGCATCTGCAGTACCAGCGCAGCCGGCTGGTGCGGTCCTGGACCCATCTCGGCCGGCAGCGCGGCGGCTTCGGCTTCCTCGGCGGCCCGGGCGAGACGCAGATCGAGGCGGACCGCCGCATGATCGGCGAGCGTCTTGCCCGGCTGCGGCACGAGCTGGAGGAGGTGCGCCGCACCCGCGGCCTGCACCGCGAGGCGCGGCGGCGCGTGCCCTTCCCCGTGGTCGCACTGGTCGGCTACACCAATGCAGGCAAGTCGACGCTGTTCAACGCGCTGACGGGCGCCGGCGTGCTGGCGGAGAACCAGCTCTTTGCCACGCTCGACCCGACGCTGCGGGGCGCGCAACTGCCCTCCGGGCGGCGGGTGATCCTTTCTGACACGGTCGGCTTCATCTCCGAGCTGCCGACGCAGCTGGTCGCGGCCTTCCGCGCTACGCTCGAGGAGGTGGCGGAGGCGGACCTCATCCTCCATGTGCGTGATGCCGCCCATCCCGACAGCCAAGCGCAGCGCGAGGATGTCATCGGCGTGCTCGATGGCATGGTGCGGGACGGCACGCTGCGCGAGGACTGGCAGCGCCGCAGCATCGAGGTGCTGAACAAGGCCGACCTGCTCGGCGGCACGGCCCAGGTGCCGACCCGGCCGGGCAACATCGCCATCTCGGCGCGGACGGGGGAGGGCTTGCCGGACCTCTTCGGCGCGATCGACGCGCGGCTCTCCGAGGGGATGGTGACGGTCGGCTACGACATACCCGCCTCGGACGGGGCGCAGCTCGCTTGGCTCTACGGCCATGGCGAGGTGATCGGGCGGCAGGACAGCGATGATGCCATTCACGTGACCGTGCGCCTTGCCCCCGACGACCGCGCCCGCTTCGAGCGGCAGCAGCAGACGGGGGCGGAGCGCTAGCGCCCAATATCCTTCTTGCGGCGGAGCCTTCCGGGTGTAGCCTTCCCTTCAAACACCGGAGGAGAAGGTCCATGGACGGCATCGTCGCGGGCGCCTCGCGCCCCGAGATCAAGCTCATCGTGGCGAAGAAGGACGAACAGCCTTTCGTGAAGGGGCGCCGCAAATTCTTCCGCTACCGCGACCTTGGCGTGCAGGCGGCGACGGGAGGCAAGCTCCGCGCCCAGGTGATGGAGGCCATCACCGGCATGACCGAGCCGACCGGCTGGCACACCCATGAATGCGAGGCGCAGTTCATCTACATCCTGAAGGGCTGGGTGGAGCTGGAATTCGAGGACGGCACCCGCACCCGCTCCGGCGTGGGCGACGCCATCCTCATTCCCGGCGGAATGAAGCATAACGAGATCGCCACCTCCGATGATGTGGAGATCCTCGAACTCTCCATCCCCGGCGACATGGCGACCCGGGCCTGCGACCCGCCTCAGAGGGAGTGAACCCAAGGATTGACCGTCGCAAGGCGGAAGGAGAATCCTCGCCGCCAGGGACAAGGGAGGAAGGCATCATGGCCGATCTCGACCGCGAGAGCGTCACCCGAGAGGCGATCGCCCAGATGGCGGCGACGCCCGATCCCAGGCTGCGGGAGATCATGGCGGCGGCGACCCGCCACCTGCATGCCTTCGCGCAGGAGGTGAACCTCAAGCCGGACGAATGGCTGGCCGGCATCGCCTTCCTCACTGCGGTCGGCCAGGCCTGCACGCCCTACCGGCAGGAATACATCCTGCTCTCCGACGTGCTCGGCCTCTCGCGCCTCGTCAACCTCATGCATGACGCCGAGGGACGTGAGGCGGCGGGGACGGAGACCAGCCTGCTCGGTCCCTTCTTCCGCGAGCAGGCGCCGGAATTCGCGCTCGGCGAGAGCATCGCCGTGCACGACACGGGGGGGACAGAGATCGTCATCTTCGGCCAGGTGACGGATAGCGAGGGCCGGCCGCTGCCGGGCGCGGAGATCGACATCTGGCAGACCAATGCCGCGGGGCTCTACGACCTGCAGGCGGGTGACGCCACGGTGATGGACATGCGCGGCCGCTTCCGCGCCGATGCCGAGGGGCGCTTCCATATGCGCACGGTGAAGCCGATCGGCTACAGCATCCCGATGGACGGGCCGGTCGGCAAGTTCGTCCATCAGCAGAAGCGCCACGGGATGCGGCCGGCGCATATCCACATCCTCGTCGCCGCGCCAGGGCACCGGGAGCTGGTGACGGCGCTCTATTTTGGCGACGACCCCAATATCGACAGCGACACCGTCTTCGGCGTCTCCCGCTCGCTGGTGGTGCGGGAGGCGATGGGCCTGCCCGGCGCGCCGCGGGCGGACCTGCCGGCCGTGCAATACGATTTCCGCCTCTCGCGCCTCGGCGCCGGGGATGGCGGCGGGAGGGTAGGCTCTGATCCATCAAAGCTGATGCCAGCGGCAGGATAGCCGCGGCAGGGGTTTCGGGGAGGGACAACAACAATGACCAGGATGACGAGGCGGACGCTCGGCCGGCTTGCGGCCGGGGCGACCGTGCTGGCGGCGGCGCCGGGCCTCTCCTTCGCCCAGGGCTCCAACCCGCTCCGCATCGGCTATTCCATGTCGCTCTCGGGCGGGCTGGCGCCGAACGGACGATCTTCCCTCCTCGCGCACAAGATCTGGCAGGAGGATGTGAATGCTCGTGGCGGCATCCTCGGCCGCCCCGTCGAGCTGGTCTACTACGACGACCAGAGCAGCCCGGCGAATGTTCCCGGCCTCTACACGAAGCTGCTCGATGTCGATCGGGTCGACATGGTCACGTCATCCTATGCGACGGTGATGATCGCGCCCTCCATGCCGGTCATCATGCAGCGCAACATGTGCTACGTCACCTTGCTCGGGGCCGGAGTGAACGAAGCGTTCAAATACGACCGCTACTTCAACATGAATGTCACGGGCGACGACATCCGCGCCAACTATGCCAAGGGCTTCCTCGACGTCGCGGCCAAGCTGCCGACCCCGCCGCGGACCATCGCCATCCTCGCCGTGGACAATGAGTTCGCCCAGAAAGCGGCCGAGAGCGCGCGCTACCTGTCGAAGCAGCGTGGGCTGCGCATCGTCTATGACCGCTCCTACCCGCCGACGACGGTCGATTTCACGCCGACCCTGCGCTCCATCCAGTCGGCGCGGCCGGACCTGATCTTCATCGGCTCCTACCCTCCGGATTCCAACGGCATCCTGCGCGCGGCCAGCGAGTTGCGGATCACCGCGCAGATGTTCGGCGGCGGCATGATCGGGCCGCAGATCGCGGCGGTGCAGGCGCAGCTCGGCCCCATCCTGAACAATCTGGTGACCTGGGACATCTATTCGCCGGAGCCGACGATGGACTTCCCCGGCATCCGCGCCTTCCAGGAGAAGTACCGGGCGCGCGCCGTGCAGGAGCAGGTGGATGTGCTCGGCAATTACCTGCAACCCTATGCCTATGCGCAGATGCAGGTGGTGGAGCAGGCGCTGAACCGCGTCGGCAAGCTGGACCAGGCGGCGCTGGCCAAGGACATGCACGCCAGCACCTTCAACACCGTCGTCGGCGACATCCGCTTCGGCGCCCACGGCGAATGGGCGGAGCCGCGCAACCTGCTGGTGCAATTCCAGGGCATCCGCGACGGCGACCTCGAAAAGTACAAGAGGCCCGGCGCCAAGGTGATCCTCTTCCCGGAGAACCTGAAATCCGGCGAGCCGCGGATCCCCTACGGCGCCCCGGCCTGACCCGGTATGGACGGCGATCTTGCCCTCCTGCTGAACGGCATCGTCTCCGGCCTGCTGCTGGGCGGCCTCTATGCCGCGGCGGCGGCGGGGCTCGCGGTGTCCTTCGGCATGCTCGACATCGTCAACATCGCGCATCCGGCGCTGATGGTGGCGGGTGGCTTCCTCGTCGTGCTGGTCGGCACCGCGCTCGGGCTCGACCCGCTGCTGGTGGCCGTGCTGCTGGCGGTGCCCTTCTACTTCCTGGGCGTCGCCATCTACACCTTCTACCACCATTTCTTCGAGCGGCGCGGTGACGAGGCGCTTCAGGGCCTCGCCTTCTTCTTCGGGGTGATGTTCATCATCGAAGTCGGGTTGGTGATGAGTTTCGGGCCGGAGCAGCGCTTCCTCGACCCGCCCTACGCCTTCATCACCTGGCGCATCGGCGAGATCGACATCCCGCTCCGGATGCTGGCGCCGGCGCTGCTGGCGATGGCGGCGATCGGCGCGCTGTGGGTCTTCCTCCGCCGCAGCTTCACCGGCCTCGCCATCTCCGCCGTGGCGCAGGATGCCGAGGCGCTCAGGCTGATGGCGGTGAATCCAGTGCGGATCAAGCGTCTGGCCTTCGGCCTGTCGGTCGCGCTGGCGGCCATTGCCGGCGGGGCGCTGGTGGTGGTGCAGCCTGTGGAGCCATCCTCCGGCCAGGTCTTCATCGGCCGCGTCTTCGCCGTTTGCATCATGGGCGGGATGGGGAGCCTGCCGGGCTGCATCCTCGCCGCCTTCCTCTTCGGCGTGGTCGAGAACGTGACGGCGAGCTTCTATGGCCCCTCCTGGTCGCCGGCGGTCGCCTTCGGATGGCTGCTGGTGGTGCTGGCGGTGCGCCCGCAGGGCCTGTTCGGAAAGCTGGCATGAGCGGCGCCTCGCTGCCCCTCGCGCCGGCGCCGGCGATGGCCGCAGGCGGGCGGCGGCACCTGCCTTTCTGGCTCGGCGCGGTCGGCGTCGCCGTGCTGCTCTTCGTCGCCTTGCGGGCGATCGGCAACGACTACGGCTACTTCGCCGGCTACTTCATCCTGCAATATGTCGTGCTGGCGACGGCCTGGAACATCCTCGGCGGCTATGCGGGCTATGTGAATTTCGGCGCGGCCGGCTTCATGGCGGCCGGGGCCTATACGGCGATCGCGCTGCGCAAGGCGACGGGGCTCGACCTGCTGCCGGGCATCGCGGCGGCGGCCTCCGTGGGCGCGCTGCTCGGGCTGGGGACGGGCTATCTCACGCTGCGCCTGCGCGGGGTCTACTTCTCCATCGCCACGCTCTGCCTCGCCGTCGTGCTGCAAACCCTGGTGGTGAACTGGGATTATGTCGGCGGCTCGCGCGGCGCCTACATCGTCCGGCCGCGCGAGGTGGCGCCCTTCACCAGCTATGGCGAATACCTCTTCCTCGTCATGTTGGTGCTGGCGGTGCTGGCCGTCGGCATCGCCCGCACGGTGGAGGTGACGCGGCTCGGGCGCGGCCTCCAGGCCATCCGCGACAATGAGCGAGCGGCCGAGGCGGTGGGCGTGCCGACCTTGCGGCTGAAGCTGATCGCCACGGCGCTCTGCGGCGCGCTGATGGCGGTGGCCGGTGCGCCGCTGCCCTATTACAGCGGCTATCTCAACCCGGAGGGCGCCTTCAGCCTGGCCTATGCGGTGAATGCCATCGCCATGCCGCTGATCGGCGGCGCGGGCACCTGGGCCGGGCCGGTGATCGGCGCGGTGCTGCTCGGCAGCCTGCAACAGGCAGCGACGGTGACGATTTCCTCGGCGCTCAACCTCTTCATTGTCGGCTGGATGCTGGTGATCTTCGTCGCCGTGGCGCCGCGCGGCATCCTCGGCTGGTTCCGGAAACGGCGATGAGCGAGGCTTTGCTCAAGGCCGAGGGCGTCGGCAAGCGCTTCGGCGGCTTCACCGCACTGCATGCGGTCGACCTCGAATTGCGCCCAGGCGAGAGGCTGGGGCTGATTGGGCCGAACGGCTCGGGCAAATCCACCTTCGTCAACTGCATCTCGGGCGACTTCGCCGCACATGACGGGCGGGTGAGCCTGGGCGGCCAGGCGCTCGATGGGCTGAAGCCGCATCGGCGGGCGCGGCTCGGCCTGGCGCGGACCTTCCAGCTGCCGCAGCCCTTCGGCAGCCTCTCCGTGCTCGAGAATGTGCGGGTGCCGGTGCTTTTCGCCGGGCCGGCGGCCTCGGCGACCGCGCGGGCGATGCAGTGCCTGGAGCAGGTGGAGATGGCCGGCAAGGCGGAGTGCCTGCCGAAGGAGTTGACGCAGGTAGAACTGCGCCGGCTGGAGCTGGCGCGGGCCATCGCGCTCGATCCCAAGCTACTCATCGCCGACGAGGCGATGGCCGGCCTCTCCAATGCCGAGGTCGACCAGATCCTCACCCTGCTCTTCCGGCTGAATGCGACGGGCACCGCCATCATCATGATCGAGCACATCATGCGCGCGGTGACGGCCTTCGCCGAGCGGCTGGTGGTGTTCGTCGCCGGCCGCAAGATCGCCGATGGCGCACCGCGCGAGGTGCTGGCGCTGCAAGAGGTAGAGGATGCCTATCTTGGCCGGCAATAGTCTCGAGATCGCGGGGCTGGACGCCGGCTACGGCGCGGTGCGGGTGCTTCAGGGCGTCTCGCTCAGCGTGCCGGCGGGACAGACGGTGGTGCTGCTCGGCACCAACGGCAACGGCAAGACGACGCTGATGCGCAGCATCATGGGCCAGATCCGCGCGACGGCGGGCCGCATCCGCGCCAGCATCGAGGGGCAGGAGACGGAGCTGGTCGGCCTGTCGCCCGAGCAGGTGGTGGAGCTCGGCATCGTGCTGGTGCCGGAGGGGCGGCGGCTCTTCCCCCGGCTCAGCGTCGAGCAGAACCTGCGGCTCGGCGCCTACCGGGCGACGGCGCGGGCGGCGATGGGGGAGAACCTCGCCCTCTGCTACGAGCTTTTCCCAAGGCTGGCGGAGCGCCGCGCACAGCTCGTCGGCAGCATGAGCGGTGGCGAGCAGCAGATGGTGGCGCTCGGCCGCGCGCTGATGTCGGCGCCGCGCATCCTGCTGGTGGACGAGCCCTCGGTCGGCCTGGCGCCGATCCTGGTGGCGCGGACCATGGAGATGATCGCCGAGATGAAGGCGCGGCTCGGTCTCACCGTGCTGATGGCCGAGCAGAATTTCCACCAGGCGGTGCGCATCGCCGACCGGGGCTATGTCATCGTCCATGGCCATATCGAGTTCGAGGGCGAGAGCGCCGCGGCGCTGCAGGACAACGACCTGGTGCGGCAGGTCTATCTCGGGCTGTAGGTCAGTCCGAGATGGCGTGCGCCTTCAGGTCCTCCAGCGCGCAGATCTCGAGCGTCGCCACATGCGTCGCCTCCAGCAGCACGCGCGGCGCGACGCCCGCCTGCCGCGCCTGTTCCCAGCGCGCGGCGCAAAGGCACCAGCGGTCACCCGGCTTCAGTCCGGGGAAGCCGTATTGCGGCACCGGCGTCGAGAGGTCGTTGCCGCAGGTCCGGGAAAAGGAGAGGAACGCCGCCGTCACCTCCACGCAGACGGTGTGGAGGCCGCGATCCTCCACGCCGGTGTTGCAGCAGCCGTCGCGGTAGAAGCCGGTGAGCGGCGCGACCGAGCATGGCAGCAGCGGGCCGCCCAGGACATTGGTCGCGGAAGGCTGGCCCTTGGGCGGCCAGCGTCCCGGTCCCATTCCGCCATCCGGCATCGGCAGGCCTCCGTGCAATACGGGTGGTCAACAGCCGGCAGCGGTGCCGGATGGAGCCAATCTGCGCCGGATCGCCGGGTGCCGTCCACAAGCTTGGGCGTGAAGCCGGAGCGCCTCAGTGCGGCTCCAGCCTGATGGCCTCGAGGCCCAGCTCACGCTGGTGGTCATCCATCGGGCCGCCACCCGCCTGCGGTACCACGAAGCGTAGGGCGAGGAGGCCATCCTCCACCACCTCCGGCGGCAGGGTGAGGGTGATGGCGTCGCTCGCGGCGATGGCCTGCCGGGCGACCTCACCTCCCCCCGCCTCGACGATCACCGTCCGGCCGGGCGCCGTAGGTCCGCGCATCCGCAGCGTCAGCCTCGCCGGCCCCTCCCGATCCGCCGGCATCGGCAGGACCAGCTCCGCCTCGGCAGCCGTGAAGCGCACGCCCCAGGGCCCTGGCATCGACCATCCGGCGCCCAGCAGCCTGATGCCGCCCTCGCCCGCGGCGAAGGACAGCTCGACCCCCGGCCGCAACGGGGGCGGCGGGGCCGGCAGGGGCTGGGCGAAGCCGGCGATGAGGGCCGGGTTCCCGCAGACCAGCCCCATCTCGAAGCCGCGGCACGAGCCTTGGGCGGCCGCGCGCAGCAGCAGGGCTTCCGGCCATTGGCCGGCGAGGAAGACATGCAGCCCGTCGCGGTCCTGCAGCCCCGCCAGCGCGTTCCGGCGGGCGGACTCGCAGCTCCGCCCGCCGGTCAGCCGCGTGACCGGCCCGCCCTCGACGCGCATCCCGGCCCGCATCGTCGCCATGGCGAATTGGGAGAAGTCGAGCGGCCAGCCGCCCGGGCGCGTACAGGCCAGCGGCGGGTGCAGCGTCACGGTGCGGCCATCCAGCCCGACATGCCGTAGCGGTGCCGGGTCGACATCCGCCGGCATCGGCGCGCGGAAGGTCGTCCGCAGCATCCCGTCCAGCCGCGCCATATCGCCCGCCTGCAGGAGGACGAACCCAGCCAGCACGGCGCCCACCGCCTGCCGGTGCCGTGCCCGCGCCAGCACCGCCAGCGCCAGGACGGGGAGGAGATAGGCCAGCGGCCAGAAGAAGCGCCCTGAGGCCCGCAACTGGTTCACCAGCCCATCCAGGCTGCGGGGCAGGGGGATGGTCGGCAGCGCGAAGCCGCCGATGAGGATGCGGTTGCTCAGCGCGAAGAGCAGGCAGCCGAACAGCACCAGGCCGAGCGGCAGGGCAGCCCGCCAGAGGCCCGGCGCCGCCCGCAACCCGTGACGCGCCAGATGCAGCGCCGCGGCGGCCAGCAGCAGCAGGATGCCGAGGCCGAGATAGTTGAAGCCCTCATACTGGCCGCCTGTGGCGTCGAGGATGCCATCGGCCACCGGCCCCGCCGATAGCGTGCCGAACAGGCCGGAGAGTTGCGGCACGACGGGGCTCAGCAGGTTCATCGAGAAGAAGCCGAAGCCGGTCGGCGCTCCGTTTTCCGTTCGGTAGCCGAGCAGCCAGGCCGCGAGTACGGAACTCGCCAGAAGGGCGCCGAAGCCGAGCCCGCCGCGCAACACGGAGCCGAGGGCGGGCCGCCTCGCCGCATCGGCGAAGAGCCCGCCCAGAGCGATGCCCGCCACCATGGCCCAGAGATAGGCGTGCAACCCGATCACCAGGGCGCCGAGCGCCGCGAAACCCGCGATGACTGCCGCGGAGACGCCCCGCCGCACCGCCTGTACGGCCAGCGCCAGGGCCAGCAGCAGCGTCCAGTGCGAGGCCAGTGCCAGGTGATGCATGTGCAGGCGCAGGATCCAGGCCGGCAGGAAGGAGGCGAAGGCGATGCCCGCCAGCAGCACCTCCCAGCGCCGGATGCCCACGGCCCGCAGCAGGGCCAGCGCCGCGACCGGCTGCAGCACGAAGCCGAGCAGGATGCAGAGGCCCATCGGCGCCACCAGCTCCGCCGAGAGGCCGAGCGCCTTCAGCAGCAGCACCAGCCAGGGCATGCTGTCGGTATAGACGATGGGCAGGGGATCGCCGGCCGAGAGCAGCGCGGTCGCCGAGAGGGGAAAGTGCCAGCCATCGCGCAGCAGCGCCTCGGCGCCCATCGTGGCCATCGCCAGGTCGCCGGGCGGCCTTTGCCAGAAGGCGTCGCCCGCCGTCACCAGGGAGAGGCGCAACAGCACCGCGGCATGGGCCAGGCCGAACAGCCCCGCCAGGATCACCTGAAGCCAGGCCGGCAACCGGTCGGCATGGACCGCCGCCGGGGCTTGTCTCACGCCATCAGCCAGGACGAAGGAAGGCTTCGCTTCGGTCGCCTGTCCTGACTGGGGCAATGGCCTCGCGCTCCTCATCCGCCGGACGGTTTAACCGTCGGTGATGGCGGTGCGGCAAGACGCGGTCCGGTCAGAAAAAAGTGGGCGCCGCAGCCTTCGCCGCGACGCCCGCTGCGTCAGGCCGCCGCGCGGATGGCGGCGGCGAGCACCGCCTCGCTGACGCCGCCCGAGAAGGTCTCGAAATTCGCCTCGAAGCGGGAGACCAGCTCCTTCGCCGTGCGGTCGTAGGCTGCCTTGTCGGCCCAGGCCTCGCGCGGGTTCAACACCTCGGCCGGGATGCCGGGCACCGACTTCGGGATCTGCAGGCCGAAGAAGGGGTCGGCAACGTACTCGACCTGCGCCAGCGAGCCGTCGAGCGCCGCGCGCAGCAGCGCCCGCGTGTGCTGGATCGACATGCGCTTGCCGATACCATAGGCGCCGCCCGACCAGCCGGTGTTCACCAGCCAGCAATCCGCGCCGTGCCGCTTGATGAGGTCCTCGAGCAGCTTGCCGTAGACCTCCGGGTGCCGCGGCAGGAAGGGCGCGCCGAAGCAGGTGGAGAAGGTCGCCTGCGGCTCCTTGCCGAGCCCCTTCTCCGTGCCGGCGACGCGCGCCGTGTAGCCGGAGAGGAAGTGATACATCGCCTGCGCCGCCGAGAGCTTCGAGATCGGCGGCAGCACGCCGAAGGCATCCGCCGTCAGCATCACCACGTTCTTCGGCAGGCCCGCGCGGCCCGCCTTCACCGTGTTCGGGATGAAGTCGAGCGGGTAGCAGGAGCGGGTGTTCTCGGTCAGCGAGCCGTCATCGAGGTCGAGCCGGCCGAGTTCGTCGCCGACGACATTCTCGAGCACGGCGCCGAAGCGGTGCGAGGCGTCCCAGATCTGCGGCTCCGCCTCGCGCGAGAGGCGGATGACCTTGGCGTAGCAGCCGCCCTCAAAGTTGAAGACGCCGGTATCCGACCAGCCATGCTCGTCATCGCCGATCAGGCTGCGCTCCGGGTCGGAGGAGAGCGTCGTCTTGCCGGTGCCCGAGAGGCCGAAGAACAGCGCCGTGTCGCCGCCCTTGCCGAGATTGGCGCTGCAATGCATCGGCAGCACGCCCTTCTCGGGCAGCAGCCAGTTCATGACGGTGAAGATCGATTTCTTGATCTCGCCGGCATAGGAGGTGCCCGCGATCAGGATGGTCTTCGCCGCGAAGGAGAGGGCGATGCAGGTGCTGGTGCGGCAACCATCCTCGGCCGGGTTCGCCTCGTATTCCGGCGCGTGCAGGATGGTGAAGTCGGGCGTGAAGCCCTCCAGCTCCGCCCGCTCCGGGCGGATGAACATGTTGCGGGCGAAGAGCGCGTGCCAGGCATTGGTCGTCACCAGCCGCACCTTGATGCGGTGCGCCGGGTCGGCACCGGCATACAGGTCCTCGGTGAAGAGCTCCGGCCGGGCGCCGAGCCAGGTGCGGACCTTGCCGGCGAGGCCGCGGAACTTCTCGGGGGCCATCGGCTGGTTGATCTTGCCCCACCAGATCTGGTCATGCACCTCGGGGTCGTCGACAACGAACTTGTCCTGCACGGAGCGGCCGGTATGCACGCCGGTCACCGCCATGAAGGCGCCCTCGGCGGAAAGCCGGCCCTCGCCCCGCCGCAGCGCATGCGCATAGAGGCCGGCGGCGGTCAGGTTGGCATGAACTGTCGTGGCGCTGGCCACACCGGTCCCGGCAAGGGCGGTCTCGGGCGCTGACATGCAGTGTCTTCTCCGGTTCGTTACAGGCGAGAGGCACCCGGGCCCCTTCTGGGACGAGGCACCGCCATGGGGCCCCTATCCGCCGTGTCTATGCTTAAATTAAGGCGCGATGACAGATCCGGTCAACGCGATCCGCCGCACATTGACGACAGGTCCCCTAACCTATGCGCGAGCGGCCGTCGCGGGCTGCGCGCATTAGTTCTGTCCTGACCCCGCCCGGATCGGCCACCGGGGCGCTAAAGGCGAGGCGGCGCACCTCCTCGCCCGCGGCGAGGTCGGCGCCGTCTACATCCACCGTCACCATGCGCCAGTCACCAGGCGCGCCCCCGAGCAGGCCGGTGGCGATCGCCACGACCGCATCGGCGTGGTCGGCATTCACATGGCCGATGATGTCGGCCGCCGCGGCTTCGATCGCCGCCACAGCCTCGGGCGCCGGCCGGAGGTCGGCAAGGCGGATGCGATGTGCGCGGGCGAAGCCGCCGACCAGCAGCGCCCCGCCCGGCCGGATGCGCCAGAGAGCGAAGTCGCCGAAATCGGCATACATCGCCGCATAGGGGTGCTTCGCCAGCCAGCGTGCCTTCAACGCCGGGGCTTCCGCCTCCGGCACAGGCTCGGCGAGGCCGGTCAACGTCACCCTGGGTGCGGTCTGCGGGTTCGCGCTCTCCGGAGCGCCGCTGACCAGCAGGGCGCAGCGCGGCTCCGCCCGGAGCTGGCGGGTATGCTCGGAGAGGGAGGAGAGCAGCAGCAGCGGCGCCCCGTCCGGCGCCGTCCCCGGCGTCACCAGGCTGGCGAAGGGCTGGCCCTCGGCCGCCGTCGCCAGGGTGGCCGCGGCGGCGCCGCGAAGCAGGCAGCGAGCCTCGAAGCCCAGGTTTTCCGTCCCCATCACGCGATCCCGTCCGGGTTGTGCCACAATGCCGCACTATATGGAGCGTCTGACCCTACGGACGAGCCGGCGGAGACCCGACCATGCCAGCCACGATCGCCCTGGTGGACGACGACCGCAACATCCTCACATCCGTCTCCATGACGCTGGAGCAGGAGGGCTTCACCGTGCGCACCTATACGGATGGGGAGAGCGCCTTGCAGGGCCTGCTCGCCCGCCCGGCGGACCTCGCGGTGCTCGACATCAAGATGCCGCGCATGGACGGGATGGAGCTGCTGCAGCGCCTCCGCCAGCGCAGCGCCATGCCGGTCGTCTTCCTCACCTCCAAGGACGAGGAGGTGGACGAGCTGATGGGCCTCCGCCTCGGCGCCGACGACTACATCACCAAGCCCTTCAGCCAGCGCCTGCTGCTGGAGCGCATCCGCGCCCTGCTCCGCCGCAACGAGGCGAGCCGGGCGGAGGGCAGCGGCACGCCGGCCGGCGGCGTCATCGTCCGCGGCGACCTGGTGCTCGACGAGACGAAGCACACCTGCCACTGGAAGGGCACCGACATCCAGCTCACCGTCACCGAATTCCTGCTGGTGAAGGCCCTCGCGCTGCGCCCGGGCATGGTGAAGAACCGCGACCAGCTGATCGACGCCGCCTATGGCGAGAACATCTATGTCGACGACCGCACCATCGACAGCCACGTGAAGCGGGTGCGCAAGAAGTTCCGCCAGGCCGACGACGACTTCGCCCAGATCGAGACGCTCTACGGCATCGGCTACCGCTACAAGGAGAGCTAGCCCGCCTGCTGCGGCCGGGCCTTGCCGCGCGGCGCCCGGTTTTCCGAAACGAGGCGCAGGGCGGCGCGCAGCTCGGCCAGGTCGAAGGGCTTGCGCAGCAGCACGCCGTCGCGGGGCGGCTGGGAATCGCCCCCTGCATAGCCGGTCATGATCAGCACGCGCAGGCCCGGATGCAGGGCTCGCGCCCGCAGCGTCAGCTCGCCGCCCGCCATGCCCGGCATGGCATGGTCGCTCAGCAGCAGGTCGAAGCCCGCCTCGCCGCGCAGCAGGCGCAGCGCCTCGCGGCCGCTCTCGGCATCGACGACGCGATGGCCGAGCTCCCGGAGCATGGCGACGACGGATGAGCGCACATGCGGGTCGTCATCCACCAGCAGCACCGTCAGGCCGCCGGCCTCGGCCTGCTCCTCGCCCGGGCCGGGCTCCGGCTCCAGCGACGGGCAGCCCTGCGCGCGCGGCAGCACCAGCCGCACCAGCGTGCCCTCGCCGACCCGGCTCTCGACCGCGACCTCGCCGCCGAGCTGGCCGATCGTCCCATGCACCTGGGCGAGGCCGAGCCCGGTGCCCTTGCCGATGCCCTTGGTGGTGAAGAAGGGCTCGAAGACCCGCGCCAGCACTTCGGGCGGCATGCCCGTGCCGGTATCCCGCACCTCCACCGCGACCCGGTCACCGCGGCCCTGGGCGCCCGGCAGGTTGCGCGTCTCGATCGACAGCTCGCCGCCCTCCGGCATGGCGTCGCGGGCGTTGATGGCGAGGTTGAGCACGGCGAGTTCCAGCTGCCCGGCATCCGCCGTGGCGGGCCACAGCTCCTTGGCGAGGCGGAGCGAAACGCCGATGCGGCCGCCCAGCGTGCGGTGCAGCAGGTCGCCCATGCCGGAGAGCACCCGGTTCAGGTCGGTCGGCCGCGCCTCCAGCCGCTGCCGCCGGGCGAAGGCGAGGAGCTGCGCGGTCAGCCCGGCGCCGCGGCGGGCGGCCTGCATGGCGTTGCGCAGCAGCCGCAGCGCCCGCTCGTCGTCCACGCGCCGCTCCGCCAGGTCGAGCGAGCCGAGAATGGCCGCCAGCAGGTTGTTGAAGTCATGCGCCACGCCGCCGGTGAGCTGGCCCACGGCTTCCATCTTGCGCGCTTGGTGCGCCTGCTCCTCCGCCTCGCGCCGCAGACGGGCGAGTTCCAGATGGGTGCGGATGCGGGCGCGCAGCTCGCGGGCGGCGAAGGGCTTGGCGAGGTAGTCGTCGGCGCCGGCCTCCAGCCCCTCGCTGCTCGCCTCGTCGCCCGCGCGGGCGGAGAGCACGACCACCGGCAGGGTGCGCAGCGCCGGGTCCGCCCGCACCGCCCGCAGCAGGGCGAGGCCGTCCATCACCGGCATCATCACGTCAGTTAGCAGCAGCTCGGCCGGGGCGGCACGCAGGGCGGCGAGCGCCGCCGCGCCATCCGGCACGGCCGCCACCTCGTAGTCGGGCGCGAGCAGCCGGGCGACATAGGCGCGCATATCCGCATTGTCGTCGGCCAGCACCAGGCGGGGGCGACGGGCCGGCGCCTCCCGCCGAGGCGGCATCGGCACCACCTTGGGGTCGGGCGCCGGCGCATCGGCGAACCAGCGCATGGCCTCCTCGACGAAGGGCCCGGCGCCGAGGGCGGTGGAGGACAGCCGCGGCGCGGCGCCGATCCGCTCCGGCGGCAGATGCGCATGGCCGGCCGGGATCTCGACGATGAAGGTCGCGCCGCGCCCGGGCTCGCTCTCGACCGAGACCTGTCCGCCATGCAACCCGACCAGCTCCCGCACCAGGGAGAGGCCGATGCCGGAGCCCTCATGCGTGCGGCTGCGGGCGCCCTCCACCCGATGGAAGCGCTCGAAAACGCGGTCGCGCTGGTCGGCCGGGATGCCGATGCCGGTATCCGCCACGGTGAGCCGGATCGCCGCGCCCTCCTGGCGCAGGCGCACCGCAATCCGTCCCTCGAAGGTGTGCTTGAGGGCGTTGGAGAGCAGGTTGAGGACGATCTTCTCCCAGAGGTCGGGGTCGACATGGGCCGGCTCGGCGAGCGGCGGGCAATCCACCTCGAGCCGCAGCCCGGCCCGCTCGATGGCGGAGCGGAAGGCCCCGGCGAGGTCCGCGGTGGCCTGGCCGAGCTCCACCGGCACGAAGCAGGCCTCGGCCCGGCCGGCCTCGACGCGGGCGAAGTCGAGCAGGGAGTTCACCAGCCGCAGCAGCCGCAGCGCGTTGCGCCGGACCATGGCCAGCTCCTCCCGCAGCTCCGGCCCGAGGCCCGGCCGGGCGAGCAGATCCTCCACCGGCCCGAGCAGCAGGGTCAGCGGCGTGCGGAACTCATGCGAGACATTGGCGAAGAAGCGCGTCTTCGCCCGGTCCAGCTCGGCCAGCGCCTGGGCGCGGCGGCGCTCGTCCTCATAGGCCTGCGCGTTGCGGATGGCGGCAGCGACTTGGCCGGCGAGCAGGTCGTAGAAGCCGCGATAGCCCTCATCCAGCGCGCGGGCCGGGTTGATCCCGCAGACCAGCACGCCAAGCGCTTCCGCGCCGCCGCTTCCGGCCAGCGGCAGGGCGAGGGCGGCCTGCACCGGCTGGCCGAAGGGCCCGCCAGACAGCGGGCCGATACGGGCGGCGGCATCCTCGATGAGGACGGCCTCGCCCGCCACAGCGCGGCCGAGCGGCCAGGCCGCTTCCGCCGCCCCGGCATGGCCCGCCGGCAGCCCCACCGCGGCCGCGAGGCGGAACCCTTCCCCCTCGCGCAGGTAGAGCAGGGCGAAGGGAATGTCGGAGGGACAGCCGGCGATGGCCTCGCCGATCTCGCGGCAGAGTGCCCCGGCGTCCTGCGCCTCGCCCACCCGGGCGGCGATGTCGCGTTGGAGCTTCAGCCGCCGCTCGACGAGGATCTGCGCCGTCACCTCGCTGCAGACGCAGAGCATGCCGTGGATGCGGCCCTCGTCATCCTCGACCGCGCTATAGGACAGGGAGAAATAGGCCTCCTCGTCATAGCCCGCGCGGTTGACGGCCATGCACTGGGCTGGGACCCAATTGGGCGTGCCCGTCGCCATCACCTCGTGGATCATCGGTCCGATGATGTCCCAGGATTCCGCCTGGGTCTCCTTGATGGAGCGGCCGAGGGCGTAGGGGTGCTTGGCGCCGATGAGGCCGGTATAGGCGTCGTTGTAGATCTGGATCAGGTCGGCCTCGCCCCAGAGCAGCACCATGGGGTAGCGCGACCCGAGCAGGGTCCGCACGGTGGCGCGGAGGCCCTGCGGCCAGCGCTCGACCGGGCCGACCGGGGTGGCGGCCCAGTCGGTGTGCCGCATGCGCTCCGCCATCTCGCCCTGGCCGGCAAAGGGGTCGCGTGCGACTGGCATAGATGCAAATCTCTCCCGTGCGGCGGCCAACAATAAACCGGCGCCCTATACCGGAAGCGACAGAACAGCATTGCGCACGACGCTGTGTCCCCCGTCCCGCCGCAGGACGAGGCGTCGTCGACGGCCCGGGCGGGCGTGACTACAGACCATTCCCCGCTATGTCCATTTGCGCCGATGGGCAGCAATCGGCCCCATCCACGCCCATATGCGCGGGGAACAGGCCGGGCTTCCCCCTTCACTCTCTCTTCGCGAACCGGCCCGCCGAAGGACCAGCCCTCGATGCTCGATGCTCCCATGCAGGCCGCCCCTGGCCGGGCGGATACGCTTGGCCATGCCGCCCCGCCCGGTGCCGCCCCGACCTTCGCCATGGCCGCCGCCGCCGGCATCGCAGTGGCCAATATCTACTACAACCAACCCATGCTCGGGATCATCGAGCAGGATTTCGCCGGCACCCATGCGACCGCGTTGATCCCGACCGCGACCCAGCTCGGCTATGCGGCGAGCCTCTTCCTGTTGCTGCCGCTCGGCGACCTGCTGGACCAGCGGCGGCTGATCGTCCTGCAATTCGTGGTGCTCGCCGCCGCCCTGGCGCTAGCAGCGCTGTCGCCGGGGGCCGTGGTGCTGGTGGCCGCCTCCTTCCTCGTCGGAATGGCGGCGACGGTGGCACAGCAGATCGTCCCGTTTGCCGCCCATCTCTCACCGCCCGATCGCCGCGGGGCCACGGTCGGCATCGTCACCGGCGGAATCCTGGCCGGCATCCTGCTGAGCCGCACCCTCGGTGGCTTCGTCGCCGCGCATGCCGGCTGGCGGGCCATGTTCTGGCTGGCGGTGCCGATGGCGCTCGGCGCCGCGGCGCTGATGGCCGCCAAGCTGCCGCGCCGCCCGGCCGCCGCGCCGATCGGCTATGGCGAGGCGCTGCGCTCCCTGCTGCATCTCTGGCGCGGCCAGCCGGCGCTGCGGCAGGCGACATGGATGCAGGCGGCGCTGTTCGGCGCCTTCTCGGCCTTCTGGACCATCCTCGCCCTGCGGCTGGAGCAGCCGCCCTTCGGGCTCGGGGCCGAGGTGGCGGGGCTGTTCGGCATCGTCGGCGCGGTGGGGATCGCGGCGGCGCCGCTGGCCGGCCGCCTCGCCGACCGGCGCGGGCCGCGGCTGGTGATCGGGTTCGGCGCCGCCCTCACCCTGGCGGCCTGGATGGTCTTCGGCCTCTGGCCGAGCCTCGCCGGCATGGTGCTCGGCGTCATCGTCCTGGATTTCGGGGTGCAGAGCACGCTCGTCTCCAACCAGCACGTCATCTATGCGCTGCAGCCGGAGGCCCGCAGCCGCATCAACACGATCTTCATGACGGGGATGTTCCTCGGCGGCGCGGCCGGCTCGGCCGGGGCGATGGCGGCCTGGCGCCTTGGCGGCTGGGGCACGGTCTCGGCCTTCGGCGCGGCGCTGGCGGCGACCGCCCTGTTGGTCCACAGGCGCGGGCCGGCTCGCGCCTGATGGAGATCGCGGCGGGGGCGGCCTGCCCCCGCGCATTTCCCGAGGGCGCTTACGGCGCCCGGCCGATCGTCTCCGGCCGGGTCGCCGCCAGACTGGCGAGATTCTCGTCGATCGCGCTGATCAGCCCCCAGTTCTCGATATAACCGGAGGGGAAGCCGGGCGAGCCGGCCTCGAGATCCTGCTGGCGCGCATGGATGTAGTCCGTCCAGCGCCGCGTCGCCGGGCGGCGGTGGTGGAAGTCGTGGCAGGGCGCATCGCCGACCAGCACGAAGAGTCGGACGAAGAGATGCACGGTCAGCATCTCCAGCCACCAGCCGGCCCAGAGCAGCAAGCCCCGTGGCGTATTGGCCCGCGCCGCCGGCGGCTCCCGCCCGGGGAAGACGCCCGCCGTCGCATGGCAGACGAAGTCGCGGTTGCGCATGGCGATGAGTTCCGGCTCCGGGAAGCGGTGCTCGCAGAGGATGCGCAGCACTGTCGCCGCCTGCAGCAGCACCGTCACCGGCAGCACCCAGGCGACGAGGAAGGCCGGCAGCACGCCACCCGCCGCCGCCGCGAGGAACGCGCCCGCCCAGGCGATGCGCCCCACACGGTCATGCGCCGCATCGCCGGTGAAGAGGCTGGCGCCGATCCGCCGGCGCAGGAAGCGCGCATGGAAGGCCGGCGAGACCAGGCTGACGCAGACCCGCCGCCACAGCTCCCGCTTCGGCAGGCCCGGCTCCAGCCCGCAGAGGCCGAGGACGAAATCGGCAAACTCGTCCTCCTCCGTCAGCAGCTTCTTCGGGCTGTGATGCAGCATGTGCTCGTGCTGGTAGTCGTCGAAGCGCTTGAACAGCAGCAGCGCCGAGATCAGGCGGCCGACCTGGCGGTTGCGCGCCCGGCTGCGGAAGACGGTGCCGTGCGAGCAATGGTGGAAGACCACCACCTGGAACAGGCCGAGGCCGCAGCTCGTCGCCAGCAGGCCGAGCGGCACCATCAACCAGAGGAGAATGGGTGCATCGGCGAAAAGGAAGGGCGCGGCCGAGAGGGCGATGCCGCCGAGCGTCCACAGCAGGGCGATGGCGACGAAGGTTTCGCCGGGCCGCTCGGTCGCGGCTTCGCCTGGAGCCGGACGCGCCGTCAACCAAGTCAGGAATGGCTGCATCCAGGGGCGGATGCGCCTCGCCATAATCAACCTTGGGTTGATATCACCTGTCGTCGAGACGAGATCTTGAGTCGCAGAAAAAACGGACCTGATAAACGTCATCTTTGGCACTCCGGGACCACCGGAGAGCTATAGCGCGACCAGAGGTATACATTTCACGAACCATTTCGCTTTGCTTGGTTCGCTGCGCCGCAACAATCTGCGTTGTTGCGGCTCCGGACGCCGCTCAGGACAGGCCGAACCGCTTCTCCCAGGACAAAGACGGTTGCGACAAGGCCGGTGCCAGCCGGGTGGAAGCGAAGCGGCGGGCCACGGCGGGCGGCATCGCCACCGGCCCGAAATAGGCTGCCTCCTGCATATCCTCCGGCGCGCAGACCACGACGCCATCCTCCCATTCCCGTCGGTCCATGGCGTCAGGCCAATCGTCGCCGCGCCAGAGCAGGGGGCGGAGGCCGGACGCGTCCTCGACCCAATGCCAGGCACTGCATTCCGGGTCCGAGGGAACCCCGTTCCAGTAGGTTGTCATTCGGGCCTCCTCCGATTCATCCATGCCTATCGCCGAATGCGAAGGGCAAGCGATGCGGCGGCATCGTCTGGCGTCCCGCAGGCTTCGACCAAGGCCACAGGATGGCAAACCGGGACGGAAAATGAAACAGCAATGCGCTGACTGGAACCGGAACGGCTTGTGCGGCGGTAAGCCCCCGTAGTTGCGACAAATTATCAACAAAATCGTGGGATTTGCCGTTGCCGCTGGTCCGGGCGCAGTTCCAGGCCAACCAAGAGATGCGACGCCGGATCATTATTTAGCCGCTTCGCCACGGCGATAGGCGGCGAGGATCGCCTCGCCCTCCGGTCCCATGCGCTTCGACCAATCGGCGATGACGGGCGTGGCGGCCTGGGCGAGCGCCGCGCGCAGGCCGGGCGTGCCGGCGATGGCGACGCCGTTGGCCTGCATCCGCGCCGTGTTCTCCACCCCGCGCGTTGCCATGGCCTCGAATTGCCGCGCCTCGGTCAGCCGCCCGGCCTCGGCCACCGCCTCCCGCACCGGCGCCGGCAAGGCGGCAAGCGCTGTCGCCTGGCAGAAGGCGAGGCTGAGCGGCGAGGCGTAATCGAGCACTGTGAAATGCGGCAGGATCTCCCACAGCCGAGCACCCGCGCCGCCATCGCCCGAGGAGAGCACCGCATCCAGTTCCCCAGCCCGTAGCCGCGGCAGCGCATCGGCGAAGGAGATTTGCACCGCATCGGCGCCGGCGCCGCGCAGCACGGCGGTGCTGGCGGCATCATAGGTACGGATCCGGAGGCCCCGCAGCGCCTCCGGCCCCGGCAGCGCCTGGCGCGACCAGAGGCCGGTCGCCGGCCACGGCGTCGCATAGAGCAGCACGAGGCCGCCGGCCCCGAGCACGCGCTCATAGGCCGGCCGGGCGACGCGCAGCAGCCGCGCGGTATCCGCGGCCGAGGCGGTGAGGAATGGCAGGGCGGAGAGCTCGAAAAGGGGCGACTCGCGCGCCAGCGCGCCAGTGAAGGCATCCGCCGCCTCCAGCCGGCCCTCGGCGACGGCGCGCGGCATGGCGGCGGAGCGCAGCCCGTCGGGCGCGTTGAAGCGCGGCTCCACGCTCAACCCGCCGCCTGCCAGCCGGCCCACGACCTCAGCGAAATGGGCAATGCCCTCGCCGGGGATGGCGGTCGCTGGATACTCCGTGGCGATCCGCCAACCGGCGGAGGCGCGGCCCGGCGCGACGGCGCCCCCGCAGGCGAGGAGGGAGGCAAGCAGGGGGCGGCGATGCAGCATGGCGCCAATCTCCCGACATTCCTCCGGCGGATCAAGCGCCGCCCGCCTTCCACCGTGTGGATGACCCGCATCCGGCCTTCCGCTTCGCCTTTCGCCGCGGGCGGGCCGATCCTTCGGGTCAGGGAAGGCCGGCCGTCGGGCCAGCCCGAGGTCAGGACGCCGGACATGCTGCACAACCTCAACGCCGCCGCCTCTATTCGGCGCCTTCGTCATCGTCCTCGAGGTGGCGCTCAGCAAGCTGATCCATTGAGCGGGCATTATTCCTCGTGGCGGAACAGTGCCTTCCCCGTCGGGCAGCTTCAGCACACCGCCGGGATCAATACATTCCAGGACGAGGCAGGGCGCACCGCCCGCACCGGAGGACCCCATCATGACCGTTCAGCCTTCCCCCTGGCATGCCGGTGAGATCGCCCTGCAATCCTCGCTTGGGATGGCCGAGCGCATGGCCGCCATCGGCCAGCACGTGCTCCGCGACCACCTGATCGAGCAGCACCGGTTCTTCTACCCGCAGCTTCCCTTCCTCATCCTCGGCGCGGTCGATCCCGAGGGCGATCCCTGGGCCACGATCCTCGCCGGCCATCCCGGCTTCCTCTCCGTGCCGGATGCCGGGACCTTGCGCATTGCCGCCCGGCGCGACGCCGCCGACCCAGCCGATCGCGGCATGGAGGCGGGCGATGCGGTCGGCCTGCTCGGCATCGAACTGCCGACGCGGCGGCGCAACCGGCTGAACGGCCGCATCCTCCGGCAGCCCGGCACCGAGGGCTTCGCCGTCGCGGTCGAGCAGAGCTTCGGCAATTGTCCGCGCTACATCACCCCGCGCGGCATCGCCTTCGCCCGCGACCCGGCGGAGCCCGCCCCGGCCGCCACCGAGGCCCTGCCGCGCCTCGACCCCGCCGCCCTGGCGATGATCCGGCGCGCCGACACCGTCTTCGTCGCCAGCCATGTCGGCGAGGCGGGGCCGGGCCGGCAGGTCGATGTCTCGCATCGCGGCGGCCGGCCGGGCTTCATCCGCGTCGAGGCGGATGGCGCGCTGACCATCCCCGACTATGCCGGCAACATGTTCTTCAACACCCTCGGCAACATCCTCGTGACGCGCCGGGCCGGGCTGCTCTTCGTCGATGGGGCGACGGGCACCCTGCTGCAGCTCAGCGGCGCAGCGGAAATCCTGCCGCAGGGGTCGGACCTCGCCGCATTCGAGGGCGCCGAGCGCCTCTGGCGCGTGACGCCGCGCCGGATCGTCCGCCGCGAGGCCGCGCTGCCGCTGCGCTGGGCCTGAAACGACCCGGCCATGCTAGGCTCCGCCCAATGGGAGGGGCGTGATGGACCGCTGGCAGGCGATGCGCATCTTCGCCAAGGTCGCCGAGACCGGCAGCTTCGCCGCCGCCGGCCGCCAGCTCGGCCTCAGCCCGCCCGCGGTCACCCGCGCCGTCGCGGCGCTGGAGGCAACGACCGGCACCCGCCTGCTCACCCGCACCACCCGCCTCGTGCGCCTCACCGAGGCCGGGGGGCGCTATGTCGAGGATTGCCGCCGCATCCTCGCCGATATCGACGAAGCGGAGGCGGCCGCCGCCGGCGCCTATGCCACCCCGACCGGCACGCTCAGCGTCACCGCCTCGGTCCTCTTCGGCGAGATCTACGTCCTGCCGATCCTGACCGAGTATCTCGACCGCCACCCGGCGGTCAGCCTCCGCGGCCTCTTCCTCGACCGGGTGGTGAACATCGTCGAGGAGGGGATCGACGTGGCGATCCGCATCGGCCACCTGCCGGATTCCGGCATGGCGGCGCTCCGGGTCGGCACGGTGCGGCGGGTGGTCTGCGGTGCGCCGGCCTATTTCGCCCGGCACGGCATCCCGACCCATCCCGGCGAGCTCGTCCGGCACCGGATCATCGCCCCGATCGGCGCCTCCGCCTCGCCGGAGTGGCGCTTCGGCCCCGGGGCGCCGCGCGGCGTGACCGTGCAGCCGCGACTTTCCTGCAACACCAATGCGGCGGCGATCGCGGCGGCGCTGGCCGGCTTCGGCATCACCCGGCTGCTGAGCTACCAGGTCGCCGGCCTGCTCGCCGAGGGCCGGCTGCAGCGGATCCTGGCCGAATTCGAGGAGCCGCCGCTGCCCATCCACGTCATCCACCCCGAAGGTCGCCGCGCCGCGGCCCGGGTGCGGAGCTTCGTCGACCTCGCCGTGGAGCGACTGCGCGCCAACCCTCTGTTGCAGGTCTGAAGCGGCGCGGCTTGCATACATGCCGCAGCCTGTGATGAAAGGGTGGAAGCGCTTCAACTGAAGGGTCCGGCCCCCGCCGATGCATCACCTGCACAGCGCGCATGAACCGGTCCTCGTGGCGCTCTCGGTCCTCATCGCCGTGCTCGGGTCCTGGACCGCGCTGGATCTCTTCCATCGCGTGCGGGCGAATGCGGACGCCATCCGCCTCTGGTGGCTGGCCGGGGCGGCGACGGCGACCGGCGGCTCCATCTGGTCGATGCATTTCGTCGCCATGCTGGCCTACGACCTCGGCACCCCGATCCGCTACGAGATGCGGCTGACCATCCTCTCGCTGCTGCTGGCGATCGGCGCGACCGGGCTCGGCTTTGCGCTGGCGGCCGGGCGGAGCGCGGTGCCGCGCCGCGGGCGCATCGCCGCCGCCGCCCTCGCCATGGGCCTCGGCATCTGCCTCATGCACTACGTCGGCATGGAGGCGATGCGCCTGGCGGCGATGCCGGCCTATGACCCGCTGCTGGTCACGGCCTCCGCCGCGGTAGCGATCGGCGCCTCGGCGCTTGCCCTGGTGCTGGCCCTCGACGAGCGGTCCGCGCCGGCCCGGGCCCTGGGCGCCCTCGCCCTCGGCCTGGCGATCGCCGGGATGCACTATACCGGCATGGCGGCCGTCAGCTTCCTGCCGGTTCCCGGCCTGCCCGCCCGGCCGGCCGAGATTCCGGCCGAGGCGCTCGCCATCGGCATCGCAACCTGCACCCTGCTGCTGCTCACCCTGGCGCTCGTCGCCGCCATGGTTGACCGCCGTATCGAGGCGATGGCACTGCGTGAGGCCGAGGCACTGCGCCACAGCGAGGAGCGCCTGCGGAGCGTGTTGCAGCGCATGCCCGTCGGCATCCTCCTCGCCGAGGCCGGCTCGGGCCGGGTGCTCCTCGCCAATCCGGAGGCGGAGCGCATCCTTGACCGCCGGCTGGACGCGGCGATGCCCGAGGCGTTGGACTGGGCGGGCGACCGGATCGCCGCCGCCCTTCGCCACGGCGAGGCGTTGGAGCGCGAGCCCGTGACCCATCGCCGCCCGGACGGCACCACCCTGCATCTCGAGCTGAGCCTCGTCCCGATGCCCGACAGGGATGGGCGGGATGGGCTCGCCATCGCCACCCTGCAGGACGTGACCGCCCGGGTGCAGGCCGAGCAGATGCTCCGCCGGGCGCAGCGGCTGGAGGCGATGGGCCAGCTCACCGGCGGCGTCGCGCATGACTTCAACAACCTGCTGATGGTCGTCTCGGGCAACCTCCAGCTCCTCATGCGCCGGACCACGGACGAGGCGCTGCTGCGCCTGGCGCGCAGCGCCGCCGGGGCAGTGCGGCGTGGCGCCGACATCACCGGTCGGCTGCTCGCCTTCGCCCGCGAGCAGCCGCTGAAGCCGCAGCCGGTGGCCCTCGCCGAGCTGCTGCCCGATATCGCCGAGAGCATGCTGGCGCGCACCCTCGGCGGGCGCATCCGCATCGAGACGCAGCTGGAGCCGGGGCTCTGGCCGGTGCTCGCCGACCAGTCGGAGCTGGGGGTGGCGCTGCTGAACATCGGCATCAATGCGCGCGACGCCATGCCGGAGGGTGGGCGGCTCGCCATCGCCGCCGCCAATGTCCCGCTGTCCGAGCTGCCGGAGCGGCTCCGCGGCGGGCTGGTGCCGCAGGATTACGTCGCCCTCACCCTGACCGATAGCGGGGCCGGGATGAGCGAGGAGGTGCTGGCCCGCGCCTTCGAGCCCTTCTTCACGACCAAGCCGGTCGGGCGGGGCTCGGGCCTCGGCCTGTCCCAGGTCTATGGCTTCGCCCGGCAATCGGGCGGGACGGCCCAGCTCGCCAGCCGCCCCGGCGAGGGGACGCAGGTAACGCTCTGGCTGCCGCGCGCGACGCATGCCGCCGCCGCGGCCGTGCCGACCGACGAGTGCGTGGCATGAGGCTCATGCTGCCCTGGTCGCTGACGTTGTCTGTTCCTAGAGTATGAATATGACTGCTTCGAGAGCGCTCCGCAGGTTCACCTCCAGCGCCGCCCTAGCGACGGGCGAGGGCGACCTGCCGCATGGCGGGCGGAGCGAGGCGCCGGGCGTCTACGCCTCCCGGCTGCCCGGCGAGGTCTCGCTCGCCGGCCGCCGCGTCCTGGTCGTCGACGATGAGCCGATGATCCTCGAAATCCTGGTCGATCATTGCGCCTCGCTCGGCCTCACCGTCTACGAGGCGGCGGATGGCGAGCCGGCCTTGCGCGAGATCGAGCGGCATCCCGAGATCGAGGTGCTGGTCACCGATGTGCGGATGCCGGGTCTCGATGGCCCGGCGCTGGTCGAGCGGGCGCTGGTGCTGCGGCCTTCGCTGAAGGTGATCTTCATCACCGGCTACACGACGCACCACAGCACCGTCTGGCCTACGCTGCGAAAGCCCTTCGAGTTGGAGGCCTTGGATGTGGCGCTGCGTCAGGCGCTGTTGCCCTGAGGCAGGCAAGGTAATTGCCGACCCACCTTGCGCTCCCGTGGCCCGGATCGACAGACCTCCCCTGTAAGACAGGGCAGCAGTGTTGCTGTCGAGCCGATGTGTTCAACCAATCCGCGACAAATGCTAAATTTTGAGTTGTATCCTTCATTGGCCCACAACCTAAACGGGTAAACACTCTGTGCGAGGCTGGCTTGCTGCTGGACCTGCTGGCCCGTCATCCGTTCTGATCCGAGAGAAGGCCGTCGCAACCACTGAAAGACGTCTCATGACCGTGCTCCTGGTCGAGGATGATCCGATCGTACGTTCGACGTTGGCGGATTTCCTCGAAGCCGCGGGCTGCACCCTGCTGGAGGCGGAGAATGCGCTGGCGGCCCTGGGAATCCTGACCGACGCGGCGCAGCGGGTCGCGGTCATGGTCACCGACATCAATCTCGGCCCGGGCGATGACGGGTTGACGCTCGCCGCGGAAGCGCGGCACCGTTTACCTGGTCTTGCTATCTTCTACGTGACCGGGAGCCCCGAACGGCTGATCAAGCGCCCCCCGCCGGCGACAGAACGGGTTTTCCTGAAGCCTTTCAATCCAGACGATCTGGTCGCCGCCGTCCTTGCAGCCATCGACCGTCGCCGAGAGCGTCGTCGCCCCGCACCGGAGATGACGAACTCGTGAGAAGACGTTGGTCGTGGCAGATAGAGTTGTGATCTGTCTCTACCCGGGATGTATGCCTTAAGGACCAATGCAATCTTATGGGGCGCCGGCGCCTCACACCACAACCGGTATTGCCGCCGCGCTTTAGGGGTATCGCAGGATGCAGACCCGTTCCGGAACGAGCGAGGCGTCATCCCATGTTTGACGCCCATTCAGGGGCACCGCGGCAGGCTGCCGGCACCATCCGGCTCGGCTATGGCAAGCATGTCGATCCGCATGTCGCCATCCGGCAATGCGCCGCGGCCATGGGTCCCGTGACCCCGCAGCTGATCCTGGCCTTTTGCGGCGGGCGGCATGGGCCCGAGGCGGTGCAGGCGGCGTTGCGGGAGGAATTCGGCCCGGTGCCCGTCTATGGCGGTTCCGCCGCCGGGGCGATCGGCCGCGACGGCTTCGGCTATGGCGGCTTCGAGATCGGACTCATCGCCTTCGAGGACCCGGCGCTGGTCCCGCAGGCAGTGATCACCCGCAGCCTGCTGGCCGATGCGCGCGCCGCCGGCGAGGAACTGGGCCAGGCCGTCGCCGCCAACGCGGCGGACGGCGCCGCGGTGCTCCTGCTGTTCGACAGCGTCGCCAGCGGCTCCCCGCCCCGGCTGCACCATGCCAGCCGCATCGTCGAAGGCTTCCATCTCGGATCGCGGAACAAGCCCGTCTGCCTGTTCGGCGGCGGGCTGCTGACCGACATGAACCTCTCTGACGGCTGGGTCTTCGACGGCGCCGGCATCGCCAAGCATGCCGCCATCGCCCTGGTCTTCCCGCCCGCCGTCGAGGCCGAGACGGTGATCATGCACGGCTGCCGCCCGGTCAGCTCCTTCATGGAGATCACCCGGATCCAGGGCGCCGAGGTCTATGAGCTCGACGGCAGGCCGGCGCTCGAGGTGATCGAGACGATGCTCGGCCTGCCGCTCGGCGGCTCGCGCGGCCAGGAGCTATCCCTGGTGGCGACGCTCGGCCAGAAGCAGGGCGACCCCTTCGCGCCGCATGACGAGAATGCCTATGTCAACCGCCTCATCCTGCGCGCCAACCCGGCGACCGGCTCGGTGACACTGTTCGAGCCGGATTTTGCCGAGGGCGACCGGGTGCAGATCATGAGCCGCGACAACCGGCTGATGCTCGATTCCGTCGAGCGCGGCGTGGCCGATGCCAACCGGCGCCTGGTCGGGCCGGACAGCCTGCTCGCCCTCTACATCGACTGCGCCGGACGGGCCAGCGCGCGCAGCGGCGCGCCGATCGAGGAGGCGGAGGTCATCCGCCATGGCCTCGATGCCAGCCTGCCCTTCCTCGGCTTCTATTCGGGCGTGGAGATCGCGCCCTTCGCCAACCAGCCGAGCCGACCACTCGACTGGACCGGCGTCCTAGCCGTGCTGCGGAGGCGCTCCTGATGGCAACCAGCGCGCCGCTCGCCTCCCTCGGCCAGATCGAACGCGAACTCGCCTACTACCGGCGCGAGTGCAACGACCTCGGTGCCCGGCTGCTGCGCCTGCAGGAGGAGCAGAGCCAAGCCTTCCGCGAGGCACGCCGCAGCCGCACCGTGGCGAAGCTCATCCGCGAGGCCTATCGCCTGGCCGACATGCACATGACGTCGGAGGAGATCGGCGCCTCGCTGCTCGAAGTGATCGTCGAGAACGCGCTCTGCGACGGCGCCGCCCTGCTGCAGCAGGACCCAACGGACGATGGCTGCTTCCGCGTCGTCCATGCCATCGGCCAGGTCGCCGTCCCGACCCTCCGCCTGCCGATGCCGCCCGGCTTCTTCTTCACCACCTCCCGCAGCGTGCTGGAGCCGCAGGCCTATGCGCTGACCAGCATCCTCGGCCTGCCCTACATCCTCTGGGCCCATGACCGCTCCACCGGCCATGCGCTCATCCTCGGCAACCGGTCCGAGAGCAATGTCAGCCGGCCCTACGAGCCGGGCGACCAGGAGCTGATCGAGGGCGCGCTCTCGGTCTATATCGACGTGCTGCTGCGCAAGCAGGGCGAGACGGAATTGCGCGCCGCCAAGGCCGCGGCCGAGCGGGCGAGCGAGGCGCGCGCCCGCTTCCTCGCCACCCTCACGCATGAGCTGCGGACGCCGCTGACCGCCATCATCGGCTTCTCCGAAATGATGCTCCCCGGCTCGCGCTACAACCTGAGCCAAGGGGATGTCGGGCGCTATTCCGGCCATATTCAGGATGCCGGCAGGCACCTGCTGGCGCTGATCGACGGCATCCTCGACTATTCCAGCCTGGAGCAGGCGCTGCCGCAGCTCTCCCCGCAATGGCTGCCGGCCGATTCGGTGCTGGCGGAGACGGTGAGCCTGGTCGGCGGCGTGGCGCGGACGCGGGACGTGGCGGTCGAGCTTCTCCCCTCGGAGCAGCCGGTCGCGGTCTTCGTCGATCCGCTGCGCTTCCGCCAGGTGCTGCAGAACCTGCTCGGCAACGCGGTGAAATTTGCCCCGGCCGGCAGCGTGGTGGAGGTTTCGGTCGGGCGAGAAGCCGATGCTGGCGTCGTCTTCAGCGTGCGGGACCACGGCATCGGCATGCGTCCGGAGGACATCCCTCGTGCGCTGGAGCCCTTCCAGCAGCTCGACAGCGGCCAGACGCGCAAGGTCGGCGGCATCGGCCTCGGCCTGCCGATCGCCAAGGGGCTGGCCGAGGCGCATGGCGGCAGCCTGACGCTGGAGAGCGTGCTGGGGGAGGGGACCACTGCGCGGGTGACGCTGCCGGCGGAGCGGGTGCGCGACCAACCCTGCCGCTAGAACAGACACCAAGCCGAAGCGGCTTCGCCTTGCATGGCATGGGTGACGCCGCTCCAGGCCCGATCGTCCGGCCGCCCGGCTGCCTGGCTTGCCTGCCGGCCGCCTTCCGGCCATAGGATGTCCGCCATGGACATCCGCACCCTCGGCGTGGTCGGCCTCGGCAATATGGGCCTCGGAATGGCGTCCAGCCTCGCCCGGGCCGGCTTCGCCGTCGAAGGCTACGACATCGACCCGGCCCGGCGGGACGCCGCCGAGGCCGCCGGCATCCGCTTCCGGACCGGCCTCGCCGAACTGCTCGGCGCCGCCGATGCGCTGGTTTTCTCGCTCCCCTATGCCCGTGATGTGGAGGCCGTCG
This sequence comes from Belnapia moabensis DSM 16746, assembly GCF_000745835.1. GTDB lineage: Bacteria > Pseudomonadota > Alphaproteobacteria > Acetobacterales > Acetobacteraceae > Belnapia > Belnapia moabensis. The sequence continues at coordinate 83,205 of NZ_JQKB01000012.1, read as the reverse complement.
TCACCGCCCCCGGCGGGCTGCTGGAGCGGCGCGACCGCAAGGTGGTGGTGATCGACACCTCCACCTCCGACCCCGGCACCTCCCGCCGCCTCGCCGCGCGGCTGGCCGAGGCCGGGCATGGCCTGCTCGACGCGCCGGTGAGCGGCGGCCCCTCCGGTGCGGCCTCGGGCACCCTCACAATGATGATCGGCGGCGAGGCGGCGGACCTCGCGCTGGTCGAGGGCGTCCTCGCCGCCCTGTCGGGCAAGGTGATGCATGTCGGCCCCTCCGGCGCCGGCAACATCGCCAAGCTCGTCAACAACATGCTGGTCGCCGCGCATCTGGTGACGACCGGCGAGGCCCTGCGCCTGGCCGAAGCCGCCGGCCTCCCCGCCGAGGCCGTCCTGCCCGTCGTCAATGCCGCGACCGGCCGCAGCGCGGTGAGCGAGGCAATGGTCCCGCGCTGGGTCCTGCCCGGCAGCTTCGACAGCGGCTTCTCCGCCGGGCTGATGCGCAAAGATGTCGGCCTCGCCATGGCGCTCGCCGAGGAGGTCGGCTGCCCCCTGCCGCTCAACGCCGCCGCCGCCCGCATCTGGGCGGAGGCGCGCGACCGCATCGCCGATGCGGACGACTTCACCCGCATGGCCGATTTCCGCGCCCCGCCTACGAGCTGAGCTCAATCGCGGAAGGCGCGGCGGATGAAGCTGCGGAGCGGCGCCATCACCATGCTGATCGGCGTGCGGGGCGTGCCGAGGATGTAGAGCTCCGCCGGCATGCCGGCGACGAGCTGCACCTCCGGCACCAGTGCCAGCGCATGCGGGTCGAGTTCGACGCGCACCATGACATAGGGCTCGCCGCCACCCGTGGGCGTGATCGCATCGGCGCCGACGGTGCTGACATGGCCATGCACCATCGGCACGCTGCGCATCTTGTAGGGCGTCAGCCGGATGTTGACGCGCTGCCCGACCGTGACCCGCTCCGTGCCCTGCTGCATGACCCTGCCTTCCAGCACCAGCCGGTCCGCGGCCGGGACCAGATCGAGGATGGGCTGGCCCGGAAGGATGCTGGCGCCCGGGGTGAAGGCCTGGATATTGGTCACGCGGCCTGCCTCCGAGGCCAGGAGTTCGCGCCGGTCCAGCACATCCTGCGTCGAGCGAAGCTGCTGCTGCGCGGCGGCGATGGCCGCCTCGTTCGCCTGGATGGCGGCGGCGATGTCGGCGAGGCGTTGCAGCCGCAGCCCGTCCAGCTGCCGCTGCGCCTGGAGGATGCCTTCGCGCAGCCGCGCCTCCTGCGCCTCCGCCTGACCGATGGCGGCGGCGAAGCTCGCCTCCTGCTGCTGCAGGTTCAGGATCAGGAAGCGCGAGGCGAAGCCCTCGGTCAGCAGCCGATTGTAGCCGGCGATCTGCTCCCGCACCGCCAGCACCTGCCGCGCCGCGCCTTCGCGCTGCGCCCGGATGCCGGCGGCCTGTTCACGCAGCTGGCCAATGGCCCGCTGCTGCACCGCCACCTGCCCGTCGAAGGCGGCCCAGCGGGCGGCGAACAGCGCCTGCTCGGCCTGGAGGAAAATGGCGATGGCCGGATCCGCCTTCGCCTCGGCGACGAGGTCGTCCGGGACGGCGAGCTGCCGCTGCTCGGCCTGCTCGCCGGCCAGGCGGGCGGCGCGGGCGCGGCCGCTCCAATAGGCGGCGCGGGCCCGGATGGCATCGGCCTCAGCCTGGGTGACGTCGAGCTGCAGCAGCGGCTGCCCGGCCTGCACCAGGCTGCCCTCCTGCACCATGATCCGCCGCAGGATGCCCGGCTCCAGCAGGTTCACCGTCTTCCGCCGGCCTTCGGGGACGAGCTGTGCCGCTGCCGGCACGGCCTGCTCCATCCGGGTCATCGTCGCCCAGCCGAGGAAGGGAATCAGCGTCAGCCCGAGCCCCAGCGCGGTCAGCCGCAGCATATGGCCGAGGCCCGGGCGCTGCACCGACAGCCCGACCTGCTGGCGCAGCACCTCGAGCGGCACCGGGGGCAGGGCGGTGGGCCAGCCTTGCGGGACCATGAGCTGCAACGGGGGTCACTCCTTCTCGGCGGGCCCTGCGGCTGGGCGATGCGGGGCCAGCACCTTCTAGTTGCTGTGCTTTACCAGTCTTTTGCTGAAAAGGCGCGTGGCGTGGCGGCACCGATGTGACCCGGATGCCACGCTCTGCCGGCCGCGATCCGGATGCCGTCCGGGGCGAACGGCTGGAGAACGCCGTTCCGCGGCGTGTCGGCGCCATCGGTCTCACCACCTGTCCCAAGGCTTATCCCCAGCTTTCTCCACGGCATTGGGGATAAGCTCGTGCTTGACCCGACCGGTTCCGCATCGGCAGCGTCAGTCCCGGGCAGCCAGCAGGCCGGAGACGAGGCAGCGGAAGGCATCCACGGCGCTGGCGAGGACAGCGGGCGGATCCTCCGCGGCGGCGACCCAAAGCGCGGCGTTGAGCGCGGCGCCGTTGACCAGCCGGGCCGCTGCCTCGGCATCCACGGGCCGGACCGTGCCCGACGCGATCAGCGCCTCGATCGCCCTCGTGGTCTCCTGGAGGCAGGCGTTCTGGCCCGGCCACTGCGACGGGTCGCCGAGCACGGCCGGGCCATCCAGCAGCACGACCCGTTGGATCTCCGGCTCCAGGGCCAGCTCGATATAGGCGATGCATTCCGCCAGGAAGCCGAGCCAGGGGGTGTCCTCCCGCTCCCGCGCGATGCGCGCCTTGGCCACCATCTCCGCGTCGAGCTGCTCGATCACGGCGCGGAGCAGGCCCTTTTTGTCGCCGAAATTATGGTAGAGCGCGCCCCTGGTCAGCCCGGCCGCCGCGGTCAGCTCGTCCATCGAGGCCGCGGCATAGCCCTGCTCGGCGAAGGCCCTCCGCGCGGCCCGGATGAGCTTGGCCCGGGTCTCCTCCATCATCCGCGCACGCTGTCCGGCCGCCATCGGCATCTCCCGAATTCCGCATACGCCATGCATGCCGGTTGACATACAATGCGTATGTGTTCAAGTCTCCGCATACGAGGCGTATATGAACCTTGCCTCGCCGCCGGGAAAGGGTCCCGGCGCGTCCAGATGAGGAGCCCGGACATGGCCAAACGCGACGCGATCTTCCCGCCCGGACGGGAAGCGCTTTACGAGAAGCACCGCTATTCCGCGGCGATCCGGTCGGGTGACCTGCTCTTCGTCTCCGGCCAGGTCGGCAGCCGCGAGGACGGCTCGCCGGAGCCGGATTTTGCGAAGCAGGTCGAGCTGGCCTTCCATCGGCTCAATGCGGTGCTGAAGGCGGCGGGGTGCAGCTTCGACGACGTGGTTGACGTGACCACCTTCCACACCGACCCGGAGGAGCAGTTCGAGACGGTGATGGCCGTCCGAGACAAGGCCATTGGTGCGCCGCCCTATCCGAACTGGACCGCAGTCGGCGTAACCTGGCTTGCGGGCTTCGACTTCGAGATCAAGGCCATCGCGCGCATCCCGCAGGCCGCCTGACGGCGCCGGGCGGCGGCGGCCCTCAGCCCAGCCGCAGCCGCGCCTCGGTGGCCAGCCGGTCCGCCCGCTCGTTCATCGGGTCGCCGGCATGGCCGCGCACCCAGCGCCACTCCACCTCATGCGGCTTGGCCGCTGCCAGCAGCCGCTGCCATAGCGCCATGTTGGCGACCGGCTCCTTCGCCGAGTTGCGCCAGTTGTTGCGAACCCAGCCGTTGATCCAGCGGCTGATGCCGTTCCGCACATATTCGCTGTCGGTGTGCAGCACGACGCGGCACGGCCGCTTCAGCGCCTCGAGCGCGCTGATCGCCGCCATCAGCTCCATGCGGTTGTTGGTCGTCGCCGCGTCGCCGCCGGAGAGCTCCCGCTCCGTCCCGCCATAGCGGAGGATCGCCGCCCAGCCGCCGGGGCCAGGGTTGGGCTTGCAGCCGCCATCGGTCCAGATCTCGACCGGTGCTTGCGTCTCGTCAGAGGCCAAGGGCGCCCGGTCCTTCGGCAGCGGCGAAGAAGCGGAGCTTCGCCAGGTATTCCAACGGGTCCTTCCGCGTCACCAGCGCCCCGGCCGGCGTCGCCGTCCAGTCGTAGAGGCGCGTCAGCAGGAAGCGGATGGCCGCCCCGCGGCACAACACCGGCAGCGCCGCCCGCTCCTCGGCGATGAGCGGGCGGATGCGCTGGTAGGCGGCGAGCACCGCATGCGCCCGCGTCACGTTGTAGGCGCCGTCCGCATCGAAGCACCAGGCATTGAGGCAGACGGCGATGTCGTAGGCGAGAAGGTCGGTACAGGCGAAGTAGAAGTCGATCAGCCCGGATACCTCGGGCTTCCCGCCCGCCCCCGGCAGGAAGAAGACATTGTCCGGGAAGAGGTCGGCATGGATCTGCCCGACCGGTAGAAGCCCCGGCGCCGGCCAGGCCTCGAGGATCGCCGCCAGCCGCCCGTCCAGCTCGGCAACGAGGCCCGGCTGCACCGCATCGCCGCCTGCGCGGCACCGGTCCAGCAGCGGCCCCCAGCTCGCAGGTCCCAACCCGTTCGCTCGCTCGGCCCCAAAGTCGGCCCCCGCTGCATGCAGCCGCGCCAAGGCCTCGCCGAGCGGCGCGCCATGCTCAGGCCGCACCCGCCGCGGCCAGACGCCGGGGAGGAAGGTGCAGATCGCCGCCGGTCGCCCGGCCAGCTCGCGCAGTGCCACCCCGTCCCGCGCCTGCACCGGCTGCGGGCAGCGGATGCCGCGCCCCGCCAGATGCTCCATCAGCCCGAGGAACCAGGGCAGCTCCGCCGGATCGACGCGCTTCTCGTAAAGCGTGAGGATGAAGTCACCGGCCTCGGTCTTCAGCGCGTAGTTGGAATTCTCCACTCCTTCCGCGATGCCGCGGAAGGCGAGCAGCCCGCCGAGCGGATAAGCGGCGAGGAACGCGCGCAGCGCCTCGTCGGTGACTTCGGTATAGACGGCCATCGACGGGTCAGCGCGCGCCTTCGGTCTGCAGCGCGCCCGGCAGCTTGAAGGTGATGGTCTCCTCCGCCACCACCACCTCCTCGATGACCAGGGTGAAGCGCTCGCGTAGCCGGGTCAGCACCTCCTCCACCAGCACCTCGGGCGCGCTGGCGCCGGCGGTGACGCCGATGGTGGTGAGCCCCTCGGCCAGCGACAGGTCGAGGTCCCGCCCCCGCTGCACCATCACCGCCTTCGGGCAGCCGGCCCGCTCGGCGACCTCGACCAGCCGCAGCGAGTTGGAGGAATTCGGCGCCCCCACCACCACCATCAGCTCCGCCCGGTCGGCGATCGCCTTCACCGCCGCCTGGCGGTTGGTGGTGGCGTAGCAGATATCCTCCTTTGCCGGCGCGTGGATCTCGGGGAAGCGCTCGCGCAGCGCCGCCACGATATCCGTGGTGTCATCGACCGAGAGGGTGGTCTGGGTGATGAAGGCGAGCGGCACGTCGCCCGGCACCGGCGCGGTGCGGGCCTGGGCGGCATCCTCGATCAGGGTGACGGTGCCCTCGGGCAGCTGCCCCATGGTACCGACCACCTCCGGGTGCCCGGCATGGCCGATCAGCAGGATGTGCCGGCCGCGGGTGAAGTGCTGCTCCGCCTCGCGATGCACCTTGCTGACCAGCGGGCAGGTCGCATCCAGGTAGAAGAGCTTGCGGCGGCTGGCCTCGGCCGGAACCGATTTCGGCACGCCATGGGCGGAGAAGACGACCGGCGCATCATCCGGCACCTCGTCCAGCTCCTCGACGAAAATGGCGCCCTGCCGCTCCAGGCTCTCCACCACGAAGCGGTTGTGGACGATCTCGTGCCGGACATAGACGGGGGCGCCGTAGCGGCGGATCGCCTCCTCCACAATTTTGATCGCTCGGTCCACGCCGGCGCAGAAGCCGCGGGGGCCGGCGAGAAGGACGTTCAGCCGGGGCAGGTTGCGCTCGGGCGCGTGGGGGTGCAGGTCCATGGTGCCTCTCGCTCGCTGGCGCTATTTGCCGTGCCGAAGGGCCGGCGGGCACAGTGGGCGGGGCGCACACTAGCGGCCCGCCGTCCGGGCTCAAGGGGGATATGGTGATGCGGTCGAGAGTTGTCCTGTTGGCGCTGCTTCTGGCCGGGTGTGGCGCCGGCACCGGTACCCAATTGCCGATCGCCTGCCCGAATCCGGGGCTGCTGGGGGAGGGGTCCGACCTCACCCGCTACCGCCCCGGCGCACCGCCGGACCTCACCGGTCTCGATTATGACGCGAAGCTGGTCAGCATCAACGGCAGCTGCAAGGCCGGGCGGGGCGAGCGTAGCATAGAGATGCAGATGACCGCCGGCTTCAGCGTGGAGCGCGGCCCGGCCTCCGAGGGGCGGGCGGTCGATCTGCCCTGGTTTGTCGCCGTGCTCGACCGGCAGACGGACACCATCCTCAGCCGGCAGAATTTCACCGACCGGGTGGCCTTCGGCCGCAACGAGACGCGGACCACGGTGGACAGCGCGCCGGTCTCCATCACCCTGCCGGTCGGCGCGAATCGGCGTGCGGGCGACTACCGCATCCTCGTCTCCTTCCAGCTCACCGAGCAGGACCTGGCGCTGAACCGCCGCCGCGGGCCGCGCTGATCGCCGCTTGAAAGCCCGGCCCCGGCCGGGCTAGACAGTCGCACCCGCAGATGCCGCGCGGGAGAGAGGGGTGGCGACACCCCCGCCGAAGGCGCAACCGGCCCCCGGAAACGCTCAGGCAGAAGGGCCGCGCGGAGAAGGGACCTCTGGAAAGCCTGGTGCCGCGAGGCACCGGCACCGAAGGAGTAAGGCCCGGCCCAAGGCCGCCAGCCGAATCTCTCAGGTTCCCGGACAGAGGGGGGCCACGGACTTCAACTCACGCCGCAGATGCGGCCGGGGGACCCGTGGCCGAGACCGAATCGCTGCTCGAGACGCCGCTCGCCGGCCTGCACCGCGCCCTCGGCGGCCGGATGGTCGCCTTCGCCGGCTATGCCATGCCGGTGCAATACCCGGCCGGAATCATGGCCGAGCACCTGCATGTCCGCAGTGCCGCCGGCCTGTTCGACGTCTCCCATATGGGCCAAGCCGAACTGGTCGGCGAAGGCGCGGCGGCCGCGCTGGAGCGGGTGACCCCCGCCGACATCCAGGCGCTGAAGCCCGGCCGCCAGCGCTACGGCCTGCTGATGACGCAGGACGGCGGCATCTTCGACGACTTCATGGTGGCCAATCGCGGCGACCGCCTCTTCCTCGTCGTCAATGCCAGCCGCAAGCATGACGACTTCGCCCTGATCGAATCGGTGCTGCCTGCGGGCGTCACCCTCCGCCGCCTCCCGGACCGCGCCCTGCTCGCCCTCCAGGGGCCCGGCGCCGCGGCCGCCATCGGCCCGCTCGCCCCGGCGCTGACAGCGCTCTCCTTCATGGGCATTGCCGAGACGGAGATCGAGGGCATCCCCGTCATCGCCAGCCGCAGCGGCTATACCGGCGAGGATGGCTGGGAGATCAGCGCCCCCGCCGAATCGGCCGAAGCCTTGGCAAAGCTCCTGCTCGCCCTGCCCGGCGTACAGCCCGCCGGCCTCGGCGCCCGCGATTCGCTGCGGCTCGAGGCCGGGCTCTGCCTCTACGGCACCGATATCGACGAGGCGACGAGCCCGGTCGAGGCCGCCCTTACCTGGTCCATCGGCAAGCGCCGCCGCATGGAGTGGGACTTCCCCGGCGCCGAGCGCGTCCGCGAGGAACTGGCCAACGGCACCGCGCGTGTGCGCGTCGGCCTCCGCCCCGAAGGGCGCCAGCCCGCCCGCGGCGAGACGATGATCCACGCCCCCGGGGGCGAGACCATCGGCAGCGTCACCTCCGGCGGCTTCGGCCCCTCGCTCGGCGGGCCGATGGCCATGGGCTACGTCGCCCGCTCCCATGCCACCGATGGCACCCCCATCGAGCTGATCGTGCGCGGCAGGCCGCTTGCGGCCCGCATCGCGCCCATGCCCTTCGTTCCCCACCGCTACGCCCGCTGAGGACATCGACCCATGCCAGAGCTGAAATACACCCAGGACCATGAGTGGGTGCGGGCCGACGGCGATGCCGCCACCATCGGCATCACCGACCATGCCCAGAACGCCCTCGGCGACGTGGTCTTCGTCGACCTGCCCGAGGTCGGGCGCGAGGTCGCGGCCGGCGAGGCCATCGCCGTGGTCGAGAGCGTGAAGGCCGCCTCCGATGTCTACGCCCCGATCGCCGGCCGCATCGTCGAGGTGAATTCGGCCCTCACCGACGACCCGGGCCTCATCAACCGCGAGCCGACCGGCGAGGGCTGGTTCTTCAAGATCGAGCCGTCCGACGCTTCTTCCATCGCCGCGCTGATGGACGAGTCGGCCTACGCCGCCTTCGTGGACAGCCAGGCATGAGCGCCCTCGCCGAACTGGCGGCCCTCGAGGAAGGCACCGAATTCGCCCGCCGCCATATCGGCCCGGGCCCGGACGACATCACCGAGATGCTGCGCATCGTCGGCGCCGCCAGCCTCGAGGAGATGGCCGCCCGCACCGTCCCCGCCGCCATCGCCGGGGCCGACCTCTCCGCCCTGCCGCCGCCGGCGACCGAAGCCGAGGTCATCGCCGAGCTGCGTGCCCTCTCGGAGCGCAACAGCCGGGTGAAGTCGCTGATCGGCCTCGGCTATCACGGCACCCACACCCCGCCGGTGATCCTGCGCAACGTGCTGGAGAATCCCGGCTGGTACACCGCCTACACGCCCTACCAGGCGGAGATCGCCCAGGGGCGGCTGGAGGCGCTGGTCAACTTCCAGACCATGGTCGCCGACCTGACCGGCCTGCCCGTCGCCAACGCCTCCCTCCTCGACGAGGGCACGGCGGCGGCCGAGGCGGTTGCGCTCGCCCATGCGGCGCATAAGGGCAAGTCGGCCACGCTGCTGGTCGCCGCCGACCTGCATCCGCAAACCCTCGCCGTCGTCCGCACCCGCGCCGAGCCGGTCGGCATCAAGGTGATCGTCGCCCCACCCGCCGGCATCGCCGAGGCAGCCGCGGCCGAGAAGCCCTTCGCCCTGCTGCTGAACTACCCCGGCACCACCGGCGAGATCCGCGACCTCGCGCCCGAGATCGCCGCCGTCCAGGCCGTAGGTGGCCTCGCCATCGTCGCCGCCGACCCGCTCTCGCTCTGCCTGCTGACGCCGCCCGGCGAGATGGGCGCCGATGTCGTCATCGGCAGCACCCAGCGCTTCGGCGTCCCCCTCGGCTATGGCGGCCCGCACGCCGCCTATATGGCGGTGAAGGACGGGCTCAAGCGCCTGCTCCCTGGCCGCCTCGTCGGCGTCTCCGTCGATGCCGCCGGCAACCCGGCCATGCGCCTCGCCCTGCAAACCCGCGAGCAGCACATCCGCCGCGAGAAGGCGACCTCCAACATCTGCACCGCCCAGGTGCTGCTGGCGGTGATGGCCGGCATGTACGCCGTCTGGCACGGGCCGGAGGGGCTGGCGCGCATCGCCCGCCGCGTGAACCTCCAGGCGCGGCTGCTGGCCGATGCCGCCCGGCGCGGCGGCCTCACCCTGCGTCACGATACCTTCTTCGACACCATCGCCATCGAGGCGGGTGACCGTGCCGACGCGCTGATGCAGGGCGCATTCGACCGCGGCTTCAACCTCTGGCGCGTCGACCAGGGCTGCGTCTCCATCGCCCTCGACGAGACGGTGACGCGCGACGAGCTCGCCGCGCTGGCCGAGCTGCTCTGCGCCGGCACGCTTGACGCGCTGAGCCCCGAGGCCAGCCTGCCCGAGGCGCTCGCCCGCCGCACCCCCTACCTCACCGCCGAGGTCTTCCGCAGCCATCACTCCGAGCATGCGATGCTGCGCTACCTCAAGCGGCTCGAGGACAAGGACGTCGCGCTGAACCGCAGCATGATCCCGCTCGGCTCCTGCACGATGAAGCTGAACGCGACGGCGGAGATGATCCCCGTCACCTTCCCCGGCTTCGCCAATATCCATCCCTTCGCGCCCGAGGACCAGGCCGAGGGCTACTTCGCCATGATCAAGCGGCTGGAGTCCTGGCTTTGCGCCGTCACCGGCTTCGCCGCCGTCTCGCTCCAGCCGAATGCCGGCAGCCAGGGCGAATATGCCGGCCTGCTCGCCATCCGCGCCTGGCACCGCGCCCAGGGCAACGACCAGCGCGATGTCTGCTTGATTCCCTCCAGTGCCCACGGCACCAATCCGGCCAGTGCGGTGATGGCGGGGATGAAGGTCGTCGTCGTCGGCTGCGACCGCGACGGCAATGTCGATCTGAAGGACCTGGAGGCCAAGGCCGCGCAGAATGCCGAGAGGCTCGCCGCGCTGATGGTGACCTACCCCTCTACCCATGGCGTCTTCGAGGAGCAGATCCGCGAGATTTGCGCCCTGATCCATAGCCATGGCGGTCAGGTCTACATGGACGGCGCCAACATGAACGCCCAGGTCGGCCTCACCTCGCCGGCCGCCATCGGCGCCGATGTCTGCCACCTGAACCTGCACAAGACCTTCTGCATCCCGCATGGCGGCGGCGGCCCGGGCGTCGGCCCGATCGGCGTCGCCGCGCATCTGGCGCCGCATCTGCCGAACCATCCCTTCCACCGCGGCGCCGGCCCGGCGACGGGCTACGGCCCGGTCTCCTCGGCGCCCTTCGGCAGTGCCGCCATCCTGCCCATCTCCTACGCCTATATCCGCATGATGGGCGCCGAGGGGCTGACGCGGGCGACGCAGGTGGCGATCCTCTCCGCCAACTACATCGCCCGGCGGCTGGAAGGGCACTTCCCCGTGCTCTATCGCGGCCTGCGCGGCATGGTGGCGCATGAGTGCATCCTCGACTGCCGCGGCTTCCAGCAGGGCGGCGGCGTCATGGTCGAGGACATCGCCAAGCGCCTGCAGGACTACGGCTACCACGCACCGACCATGTCCTGGCCCGTCTCCGGCACGCTGATGGTGGAGCCCACCGAGAGCGAGCCGAAGGAGGAGCTGGACCGCTTCTGCGATGCCATGATCGCCATCCGCGCCGAGATCCGCGCGGTGGAGCAGGGCCGCAGCGACCGCGCCGACAACCCGCTGAAGAACGCGCCCCACACCGCCGCCGAGGTCATGGCGAGCGAGTGGACGCATCCCTACAGCCGCGAGGAAGCGGCTTTCCCGCTCCACTTCGTCCGCGGCAACAAGTACTGGCCGCCGGTGAAGCGCGTGGACAACGTTTATGGCGACCGCAACCTGGTTTGCACCTGCGCGCCGCTCGAGGCCTATGCGGAGCGGATGCACCTCCAGGCCGCCGAGTGACGGTGCGGCCCTGGCGGCGGACGGCCAACCGCACCGTCCACCGCGACCGCTGGGTCCATCTCCGCGCCGAATCCTGGGAAACCGGGGACGGCGCGGTCCTCGACCCCTGGTACATGCTCGACTGGCCCGATGTGGTGAATGTCGTGGCGCTGACGCCGGATGACCGGCTGGTGCTGGTGCGCCAGTTCCGTCCGGGCCTCGGCGCCATCGCGCTCGAACTCCCCGGCGGCATGGTCGAGGCGGAGGAGGCTGACCCGACCGAGGCCGCCCGCCGCGAATTCACCGAGGAGACGGGCTACGATGCTCCCTCCTTCCACCTCGTCGCCAGCCTGCGGAACGACCCCGCCCATGCCGGCAACCGTGTCCATGTCGTCCTCGCCGAGGGCGCCGTCCCCACCGCCGCCCAGCGCCTCGACCATGGCGAGGAGATCACCGTCGAGCTGCTGCCCCTGGCCACCGTCCTCGCCGGCCTGGCCGAGGGATTGATCGGCAATGCCAACCATGTGGGTAGCCTCTTGCTCGCCCTGCAGGAACGCGCTCGGATAGGCACCTGAAGGGGAGGGACGCCTCCATGCCGCATGTCTTCGCCGCCGCCCACGCTGCGCGGCTGCCCAATCGGCCCGGCTGCATCTCCGTCGATGTCTTCCGCCACGGCTCGCTCGACATGCGCTGGTATGCCCCCTTCGGCATGGGCAACCAGACGCCGCATGACCACGACGAGGTTTATGTCATCGCCTCCGGCGAGGAGCATTTCCGCTGCGACGGCGACCCCACCCCCTGCCGCGCCGGCGACCTGCTCTTCGCTCCGGTCGGCAGCGATCATCGGTTTGAGGATTTCTCGGCCGATTTCGGCGCCTGGATGATGTTCTACGGACCGAAGGGCGGCGAGGCCGCCTGAACCGCCAGCGGCACGCGGCGTTCCGCCCGGGTGAACCCTTCCCGGACCCGATGCAGCGCCGCCGCCTCCTCGCCCTCGCGGGCCTCGCCACGATCCCTGCTCCCCTGGCCGCCGTGCCCGCGCCCATGATCCGCGAGGACTGGACCGACCCGGCCCGCAACCGCCGCCTGCCGGTGCTGATTCGCCTGCCCGATGCCGAGGCGCCAGCGCCCGCGGTGCTGGTCTCCCACGGCCTCGGCGGCTCGCGCGAAGGGCTCGCCTATCTCGGCCAGGCGCTGGCCGAAGCCGGCTTCCTCGTCCTCCACATCCAGCATCCCGGCACCGATGCCGGCATCTGGCAGGGCCGGGCCGACATCTCCGCCACCATGGCCGCCGCCGCGCTCGATGCCGGCCAGGCCTTCGCCCGGTTGCAGGACGGCATCTTCGCCCTGGACGAGCTGACCCGCCGCCCCGGCCTGCGGGAGCGGGTGGATGCCTCCCGCCTCGCCATCGCCGGCCATTCCTACGGCGCCTGGCTGGTGCAGCACCTGCTGGGCCAGCGCCTGCCCGGCGGCGACCACGGCCTCTCCTTGCCGGATGTGCGGCTGAAGGCCGGCGTCGCCCTCTCGCCCATCCCGCCGCGCGGCCTTTCGCCCCGCTACGCCTTCGGCCGCATTGCCCGGCCGATGCTGCATGTCACCGGCACGCTCGATTCCGGCTTCATCGACGGCGCCACGGCGGAGGACCGGGAACTGCCCTTCCGCTCCATCAGCGGCCCGCCCCAGGCACTGGCCGTGCTGGCCGGCGCCACCCATGCCGCCTTCGCCGATGAGCGCGCCGCCGGCCCGCGCTGGGCCGACCCCACCTTCCACGCCCGCACCGCTGGCCTCGCCGTTGGCTTCCTGCGCGCCACGCTGCTCGGCGATGCCGCCGCGCGCGCGGCGCTGCTCGCCGGCATGCCCGGCCTGCTCGCGCCGGGCGACCGCCTCACCTGCAAGGATTTCGGCTGATGACGGACAAGACCCCGACCGGGGCCTCGGAGACGATGAACTCCGCCGACCCCAAATCGAAGACGACGGCCGAGAAGGTCCAGCAGGGCGGCACCACCACGAACCCGAAGGCCAAGGTGCCTTCCGACCTCTACCCCGACCCGCCCGGCGTCACCGACAGCACACCGGGCGGACGCGACGACTAGCCTTTCAGCCGCGGCGGCTTGATCCCCGCCAGCTCGCACTGCGCGTCGAGCATCGCCGAGAAGTCCTTCTGCCCCCAGCCGCGGCCGCGCGCGCTGCTGAAGGCCTCGCGCGCGATCGCCGCCACCGGCAGCGTCACCTTCGCCGCATTCGCCGCCTGCACGATCAGCGACAGGTCCTTGTGCGCCAGGTCGATGGCGAAGCCCGGCTCCGTGTCGCCCGCGAGCACCTTGTTCGGCCAGTTCACCTTGAGCTGCCCGTTGGTCGCCGTCGTCCCATGCAGCACCTCGAGCGTCTTCTCAAGGTCGAGGCCGAAGGCCGCCGAGAGCGACAGCGCCTCGGCATTCAGCTGGCAGAGGATGATGGCGAGGTAGTTGTTGACCAGCTTGGTCCGCGTCCCCGCGCCCGGCCCGCCGCAATGATGGATGGTGCTGCCCATCGCCTCCAGCAGCGGCTTCACCCGGGCGAAGTCGGCATCGCTCGCGCCCACCATGAAGAGCGACTCGCCCCGGTCCGCATGCCAGGCCAGCCGCCCGACCGGCGCATCGACGAAGCCGATGCCGCGCGCGGCGCAGGCCGCGGCCAGCGCGTCGGTCGTCTCCGGATCGACCGTCGACATGTCCATCACCAGCCCGCCCGGCTTGATGTTGGCGAGGATGCCATCCGCGCCGAGGATCGAGGACTGAACCTCGCGCGGCCCCGGCAGCATGGTCAGCACAACGTCGCTCGCCTGCGCCACGGCGGCCGCGCTGCCGGCCGAGGCCGCGCCCAGCTCCTCCAGCGCCGCCACCGGCCCCGGCGCGATGTCGTGCACCGTCAGCGGATGTTGCTTGCGGCGGATGCTGGAGGCCATGCCCCGGCCCATCCGCCCCAGCCCGATGAACCCGATCCTGTCGCTCATACGTCCCTCCTTGAAGGCGCGCAGACTGGCATCCCGCTGCATGGCGCGGAAGCCACCGGGTCGTTGCGCCAGGGGCGCATTCCGCGCAATCTGGCGCCAGGAAACCGAACCAAGGGAGTCATCCTGCATGAATCGCCGCCGCTTCATCGCGACGGGTGCCGCCGGCACGGCCGGCGCCGCTGTGCTGGCCACGCCGAACCTCGCCTCCGCCCAGCCGCGCATCCGCTGGCGCTGCCCGGGCAGCTTCCCGAAATCCCTCGACACGCTCTACGGCACGCAGGAATTCATCGCGCGGCGCGTCTCGGAGATGACGGACGGCGCCTTCCAGATCCAGGTCTTCGGCCCGGGCGAGCTGGTCCCGGCCCTGCAGGTGCTCGACGCCGCCGGCAACGGTAATGTCGAGTGCGGCTTCACCAGCGGTTACTACTATCTCGGCAAGGACCCCTCGCTGGCGATCGTCACCTGCCTTCCCTTCGGCCTCTCGACGCGCCAGCACTGGGCTTGGCTGACCCATGGCGGCGCGCGGGACCTCTATGCCGAGGTCTATCGCGACCAGGGTGTCGTCGGCATCCCGGCCGGCAACACCGCGGCGCAGATGGGCGGCTGGTTCAGGAAGGAGATCAGGTCGGTCGAGGATCTGAAGGGGCTGAAATTCCGCATCGCCGGCTATGGCGGCAACGTCCTCGGCAAGCTCGGCGTGGTGACGCAGCAAATCGGCGGGCCGGACATCTACCCGGCGCTGGAGCGCGGCGTCATCGACGGCGCCGAATGGGTCGGGCCCTATGACGACGAGAAGCTCGGCTTCAACCGCGTCGCCCAGTATTACTACTACCCCGGCTGGTGGGAGTACTCGCCCTCGGTGGACCTGATGGTCAATGCCAAGGCCTATGATGACCTGCCGGCGCATTACAAGGCCGTGCTCAACGCCGCCTGCACCGAGAGCTGGCATTGGATGGCGGCGCGCTACGACGTGCTGAACCCGGCGGCGCTCCGTCGCCTGATCGCCTCCGGCACGCAGCTCCGCGGCTTCCCGCGCGACGTGCTGACCGCCTGCTACAAGGCGAGCCAGGATCTCTATGCCGAGATCGGCGCGACGAATCCGCGCTTCAAGCGCATCCACGAGAAGTGGGATGCCTTCCGGCTGGAGCAGACGCAGTGGCTGCGCGTGGGCGAGGATTCGCTCGGCAACTTCCTCGCCGCCGCGACCGCGCAGCGTTGAAGCAAGCTCCGGCCGGGCGGCCTGCCCGGCCGGAGCCCACCTCCGCCGATTTCGTCTTCGCCGGTCTCGCTTCCCCTGGCTAGACTTGCCCCAGGCCGCCCCTCCGAGCGCGGCCAGCAAGAATCGCTGGGGAGACCTCCAACATGAACCGCCGTGGCCTTCTGGCGGCGGGCGCCGCCGCGCCGGTGCTCGCCGCCCCGAACCTCGCCTCCGCCCAGCCGCAGGTCCTGTGGCGCTCCGCCGGAAGCTTCCCGAAATCGACCGACGTGCTCTGGGGCGTGCAGGAGATGATCTCCCGCCGCGTCGCCGAGCTGACCGGCGGCGCCTTCCAGATCCGCCCCTTCGCCGCCGGCGAGCTGGTGCCGGCCCTGCAGGTGATGGATGCGGTCGGCGGCGGCACGGTCGAGTGCGGCTACACCGCCGCCTACTACTATATCGGCAAGGACCCGACGCTCGGCTTCGGCACGGTGATGCCCTTCGGCCTGAACGCCCGCCAACACCTCGCCTGGATCCATCACGGCGGCGGCGCCGAGATCATGCAGGAGGTCTACCGCGACCAGGGCGTCGTGGCCCTTCCCTGCAGCAATACCGGCGCGCAGATGGGCGGCTGGCTGCGGAAGGAAATCCGCACCGTGCAGGATTTGAACGGCCTGAAATTCCGCATCGCTGGCATCGCCGGGACGGTGCTGACCAAGCTCGGCGTCGTCGCGCAGCAGCTCGGCGCGGCGGATATCTACCCGGCGCTCGAGCGCGGCGTGGTGGATGGCGCCGAATGGGTCGGCCCACATGATGACGAGAAGCTCGGCCTCGCCCGCGTCGCGCCCTACTACTACTACCCCGGCTGGTGGGAGGCCTGTTCGCAGGGTGAGCTGATGGTCAACACCCGCGCCTGGGAGGCGCTGCCGAAGCAGTACCAGCAGGTGCTCGAGGTAGTGACGGGCGAGACCACCATCTGGAGCCTCTCGCGCTACGACATGCTGAACATGCAGGCGCTGCGGCGGCTGATCGCCGGTGGCACCCAGCTCCGCGCTTATCCGCGCGAGGTGCTGGCCGCCTGCCACAAGGCGACGCAGGACACCTATGCCGAGATCGGCGACCGCAACCCGCGCTTCAAGCGCGTGCATGCGCATTGGGACCGCTTCCGCCGCGACGTGCAGGGCTGGTTCCGCGTGGCGGAGGACAGCAGCGCCAACTTCCTCGCCATCGCCGAGCGGAGCTGAAGGGGAGGGGCCCGGGGGGAGGACGCCGCCTCCCCCGGGCCCCTGTTCTGCCTATCGCGCCGGCATCCGTACCATGCGGAGCTGGATGTAGTTGTCCGCCGTCTGCGGCACCTCGACGCCCTGCCGCGCCGCCCAGACGATCTGCTGCTGGTGCAGCGGGATGTAGGCGACATCCTCCTGCAGGATCTTGCTCGCCTCGCTGATGAAGCCCTGGCGCTTCGCCGGGTCCGTCTCCACCGCGATCTGGCCGACCAGCGCGTCGAAGCGCGGGTTGGAGTAGCCGCCATTGTTGAAGACGCCCCGCGTGCCGTCCCGCGTGCCGGCCAGGCTGAACAGCGCGTTGTGCGCGTCGGAGGTCGTAGGCGTCCAGCCCAGCATGTAGAAGCTGGTGTTGTAGCGCGGCGCGTTCACCTCGGCGAAGAAGCGGGCGCGGGTCTGTGCGTTCAGCGTCACCCGGATGCCGATGCGGGCCAGCATGGAAACGGTCGCCGTGCAGATCGCCTCGTCGTTCACGTAGCGGTCGTTCGGGCAATCCAGCGTCACGCCGAAGCCGTTCGGGTAGCCGGCATCGGCCAGCAGCTTCTTCGCCTCGTTGATGTTGATCGCCGGCCGCACGTCATCGGCCTCGACGAAGCCGTTCACCCCAGGCCCATAGAGCAGATTCGATGGCCGCGACTGGCCGCGCATGACCGTGCGCTGGATGGCGTTGACATCGATCGCCAGCAGCATGGCCCGGCGCACCCGCACGTCCTGGAAGGGGTTGCGCCCCTGCACGTCGGATTTCAGCAGCTGCGGCCGCGACTGGTCCATGCCGAGATAGATGGTCCGCAGCTCCGGCCCTTGGATGATGCGCACGCCCTGGGTGTTGGAGATGCGCGTCACGTCCTGCGGCGGCACGGTGTAGAGGAAGTCCACCTCGTTCGACAGCAGCGCCGCCACGCGCGTCGCATCATTGGCGATGATGTTCAGCTCGACGCGCTGGAGATTGTGGACCGGCTTGTCCCACCAATTGGGGTTGGGCTGCAGCACGGTGCGGCGGTCGGGCTCGCGGCTCACCAGCAGGAACGGGCCGGTGCCCATCGCGTTGCGCGTCGCGAAATTCTCCTCGCGCGAGGTGAGGTCGGCCGGCCGGGTCGAATTGTTCTTCTCGGCCCAGGCGCGGGAGAACATGCCCCAGTTGGTGATCTCCTGGATCAGGATGGGGTTCGGCTGATTCGTCTCGAAGTCGACGGTATGGTCGTCGACCTTGCGGATCTCCTTCACCGAGGCCAGCACGGACTGGATGTTGGAGCCCGGGGCGCGGGCGCGCTGGGCGCTGAAGACCACGTCATCGGCGGTGAAGGGCGTGCCGTCGCTGAACTTCACCCCCTGGCGCAGATGGAAGCGCCAGACGGTCGGCGAGGGCTGCTCCCAGCGGACGGCCAGCGCCGGCTCCGGCTGCATCTGCGCATTCCGCCGCACCAGCGGCTCGTAGAAATTGGAGCCGAAGGACAGAAGGAAGGTTTCCTGCCGGGTATAGGGGTCCATCGAGTTGACGTCGCCGTCATTGGCCCAGCGGAAGGTCTGGGCCTGGGCGCAGAGGGCGGTGCCGCAGAGCAGGGCGGCAGCCAGGGCGAAACGACGCATTGTTGCTTGGTCTCCCAGCGCGTGAAGCGGGGAGACGTTAGAGCAAAGCCCGGACGGGTGGAATCACCCGGGAAAGGTAATCGGCTCGTTCCAACAACGGGCGGAAGCGGCCATCCTCTGCCGCCCCGCTCCTGTCCGGCTCATGCCAGGCCCGGATCCTGGCGGCTCATCACCACGTCGCTATGCGGCAGGTCGAGCAATTGGCCGGGCTGCAGCGGCTCCAGCCCGCCGCTCACGGTCACCAGCCAGAAGCGGAAGCCGAGCTGCGTCAGCCAGTCTACATAGGCGCCCACATCGGTACGGACCGCCATCATGCCGACCGACCATTCGGACAGGATGCGGAGGTTAGGTGAACGGCGGATCAGCGCCTCCGCCCCGCGCAGAGCCTGAGGTTCGGAGCCCTCGATGTCGATGCGCAGCAGGTCGAGGGTCAGGTTCGCGGGAAGGAAGGAGTCGAGGTCAATCGCCGGCACCTCGACCCGGTCCGAGTAATCCTCATCGTAGTGCCGGCCCATCTCCCGGTCCGGCACCACATTGCCGCTGCCGAAATGCAGCGGCTGCGAGGCGAGCATGATGGAGCCCGGGCGGTCCATGACGGCAAGCGGGTGCGCCCGCACGAAGGACGACATGCCGTTCACGAAGACGCTCGCATAGAGCAGGCTGTGCAGCCGCGGGCTTGCCTCGAAGGCATGGACCTGGCCTGCGCCGCCCACCGCCGCGCCGAGCGTGAGGGTGTGGTAGCCGATATTCGCACCGATATCCAAGGCGCACTGGCCAGGGCGCAGGAGGCGCTGAAGCACGCTCTCCACATGCGGCTCCCATACCCCATGCGCCATCAGATGCGGGCTCAGGTCGACATCCGTCGGAGCGCAGTAGATCTTGAAGCCTCGATGCGTATGCGTCAGCACCCGGTCGCCGAGGAAGACGGTCGCCGTCCGCAGCAGGGAAGGCCCGGCCGGCGCCCGCGCCGGCAACCGTCCCGCCGCCGCCAGCCTGTCCAGGCGGCGCTGGAACTCGTCGGTGGCGCAGAGGTAATCGCCCAACTCGTCGCGGTCGTTGAAACCGAGGTCGAGATGGTAGGCGATGTCCTCCGGCCCGGTCGGCGGACGCCGGAGCATCACCTCGAAGGCGGTGGCGATGTCCTCGGCGGTGACGCCTTGCGCCGCCGGCGCTTCAGCCACAGGGGCCTGGCTGTTTCCCATTTCGTGAACAAGTCCCACCATCATTCTCCAGGCCAGGCTACCGCTCGTGGGCCATCGTCATGGCACCGCGCCCAGCGTGCCAAGGCTTGGCGTTGCACAGCCCAGAATGCCAGCTGCTTTTCGCTCGCGGCCATTGCCGATTCGTGAACGGAGGCCTGGCTGGGGCGGAACCGCAACCAGCACGCCTTTGGGGCCGCTACAACGAAAAACGGGGACCGCCGTAGCGATCCCCGTTCCAGATCCACCGCGATGCAGCCAGCGTCAGGCGCGCAGCTTGGCCGGAAGCCCCGCCACCGCGCTGTCGATCAGTGCCGCATCGGCCTTGGCGTCGATCCGCTCGGCGATGACGCTGCGCGCCGCTGCCACCGCGATATCCGTCGCCGCCCCACGCACCTCGGCCACCGCGCCGGCTTCCGCCGCCGCGATACGGTCGAGCGCCATCCGCTCGCGCCGCTTTGCCGAGGCTTCGGCCTCGGCCGCCGCCGCCTCGCCGACGCGCTGCGCCTCGGCCTGGGCCCGCGCCAGCAGGTCCTGCGCCTCGGTCAGCGCCGCGGCCCGGTCGGCCTCGGCCTGCTTCAGCAGCGCCTCCGCCTCCACCCGCAGGCGGGAAGCCTCGGCGAGCTCGGCCCGCACGCGGTCCGCCTTCGCATCCAGCATCGCGGTGATGCGCGCCCAGGCCATCCGCCCGACGAGCAGGAAGAAGATGACGAAGGAAACCGCGACCCAGAATTTCGGGTCGAGCCAGAAGTGTTCGTAGTGATGCTCCATCAGGCCCGCCCCCGCGCCGCGAGTTCATGCTCGACCGCCGCGGCGACCGCGGCGCTGTCGCTCCGCCCGATGAGCCGGGTGACCAGCGCATCCGCGGTATCCGTCGCCACCTGGCGCAGCGCGCCCATGGCATTGTCCCGCGCCGAGGCGATCTGCGTCTCCGCCGCCTCGATCTGCGCCGCGAGCCTGGCATTGAGCGCCTCGGCCCGCTGCGCGGCCTCGGCCTGCGCCTTCTGCGTGGCGGCGCCGACCGCGGCCTGAGCCTCGGCCCGTGCCTTGGCGGTCGCGGCCTGATGGTCGGCCATCGCCGCATCGGCCCGCTGCTTGGCCGCCTGCGCGCTCTCGAGGTCGCCCTCGATCCGCGCCCGCCGCGCCTCCAGCACGCTCTCCACCTGCGGCAGCGCGTAGCGCGCCATCACGTAGTAGAGGCCGCCGAAGATGATCAGCATCCAAACGACCTGAGCGATCGTCCAGGGATTGCCGAAATCCAGCTGCGGCATGCCGGCGCTGCTGGTCGCGCCCGGATGCTCGGACGCCACCTGCGCCATGGCGGGCAGGGTGGCGAGCGAGAGCAGGGTCGCGATCCGGATGGTCTTCTTCATGCTCGTCTCCCTTGCATGCCGGAAGAAGGGCGGCCGGCGGCCACCCTCCTCAGCGATGCTCAGGTGAAGAGGATGAGGAAGGCGATGAGCAGGGCGAAGAGCGCCACCGCTTCCGTCAGGGCGAAGCCCAGGATGCCGATCGGGAAGACGGCGTCGCGGGCGGCCGGGTTGCGGGCCACGCTGGTGATCAGCGAGGAGAAGATGTTGCCGATCCCGAGACCGACGCCGAACAGCGCGATGACGGCGATACCGGCCCCGAGGGCCTTGGCGGCAGCGACTTCCATGTGAGTGTCCCTTCAGGGGTGGTGTGGTTGGAGGGTCCGAACGACGGCGGGGCTTAGTGCAGGTGCACCGCGTCGTGCAGGTAGATGCTGGTCAGGATGGCGAAGACATAGGCCTGCAGGAATGCGACCAAGATCTCGAACCCGACCAGGGCGACGTTCATCGCCATGGGCAGCACCGCGCCGATGAGGCCCAGCACGCCGGCTGCCGAGCCGATCATCACGACGAAGGTGGCGAACACCTTCAGCATGACGTGGCCGGCAACCATGTTGGCGAAGAGACGGACGGAGAGGCTGATCGGCCGCGAGAGATAGGAGATGATCTCGATCGGGATGATCAGCGGGGCGAGCGCCTTCGGCGCCCCCTCCGGGAAAAAGTAGCTGAAGAAATGCGTGCCGTGGATGGCCAGCGCCACCACCGTCACCACCACGAAGACCAGTGCGGCCAGCGCGAAGGTCACCGCGATGTGGCTGGTGAAGGTGAAGGCGTAGGGCAGCAGGCCGATCATGTTGCCGAACAGGACGAACATGAAGATCGAGAAGACGAAGGGAAAGTACTTCTTGCCCTGGTCGCCCACCTGTCCGGTCACGATGCCATGGACGAACTCGTAGCCGCTCTCGGCCAGCGCCTGGAGCCGGCCGGGGACGATGGCGCGCTTCGCCGTGCCCCACATCATCAGCGCGGTGATGAGGCCGAAGGCCAGCAGCATATGCGCGTTCGACTGGCTGAAGCGCACGGACTCGCCGAGGGCGCCCATGAAGGGCACCAGCTCGAACTGGCTCAGCGCGTCGATAGCTTTGCCTTCAGCGGCCACTGCTGCCTCTCCCGTCGCGTCAGATCTTCCGGCCACTGCGCGGGTTGAACAGCCTGTAGATGTTCATGATTCCGGCAGCGGCGCCCGCCACGAAGAACAGCAGGAAAAGCCAGGGCTTCGTCCCGAGCCATCGGTCCAGCAGCAGCCCGATCCCGACCCCGACCACCAGGGCCGAGACCAGTTCGACGCCGACGCGGAACCCGATCCCCATCGGACCGGGCGGAAGACCCCCCTTGGCATCCTCGGCCGGCTTGTCGAGACCCTGACGGGTCCGTGCCTCCCGAAGTCGCCGCTCGAAGTCGTCGCGCTCGTTCAACCCTCGCTCCTCCGTCGGACCCCGGCGGAAGGCATCGGGCTCGTAAGGCCCCCCCCGCGGAGTGTCAATCCGTCGCGCACCGCTATCGGCCATAACCGATAAATTTCAGCCAATTCATGTGGCGGACAGGCCAACCTACACCGCCTCGAAGGCCCCGCTCTGCTGCCGCCACAGCCGGGCATAGACTCCGCCCCGCCGCAGCAGCCCCTCATGCGTCCCCTCCTCGGCGATCCGCCCATGCTCCAGCACCACCAGCCGGTCCATCCGGGCGATGGTGGACAGCCGATGGGCGATGGCGATGACCGTCTTCCCCGCCATCAGCTCCGCCAGCTGGTCCTGGATCGCCGCCTCCACCTCGGAGTCGAGGGCGCTCGTCGCCTCGTCCAGCACCAGAATTGGCGCATCCTTCAGCAACACGCGGGCGATGGCGATGCGCTGCCGCTGCCCGCCCGAAAGCTTCACCCCCCGCTCGCCCACATGCGCATCGTAGCCGGCCCGCCCCCGCCAGTCCTCCAGCCCCTCGATGAACTCGGCCGCTGCGGCCCGGGCAGCGGCCGCCTCCACCTCCGCCATCCCCGCCTCCGGCCGCCCGTAGCGGATATTCTCGCGGATCGAGCGATGGAGCAGCGCGGTGTCCTGGGTGACGACGCCGATGGCGGCCCGCAGGCTCTCCTGTGTCACCCCCGCAATGTCCTGGCCATCGATCAGGATGCGCCCGCCTTCGGGGCGGAAGAAGCCGAGCATCAGGTTCACCAGCGTCGACTTCCCCGCCCCCGAATGCCCGACCAGCCCGACGCGCTCCCCTGGCTTGATGGCGAGGTCCAGCCCCTGGATCACCCCCACCTCCCGCCCATAGGCGAAGCGCACGCCCTCTAAGCGGATCTCCCCGCGCGGGACCTTCAGCGGCACCGCCCCCGGCGGGTCCGCCGCGGTGGGCGGCACGGCGATGGAGTTCATCGCCTCCTGCACCACGCCCAGGTTCTCGAAGATGGCGGTGACGTTGAAGGCCACCCAGCCGGAGATATTGGCGATCTGCCAGGCCATCGGCAGCGCCGTCGCCACCGCCGCCAGCCCGATCTGCCCATGGCTCCACAGCCAGATGCCGGTCGCGGCAGTCGCCGTCAGCATCGAAGCATTCAGCGTCCCGAGCAGGAAGCCGTTCAGCGTGACCAGCCGCATCTGCCGCTGGAAGGCCGCATTCAGCCCGAGCAGCCCCTCGCGGACGAAGGCATCCTCCTGCTCGGCCCGGGCGAAGAGCTTCACCGTCTGGATATTCGTATAGCTATCAACGATCCGCCCGGTGAGCTGGCTGCGCTGCGCGCTCGCCTCACGCGACCGGTCCCGCATCCTGGGCACCAGGAAGCGCAGCAAGGTCGCATAGGCGCAGAACCACACGGCGATGGGCATGGCCAGCCGCCAGTCCGCATCGCCCAGCAGGCCGAGCGCCGCCGTGCCATAGACCAGGATGTACCAAACGGCATTGACCACCTGCACCACGCTCTCGCGCAGCGCCGGCCCCGCCTGCATCACCCGGTTGGAGATGCGCCCCGAGAAATCCTCCTGGAAGAAGGGCAGCCCCTGCCGCACCACCTGCCAATGGCTTTGCCACCGCACCATCGAGGTGAAATTGCCGTTGATGCCCTGCTGGGTGATGAGGTTCTGCAGCAGCACCGCGCAGGGCCGCCCGACCAGCACCAGCGCCGCCATGCCAAGCAGCGTGGGCCAGGCCTCCGCCCAAAGCCGCTCCGGCGCATGCTCCGTCAGTAGCGCCACCAGCCGCCCGATCATCGCCGGGATCGCCGCATCCAGCAGCGCCACCAGCAGCCCGGCGACGAAGAGCGCCGCGAACAGCGCCCGCGCCTGGCCGATGAAATGCCAGTAGAAGCCGGCGAGGCTGCGCGGCGGCGGCCCCTCCGGCACCGCGGTGCCGAGAAGTCGGGCGGCGGGTGAGCCGGGGGGCGCGACCGGGTCGACCAGGCGCTCGAAGAAGCGGAAGGGCATGCGGCCACAACGCGCCCGCCGGCCCCACAGGTCAAGAACCGCGAGGCTTCGGCCCCGCTCCCGCTTCACGAAACCGCGCGGCGAGGCGTCTCTCGATGCCTGAGACCGTTGGTGGCGCAATGATATCTTTTTCGGCTTTCATGGCGGCCATCGGCCGGGCGCGGTCCCTCCCGGCCTGGGCGCGGCTCCTGCTGACCGTGCTGGTCGTCGCCGGCGTCTTCACCGCCCGGGAGGCTGCGGATGCCTTGCTGCCGGTGACCAACGTCTTCCTGATGCCGATCCTCGGCGTCGTTGTCAGCGCCACGCTGTTCGGCACGGCCGCCGGCCTTTGCGCCACCCTGCTGTCGGTGCTCTGGCTCTGCTGGGCCTATCTGCCGCCGATCGGCAGCCTGAAGGTGGACGACCCCCGGCAGCTCTGGGGGCTTGCCCTCTTCATGGCCATCAGCCTCTTCATCAGCCTGGTGATCGGCGCCTTCCAGGCAACCTTGCTGCGCCTGCGCGACGCCCATGCCGCGCTGGCCCGCACCGATTCCCAGCGCCGCCTGCTGCTGCAGGAATTCCGCCACCGCAGCCGGAACGACCTGCAATCCCTCGTCGCCCTGTTGCTGCTGCGCGCCCGCGCCGCCCCCTCCTCCGCCGCGCAGGACGGGCTGCGCGAGGCGGCCGAGCATGCGCGTGCGCTGGCCCGCGTCCATACCCTCCTCGCCCAGGAGGCGATCCACGAGGACGACCCGACCCTGGTCGACAGCCGCGCCTTCGTCGAAGGCCTGGCGATGGAGCTTGCCCGCACCCACGCCACCGAGGGCCTCCGCCCCGTGGTGCTGACGGCCGAGGCCGAGGCCCACCCGCTCGATTCCGAGCGCGCCATCCTGGTCGGGCTGGTGCTGAACGAATGCGTCACCAACGCCCTGAAATACGCCTTCCCGGATGACCGCCCCGGCCGGGTGCAGGTGCAGTTCAAGCGGCACGAGCGCGAGTTCCGCCTCACCATCGAGGATGACGGCGCCGGCACCCCGCCCGAGGAGCAGACCGGCACTCGCGCCCGGCCGCTCGGCACCGGGCTCGGCACGCGGCTGCTGCGCGGCATGGCCGCGCAGCTCCGCGGCAGCTTCAACCGCGGGCCGGGGCCGGGCGGCGCCGGCACCCATGCCGAGCTGCACTTCCCGGCCGAGATGGCCCGGGGCCGCGGCTGAACCCTTACTCCGCCGCCTGCTGCCCCTCGACCATCTCGACCGCCCGGCCGAGATCGACGCTGAGCAGCCGGCTCACCCCGCGCTCCTGCATCGTCACGCCATAGAGCCGATGCATCCGCGCCATGGTCAGCGGATGGTGGGTGACGATGAGGAAGCGCGTGCCGCTCTCCGCCGCCATCGCCTCCAGCAGGTCGCAGAGCCGCTCGACATTGGCGTCGTCGAGCGGCGCATCCACCTCGTCGAGCACGCAGACCGGCGCCGGCTGGCAGCGGAAGACCGCGAAGATGAGCGAGAGCGCCGTCAACGCCTGCTCGCCGCCGCTCAGCAGCGAGAGCGCCGAGAGCTTCTTCCCCGGCGGCTCGGCATAGATCTCGAGCCCCGCCTCCAGCGCATCCTCCGAGCCGACCAGCGCCAGATGCGCCCGCCCGCCGCCGAACAGCCGGCCGAACAGGCCCTGGAACTCGGTATTCACCTGGGCGAAGATCGTCCGCAGCCGCTCCCGCCCCTCGCGGTTCAGCGCGCCGATCGAGCCGCGCAGCTTGGCGATGGCGGTGCCGATCTCCTCCCGCTCGCGGGTGATGGTGGCGATGCGGGTCTCGATCTCCTCCATCTCCACATCGGCGCGGAGGTTGACCGGCCCCATGTCCTCCCGCTCCCGCGCGAGCCGTTCCAGCTTGCGCCGCGCCCGGTCCTCGGAGGCATCGGAGAGCTCCTCCGGCACCGGCAGCTCCGCCCCCTCGCCGAGCCGCTCGGCGACGCGCTCCTCGACGGCGGCTGCCGCCGCCTCCGCCTGGCTCGCCGCCCCCTCAGCCCTGAGCTGCGCCTCCCGCGCCGCCGCGAAGGCGGCATCCGCCGCTCGCCGCGCCTCGGCCGATGCCTGCCGCTCCGCCTCGGCCGCGGCGAGGGCAGCAGCCGCCGTCGCATGCACTGCCTCCGCCTCGGCCAGCACCGCCCCGGCCTGCCGGCGCCTGGCCGCCGCGGCGTCCGGCAACTCGGCCAGCTCGTCCCGCGCCGCCCTGGCCTCCGCCGTGCGCTGGCGCAGCTCCTCCAGCCGCCCCGCCGCATCGGCCCGCCGCCCGGCCCAATCCGCGCTCTCGGCGCCGATGGCCGTCCGGCGCGCCGCCAGCCGCTCGCGCTCCGCCCGCAGGCCGGCCTGCGCCTCGAGCGCCGCTCCCTCCTGCGACCGCGCGGCCGAGAGCGAGCCCCGCGCCGTCTCCACGCCGGAGCGGATGCCGCCCAGATCCGGCAGCGCCGCCTGCGCCGCCCGCGCCCGCTCCAGCGCCGCCTCCGCCTCGGCAGCATCGGCCGCGATGCGCTCCAGCTGCGGGGCGAGGGCGGCGACCTGGCTCTCCGCCTGCGCCGCCGCGGCGACGAGCCGCGCCGCCTCCTCCCGTGCCGCCTGCACCGCCGCTTCGGCCCGGCCGCGCGCCTCGCGCGCCGCCGCCTCGGCCGCGACCGCCTCCGCCTCGCGCTGCCGCGCCGCCCCAGCCGCATGCCGCAATCCGTCGAGGTCGGGCAGCCCCGCCTGCGCCTCGCGCAGCGCGGCGAGCGCCGCCTCCGCCTCTGCCCGCTCCGCCCCAAGGCGTTCGAGCTGCGGCGCCAACGCGCCGATCCGGCTCTCCGCCTGCGCCGCCGAGGCCGCGAGATTGGCCGCCGCGGACCGCGCCCGCTGCAGCCCCGTCTCCGCCTCCGCCCGATGCCGCCGCGCAGCGGCTTCTGCCGCCCCAGCCTCCGCTTCCGCCCGCGCCGCCGCCTGAACCTCGGCCGCCGCCGCCTCCGGGGCGGGGAGGGCGGCCAGCGCCTCCCTCGCCGCCTGGGCCGCGGCCTCTGCCTCCGCCAGCGCCTCGGCCAGCCGGACAAGCTGCGGCTCCAGCGCACCGATCCGGCTCTCCGCCTCGGCCGCGGCGGCCGCCAACCGGCTGGCCTCCGCCCGCGCTGCCGCCAGCCGGGATTCGGCCAGCCGCCTGGCCTCGCGCGCCCCGGCCTCGGCCGTGCCGGCGGCGACCTCCGCCGCCTCGGCCGCCCCCCGCGCCCCGGCCGCAAGACTGGCCGCCGCTTCCGCCTCGCCCAGCCGCGCCTGTGCAGCGGCGAGGCGATTGCGCTGCTGCAGCCGCACCGCGCCGGGATTGGGCGCATCCGCCCGCGCCGTATGCCCGTCCCAGCGCCAGGCGGCGCCATCTCGCGCCACCACGGCCTGCCCGGGCGCGAGCCGCGCCTGCATCGCCGCGCCATCTGCCCCCTCGGGCAGCAGCCCGATCTGGGACAGCGCCCGCGCCAGCGCCGGCGGCGCCTCGACGAGGCTGCCGAGCGGCGTGAGCCCTTCTGGCAGGGCCGGCGCCGCCTCGAAGGGCGGCAAGGCGCGCCAATGCCGGGCAGCGGCAGGATCGACCGGACTCTCCAGCGCCTCGCCCAGCGCCGCGCCGAGCGCGGCCTCCAGCCCCGGTGGCACGGAGACGGCATCGAGAACCGGCGGCGCCGCACTGCCGGCCGCCTCGCCGGCGGCCAGCGTCTCGCTCAAGGCCTCCACCTCGGCCGCGGCACGGGCGCGATCGGCCTCCGCCTCGGCAGCGGCGGCGCGGGCTTCGGCCTGGCGCGCGGCGGCGGCGCCACGCGCGGCCTCCGCCTCACCCACAGCGGCGAGGGCGGCGGCCAAGGCCGCCTCCGCCTCGGCAGCCGCGGCCTGGGCGGCAGAAAGGATCCCGGCCGGCACGGCAGCGGCACGCGCCGCATCCCGCTCGGCCAGTAACTTCGCATGCTGCGCCCGTGCGCCGGCGACGCGCTGACCGGCGGCGACATGCTCCGCCTGCGCACGGTCACGCCCATTCCGCGCCTCCGCCATGCGCCGCCGGGCCGTGGCATGCGCCTCCTGCGCGGCGACGCGCGCCGCCTCGGCCGCCTCCAGCCGGCTGCGCGCCTCGCCCAGCGCGGCCTCGGCGGCGGCGATGGCGGCCTCGCCCTCGGCCAGCCGCTCCGGGGCGATGCGCTGGGCCAGCGCCGCCCCATGATCGGCCGAGAGCTGGGCATGCTGCGCACCGATGCGCCCGGCCCGCTGCTCCGCCTCGGCCAGCGCCGTGCGCGCACGGGCCGCCTCCGCCTCGGCTGCGGCGGTGTCGCGCCGCGCCGTCGCATGCGCCTCCTGCGCCGCCGCACGGGCCGCCTCCGCCTCCGCCAGCGCCGTCCGGGCAGCCTCCAGCCGGCCAGCGGCCTCGCCCACCGCCGCCTCGGCCGCTACCAGCCGCTCCGGCCCGATGCAGGCCGCCAGCGCGGCCGCATGCTCCGCCGCCAGCGCCTCCCGCTGCGCCACCAGCCGGCGCGCGCGCTCCGTGCTGGCCGCGAGCTCCATCCCCGCCGAATTGACGCGCGCGGCGATGGCAGCCGCATCCTCCGTCGCCGCATTGGCCGCGCGCTCGGCGGCCCGCGCCGCCTCCGTCGCCTCGGCCAGCGCCGCGGCGGCGGCCTCCAGCCGGGCCGGCAGGCTCGCCTCCGCCTCGGCCAGCGCCGCATCCTCGCGCGCCAGCCGCTGCTCGGCCGCCAGCGCATCGCCCTCCACCGCCTCGGCATGGGCGAGGTCGCGGGTGATCTGCCCGAGCCGCGCCTCGGCCGCCGCCAGCGCCTCGCGCGCCCGGCGCTCCTCGGCATCCAGCCCCTCGGCCTCGACGCGCCGCCGCTCCAGCGCCGTGCGCGCGGCGGCTTCCGCCTCGCGCGGCGCCGGGATTCCCTTATCGGCCGCGAAGCTGCGGATCGCCGCCGCCTCGGCCTCCGCCTCCGCCGCCTTGGTCACCGCCGAGGCGCGGGCGAATTCGGCCGAGGCCAGCGCCAGCGCCGCCTGGGCCCGCGCCCGCAGCAGGGCGAGCCACTCCGCCTCCGCCCCCCGCACAAGCCCTGAGATGTTGCGATAGCGGTTGGCCTGCCGCGCCTGCCGCTGCAGCGACTGCCGCTGCGTCTCCAGCTGGCCGAGCAGATCCTCCGCCCGGCCCAGATTCGTCTCCGCCTGGCGAAGCTTCAGCTCCGCCTCGTGCCGCCGGGCGCGGAGGCCGCTGATGCCGGCCGCCTCCTCCAGCACCTGCCGCCGCTCCTCCGGCTTGGCCCCGATCATTGCCGAGACCCGCCCCTGGCTCACCATGGCCGAAGCCCGCGCGCCCGAGCCGATATCGGCGAACATGGTCTGCACGTCGCGCGCCCGCACCTCCCGCCCGTTGATGCGGAAGGAGGAGCCGTCACCGCGCGCGATCCGGCGGATGATCTCGAGCTCCGGCGCATTCGCATTCGGCGGCGGCGCAAGTCCCGCCGCCTCCTCGAGGTAGAGCGACACCTCGGCCAGGTTCCGCCCCGGCCGCGTCGCCGTGCCGGCGAAGATCACGTCCTCCATCTCGCCGCCGCGCATGGATCGGGCGGAGGTCTCCCCCATCGCCCAGCGCAAGGCTTCCACGACATTCGACTTGCCGCAGCCATTCGGCCCGACGATGCCCGTCAGCCCCGGCAGCACCTCGACCAGCGTCGCCTCGGCGAAGCTCTTGAAGCCGGCGATGCGCAGCCGGGCGAGCGTCGCCCTCGGCGCATCACGCCGCGGCTCCTCCGGGGTCTGGGTTTCCTCGGACGTCGCCTCGCTCAACCGCGCCTCGCTTCCTCGACCAGCGTCTTGAACCTGTCGAAGCCCATATCGCCCGACTGGTTGACCGTCTTGCGGCCCTTGAAGGAGAAGCTCGGCGTCGCCGAGACATTGTACTGCTGCTCGGCCGTCTGCCGCTGCGTCAGGATGGCGCGCTTCAGCCCGTCATCCGCCAGCGCCTCGTCGAACTTGCCGCGGCTCATCCCGGCGAGAGCGGCCATCTTCGCCAACTCCTCGCGTGGGTCGCCGCGGGTGAAGGCCCAGCGGTCCTGGTTGGCCAGCAGCGCGCCGATGAAGCCCTCGTACCGCTCCGCCGGCAGGCTGCGGGCGACGCAGGCGGCGGCCAGGGCGATCTGGTCGAGCGGGAAGTCCACCCAGACCAGCCGCAGCGCGCCGGTCTCGATCAGGTCGCGCTTCACCTCGGGGTAGGTGTTGCGGTGGAAGGCGGCGCAATGGGAGCAGGTGAGGGAGTAGAACTCGGTCACCGTCACCGGCGCGTCCGGCCGGCCGGTGCCGCGCTCGGCCATCCGCGGGTCGGCGGGCTGGGCGAGGGCGGGCGCGGCGGCGAGGGCCGGCATCGCCAGGATCAGGCGGCGGGTGAGGGGCATGCGGCCTCCAGGCATCGTGTCATCCGCGGTTTCGATAGACGCCCCGGGCAAGCTTTGCCAGCGCCTCGCGCAAATCCCCTGCCGGAAGGTTACCGAGCCCCGCCTCCACCCGCTCCGGCAGCGGCGCCTCCGGCTTCGGCCGGGGCCGCGCCGGGGCCGCGCTCGCCGCCTGCTGGACGAAGCGCAGCCGCTCCACCACCGGCTTGCCCATCTGCGCATTGATCCGCTCGATGAGCTGCGGCGCCAGATGGCTCAGCTCCATCGCCACCGGCCCGACGCAGCCGATGGTCAGCGTCCCTGCCGTCACCCGCTTCGGGCTGGTGACGGCGGCGAGGCTCGGCCCGACGATCTCCGCCCAATCCGCCATCAGCAGGGCGCCCGCCGGGCTCTTCTTGCGGAAGACCGGCCGCGTCAGATGCGGAATGAGCGTCCCGAGCGGCCTTGGCCCCCAGACGAATCGCCGATCTTCGCTATCCTTCGCCATATGCCCTTACCCCCCGCCGCCGCGCTGCTCGCCTGGTACGACCGCCACCGCCGGACGCTTCCCTTCCGCCGCAGCGATGGCGGCCGGCCCGATCCCTACCGCGTCTGGCTCTCCGAGGTCATGCTGCAACAGACGACGGTGGCCGCAGTCGGCCCCCGATTCGAGCGTTTCCTTGCCCGCTTCCCGACCATCGAGGCCCTCGCCGCCGCCCCCGAAGCCGCGGTGATGGAGGAATGGGCCGGCCTCGGTTACTACGCCCGCGCCCGCAACCTGCATGCCTGCGCCCGGGCCGTCGCGGCGATGGGAAGCTTCCCCCGCACCGCCGAGGCGCTGCGTACCCTGCCCGGCATCGGCGCCTACACCGCCGCCGCAGTCGCCGCCATCGCCTTCGACGAGCCGGTGGTGCCGGCCGACGGCAATGTGGAACGCGTGGTCGCCCGCCTCCTGGCCGAGGAAACGCCGCTCCCCGCCGCCAAGCCCCGCCTCTCGGCCGCGGTGCAAGGCTTCATGGCCGACGATGCCGCCCGCGCCCGCCCCGGCGACTTCGCCCAGGCCCTCTTCGACCTCGGCGCCACCATCTGCACGCCGAAGACCCCGGCCTGCGCCCTCTGCCCGTGGCGCGGCGAGTGCCTGGCCCAACAGCGCGGCATCCAGGCCGACCTCCCCCGCAAGTCGCCGAAACGCGCCCGCCCGCTCCGCCACGGCGCGCATTTCCTCCTGACCGACACCGCGGGCCACCTCCTCCTCCGCCGCCGCCCCCCGCGCGGCCTGCTCGGCGGCATGCTGGAACTCCCCGGCACCCCCTGGCGCGACGCGCCCTGGACCGAGGCCGAGGCTCTGCCCCACGCCCCCATCCCCGGCCTCGCCTGGCGCCGCCTGCCCGGCATCGCGCGCCACGGCTTCACCCATTTCGAGCTGGAGATGCAGCTCTACGCCGCCACCATCCCGCACCTCGACCCACCGGAGGGCACGGAGGCCCGCGATAGGAACGACGCCGTATCCGCCCTGCCGACGGTCATGCGCCGCCTGCTGGCCCTCGCCGGCTGAGCGGCGCTCAGCCCGGCTCCATCCCCGCCACCGCCAGGATCGCCGCCAGGCTCGCCGACATGCCGCGCAGGCTCTCGCCCGGCTCCACATCGATCCACTCCTCCAGCGAATGCGCCCGTCCGCCGCGCCCGCCGGAGCCGATCTTGACCGCCGGGATGCCGAGACTCATCGGGATATTGGCATCCGTCGAGGAATACTCCTGCCGCGGCTCATAGCCATGCGCGGCGACCGCGGCGACGGCCAGCTGCACGATCTCCGCCCCCGGCGCCGTATGCCCCGCCGGCCGGTCGCCGATCGGCGTCACCTCCGCCACGACCGGCCCCTCCCGCGTCGAGCGCGCCGCATTCTCCGCCGCGACCGCCGCCTCGACGCCGGCGAGGAATTCCCGCTCCAGCCGCGCCAGCTCGGTGGCGGATTGCGAGCGGAGATCGACCTCCATCCACACCTCGTTCGGGATGGCATTCACCGAGGTCCCCCCGCCGAGGACGCTGACGCAATGTGTCGTCTGCGGCTCGCTCGGCGCCGTCAGCTCCGCCAGGGTCAGCGAGGCCCGCGCCATCGCATAGGCGGGATTGACGAGCCCGAAGGCTGCGAAGCTATGCCCGCCCGGTCCCCGGAAGGCGATGCGGTAGCGCTTGCTGCCGATGCCGCCCGTCACGATGCGATCGACCTCCGGGCTGTCCACGGTGAAGAAGGCGCCGACCCGGTCCCTGTGCCGCCCCTCGGTGAAGAAATGCCGGACGCCCCGCAGGTCGCCGAGCCCTTCCTCCCCCACATCCCCGAGGAAGAGGATATCCGCCCGCGTCCTGATCCCCGCCGCATCCATCGCCCGCAGGAAGGCGAGGTTGACGGCGAGGCTCCGCGTATCGTCGCCGACGCCGGGGGCGAAGAGTTTCGTCCCCTCGCGCCGCACCCGCACATCCGTCCCTTCGGGGAAGACGGTGTCGAGATGCGCCGCGACCACCACGGTGGTGCCGTTGCCCGTCCCCCGCCGGCGCCCCATCACATTGCCCACCGCATCCTGCTCGACTTCCTCCAGCCCATGCTCGCGCAGCATCTCGAGATAGGCGGCGGCCCGCCGTTCCTCCTTGAAGGGCGGCGAGGGGATCTCGGTCAGGCGGATGATGTCCCCGACCGTGCGGTCATGCTCCTGCTCCATCGTGGCGACGGCGGCCTGGAAGCGGGGGTCGGCGAGGATGGCGGCGATGGCGGCGGATGCGGCGGTCTGGCTCATGCCCACCTCATCCCGCCGCCGGCCGGGCCGGTCAAGCGGCCCGGGGGATTCACGCTTTTTGCACGAAGCCGGGCGCATCCTGAGGGGGATATTGCCGGGGACATGCGTGATGCGGATCAGGACCTTGTTCGGTAGCGCCATGGCGGTCATCGCCCTGGTCGGCATCGCGGTCGGCGGCAGGATCGCCCATGAGGAATGGCAGCGTGGCGAGGCGGCGCGGGCCGCCGTCCGCCAGACCTCCGCCGCCGAGGCCGCGCTCCGGCTGATCGAGCGCTTGGTGATCGAACGCGGCAACTACGTCATCCGCATCACCGTGCCGGATGCCGCCGATGCCACCCAACTCGCCAGGCTCGCTGGCCTGCAGCGGGATACCGATGCCGCCCTGTCCGCCCTGGTCGCGGCGCTGCGCGGCAGCCAGGACCCGGGCCTGCTGGCCCAGGCAGCGCCCGTCGAGGACATGGCCACGCAGCTCGCCGCCCTGCGGCGGGAGGTGATGGCCGCCGCCCAGCTTCCCCTGGCGCAGCGCTCCGGCGCCATCCAGGGCCGCCCCGGGCGCGAGATGACCGCCATGATCGCCAGGGCCGGCACGGCGATGGATATCGCGCACCGCGCCGTCGCCGCGACCGCGCCGGAGCTCGACGCCCTGCTGCGCATCGCCCGCGGCAGCTGGGACCTGCGCGACGCCGCCAGCCGCCGGGTCGTACCGATCAGCATCGCCATGACCGCCGGCCGCGCCCTGTCCCCGGCCGAGCAGGAGGCGATCACGATCGCCTCCGCCCTGGTCGAGACGAGCTGGAACACCATGCGCGGGATGATCGCCGTGGCCGGCAGCCCGCCGCGCCTGGCCGCCGCCGAGACAGAGGTGCAGCGCCTCTATTTCACGGAGGCCGCGGCGAAGATGCGGGCGCTGATCGAGGCCGGCCGCGCCGGCGGCGCCTATCCGATGACCCAGACGGAGTTCACCGCCTTCGCCACCCCCTCCATGCAGACCCTGCTGCTGGTGCGGGACGCGGCGCTGGCGGAAGCGGCCAGCCGCGCCACGAAGACGGCGGGCGAGGCCGAGGCACTGTTCCTGGTGACGCTGGCCGGGCTGCTGGGCTTCCTGGCGCTGCTGGGCGGGGTGACCTGGCTGCTCGCCCGCCGGGTGGTGGCGCCGGTTGCCGCCTTGACCGGCACGGTGCAGCGCCTGGCCTCCGGCGCCCATGACACGGCGGTGCCGCACCAAGCGCGGCGCGACGAGATCGGCTCCATGGCGAGCGCCATCGAGGTGCTGCGCACCGGCGCCGCCGAGGCCGCGCGGCTGGCCAGCGTGGTGGCGGCCGAGCAGGCCGCGAAGGCGGCCCGCGCCGAGCAGCTCGACGCCGCTCTGCGCCGCTTCGAGGCGGAGATGGCAGTCGTGCTCGAGGCCTTCGCCGCCGCCTCCGCCCCGCTCGAGGCGACGGCCGATGCCCTGGCCACGGCGGCGGACACCTCCCGCGACCAGGCCGCGCTGATGTCGGGCGCCGCGAGCGGCGCGGCAGCGAATGTGCAGACCGTCGCCGCCTCCGCCGAGGAACTGTCGGCCAGCATCGCCGAGGTCGCGCGCCAGATCGCCGACAGCGCCCGCGCGGCGGGCCGCGCTGCGACCGATGCGGCGGCGACCGACGCCGCGGTGACGAGCCTCTCCGACGCCGCGCAGCGGATCGGCGAGGTGGTGGGGCTGATCGGCTCCATCGCCGGCCAGACCAACCTGCTGGCGCTGAATGCGACGATCGAGGCGGCCCGCGCCGGCGAGGCCGGCAAGGGCTTCGCCGTCGTCGCCGGCGAGGTGAAGGCGCTGGCCGCCCAGACCGCGAAGGCGACCGAGGCCATCGGTCCGCAGATCGCCGCCATGCAGGCCGAGACCGTCAAGGCAGTGGAGGCGATCCGCGGCATCGCCCGCACGATCGACTCGCTCAACGGCATCTCCAGCCAGGTAGCTGCCGCGGCGGAGCAGCAGGCCGCGGCGACGCAGGAGATCGGCCGCGCGGTCGCCGAGGCGGCGGCGGGCACCGAGGAGGTCAGCCGCCAAACCCTCGGCGTGCTGGAAGGGGCGGACCGCGCCGGCGCCGCGACGGCCGACCTCCGCCAGGCTTCGGGCGGCCTCACCCGCCAGGCGGCGGAGTTGCGCCGGACGGTGGACCGCTTCCTGGTCGAGGTGCGGGCCGCCTAGCGGCCAAGCACCTCGGCCCTGATCTCGTCGAGCAGCCGCAGCCGCCCGCCCGGCATCTCGAGATGCCAGAAGGCCCAGCCGTTGCAGCTCGGCGCCTCCTGCACCGCCGCCCCCACCTGATGGATCGAGCCATGCGCCCGCCCGCAGCGGATCGAGCCATCCGCCGTCACCGTCGCCTGCCAGCGCCGCGCCCGGTCCACCAGCAGCGAGCCGGCCGGCACCAGGCCGCGCTCCACCAGCGTGCCGAAGGGGATGCGCGGCTGCTCGCGCTTGCCGGCCATGGTGAGCGCCGCAGTCTCCGACAGCGGCTCGACGGCCTCGATCCGCGCACGGGCGGCCTCGGCATAGCCGGCATCGCGCTCGATGCCGACATAGTGCCGCCCGAGCCGCCGCGCGACGGCCGCCGTCGTCCCGGTGCCGAGGAAGGGATCGAGGATCACCTCCCCCGGATTGGTGCAGGAGAGGATGACCCGGTGCAGCAGCGCCTCCGGCTTCTGCGTCGGGTGGAGCTTTGCGCCCTTCCCGTCGCGCAGCCGCTCCTGCCCGGTGCAGAGCGGGATGAACCAGTCGCTCCGCATCTGCACGTCGTCGTTGAGCGACTTCATGGAGGCGTAATTGAACCGGTACCGGCTCTCCTCGCCCCGCGCCGCCCAGATCAGCGTCTCATGCGCATTGGTGAAGCGCCGGCCGCGGAAGTTGGGCATCGGGTTCGCCTTGCGCCAGATGACGTCGTTCAGCACCCAGAAGCCCAGGTCCTGCAACGCGGTGCCGAGGCGGAAGACGTTGTGGTAGCTGCCGATCACCCAGATCGTGCCGTCCTTGCGCAGTACCCGCCGCGCCTCCGTCAGCCAGGCGCGGGTGAAGGCGTCATAGGTGGCGAGGTCGGCGAAGCGGTCCCACGCGTCGTCGACGCCGTCGACCAGGCTGTCATCCGGCCGGCGCAGGTCACCCTTCAACTGCAGGTTATAGGGTGGGTCGGCGAAGATTGCATGCACCGAGGCCGGCGGCAGCATCTGCATCTGTTCGATGCAATCCCCGACCAGGATCTGGTCGAGGGCAAGATCGAGCCCGGTCCCCAATACTGCCCCCACAACCTTTCCCGCACCGAATCGGTGAGGGACCACAATCGCCGGGTGGACTCGCCGGGTCAACCGAAGCGAAGCGCCGCCTGATCGACAGGTGCGAATCCCCGCCGGTGATGCGGCGAGGGCCCATGCTCGGCCAGCGCCGCGCGATGCAGCGCCGTCGGGTAGCCGGCATGGCGGGCGAAGCCATAGGCCGGCCAGCGCGGATCGAGCCGCGCCATCGCCCGGTCGCGCACCACCTTGGCGAGAATCGAGGCGGCGGCGATGGACAGGCTCCGCCCATCTCCGCCGATGACGCAGCGCACCGGGCAGGGCAGCGGCGGCGCCCGGTTGCCATCGACCAGCACGAGTCCGGGCGGCACCGCCAGCCGCGCCACGGCGCGTGCCATGGCGAGATGCGTCGCGCGCAGGATGTTCAGCCGCCCGATCTCGACCGCCGAGGCGGCGGCGACGGCACCCTCCGCCTCGCCCCGCCGCATCGCCTCCCGCAGCGCGGCGAAGGCAACCTCGCGCGCGGCGGCGTTGAGGCGCTTGCTGTCGTCGAGCAGCGCGGCCAGCGCCTGCGGCACCCCGCGTGGAAAGACCACGGCGGCTGCCAGCACTGGCCCGGCCAGCGGCCCCCGCCCGGCCTCGTCCACGCCCGCGACGCGGCCCCCGGCCTCGCTCTCCAGCGCGAAGTCAGGCCGGGGAGGCGAGGGGCTTGTCCTTCTCGACGATGAATGTGGCGGCGATCTTCGAGGTCGCCGGCCCGTTCTTTCCGCCATGCGGCACGCCCGGCGGCACCTGGAAGCCCTCGCCCACCTTGTAGGTCCGGGCCGGCTGGCCCTCGACCTCCAGCATCACCTCGCCCTCCATGACGACCCAGGATTCGACGCCCGGATGGGTGTGGCGCGCGATGACGGCATTCGGCGCGATCTCGACCGTCATCAGGATGGAGACCTTGCCGTCGCCCGGATAGTCGATGGTGCCAAGCATCTTGCGGCTGACCCCGCCGGTCTGCGCCTCGACCCTGGTCGCCACCAGCCCGACCGCCGTGCACAGGACGCAGCCCATGAATCCCCGACGAGAGCGCATCCGTCCGTTCCTTCCCCTGTCGCACGAATTCTAGCGAAGCGCCGCGGGCAGGCATAGGCTTTCGGCCAACCAACAAGGGGAGCGTCCCAATGCGCCAACGCCTGCTCGCGCCCGAGCCCTCGCCGCCCTCGGTCTTCCTCGACCCGGCGAACATGCCCTGGGAGGAGAGCGCCTTCCCCGGCATCCGCTCCAAGACGCTCTACAGCGACCCGTCGGGCATGTGCACGCTGCTGCTGAAGCTCGAGCCCGGCGCCGAGGTGCCGCTGCACGAGCACACCGCCATCGAGCAGACCTATGTGCTCGAAGGCCGCTTCGTCGACGAGGAGGGCGAATGCCTGCCCGGCCAGTTCGTCTGGCGGCCGGCGGGCAATACCCACGTCGCCTGGGCCGGGCCGGAGGGCGCGCTGATCCTCGGCATCTTTCTACGGCCGAACGTCTTCGCCGCCGGCCAAAAATTCTTCACCGCGGAGGAGTAAGGGGGGCGGACGGCCGGGCCGGGGGAAGCTGGCCCGGCCATCCTCTACAGCAGTTCCAGCTGCCGCGCCGGAGCGGGGGTCTCCGGCGGCGGCGCGAACTGGCTGCAGTCGAGGCCCTGGGACGCGACCCGGCTATTGCCGAAGCCGAGCTTGCGCGACGCCAGGTGAAAGCGGTTGGCCAGCATGTCCGCATAAGCGCCGGTGCCGGTCTGGCGGGTGCCGAAGCGGCTGTCATACATCGCCCCCGCCCGCGTCTCGCGCACCAGGGCGAGGATGCGGCCGGCGCGATCGGGGAAATGGGTGCGCACCCACTCCTCGAACATGCCGCGGATCTCGAGCGGCAGCCGCAGCAGCACATAGCCCGCGCGGGTGGCGCCGGCCTTGCAGCTTTCGGACAAAATGCGCTCCAGCTCCGCATCGTTGAGGCCGGAGATCATCGGCGCCGCCAGCACCCCAGCCGGGATGCCCGCCTGCGCCAGCGCCTGGATCGCCTGGAGCCGCCGCAGCGGCGTCGCCGCCCGCGGCTCCATCCGCCGGGCGAGCGCCGCATCGAGCGTCGTCACCGACAGGCAGACATGGACGAGGTTGCGCTTCGCCATCCGCCCCAGGATGTCGAGGTCACGCAGCACGCCGGCCGACTTGGTCACGATGGTGACAGGGTGGCCGAAGCGCTCCAGCACCTCCAGCACCTGCCGCGTCAGCAGCAGTGTCCGCTCGACCGGCTGATAGGGGTCCGTATTCGCCCCCAGCGCGACCGGCTTCGCCACATAGCCGGGCCGGCGCAGCTCCTTCTCCAGCAGCGCCGGCAGGTCCGGCTTGAAGAGCAGCTTCGTCTCGAAATCGAGGCCGGGCGAGTAGCCGATATGCGCATGGCTCGGCCGCGCATAGCAGTAGATGCAGCCATGCTCGCAGCCGCGATAGCTGTTGAGGGACCGGTCGAAGCCGATATCCGGGCTGTCGTTATAGGTCAGCGCGCTCCGCGACCGCTCCCGCACCAGCGTGGTCGGCAGCGGCGGCAGGTCGGCGAGCTCGGCCAGGCTGTCCCAGCCGTCGTCGAAGGGCTCGCGCGCCGTGCTCTCGTAGCGGATGGCCGGGTTCGAGACCGCACCGCGGCCCTTGCGTGCGCCCGGCAGGAGGGCGGAAACAGACGATCCGTCCGGCATGGCGACCGTTCCTTCTCTGTTCCTCGGAACCCTGCCTGTCGCGGAAGGGCTTGTCAAGAACATCGTGGGAACGCTTGGTTAAAGTGCCTGCAGAACAAACCCCGACTGTCATCATCCCCGCGCTGAACGCGGCCGCCAGCCTCGGCGCCGTGCTGGCAGCCTGCGTAGGCCTGCCGGCCGTGGTGGTGGATGGCGGCAGCACGGACGGCACGGCCGACCTCGCCCGCAGGGCCGGCGCACGGGTGGTCGCCGCCCCACGCGGCCGTGGGGTGCAACTGGCGGCCGGCGCGGCGGCGGCCGAGGGCGAGTGGCTGCTCTTCCTCCACGCCGACACCAGGCCCGGCCCCGGCTGGCGGGAGGCAGTCCAGGCGGCGATGCACGACCCCACGCGCGCCCATTACTTCCGCTTCGCCCTCGACGACCCTTCGCCCGAGGCCCGCCGGCTGGAACGCCGCGTCGCCTGGCGCTGCCGCGTCCTCGCCTTGCCTTACGGCGACCAGGGCCTGCTGATCCACCGCACCCTCTACGCTGAGGCGGGCGGCTTCCGCCCGATCCCGCTGATGGAGGATGTCGACCTGGTCCGCCGCCTTGGCCGCCGCCGCCTCGCCCCGATGCCCGCCGCGGCCCTCACCTCGGCCGCCCGCTGGCACCGCGAGGGCTGGCGCCGCCGCTCGGCCCGCAACCTGCTCTGCCTCTCGCTCTGGTTCCTCGGCCTGCCGCCGGGCGTGATACGAAAGCTTTACGGATGAAAGGCGACACGCTCATCCTCTTCGCCCGCGCTCCCCGCCTCGGCACGGTGAAGCGCCGCCTGGCCCGCGAGACGGGCGACATGGCGGCGCTCCGCTTCCACCGCGGCCAGGTGGCCCGGCTGATCCGGCGCCTCGGCCATGACCGCCGCTGGCGCTTCATCCTGGCCGGGACGCCGGACGGCGCGCGCTGGCACCCAGGCGTGGCGCCGCACCCGCAGGGCAGGGGCGACCTCGGCGAGCGCATGGCCCGCGCCCTCGGCCGTCACCGGCGTGCGGTGCTGATCGGCAGCGACATCCCGGCGCTCGACGCAACCGACATCGCCGCCGCATTCCGCGCGCTCGGCCGGGCCGATGCGGTCTTCGGCCCCTCGGAGGATGGCGGCTACTGGCTGGTCGGCTTCGGCCCGCGCCGGCCGGAGGCCCCCTTCGCCCGGGTGCGCTGGTCGAGCGAGCATGCGCTGGCGGATACGCTGGCCAATTTCTCCTGCCACCGGGTGGCCCTGCTGCGCCGGCTACGCGATGTGGATACCGCCTCCGACCTGCGGGAGTTGCGACGGCAACGGTGAGTGCGAGGCACCTCCGGCGCCTGCCACCGGTCTCGCCGCGGCCTTGACCGATCCTCATGCCGGTACCGCCATGCTGGCCTTCGGCCGCGCTGACGCGACGCGTCCTCCCCGGCGCTTCCTGCTGGCGCAGGAGCGCGGCCATGGCAGGATGAAGGGGGAGGACCAACCATGACCGCACTGCTCTCCATTGGATTCCTGCTGTTCCCGAAGCTGACCCAGCTCGACTTCACCGGCCCCTATGAGGTGATGAGCCGCCTGCCCGGCGCCGAGGTCCGCCTCATCTGGAAGGAGGCCGGCCCGGTCCGCGCCGATACCGGCCTCACCATGCTGGCCGACACGGCGATGGCCGACTGCCCGCAGCTCGACATCCTCTGCATCCCCGGCGGGCCGGGCGTCGCCGCGCTGATGGAGGACGAGGCGGTGCTCGCCTTCCTACGCGCCCAGGCACCGGGGCTGCGCTACCTCACCTCCGTCTGCACCGGCGCGCTGGTCCTCGGCGCCGCCGGGCTGCTGCGCGGCCGCCGCGCGACGACCCATTGGGCCAGCCACGACTTCCTCGCCGCCCTCGGCGCCGTGCCGGTGAAGGAGCGCGTGGTGCAGGACGGCAACCTCGTCACCGGCGGCGGCGTGACGGCGGGGGTGGACTTCGCCCTCACCATCGCCGCCGAGATCGCCGGGCCCGAGGCGGCGCAAGCGATCCAGCTCCAGATCGAATACGCCCCGGCCCCGCCCTTCAATGCCGGCCGGCCGGAGACGGCGCCCTCCTCGGTCCTCGCCGCCGCGCAGGCGCGCGGGGCAGGGATGCGGGCCGAGCGCGAGGCGCTGGTCCGGCGGGTGGCCGCGCGCCTCGCCGCCTGACCTGTTGCCCGATGCTGCGGTGCAGCGCACACTCGGGCGAATGGCCTTCGATCAGATCCCGCCCGTCGCCGAGCCCAGGACCGATGTGCGGCGGCTGATCCTGCTGCTCGGCATCTCCTGCTTCGCCGGGGCCTTCGGCGGCCGGGTGCTCGACCCCTTCGTGACGACGCTCGCCGCCGAGTTCGGGTCTCCCGTGCAGCAGGCGGCGTTGCTCGCCTCGGCCTATGCGCTGCCCTTCGCGCTGATCCAGCCCATCCTCGGCCCGGTCGGCGATGCGGTGGGCAAGCGGCGCATCATCCAGGTCGGCCTCTGCTGCCTGACCCTGTTCTGCCTGCTGGCCCCGCTGGCGCCGAGCCTCGGCGTGCTGCTGGCGCTCCGGGCGCTCGCCGGCATGGCCGCCGGCGGCATCATGCCGCTGACGCTCGCCGCCGTCGGCGACGCGGTGCCGATGGAGGGGCGGCAGGTGGCGCTCAGCCGGCTGCTGGTCTTCTCCATCGTCGGCCAGATCGCCGGCGGCGCCGTCGCCGGGGCGCTCGGCAGCGCGATAGGCTGGCGCGGCGTGATGCTGCTCTGCGCCGCGCTCGCCGCCGCCGCCGCGGTGGTG
The DNA here is from genome assembly GCF_000745835.1 of Belnapia moabensis DSM 16746. Classification (GTDB taxonomy): domain Bacteria; phylum Pseudomonadota; class Alphaproteobacteria; order Acetobacterales; family Acetobacteraceae; genus Belnapia; species Belnapia moabensis. Next base: position 41,025 of record NZ_JQKB01000012.1, on the reverse strand, counting down.
ATGTTGACCATTCCCCTCAGCCGGGCGCCGGAGCCGCGCGGGCGGTTCGACGCGGTGCGCGCCATCCGCCGCTACCGCAGCATCCTCGCCCTGCCGCAGGCCCGCCTACTCTACGCCGCCGTGGCGATCGAGGGCGTGCTGGTCTTCGGCACCTTCCCCTATTTCGCCCCGATGCTGGAGGCGCGCGGCCTCGGTGGCTCGCTCGGCGCGACGGCGGAAGCGGGAATGACCGTCGCCGCCTTCGGCGCGGGCGGCGTCGTCTATGCGATGGTGGCCCGGCCCCTGCTGGCAAGGCTCGGCCAGGGCCGGATGGTGGTGCTCGGCGCGGCGCTCGCGGCGCTGGCCCTGATCGGCTTCGGCCTGGCGCAGACGGTGGCGGTCTTCATCCTGGCCGGGCTGGCGCTCGGGACCGGCTTCTACATGATCCACAACAGCATCCAGACCCGCGTGACGGAGCTGGCGCCGGAGGCTCGCGGCTCCGCCGTCGCGCTGCATGCCTTCCACTTCTTCACGGGCCAGTCGCTGGGGCCTGTGCTGATGGGCCTGGCCCTCGCGGGGCTGGGTGCCGCGCCGGCCCTGGCGCTGGCCGCCGTCGCGATCCTGCTGCTGGGCCTACGATTGAAGCGCCGGTAGCCGCCCCGCATCGCGCCGCTGCTCGAAGGCCTTGGCGTGGACATAGGCCGCCTCATGCAGCTCATGCGGAACGCCGGCCGCCTTCGCCGCCTCCAGCAGGAAGCCGAGGATATGATCCGCCTCGATCCGCCCGCCTGCCTCGAGGTCGCGCAGCATCGACGCCGCATAGCCCCCCGCCGGATCGGCGAAGATCCGCCGGAACTCCTCGACGAAGCCCGGCCGGACAGGGAACCCATTGGCCGCGGCGATGGCCGCGTTGCGCTCCAGCACGCGATGCATCAGCGCGACGCCACCCGGCGCCCGCGCGATCTCGCCTGTATTGGCCCGCATCAGCACGGTGCCGAGGGCGGTGGTGCCGAGATGCACCAGCTTCTCCCACATCCGCGCCATGATGTTGGGCACCGCCTCGACGACCATCCCCTCGGCCGGTGCGGCGAGCGCCGCCAGCGCCCGCGTCCGCTCCGAGGCGCTGCCATCCAGCTCCCCGAAGGTCAGCCAGCGCCAATCGCTCAGCTGCCTGACGACCCCGCCCGGCGTCAGCGTCGCCTGGATCTTGGCCAGGCCGCCCAGTACCTGCCCCTTGCCGAATTCCCGCTGAAGACGCGCGATATGCGAGAGCCCGTTGAGCACCGGCAACACCGCCGTCCCCGGCCCCATGGCGGGGCGGATGGCCTCGATCGCGGCATCGAGGTCGTAGGCCTTGCAGGTCAGCAGCACGATATCGAAGCCCGGCCCGGCCGTGGTCAGCGTCCGCACGGGCAACCGCGCATCGCCGAAGGGGCTCTCGATGACGAGCCCTTCGGCAGCCAGCCGTGCCTGCCGCGCCGGCCGGACAAGGAAGGCGACATCCGCCCCGGCCTGCACCAGGCGGCCACCGAAATAGCCGCCAAGCGCCCCAGCGCCGAGGCAGAGGATGCGCATGCTCAGCCGGCCTTCAGATGGTCCAGCAGCTTGGTCGTCGCCGCCGCCTTGTCGGTGCGGTCGATGGCGGCGAGCTCGGCCGCCAGCCGGTCCATCGCCTGCTCGTAGATCTGCCGCTCCGAGAAGGACTGGTCCGGCTGCCCGGCATTGCGGTGCAGGTCGCGCACTACCTCGGCGATGGCCACCGGGTCGCCGCTGTTGATCTTCGCCTCGTATTCCTGGGCGCGGCGGGACCACATGGTGCGCTTGATGCGGGCACGGCCCTTCAGCGTGTCCAGCGCCTCCTGCATCGAATCCGGCGCGGCCAGCTTGCGCAGGCCCGAGGAGGCGGCCTTGTTCACCGGCACCCGCAGCGTCATCCGGTTCTCGTCGAAGGTGACGACGATGACCTGGAGGGTGAGCCCGGCCGCGGACATCGCCTCGATGCCCTGGACGGTGCCGACCCCGTGGGTCGGATAGACGACATGGTCGCCGGCCTTGAATTCCACGGGCTTGGAAGGCTGCCTCGGCGGGATGGAAGGATGGGTATCGCGGCGCATCGGCATCGGGCCGCTGGGCGGCGCGCCGGTCGAGAAGACCGGCAGGGGCGGGGGCACCGGCGCGGCGGCCTGGACCTCGGCCATGCCGCGTGGCTCCGGCGCCTCGGCCTCCGGCTTGCCGGCGGCGTGCTTGGCGGGCGACTTGGCGACCGATGCGGCGACCGCGCGGGCGGGCTTCGTCTCGGCCTTCGGGGCCGAGGGCTTGGCGCGGGCGGGTTGCTTCATTCCGGGTAACTCTCCTGCGTCACCGGCGACGCCCCATGGCGCCGGGGAGGGGCGCACAGATGGGGTGACCGCCAGGACTTGTCATCGGCTCAGCGCCGGTCCGGTTCATTGCTCGGGCCGAAGCGACAGGGGCAGGCCCGTTTTCGGTGCCTGCGGGGCTCGGACGAACGAACCGGGACGGCTTTGTCATCATCCCGGAACCATAGCATTATTTCCCGGGATTGTCACCCAGGTGTCCGCCCGGAGAGCGTCGTCCCAATCCTGAGACGGCAGGGGCCTTACGGCTTGCCCGGATTGGCGCTGAACATCTCGCGCTTGCCGGGCTTGTCCTTCCACTCGTCGGCATCGACGGGCGGCTCGCCCTTGCGGGTGATGTTCGGCCATTCCGCCGCATAGGTGCGGTTCAACTCGGCATAGGGGGCGGCGCGGTCGTCGCTGTCGGGGACGATGGCCTCGGCCGGGCATTCCGGCTCGCAGACGCCGCAGTCGATGCACTCATCCGGGTGGATGACCAGCATGTTCTCGCCGACATAGAAACAGTCGACCGGGCAGACCTCCACGCAATCCATGAACTTGCACTTGATGCAATTTTCGATGACGACATAAGTCACGGCGGATCGGTCCTTCGGCGCAGTCCATGCGGCAAGGCCGAGACATGGACCGATGCGGCCCGGCTGACAAGCCGTCAGGCGGCAGAGTCGCCTGACATGTCTTCAAACAACAATCGCGCCTCGCTCGCCGGCCCGCGCCGGTCGCCGAGCGCCAGCACCCGCCAGACGCGCACCACCCCGCGCTCGGCGCTGCCGAGGGCGAAGGTCAGCACGTCGCCCGGGCGGAGCTTGTAATGCGGCTTGTCGGTCGGTTGCCGGTTCACCCGGACGCCACCCTTCTCGACGATGCGGGCACAGGCGGCGCGGGACTTCGCCACCCGCGCGCACCAGAGCCATTTGTCGAGCCGCTGCCAATCCTGGTCTTCGGACTCCACCGCCGCCTAGCGCAGCTTGAGCTGCGCCAGGATGGCGAAGGGCGAATCCGGATTGATCCGCGGCTCCGGCTTGCGCGGCGGCTGGGAGGGCCGGGGGCCGCGCGGCGGGCCGTCCTGGCGCGGGCGCTGCTGGTCCCGCTGCTGGTCGGTGCGGCCTTCCTGGCGGTATTGCGGGCGTCCCTCGGGCCGCCCCTCCTGCCTGCCCTCGGGCCGCGGCCCGCGATGCTGCGGCGGCCCCTTGCCCTGGTGCTGCGGCCGGCCGTGCTGGTGATGCGGCTTGCCCTGATGCTGCGGCCGCGGCCCGCGCAGCAGCTCGGCCGGCACCGGCGGGCCGAACATGCCCTCCGGCAGCGCGGCCGGCTGCGGCCGGGCCTGGTGTGGCGGGCGCCGGTCGCGCTGGCCCTGATCGCGCTGGCCCTGATGCGGCTGGCCCTGCGGCCGGCGCTCGCCGCCCCGCGCATGGTGCTGCGGCCGTGGCTGGGCGATGCGCAGCGGCGTCGGCGGCCCGTACTGCCCCTCCTCCAGCGGCTGCGGCTCCATCAGCCGGAAGCCGAGCGCCGTCAGCGTCACGCCAAGCGTATCCGCCTTCACCCCCAGCCGGCTGGCGAGGTCGGGGGGCGGCGGCGCCGGCGCCCGCCGCGTCAGGTAGCCCAGCTCGGCGGCGATGCGCTCCGCCACGTCGAGCCGCAGCAGCACCGGCCCCGCCTCGATCCAGCCTATGGTCGCCGCGAAGCCCTGCGGCCAGTCGGCCCAGAGCGGCGGCGTCGCCATCCCCGGCTCCGGCTTCTGCAGGGCGACGAGGCCCGGCGCCGGCAGGCCCGGCGTGTCGATGTTGCGCGACATGGCCCAGAGCTGGGCGCGCAGCGCCATGGCGCGCGGCTTCAGCGCCTCCGGCACGAAGAGCGCGAAGCGGCCGGCGCGCACGCCGATCGCCTTCAGCTTCTGCCGCAGGTCCGGGTTGATGTTGCCCTCCGTCCCGCCGAGGGCGAGGCCCAACTGCTCGCGCAGCAGGAAGGCCGGGCCGCGCAGCGCACCCTCCGCCTCCGCCTTGGCCTCGATCGTCGCCAGGATGCCGAGCTCCTTGGCGACCAGCCCCTCGACGAATTTGGCGAGCCGCGCCCGCACCCGCTCGCGCTGCGCACCGTCGAGGAACTCGCTCGGCAGCGGCTCCACCTGCGGCTTCGAGGGCTCGGAGCCCGGGCGCAGCCGCGCCACCTCGGCGATGCCGGCGCCATTGTTCCAGGTGATGCGATGGCTGGCCGTCAGCGCGAAGGCATCGTCCTTCGCCACCTCGAGCGCGGCGACGCGGCGCGGCATCTCTTCCTTCAGCGCCCGGCGGGCGGCGCGGAGGATGAGCTTCTTCTGCTCCTCCGTCTCCGCCTCGGCCTCGGGGTGGAAGAGGAAGCCCTCGACCTTGCCGACCGGATGCCCCTCGACCACCACCTCGCCCTGGCGGGTGACGGCGGAGAGCAGCTCCTCCTCGGTGTCGTCGAGCCGGCGGATGAGATGCGCGGCACGCCGATCGACGAAGCGCGCCGTCAGCCGCTCATGCAGCGCGTCGGAGACGGCATCCTCCGCCTTCCGCGCCTCGGCCTGGATGGTCGCCGCATCCTTCAGCCAGTCGGCGCGGGCGGCGACATAGGACCAGACGCGGATGCTGGCCAGCCGCGCCATCAGCGTGTCGAGATCGCCCTCGATGCTGCTGCATTGCGCGATCTGGCCGAGCGCCCACTCGTCCGGCAGCACGCCATCCTCGGCCAGGTGGCGGAAGACACGGCTGCACAGCGCCGCATGGCTGTCGTCCGACAGCTTGCGGAAATCCGGGATCTGGCAGGCTTCCCAGAGCAGCCGCACCCGGGCGCGGCTGGTGGCGAGCGCCCGCACCTCGTCCTCGCGCGCCAGCATCGAGAGGGTGATGTGGTCCGTCGCGTCATTGCCCTTGGCGAGGCCCGGCTGCGGCGCGGGTGCGGCGAGGCTGTCGAGCAGCGCATCGATGCTGGTGAAGTCGAGGTCGCTGTTGCGCCAGGCCAGCGTCTGCAACGGCTCGAAATTATGCGTCTCGATCTTGTGGACGATCTCGTCCGGCAGCGGCGGGCAATCCCCGGTCACGCCGAAGGTCCCGTCGCGCATGCCGCGGCCGGCGCGGCCGGCGATCTGCGCAGCTTCCTGAGCGGTGAGCTGGCGCGGCTTGTGGCCGTCGAATTTCTGCAGGGAAGCGAAGGCGACATGGTCCACATCCATGTTGAGGCCCATGCCAATGGCATCCGTCGCCACCAGGAAATCGACCTCGCGGTTCTGATAGAGCGCCACCTGGGCGTTGCGGGTGCGCGGCGAGAGCCGCCCCATGACCACGGCGCAGCCGCCCCGGCGCCGCCGGATGGCCTCGGCGATGGCATAGACCTCGCCGGCCGAGAAGGCGACGACGGCGCTGCGCGGCGGCAGGCGCGTCAGCTTCTGCGGGCCGGCATGCGTCAGCTGCGAGAGGCGCGGCCGCGTCTCGATCTCGGCCTGCGGGATCAGCCGCTGGAGCAGCGGCCGGATGGTCTCGGCGCCGAGGAACATGGTCTCGACCATGCCGCGGGCATTCAGCAGCCGGTCGGTGAAGACGTGGCCGCGATCCGGGTCGGCGCAAAGCTGGATCTCGTCGACCGCGAGGAATTCCACCCGCCGGTCGAGCGGCATGGCCTCCACCGTGCAGGCGAACCATTTCGCCTCCGCCGGAACGATCTTCTCCTCGCCGGTGATGAGCGCGACGTAGCGCTCCCCCTTGGCGGCGACCATGCGGTCGTAATTCTCGCGCGCCAGCAGGCGCAGCGGGAATCCGATGATGCCGCTGCTGTGCGCCAGCAGGCGGGTGATCGCCAGATGCGTCTTGCCGGTGTTGGTCGGGCCAAGCACCGCGCGAACCCGGGCGTCAAACATAGGGGGATGGGTGTCCGGCATGCGGCGCAATGCATGGGCCGGAAAGCCGCGGATTGCAACCTCATGCGGGGCCGCGCTACTCGGCGGCATGCCGAAGCCCCCCTCCGACCGCCCGTGGCGTTGAGCGCACCGCCGCGGTTCGCGCTGCTCTACGCCGCGCAATTCGCGACCGTGGGCGTGCTGCAGCCCTTCCTGCCCGCCGTGCTCGCCGGCCATGGACTGACGCCGGGGCAGATCGCCGCAGTGCTGGCGCTGGCCTCGGCCGTGCGGTTGCTGGCGGCCCCGGCGGTGGGGCGGGGGGCGGACGGCATCGGCGATGCCCGGAGCATCCTGGTCCTCGCCGCGGGGCTGGCGGCCTGCATGGTGACGGGCTTCGCCTGGGTACCTGGAATTGGGGCGCCGGGCTTCGGCGCGCTCGTCGCCGTCGCCATGCTGCATGCGCTGGTGAGCGCCCCCGTCGTGCCGCTCTCGGACGCGCTCTGCCTCGGCGCGGCGCGGCGGCTCGGCTTCGACTACGGCCGCGCCCGCTCGGCCGGCTCCGCCAGCTACATCGCGGCGGCGGTGCTCGCCGGCTTCGCCGTGCAGGCGGTGGGCGCCGTGGCGGTGATCTGGATCGCCTCGCTCTGCTACCTGCTGACGGTCCTGGCGGCACGCGGCCTGCCGCGGCTGGAAGCCACGGGCGGCGGCCGCGGCGGCTTCCGCGCGCCCTTCCGCGAGCCGGCCTTCCGCTGGCTGCTGCCCCTCTCGGCGCTGATCCAGGGCAGCCACGCGCTCTACTACGGCTTCGCCACCCTGCATTGGCAGGCGACGGGGCTCTCCTCCGGCGTCATCGGCCTGCTCTGGGCCGAGGGGGTGGTGGTGGAAGTCCTCCTCTTCCTCTCCTGGGGCAAGCCCCTGATGGAGCGGCTGGGCCCGGGCGGGATGGCCCTGCTCGCCGCCTCCGCCGGCCTGCTGCGCTGGAGCGTCACGGCCTCGACCAGCTGGCTGCCGGCGCTCATCGCCGTGCAGCTGCTGCACGCGCTGACCTTCGGCGCGATGCATCTCGCCGCCATGCGGGTGCTGGGCGGCCTGCCGCCCGGCCAGGCGGCGACGGCGCAGACGCTGCACGCCTCGCTCGGCACCGGCCTGGCGATGGGCGTGCTTACCTATCTGTGCGGGCCGCTCTACGCCAGCTTCGGCGGCGCTGGCTTCTGGGCCATGGCCGGGCTCTGCGCCCTCGCCCTGCCCCTGGCGATGCAGCTCCGCGCGGTGTTGCGCCGGCGCCCAGGCTGAGCCGCCGTCGAACGGGATTGCCCAACGAGAACAGACTGCCTGATGGTCCCCGCTGATAACGGGGCTCGAATTCGGCCCGGCCGGGGCGGAGCTGGCCCTACGCCGCTTCGGCCATGGGAACCGGCAGCTCCAGCTCTCGCCCGGCGTCGGGGCGGTGCCGCTCGCGCGTGGCGACGCCTTGCCGGGCGACACGGCGGCGTCAATGTCGCCGGAGACAATGATCCCGATCGACAATGAAATACTCTGTCAGCATAATTGTTTTGGTTGACCTTGCGACGAAATACGCCGTAACAGGTTTTCCTGTTCACGGACTTGTTTGCTCAGTTTCATTGAAGTGACAGGGAGTTGGAGTTTTGGCTAACTTTTTCGAAACCTTTAATCGTGGCGTCGGCCAGCTCAACCATACCTGGGGCAAGATCGACACCAGCATCGCTGGCCAGGTCACGCTCACCGGTTATTCCGGCATCATGCAGTGGCCGACGGGCGCGAGCGCCGGCAACGGCTACGGGCATTACGAGGTCGTCGCGGCGCTGAAGGGCAACCAAGCGGGCTCCGCCGTCATGCTCTGGCCGGGCAACGACAAGTGGCCGGGCACCGAGATGGACCTCGCCGAGATCCACAATGGCCGGGCCTACGGCACCGCCCATCACAAGACCTCCACCGGCGGCGACGGTTACCGCACCGTGACCTATGATGGCCTCGACGAGAGCAGGCCGCACAAGTATTCGCTCGACTGGACGCCGAACAAGCTCGTCTTCAAGGTGGACGGCCACACCTACGGCACCATCACCAAGAATGTCGGCAAGGATTTCGAGCATGGCGGCATCGATGCCGTCTTCGGCATGCTGAACAACAATCCCAACACCTCGCTGACGGTCTACGAGGTCAGCTACACCGACACCTGGATCGGCTAATTATTCTCCAGCAGGCCAGCCGGTAATGTCGGGCGGGCGCCCCTCATGGGGCGCCCCAAAAGCCACGCCGGGGGCAAGCTTCGAGGTTGCCCCCGTTATCCACAGCCATCCCCATGATCCACAGCCACCCGTCTGGGCTAGACTGGCGTCATGAACACCATGGACCCGTCCGCCCCATTCGCCGGCCTCGACAGCGGCATGCTGGGCCTCTCCCAGAGGCTCCCGCCCTCCAATCTGCAGGCGGAACAGGCGCTGCTCGGCGCCCTGCTGGCCAACAACAAGGCCTATGAACGGGTCTCCGAATTCCTTGCCCCGGAGCATTTCGCCGATGCGGTCCATGGCCGCATCTTCCGCGCCATCCAGCGCCGAATCGAGGCCGGCCAGCTCGCCGATGTCGTGACGCTGCGGCCGGAATTCGAGCATTCCGGCCTGCTCGACGAGGTCGGCGGCCCGGCCTACCTCGCCCAGCTCCTCTCGGCCATGATCGGCATCATTAATGCCGGCGAATACGGCCGGATGATCCACGACGCCTGGCTGCGCCGCCAGCTCGTCGATGTAGGCGAGGAGGTGGTGAACCGCGCCTATGGCGCCGAGCCCGATCTCGACGCCAAGGCCCAGCTCGAAGCCGCCGAGCAGCGCCTCTTCGACCTCGCCAAGGATGGCGGCTCGGAGGGCGGCTTCGTCACCTTCGAGCGGGCGCTGACGGATGCGGTGCTGGCCGCCGAGCGGGCCTTCTCGACGCCCGGCGGCGTCTCCGGCCTCTCCTCCGGCCTCCGCGACCTCGACGCCAAGACCGGCGGCCTCCACGGCTCCGACCTGCTGATCCTCGCCGGCCGCCCCGGCATGGGCAAGACGGCTCTCGCCACCAAGGTCGCCTTCGGCGCCGCCCAGGCCCTGGTGCGCGAGGCGCGCGAGAAGGGCCCCGACGTCCAGCCCCGCGGCACCGTCGCCATCTTCTCGCTGGAAATGAGCGCCGACCAGCTCGCCACCCGCCTGCTCTCCGAGGCCTCCCGCATCTCCGGCGACAAGATCCGCCGCGGCGACATCTCGCAGCGCGACTTCGACCGCTTCGTCGAGGTGAGCCGCGAGCTGGCCACCCTGCCGCTCGTCATCGACGACACGCCCGCCATCACCATCTCCGCCCTCCGTACCCGCTGCCGCCGGCTGAAGCGGACGCGCGGGCTTGAGTTCATCGTCGTCGACTACCTCCAGCTGATGCGCCCCGCGGCCGGTACGCGGCCCGAGAGCCGGGTGCTGGAAATCTCGATGATCACCCAGGGCCTCAAGGCGATTGCGAAAGAGCTGTCCGTCCCGGTGATGGCGCTCTCTCAGCTCTCCCGCGCCGTCGAGCAGCGCGAGGACAAGCGGCCGCAGCTCTCCGACCTCCGCGAATCCGGCTCCATCGAGCAGGACGCCGACATGGTCATGTTCGTCTACCGCGACGAATACTACCTCCAGCAGCGCCAGCCGAAGGATGTCGGCTTCGAGAAGGCCGACGACTTCGGCGAGGCCACCGCGAAGTGGCAGCAGGAGATGGAGCGCGTCCACAACCGCGCCGACCTCATCATCGCCAAGCAGCGCCACGGCCCGACCGGTACAATCCCGCTCTTCTTCGAGGCCGAGTTCACCCGCTTCGGCGATCTCGACCAGGCGCATATCGGCCATGATGGATATTGAGGCCCGCCTCACCATCAATCTCGCCGCGCTCGCCGCGAATTGGCGGCAACTCGCCGAGGGCCGGAGAGTCGGCGCGGCAGTGAAGGCCGATGGCTACGGCCTCGGCGCCCCGCCGGTCTCCCGCGCCCTGCTCGCCGCCGGCTGCCGGCATTTCTTCGTCGCCCACCTGGCGGAAGGCGTCGCGGTCCGCGCGGCGATCGGCCCCGGCCCGATGATCGCCATTCTCAACGGCTTCCCCCCCGGCCACCCGGAGGCCGGGGACCTGATCCCGGTCCTGAACGGCCTGCCCGACCTCGCCGCCTGGACCACGACCGCCCGCCAAGCCGGCCGGCCGCTGCCCGCGATCCTCCATATCGACACCGGCATGGCCCGCCTCGGCCTCGATGCGACGGAGCTGAATCGCCTCGCCGCCGACCACGGCCTGCTCGCCGGCCTCGACCTCCGCTACGTCATGACGCATCTCGCCTGCGCCGACGCACCGGAGCACCCGCTGAACGCCCGGCAGGCCACCCGCTTCGCCGCCGCCTGCGCCCGCCTGCCGCCCCTGCCGCGCAGCTTCGCCAATTCCTCCGGCCTCTTCCTCGGCCCGGATTTCGCCAGCGATCTCGGCCGGCCCGGCTGCGCCCTCTACGGCATCAACCCCACCCCCGCCCGGCCCAACCCGATGCGCCAAGTGGTGGGGCTGGAGGCCCCGATCCTGCAAATCCGCGAGATTCCGGCAGGGACGCCAGTGGGTTACGGCGCCAGCTGGACCGCCCCGCGCCCTTCCCGGACTGCCACGGTTGCCGCCGGGTATGCGGATGGCTACCTTCGCGCCCTCTCGGGGCGAGCCACCGGCATCCTCGCCGGTCGGCCCGTGCCCCTGGTTGGCCGGGTATCCATGGATCTGATCACCTTCGACGTGACCGATGTGCCTCTCCCCGCGCCCGGCGACCGGATCGGGCTGATCGGTCCCGGCCAGACGCCGGACGACCTGGCGACGGCCGCCGGCACCATCGGCTACGAGATCCTGACCTCGCTCGGCGCCCGCTACCGCCGTGAGTACACCGGCGCCTGATGGCGGCCATCCTGCTCGATCCGCTGGCGGCCCTCGGCCGCGCGACGCTCGGCGCCTGCCGCACCCTCGGCGACGTCGCCCTCTTCGCGCTGGAGGCGGTGAGCCATCTCGTCCGCCCGCCCTTCTACGGCCGCCTGTTCTGGGCCGCCTTCGTCGAAGTCGCCTGGTTCTCCCTGCCCGTCGTCGCGCTGACCGCGGTCTTCACCGGCATGGTCCTCGCCTTGCAGAGCTACACCGGCTTCGCCCGCTTCAACGCCCAGAGCGCCATCGCCAGCGTCGTCGTCATCTCCCTGGTCCGCGAATTGGGGCCCGTGCTCGCTGCGCTGATGGTCGCCGGCCGCATCGGCGCCAGCTTCGCCGCCGAGATCGGCACCATGCGCGTCACCGACCAGATCGACGCCCTGACCACCCTCTCCACCAACCCGATGAAATACCTCGTCGCCCCACGCCTGCTGGCCGCGACCCTGGCGCTCCCCCTGCTCGTGCTGGTGGCCGACATCCTCGGCGTCATGGGCGGCTGGCTGATCGGCACGCTGAAGCTCGGCTTCGTCTCCGCCGCCTACCTGAAGTCGACCTTCGACTTCCTCCAGACCGGCGACGTGATCTCGGGCCTCGTCAAGGCCGCGGTCTTCGGCTTCATCATCGCGCTGATGGGCACCTGGTGCGGCTACCGCAGCAAGGGTGGCGCGCAGGGCGTCGGCGGGGCGACGACGGCCGCCGTGGTCGCCTCCTCCATCCTGATCCTCGCACTCGACTACGTGCTGACCGAGATCTTCTTCGCCCAATGAGCGGGGCCCTTCCCAAGATCCGCATGCGCGGCGTGAAGAAGGCCTTCGGCCCGAAGCGCGTGCTCGACGGCGTCGACCTCGACGTGGCGGCGGGGCAGGGGATGGTGATCCTCGGCGGCTCCGGCTCCGGCAAGTCGGTGACGATCAAATGCATCCTCGGCCTGATCGAGCCCGATGAAGGCGTCATCGAGATCGACGGCGTCGACGTGCTGAAGCTGCCGCGCCGCGAGCGCGAGGCCCTCGGCGACCGCATCGGCATGCTGTTCCAGAACGGCGCGCTCTTCGACAGCCTCCCCGTCTGGGAGAATGTCTGCTTCAAGCTCCTCGCGCAGAACCGCATCACCCGCGCCAAGGCCCGCGAAAAGGCGGTGGAAGTACTGGCCCAGGTCGGCCTCGCCGAGACGGTCGGCGACCTCTCCCCGGCCGAGCTCTCGGGCGGCATGCAGAAGCGCGTGGCCCTGGCCCGCGCCATCGCCGCCCAGCCCGACATCATCTTCTTCGACGAGCCGACCACCGGCCTCGACCCCATCATGGGCGCCGTCATCGACGGGCTGATCGTCGACTGCGTGAAGCGCCTCGGCGCCACCGCCGTTTCCATCACCCACGACATGGCCAGCGCCCGCCGCATCGGCGAGACCGCGGCGATGATCCACAAGGGCCGCATCGTCTGGACCGGCCCGGCCGGCAATCTCGGCCATAGCGGCAATGCGATGGTCGACCAGTTCGCCAATGGCGAGCGCGAGGGGCCGATTCAGATGGAGCTGCGGCGCTAGCCACCGCTGGACAGGGGCTCGCGCCCAGGCGTTCACTCCTCCCACACGGGAGGAACCAGGCAATGACACCCACCCAACGCGAGCAGGTGAAATCCGACCTGCAGGCCTATGTCGCCCAGCACGGCCTCAGCATTCACGACCTCGCCGCCCGGATGAAAGCGAGCGGCCGCAAGGTCGATGCCAAGATCCTCCACCGCTTCCTCGACCGCGGCCTGGTGGTCGACGACACCGTGCTCGCCGTCTATCGCGGCTTCGTCGATACGCCAGCCTGACCGCCGCCGCCGCTTTTCCTCGCTTTCCGCCCCCGGCATGACGCATCCTCCCCGTGCCGGGCGGCGCCCCGGGCGTCGCCGCGGCCAAGGCTTCGCTTGGGAGGAACAAACCATGCACAACCTGACCCGCAGGGCGACGCTCGCCCTCGGCGCCGCCGCGCTCACCGGCCCCGCCTTCGCCCAGCCCGCCATCCCCCGCCGCGACGTCGCCCCGCCCCGCCTGCCGCTGGAGCCGGGCGCCAGCCTCCGCATCATCCGCCCCTCGCGCTTCGTCGAGCCGGACGAAGTGATCTTCCGCCGCAACGCCCAGGCCTTCCAGGACCGCTACAACATCCCCGTCCGCATCGATTTCGTCGGCTGGGAAGATATCCGCCCGCAGACCGCCGTCGTCGCCAATACCGGCAGCGGGCCCGACATCGTCATCGGCTGGGCCGACGACCCGCATATCTACCAGGACAAGGTCGTCGAGGTCTCCGACATCGCCGAGTATCTCGGCCAGCGCTATGGCGGCTGGATGTTCCTCGCCGAGAAATACGGCAAGAAGGACCGCTCGCAGACCTGGCTCGGCCTGCCGATCGGCGGGAATATCGGCCCGGCGAATTACCGCATCTCGGCGCTGAAGGAGGTGGGGTTCGACGCCATCCCGCAGGACCATGCCGGCTTCCTGAAGCTCTGCCAGGTCCTGCGCCAAGCTGGCAAGCCGGCGGGCTTCGCCCTCGGCAACGCGGTCGGCGACGGCAACGGCTTCGCCAACTGGCTGCTCTGGTCGCATGGCGCCATGCTGGTGGACGAGGACGGCAAGGTCGCCATCAACAGCCGCGAGACCGTCAACGCCCTGACCTACCTGAAGGACCTCTACCCCACCTTCATCAACGGCACGCTCTCCTGGTCCGACACCTCCAACAACCGGGCATTCTCGGCGCAGGAGATCTGGCTGACGGCCAACGGTGTCTCGCTCTACTTCGCCGTCAAGAACGACCCCAACACACGCCCCATCGCCGAGGATATGAACCACGCGCTGATGCCGCGCGGCCTCGCCAGCGCGCCGCCCCATTCGGCGACGGTGATGAACGCCATGGTCTTCCGGCACACGCGCTACCCCAACGTGGCCAAGACCTTCCTCGCCTTCATGATGGAGGCCGAGCAGTACGACCCCTGGCTGCTCGGCTGCCTCGGCTACTGGGCGCATCCGCTGAACGCCTACAAGCAGAGCGCCGTCTGGACCTCGGACCCCAAGCTCGCCGTCTTCGCCGACACGATGAACATGCCCTTCTGGAGCGGCTATCGCGGCCCGATCAGCCTCGCCTCCGGCGCCGTCGCGGCCGATTACGTGCTGATCCAGATGTGCGCCTCCGTCGCCTCCGGCCAGGCGACGCCCGAGGCCGCGGCGCGCGAGGCGGAGCGCCGGGCGAAGCGGCACTACCGCAACGGCTGACCAAGGCAGGGCGGGGAGAAATCCTCGCCCTCAGTCGAAGACGCCCGGCCCCAGCTTCCGCTCGTAATGCTTCGAATACTTGTCGGTGATCAGCTCGGTCTTCACCACGATGCAGACATCCGTGGTGTTGAACTGCGGATCGAGCACCGCGCCGTCGCCGATGAAGCCGCCGAGGCGGAGATAGCCCTTGATGAGCGGCGGCAGCTCGTTCTGCACTGCGCGGATGTCGAGCGCGGCCGGCGGCAGCCGGTCCATCGGCACGTAGCGTTCGGGCAGCGCCCGCGGCCGCAGCGCCGGCGGCGCCAGGTGATGGGCGTGCAGATAGCTCAGCACCGGGGCCAGCGCGTCGAGATCCGTCCCCGGCAGGCTGGCGCAGCCGAACATCACGTCGATCCGGTGTCGAAAGACATAGGCCGCGATGCCGCGCCAGAGCAGCTGCAAGGTGCCCCGCGTGCGATGGTTGGCGCCGACGCAGGAGCGGCCCAGCTCCAGGATCGGGCCGGGCAGGGCGACCAGCGGCGCAATATCGTATTCCGCGGCCGAATAGAAGCCACCCACCGCCCGCGCCGCCTCGCGCCGGATCAGCCGGTAGGTGCCGACGACCGATTCCGGCCCCTCGCCAAGGTCGTGGTCGATGACCAGCAGATGGTCGGCCACGGGATCGAAGGCGTCGCGGTCGCGGGCACTCGCCCGCGTCTCGGCATCCGGGTGCGCGCCCATTTCCTCGTAGAAGACGCGGAAGCGCAGCGCCTGCGCGGCATCGACCTCCTCCGCCGTCTCGGCGATGCGGACGCCGAGGTTGCCGGCCCGCAGCTCGCCGAAGCCGGCGCCGGCGGGCGGCACGGGCACGGCTGCGAGGGGCCCGGCCCTCATGTCTCGTCCCGCGGCTTGGTGGGGGGCGCCTTGCCGTCAGGGAAGCGCCGGCCGAACAGCTCCAGCCGATGGTCCACCAGCTCGAAGCCGAGGCGGGCGGCGATCTCCTGGACGATTTCCAAGTGCCGCGGATCGGCGAATTCGATCACCTTGCCGGTGTCGACATCGATCAGGTGGTAGTGCTGGCCGCGATCCGCCTGGTCGTAGCGGGCGCGGCCGCCACCGAAGTCCCGCCGCTCGAGGATACCCTTCTCCTCCAGCAGGCGGACGGTGCGGTATACGGTGGCGATGGAGATGCGGCTGTCCTGCGCCACGGCGCGGCGGTACAGCTCCTCGACATCGGGGTGGTCCTCGCTGTCCGAGAGCACCCGGGCGATGAGCCGGCGCTGCCCGGTCATCTTGAGGCCGCGCTCTATGCACATCCTCTCGATGCGGGAGATGCCCTCACGGTCGGCGGAAGCGGGCGTATCCATGCGGCTGGCGGTCTGCCCTTCCTGGGGTCGCTGAAGATCGGGAGGGCGACCATAGACCGATGCCGCGCCCGCGACCATGCCCGCGACCATGTCCGCAACCTTGGGGGGGCGACCCCCGGCGCCGCTCCGCGATGCGGGGGGCGGCTCCAGGGGCGATGCGCCCCTCCTCAGGC
Organism: Belnapia moabensis DSM 16746; assembly: GCF_000745835.1. Lineage (GTDB taxonomy): Bacteria > Pseudomonadota > Alphaproteobacteria > Acetobacterales > Acetobacteraceae > Belnapia > Belnapia moabensis. The sequence goes on along the minus strand of NZ_JQKB01000012.1, from coordinate 25,093 downwards.
CGTCTTGGCGGCGGCGGGGGCGGCCTCGCGCCGGCCAGCCCGCGGCGGACGGCCGCGCGGCTTGGTGCCGAGGCCGATCTTCTTGGCGAGCGAGGACCGATGCTTGGCATAATTCGGCGCCACCATCGGATAATCCGAGCCAAGGCCCCAACGCTCCCGGTATTGCTCGGGCGTCAGATTGTAGGAAGTCTGCAGATGCCGCTTCAGCATCTTGAGCTTCTTACCGTCCTCGAGGCAGATCAGGTATTCGGGGGTGATCGACTTCTTGACGGGAACGGCAGGCTGCGGCCGATCGGGCTGCGACTTCACCATCGGCTGCCCGACCGAGGCCAGCGTCTTGTATACTTCCTGGATCAGGTTCGGCAGATCGGCCAGGGCGACCGGATTGTTGGACACATGCGCTGCAACGATTTCAGCGGTCAGTCCAAGCAGCTCGGTCGAGGGGGTTTCTTCAGCCATCCAGCGCATCTTCCTGTTTGAAGTCTACGCCCTATAGTACCTGTCACGGCCGTTTCGCAATCCGTTTCGAGTGATTGAAGGGCAAGAAACCTTGAGTTTTGTAAGTGCTAAAGAACTGACCGGCGACCGTCAGATCGACATTACGGCCGAGACTTGCCCGATGACCTTCGTCCGCACGCGGCTTGCGCTCGACCGTATGGTATCGGGCGAAACCTTGCTGGTCCGGCTGCGCGGCGAGGAACCCCGTCGCAACATCCCGAAGACCGCGACGGAGCAGGGCCACACGGTCCTGGCCGAGGCGGAGGCCGGGGACGGCACGGTGCTGCTGCTGCTCCGCAAGGGCTGATCCTGCTTGCACCGCCGCCAGCAGCTTGTTATTAGGACTATCAGCCTAAGGCGGGGCCATGTCCCGGGCCCGCGCCTAAATCCCTGAAATTCTAAATCCGAACCGGAAAATCGGGCAAAGCCAAAGGCTTGCACCTTCCGGCGACGCCGCGGATTTGAGAGTTTGAAGCGCGTTACTTCAACTCGCCAGGTCCCGGCGCAGGACAAGCGCATCCTCGCCGCTGGCATAGTAACGGCGCCGCCGCCCGACCTCGCCGAAGCCGGCGGCATTGTAGAGCGCGAGCGCCGCGGCATTGCCGGCGGCGACCTCGAGGAACATCTCCACTGCCCCGCGCAGGATGGCACCCTGCATCGCCGCAGCGAGCAAGGCACCGCCGAGCCCATGCCGCCGCGCCGCCGGAGCAACAGCCAGCGTCAGGATTTCCGCCTCGCCGGCGGCGGCACGGGCCAGGACCAGCCCCTCCGCCGGCCGCCACAGGCCGAAGGCGCCGGGCATCTCCAGCATCAGCCGCATCGCATCCGCTCCCCAGGCCTCGGCGGGCGGAAAGGCCAGGGCATGCAGCGCGGCCAGCGCCGCCGCATCCTCCGGCCGGGCCGGGCTCATCCCGGCCGACGCACCGCCGGCGGCTCGACATAGAGCGGCCGGGCCGCGAGCGGCGGCAGGGCACCATCGAGGCGAAGGGCCGCGACCCGCGCCGCGGCGATGGCGGAGGGCAACCGCGCCTCGCCCAGCAGCGCATCGACGCCGCGCGCGGCGAGGCGGGCAGCAACGGAAGGCGCTGCATCGCCCACCACCGCCACCGGCCCACTAGGCCGGGGCAGCTCCGCCTCGGCGACCACCTCCGGCACCCGCTCGGCCCTGAGGCTGCCGGGCGGGAATCGCTCCAGCATCACCCGGCCGCGCCGGTTGTCGATCACCGCCCAGATGGCACGAGGCCCGAGCGGCAGGGCCGCTGCCAGCGCCTCCCCCGTGGTGACGCCGATGGCCGGCCGCCCGGCCCCGAGCGCCAGCCCCTCGGCCAGCGCAAGGGCCGCGCGGATGCCGGTGAACCCCCCGGGCCCGACCACGGCCGCGACGGCATCGAGCGCGGTGGCCGCAACCCTCGCCTCGTTCAGCACTGCCTCCACCATCGGCGGCAGCAGGGCCGCATGCCCGCGGTCGCCCTGCGCGGCACGGGCGGCCAGCACCCGCCCGCCCTCGACCAGGGCGGCGGAACACCCGGCCAGTGCGGCGTCGAGGGCGAGGATCAGCGTCATGTCAGAGCGCGAGTTCGATCATCACCGGCACATGGTCGCTCGCCTGGGTCCAGCCGCGGGCGGGCTTCAGCACCTGGTGGCGGGTGAGGGAGCCGGCCAGGTCCCGGCTGACCCAGACATGGTCGAGCCGCCGGCCGCGGTCGGACGCTTCCCAGTCCTTCGCCCGGTAGGACCACCACGTATAGAGCTTCTGCTCGGGTGGGACGAAGTGGCGCAGCGCATCGTGCCAGTCACCGGCCGCCTGCCAGCCGGTCAGCGCCTCGACTTCCACGGGCGTATGCGAGACGACGCCGAGCATCTGCTTGTGGCTCCAGACGTCATGCTCGAGCGGCGCGATGTTGAGGTCGCCGACCAGCACGCTCCGCCGCGCCGGCCCGCGCGCCTTGGTCCAGGCGGTCGCCTCGGCGACGAAGTCGAGCTTATGGGCGAATTTCGGGTTGGCCTCGCGGTCGGGCGTATCGCCCCCTGCGGGGACATAGAAGTCGTGCAGCTCGACCGGCCCGCCCGGCACGTCGAGCGCCACGCCGAGATGCCGGCAATCGCCCTTGGCGCACCAGTCCGGGTCGTCATGACGGATGTCGAAGGGGATGCGGGACAGCACCGCGACGCCGTTATAGCCCTTCATCCCGCGATGGGCGATGTGCGGGAAGCCGACCGCCCGAAGTTCCTCCAGCGGGAAGAACTCGTCCGGGCACTTGGTCTCCTGCAGGCAGAGCACATCCGGGTCGAGCGCCGCGATCAGCCCGGCCAGCAGCGGGCGCCGCAGGCGAACGGAATTGATGTTCCAAGTGGCGATGCGGAGGGTCCGGCCCGAGGCTGCGTGCGGCATGGCCGAGGGATAGACGGGCAGGACGGGGGCCACAATAGCGCGGCCCCCGCCTCGCCGATTAGACGATGCGCGTGCGAACCTCGCCGACGCCCTCGACGAAGCCTTCCAGCAGGTCGCCCTTCTGCACGGCCGCGACGCCTTCCGGCGTGCCGGTCATGATGAGGTCGCCCGGCGCGAGGCGCACGAGGTGGGAGAGGTTCGAGATCACCTCCGGCACCGACCAGATCAGCTTCGACAGGTCGGAGGTCTGGGTGACCTTGCCGTTCACCTTCAGCTCGATCCTGCCCTTGGAGACGTCGATGCCCTTGGCCGGCACCAGCGCACCCATCGGCGCGGAATTGTCGAAGCCCTTGCCCATGTCCCAGGGGCGGCCGGTTTTCTTCGCCTCGTTCTGCAGGTCGCGGCGGGTCATGTCGAGGCCGGCGCAATAGCCCCAGACATGCTTCAGCGCGTCCTCGACACTGATATTCGCGCCGGCCGACCCGATGGCAACCACCAGCTCCATTTCGTGGTGGAGCTGCTTGGTCATCGGCGGGTAGGGCATGTCGGCGTCGTTCACCACCAGGGCGTCGGCCGGCTTGGCGAAGTAGAAGGGCGGCTCGCGCGTCGGGTCGCTGCCCATCTCGATGGCGTGCTCGGCATAGTTGCGGCCCACGCAGAAAATCCGGCGGACTGGAAACATCTGGCTGCTGCCCTTGATCGGGACGGCGGCCACAACCGGCGGCGTGATGACGTAGTCGGACATGCCCTGGGCGTCTCCTTTAAAATCGGATGTCGTTCAGGAAGCGCATAGCAGCGCGGACCGAGGCCAGGAAGCCGCCGCCTGCGCGGATATCCTCATGGACCCGAAAAGAAATCGCCTGTAGGTTGATGTCGCGGAATAAAAAAGGCGCCCGGACAGGGGGGTGTCCGGGCGCCGGTACGCTAGTTCCGATCGGAATGGTCGGGCGAGCCGGTAGGGGATACCGGGCATCACCGCTGGCCTTTTAAGGCAGCCAGCCTGGAGAGATTAGCGAAAGACGGAGCCATACGCAAAAGGCGTTTGCGCGAGCCAACCATGCGACTGTCCCGTGGGGGCTGTATCACGCAGGCGTGACCGCCAGCTACTCCGCCGCTTGAGGCAAACGCCGCCGGGCCGCCCAGGCTTCCGCGGCCATGCCAAACTTTTCGAGAAGTCCGCAGCTGACCGCATCCGTTTCCCAGTCGTATTCCGGGTGCCACTGCACGCCATAGGCGAAGCCGATGGCATCACGTACGCGGACGGCCTCGATGGTGCCGTCCGGCGCCCAGCCCTCGGCAACCAGGCGCGGGGCGAGGCGGTCGATGCCCTGGTTGTGCAGGGAATTCACCGGGATCACGGTGCCGCCACTGACTTCGGCGAGCAGGCTGCCCGGCGCGAGCTGGACATTATGGGCCTTGGCCGTGCGGATGCGGCCGTATTTCTGGTCGGACGGCGTCGAATGGTCGATGCGGCCGGGCAGGTCCTGGATGCGCTGGTCGAGGCTGCCGCCGAGCGCCACGTTCAGCTCCTGGAAGCCGCGGCAGATGGCCAGCACCGGCAGGCCGGCGGCGATGGCGGCGCGGATCAGCGGCAGGGTGGTCGAGTCGCGGGCGATATCTTCCGGCGTGCCCTCGGCATGGGGCGGGCCCTCGTAGAAGTCAGGGCAGACATTGGAGCGGCTGCCGGTGAGGATCAGCCCGTCGAGCCGCGGCAGGATCTCCGGCACCAGGGCCTCGCCGGCGGCGGGGAGGAGGACAGGGATGCCGCCGACGGGGCCGAGCGTCACGCGGACATAGCTGTCGGAGGCGGCGTGGTTGGGCGTGGCGAAGATGCCGAACGCCTTCACGCAGCAGGAGATTCCGATGAGGGGCTTCATCACCCCTGCAAGGTCGCGCGCGAATGCGTCCGGATCAAGACGACGATTGCGCGAATGGACTCAATTTCGTCATTGAGGAATGCCGAGTTCCTCACGGAAGCGCGGATCGTTGAAGTCGAAGAGGATGGCGGGGAAGCGGCCGCCATATTCCGGCTGGGAGAGCGTCACCCGCGTCTCCTGCGCCTGGGCATCGACCACCGCCCATTGCCGCAGCTCGACCGGATTGTCGTTGAAGACGAGGGTGATGCGTCCCTCGGCGCCGCGGCCGGTGCGGAAGACGGTGACGCGCAGCAGCCCGCCGCTGCGCTCGACGCGCCCGACCGTGACATCGCCCGAGAGCCGCACCTCGTCGCGCAGCAGGATGCCGAGCGGCGTCGAGGAGAGCGGCAAGGTCGTCGCCTGCTTGAGCTGGCGGTCGAAATAGAAGAACTGGCCATAGCTGGCGACCAGCAGCAGCGGCTCAGGCGGATCGTATTCGAAGCGCATGCGGCCGGGGCGCTGGATCCAGGCGGTGCCCTCGGCGGCGGCGCCGTTCTGGGCGATCTGCAGGAAGCGCGCCTTCATCGTCCTGAGCGCGCCGAGCCATGCCTCGACGCGGGCGACATCGGCGCGGTCGCGGTCGGTGAGGCCGGGGGATTGGGCCCAGGCCTGAGCGGAGGCGAGAGCCAGGGGCAAGGCGAGCAGAGTGCGGCGATCCATCCCCGGCATGTGGACCGGATGCGCCGGCGGGAAAAGCCCCACCGGACCGTGACCGTCCGTATCGATAGCGTGATGTCTGCCCCGGGTGCCGTTGGGCCACGATACCGGTCTCCCGGCGTTGCGGTCCCTGTGATGTTCGACACCTTGCATGCCCCGGTCCGGCCGCGCCTCGCGCAGCCACGGCTCGCCATCCTGCTGACCGGCCCGGCCGCCGCCATGCCGGCCTGGTTGCGGCTGCTCGACGCGCAGCGCCTGTCGGAGGGGATGCGGCCCGCCGAGGGCGGCTTCGGCGTGATGCTGCTGCCCCGCGATCGGCCGTTGGCGCCGGCGGAGGTGCCGGATGCACCCGGCTTCGCGCTGCGCCAGACGGGTGGCCTCTGGCGCGAGGGGCTGCGCCATGTGGCGGAGTGGGTCGGGCCGGACGGGGCTGTCCTGCTGGCCGATGCGGCGGCGCTGCCGCAGCCGGGCTGGCTCGCCGCCCACGCCGCCGGCCTTTCCGCCGGGGCGGAGGCGGTGGCGGGGCGGCTTCGTCCCCTCGAGCCATGCTCGGCGGAGCGGGCGCATGCCGCGCTGCTGGCCGAGATCGCGGCCCGGCTCGACCCCGGCGAGGGAATGGGCTGGCCAGGGCTCGATGCCGAGATCGCTGGCAACCTCTCGCTGCGGGTGGGGCTGCTGGACGGGATCGAGGCGGCGGAGCCGCTCGCCCTGCTGGCCGGGCTGCGACGGCGGGATGCGCGGCTCCAGGTGGTGCCTCGGGCGACAGTCTCCGGTGCGGCGGCAGTGCCGCGGCTGGAGCGGTTAGGGTCCTTCCGCCAGCGGATGCAGGCGCGCGCGGCGCTGCGGCGCCTCTGGGAGGACGGGATCGGCACGGTGCTGCCGGAGGATGCGGCGCTGTGGCGCCTGGCCGCACGGCTCGGCCTGCCCGCCGGAGCGCTCGCGGCCTGCCTGCGGCCGCGGCATTTCGGCGCGGCTTGGGCGGCTGTCGAGCAGGCCAGCCGGCGCCTCGCCTTCGCCCCACTACGGCCCGGTGAACTGGCCGCAGAGCATCGCCGTGCCAGGCTGCTGCTCGGCTGGCTGCGCTGCGTCAGAACGGCAGCGGGCCGTTGTCCACCACTTCCTTCATGACGAAGAAGGTCCGCGTCTGCCGGACGCCGGGCAGGGCGATCAGCTGCTCGCCATGCAGCTTGTTGAAATCGGCCATGTCGCGCACCCGGATTTTCAGGAAGTAGTCGAAGTCGCCGGCGACCAAGTGGCAGTCGAGCACCACTGGCAACTTGCGGATCGCCGCCTCGAAGGCGGCGAAGCTGTCGGGCGTCGAGCGGTCGAGCACCACGCCGACCATCACCAGCGCCCCACGGCCGACGCGGGCCGGAGCGATCTCGGCGCGGACGCCACGGATATAGCCCTCCTCGAACAGGCGCTGGGTGCGGCGGTAGCAGGTAGCGGCGCTGACATGGGCGGATTGCGTGAGGTCGGCATTGGTCATCCGCCCGTCGCGCTGGAGTTGCTGGAGGATGCGGCGGTCGATGCGGTCCAGCTCCGGGGTGGTGGAAGGAACTTTCATCCTGTCGGCCATTCCTGTCCGGTCCATTCGGCAAGGGCGGTGCGAATGAATAGACCATGCCACCGGAAGGCCGAGTTAGAACACCCCATTCATGCCGACCTTGCTAAGCATCCCGTCCAGGCAAGGACGAGGAGAGCGTGATGCTGCGCCTGGACAAGTTCGAGAAGTACAAGCTGACCTTCGGCCCCACGCCGATCGAATTCCTGCCGCGCATGACGCAGGCGCTGGGCGGCCTGGTCGAGATCTGGGCAAAGCGCGACGACTGCAACTCCGGCCTCGCCATGGGCGGCAACAAGCTGCGCAAGCTGGAATACATCGTCCCCGACGCCATCGCCTCCAATGCCGACACGCTGGTCTCGATCGGCGGCGTGCAGTCCAACCACACGCGCATGGTGGCGGCTACCGCGGCCAAGCTCGGCATGAAATGCGTCGTCGTGCAGGAGAGCTGGGTGCCGCATGAGGATGCGGTCTATGACCGCGTCGGCAACATCCTGCTGACTCGGCTGATGGGCGCCGACAGCCGCATCGTGCCGGACGGCTTCGACATCGGCATCCGCCGCAGCTGGGAGGATGCGATCCAGTCGGTGAGGGACGCCGGCGGCAAGCCCTACGGCATCCCGGCCGGCGCCTCGGTCCACAAGTATGGCGGGCTCGGCTATGTCGGCTTCGCCGAGGAGGTGCGGGCGCAGGAGGCGGAGCTCGGCTTCCGCTTCGACTACATCATCGTCTGCGTCGTCACCGGCTCCACCCAGGCCGGCATGATCGTCGGCTTCGCGGCGGATAGGCGTGGGGAGCGCGTCATCGGCATCGATGCCTCGGGCACGCCGGAGGCGACGCGGGCGCAGGTGCGCCAGATCGTCGACAACACCGCGGAACTGGTCGAGCTCGGCCGGCCGGTGCGCGAGGAGGAGATCGTCATCCTCAAGGACTATGCCTATCCGGCCTATGGCGTCCCCAGCGCCGAGACCAACGAGGCGATCCGCTTCGCCGCGCGGACGGAGGCGATGATCACCGACCCGGTCTACGAGGGAAAGTCGATGCAGGGGATGATGGACCTGGTGAAGAAAGGCTTTTTCCCGGCCGGATCGAAGGTGCTCTACGCGCATCTCGGAGGCGCGCCGGCACTCAACGGCTACAGCTACACCTACCGGAACGGCTGAGGCGGGAATGGGCCCGCGGCTGGCGCGGGCCCGTTAGTTCAGCGGGCCGGCGGCGCGCCGCTCGGCATCTGCATCTGCTGGTAGCCGGAGGGGGCGGTGAAGCGGGCGGCGTCCTGCGGGCCGTAATTCACCTCGGTCGCTTCCATCGTCGCCGTCTGGCCGTTCACTGTGCCGGTGCTGCGGAGCATGACGCCGTCGGCGGTGATGCAGGACTCGCCCGTTGCACCCTGGTTTTCGTAGCGCCAGATTGTGCAGCTCTGCCTGGCGACGGTCGCCGTGCCGCCGCGGGTGAACTTCGCCGTCTCAGGCGGCTGCGTCGGGATGGTGACGCCGCCCGGGCCGTTGTTGAGCGGCATCTGCATGATCATGCGCTGCTGCTCCATGACGACGAACATCGTCTTCGCGCGCTGGTCCATCACCGACCAGCCCATGCCGCCAGGCATGTCGACGCGGAGCTTCTGGTCGGCGACGCGCCAGGCCATGCGCATCTCCTGCCCGGCCGGGCCGCCTGCGACGCGGTAGGTGACGCTGGCATCGCGCGTCGGCATCAGCGGCGGGCGCTCCTGTGCCAAAGCCGGGGCGGCGGCGAGAGTGGCGGCCAGGCAGGCGATCGGAAAGCTACGCATCAATCCTCCTCGGTGCGGCGCGTCAGCACCTCCCGCTTGCCAACGTGATTGGCGGGACCGACGACGCCCTCTTTTTCCATCTGCTCGATGAGCTTGGCGGCGCGGTTGTAGCCGATGTTCAGATGTCGCTGGATGAAAGACGTGCTAGCCTTGCCCTCGCGGCTCACGAGCGCGACAGCCTGGTCGAACAAACCTTTCTCGCTGTCGCTGCCTGCGGCGATGCCGGAGAGGGAAAGGCCTTCGCCGTCACCGTCCAACTCCTCGTCGCTCTCGGTCACTTCCTCGATATAGGCCGGCTCACCCTGCTCGCGCAGGAATTCCACCACCCGCTCCACCTCGGTGTCGGAGACGAAGGGACCGTGGACGCGGGCAACGCGGCCGCCGCCGGCCATGTGCAGCATGTCGCCCTGGCCGAGCAGCTGCTCCGCGCCCTGCTCGCCAAGGATGGTGCGGCTGTCGATCTTGCTGGTCACCTGGAAGCTGATGCGCGTCGGGAAGTTGGCCTTGATGGTGCCGGTGATGACATCGACCGAGGGGCGCTGCGTCGCCATGATGACATGGATGCCGGCGGCGCGGGCCATCTGCGCCAGCCGCTGCACTGCCGCCTCGATCTCCTTGCCGGCGACGATCATCAGGTCGGCCATCTCGTCGATGACAACGACGATCATCGGCAGCGGCGAGAGGGCGAGCGGCTGCTCCTCGAAGACGGGCTTGCCGGTCTCCGGGTCGAAGCCGGTCTGCACCTTGCGGGTCAGCACCTCGCCGCGGCGGCGGGCCTCGACGACCTTCTCGTTGTAGCCGCCGATGTTGCGTACGCTGAGCTGGGACATGGCGCGGTAGCGCTTCTCCATCTCGCGCACCGTCCATTTCAGCGCGCCGATCGCCTTCGGCGGCTCCGTCACCACCGGCGCCAGGAGATGCGGGATGCGGTCATAGACCGACAGCTCCAGCATCTTCGGGTCGATCATGATGAAGCGGCACTCCTCCGGGCTGAAGCGCCAGAGCAGCGAGAGGATCATCGTGTTGATGGCGACCGACTTGCCCGAGCCGGTGGTGCCGGCGATCAGCAGGTGCGGCATGCGGGCGAGGTCGGCGATCACCGGGTTGCCGCCGATATCCTTGCCGAGGGCGAGCGGCAGGCGGCCGGGATGGCGCACCCACTCCTCGGCCGCCATCGACTCGCTGAAATAGACCGTCTCGCGCTTGGCATTCGGCAACTCGATGCCGATGACGTTGCGGCCGGGGACGGTCGCGATGCGGACGGCGGTGACATGCATGTTGCGCGCGATGTCGTCGGCGAGGCCGATGACGCGGGCCGACTTGGTGCCCGGCGCCGGCTCAAGCTCATAGAGGGTCACGACCGGGCCAGGGTTGATGGCGGCGATGCGGCCGCGCACGCCGTAATCCTCCAGCACCTGCTCGAGCTGGCGGGCATTGGCCTGCAGCGCCTCCTCCGAGGGGCGGCCGGTGCGCTTGGCGGGCGGCTCCTGCAGCAGGGAGAGCGGCGGCAGGCGCCAGGGGCTGTCCTGCAGGTCGAGCTGCGGCTGGCGCACCCCCTCGCTGCGCTTCTGCGGCGCGGGCGGGGTGCCGACCTTGGCAGGCTTGTGCGGGGCGGGGGCGATGGCCGGCTCGGCGCGGTCTTCGGCCAGGCGCGGCTCGCGGCGGGGCGCGCGGGGCACGCGCGGCGCCTCGGCCGCGGCATCGGCGGCGCGGAGGACGCTCGCCAGGTCGTCCGGCGGCGGGCCGGCCGGGCGGCGCCGGCGGATGCGGAAGAGGCTGATGATGCCGCCGCCCATCCGGCCGAGCAGGCCGCGCGCCTGCCGCGCCCCGGCGCCACCGGCCCGGGAGAGACCGGCCGCGCCGAATCGGGCGACGCCGCCGGCACCCGCCCGCGCCGCCCGGCCGAGGCCGAGCCATTCACTCGGCGACAGGCCGAGGGCGGCGGCGGAGAGGGCGAGCGCCAGGGTGACCAGGGTGACATCGCCGATCACCGTGCCGAAGGGCCCGAACAGGGCGGTGGCATGGCGGGCGACGGCGCCATGGACCACGGCACCTGCCGCGCCGCCGGCCCCGGCCTCGACCGGGATGCCGGCGGGGAAGGGCGCCAGGGTCAGCAGCGCCGCGAGCAGCGGCATGGCGGCGAGCAGGGCCGCCAGCCGTGCCGGGAAGAGGCCGAGGCCGCGATGGCTGCCGAGCCGCCAGGCCCATCCGAGCAGGGCGAGGCCCGGCAGCGCCCCGGCCCAGCCGAAACCCTGCATCAGGAGATCGGAGACCGTGGCGCCTGCCGGGCCCGCCAGGTTGGTCGGCGCCCGCGCGGTGGCGGTGGAGAGCGAGGGATCGGCCGGGTCGTAGCTGGCCAGCGCCACCAGCAGGCCGAGCCCGGCCAGGGCGGCGAGGAACGCCAGCAGCTCGAAGAGGCGGCGGCGCATCGCCGCCTTCACCGCCGGCGAGGCGAAGCGGCGGAGGCGGGCGGAGGGTGCGGGGCGGTCGGCAGCGGAGATGCGGGGCGCGGGCATAGGTCGCGGGGTCCGGTTTTCAGAACAGGCCCCAAGGATAGCGTGCAAATGCTTGCCCGGCCACGGAATCCACGAAAAAGGGCGTCGACCCTGCGGCCGACGCCCTTTCCATTTCGGTACCCTGGCGCGGCATTGCCGCGATTGGCGGGGCGATGCGCCCGAAGTTGAGCGAATCCGGGGCCCCTGCGGCGCCGTGCAGCGGCGCCGTGGGGATCAGAACACGCGGCTGAGGGTGAAGAGCACCCGGCCGTCGCAGGCGCGCTGGCCGCCGGTCGCGCGGTCGGCGACGGGGATGCAGTCGCGCTTGCTGATATCCGTGCCGTACCAGGCGACCGAGGCGGTGACGCCGGCATAGATCTCGCGCGACACGCCGATCGAGTACCAGAGGTAGTCCGGCGTGCCGAAGAGCGGGTTGCGCTCGATCCACTGGTGGCCGAGCCGGCCCGAGGCGGTGAAGCCGTAGGGCAGCGTCACGTCGGCGCCGCCCTCGACGTAGAAGCCGTCGCCCGAGCGGCCGAAGAAGTTCGGAGAGTAATTGAAGGCGCCCATCAGCTTGACGATATCGATGGTGTAGGAGGCCTTGAGGGCGATCTCCTGGTACTCGTTCAGCTGCGTGCCCGGTGCCTTGTCCTGGCCCGGATAGAGATAGGCGATGTAGCCGAGGTCGAGCGCGACGCCCGCCAGCTCGAAGCGGTAGCCGGCCAGCAGGTCGAGCTCCTGCCGCGTGTCGTTCCAGGGGCTGGCCAGGAATTTCGCGTTGCTGAGGAAGGCGCCGATATAGAAGCCGCTGTCATGCTGGACATCGACCGTGCCCTGGTAGGCCCAGTTGTTGCGCGTCTGGCTGATGCCGCGGAACAGGTAGTCGTTGGCGACCACCGGCGTCAGCGTCACGGTGAGGCCGAGGGACGGGATGGCGGTCTGTGCCGCGGCGGGCATGGCCGGCAGCAGCAGGGCGGCGGCGGCGACCCAGGCGTGGCGGAGCGCGGCGAGGAGGCCGGACTTGATTCTCATGCTTCGGTAACCCCCAGGTTTTGGTGTCGTAACGTGAGCGGGCAAAAAAAGGGCCGGAGGGGGCAGCCAAGCCCCCACCGGCCGTTGTTTCAGGCGATGCGTTCGCCGTGCTGGGTGACGTCGAGGCCCTCGCGCTCCTCCTCCTCCGCGACGCGGAGGCCGACGATCACGTCGGTGACCTTCAGCAGGATGAAGCTGACGATCGCGGTGTAGGCGATGACCGCGCCGGTCGCTTCGGCCTGAATGATGAACTGCTCGAAGGAGCCGCCGAAGCCGGCCGGCACCGCCGTGGTCGCCGAGAGGGCGCCATAGGCGAAGACGCCGGTCAGCAGGCTGCCGATGATGCCGCAGACGCCGTGCACGCCGAAGGCATCGAGGCTGTCGTCATAGCCGCAGAGATGCTTGAGGCCCGTGGCGCCCCAGAAGCCGCCGAGGCCGGCGACCACGCCGATGATCAGCGCCGGCACCGGCAGCACGAAGCCGCTGGCGGGCGTGATGGCGACGAGGCCCGCGACCGCGCCGGAGATGGCGCCGAGCACGCTCGGCTTGCCCTTGGTCGCCCACTCGGCGAAGACCCAGGCGAGCGCCGCGACGCCGGCCGCGATCTGCGTCACCAGCATCGCCATGCCCGCGCGCGCGCCGGCAGCGCCCGCCGAGCCCGCATTGAAGCCGAACCAGCCCACCCAGAGCAGCCCGGCGCCGATGACGGCGAGCGCCAGGTTGTAGGGCGCCATGTTGTCATGGCCGAAGCCGAGGCGCTTGCCGAGCACCAGCGCCGCGACCAGGCCGGCCACGCCCGCATTGATGTGGACCACCGTGCCGCCGGCGAAGTCGAGCGCGCCGAGGGCGAAGATCCAGCCATTGGGATGCCAGACCCAATGGGCGACCGGCGCATAGACCAGCAGCGACCAGAGGATGGTGAACAGCACCATGGCGCTGAACTTCATCCGGTCGGCGAAGGCGCCGGTGATGAGCGCCGGGGTGATGATGGCGAAGGTCATCTGGAACATCAGGAAGACCGTCTCGGGGATGGTGAAGGCCACCGCGCCGTCGCCGCTGCCGAGGGTGAAGGGCTTGTCCCAATTCTCGGCGAGGCCGGAGAGGAACAGCTTCGAGAGGTCGCCGATCCAGGGGCCGCCCTCGCCGAAGGCCAGGCTGTAGCCCGCGACCATCCAGACCACCGTCGTCAGCGCGGCGATGGTGAAGCTCTGCATCATGGTGGCGAGCACGTTCTTCTTGCGGACCATGCCGGCATAGAAGAGGGCGAGGCCGGGGATGGTCATCATCAGCACGAGCGCCGTGCTGGTGAGCATCCAGGCGGTGTCGCCGCTGTCGATCTTCGGGCCGTCCTGCGCCAGGGCCGGCGTCGCGGCGAGCAGCGCGACGGCCAGCGGCGCCAGCGCGCGTGCGGGCATCCTCATCATGTTTTCCCCTGTATCCTTATTGAGCTTCACGCGGCGCAAGGGCGCCGGGTTATCAGAGCGCCGAGGTGTCGGTCTCGCCGGTGCGGATGCGCAGTGCCCGCTCCACATCCAGCACGAAGATCTTGCCGTCGCCGATCTTGTCGGTGCGGGCGGCCTTGGCGACGGCTTCCATCACCGCCTCCACCAGCTCGTCCGGCACGACGACCTCGATCTTGATCTTCGGCAGGAAACTGACCTGGTACTCGGCACCGCGGTAGATTTCCGTCTGCCCCTTCTGGCGACCGAAGCCCTTCACTTCGGTCACCGTCAGCCCCTGCACTCCGAGCGGGGTGAGCGCCTCGCGCACCTCGTCCAGCTTGAAGGGCTTGATGAACGCCATCACCAGCTTCATCTGCCCGATATCCTCCTGATGGTCCCGGCCGGACCTCGTTTACAAATCCCGTGCCACAGGCTGGGGGCCACGTGGGGCTGGAAGAAAGCGTCGCGATTGTTTGTGATCATGCCCATTTAGCAGGCATAGCGGGCAGGGTTTGAGCAGATGGACCTCAAGCTGCAGCCATGAGATGAGGCGCCTATGACATCGACACCCGAATTGGCCGCCTGCGTGATCGGCGCCGGGCCGGTCGGCGCCACCCTCGCCGCGACGCTGGCCGCCGCCGGCCTGCCCGTCGCCGTGGTGGACAACGCGCCGCTGCCGCCCATGGCGCTGCCGGATTTCGATGGGCGGGCCTATGCCATCGCCCTGACCTCCAAGCGGCTGCTAACCGCCGCCGGCGTGTGGGAGCGGCTGCCGGCCGAGCCCTGCGGCATCCGCCGCATCCGCGTCGCCGACGGGCGGCCGGGCGAGCGGGCCTCGCCGCTCTCGCTGATGTTCGAGGCGAGCGAGGTCTCGGAGGAACCCTTCGGCTATATGGTGGAGGCGCGGAGCCTCCGGATGGCGCTGAACGCGGCGATGCCGGAGATGCCGAACCTTCGGGTCTTCGCCCCTGCGACTGCGACGGTGGAGCGCCGGGCGGATGGCGCCTCGGTGCGGCTTTCGACCGGCGAGGAGATCCGGGCGCGGCTGGTGGTCGCCGCCGAGGGGCGCAACAGCCCGCTCCGCCGCCAGGCCGGCATCCGCGCGACGACGCTCGACTACCACCAGATCGGCATGGTCGGCGCCTTCGCCCATGAACTGCCGCATGAGGGGGTGGCGCTCGAGCAATTCCTGCCGAACGGGCCGTTTGCGCAACTGCCGCTGGCCGGGCCGGACCGCTTCGGCACGGCGGCCTATCCGCATGCCTCGGCTTTCGTCTGGGCCGACCGGACGGCGATCGCCAGGCGGATGCTGGCGCTCGACGACGAGACCTTCGGGCGAGAACTCGGGCGCCGGCTCGGACCGCATCTTGGGGCGGTGAAGCCGATCGGGCGGCGCTGGTCCTACCCGCTCTCGGCGCTGCTGGTGGATCGCTGGACGGATACGCGCCTTGCCCTGATCGGCGATGCCGCGCATGGCGTGCACCCGATCGCCGGGCAGGGACTCAATCTCGGCTTCCGCGACGTTGCGGCGCTGGCCGAGGAGGTGATCGCCGCCTGGAATGCCGGCACCGATCCCGGCGCGCCGCAGGTGCTGGCGCGCTACCAGGCGCGGCGGCGGCCCGACACGCTGCTGATGCTGACCGGCATGCATGCGCTGGAACGGCTCTTCGGCAACGACTTCGCGCCGGTCAGGATCGCACGCCGCCTCGGCATCGCGGCGGTCGACCGGATGCCGGGGCTGAAGCGGGCCTTTGCCCGGCAGGCGATGGGGCTCGGCCCAGGGGTGACAGGGCTGCTGGCGGGGCAGGGATTGATGAGGGCGGGGTAAGCTAGCCTTTCCTCCGCGGTGGCGGATCGCGGCTCAGCCCTTTTTCCGCCAGCGCCGCCTCATAGGCTGCCCAGCGCTCCGCCTGCTCCACACCCAGGCGGTGCAGGTAGTCCCAAGCGTAGATGCCGCTGTCATGCAGGTCATCGAAGGCGATGCGGATGGCGTAGTGACCGACCGGCTCCAGCCGCAGGATGCCGACCTCGCGCCGGAAGGCGACCAGCACCTTCTGCCCCGGCCCATGGCCCTGCACCTCGGCTGAGGGGCTCTCGATGCGGAGATACTCCGCCGGCAGGCGAAAGCGGCTGCCGTCGTCGAAGGCGACCTCCAGCAGGCGCTCGGCTCGGATCAGGC
Source organism: Belnapia moabensis DSM 16746 (assembly GCF_000745835.1). Lineage (GTDB taxonomy): Bacteria > Pseudomonadota > Alphaproteobacteria > Acetobacterales > Acetobacteraceae > Belnapia > Belnapia moabensis. The sequence goes on along the minus strand of NZ_JQKB01000012.1, from coordinate 9,129 downwards.
GGATTTCGGTCGGGGTCGGCATGGGCTGCTCAGTCGTCGAGGCGGCGGGCCTCGTCCGGCAGCATGATGGGGATGCCGTCGCGGATCGGATAGGCGAGGCGGGCCTGGTCGCTGATCAGCTCGCCGGCGGCGCGGTCGTAGCGCAGCGGGCCCTTGGTCAGCGGGCAGACCAGGATCTCCAGCAGGGCGGGGTCCACCTCGGGGGGCGGGGCGTCGGTCGTGGCGTGGCTCATGGCGTGGTCCTCTAGCTCAGCCGCCCGCGGGGCGGCGCGTCGCCGGATGGGGTGCCATGGGCGCCCATCTGGAGCAAGGCGATCAGCATGGCGGCGCGGTCGGCGGGTGTGGTCGCCTCCAGCAGCGCCTGCTTCTCCGGTACCTCGAAGGGGCAGACCATGGCGAGCGTCGTCACCAGCTCGGCATCGGCGGTCTGCTCCACCGCCTCCCAATTCGCCTCGATCCCACGCGCCTTGAAGAAGGGGCGCAGCGCCGCGAGCAGGGCGCGGCGGTCGAGCGCGGGCGGCACGGCGGGGGCGAGGTCGGCCTGGAAGGGGGTGTAGTCGGCCCGCACCCGGCGATAGCCGCGATGCATCGCCAGCTCCTCGGCGATGCGGAAGCGGGTCATGCCGGTCAGGGTGATGAGGAAGCGCCCATCCTCCGTCTCGGCGAAGGAGGTCAGCCGCCCGAGGCAGCCGATGCGGTAGAGGCCGGGGCCCGTCTCGCCCCGCGCCGCGGCCGGGTCGGGCTGGACCATGCCGAACATCCGGCCGGCGGCCAGGCTGTCCTCCGTCATCGCCAGGTAGCGCGGTTCGAAGATGTTCAGCGGCAGCCGCCCCTCGGGCAGCAGCAAGGCCCCGGAGAGCGGGAAGACCGCGATCTCGGTCGGAAGCGCATGCGGCTCGGCGCGGGGGGCTGCCACCGAGGCGGCGCTAGCGGAACAGCAGCGAGGAGAGCTTGCGCCGCCCTGCCACCGTCGCCGGGTCGGAGAAGCCCCAGGCCTCGAAGAATTTCAGCAGCTGCTTACGCGCCGCCTCCTCGTTCCAGGCCTTGTCGCGGCGGAAGGCCTCGAGCAGCGCATCGGCGGCGCCGGCCCGGTCCCCGGCGGCGTTCAGCGCCACGGCCAGCTCGATCCGCGCCTCATGGTCGTTCGGGTCGGCGGCGAGGCGTGCCTCGAACTCGGCGGTCTTCTCGCGGGCGCGGCGGCCCTCGGCGGCCAGCTCCAGCGTGCTGCGGATCGAGGCGATGGCGGCGTGGTCGGCGATCTTCGGCGGCAGGTTGTCGAGCACCTGGAGCGCCTGCTCCTCCTGGCCGAGCTCCATCAGGCTGCGGGCGACGCCGGCGAAGGCCTCGGCATTCTCCGGCTCCTCCTGCACAAGCGCGCCATAGAGCTGCAGGGCGGTCTGGTGGTCGCCTTCCTCGGCGGCGGCCTTCGCCTCGGCGAGCAGGTCAGCCGAGGGCATCTGGCCGCCGGCGATCTTCAGCAGACCCTCGACGAAGCGCTTGATCTCGCCTTCGGGCAGCGCGCCCTGGAAGAGATCGGCGATCTGGCCCTGCCAGAAGGCGGCGACGGTCGGCACGCTCTGCAGCGGCAGGCCGAGCTGGGTCAGCTGCTGGACCAGGGCGCGGTTCTTGTCGATGTCGATCTTGACCAGCTTCACCCGGCCGCCGGCGGCGCGCACGACCTTCTCGATCGCCGGCGTCAGCGTCTTGCAGGGGCCGCACCAGGTCGCCCAAAAATCGACGAGGACGGGGACCTGGCGGCTGGCCTCGACCACGTCCTGCATGAAGGTCTTCTGGTCGCCATCCACGATCAGGTCGGTGCCACCGGCCGAGGCTCCGGCGGGGGGAGCCTGGCGGTTCGGGTCGAAGATGACGTCCATGTCAGGGTTCCTCATGTGCGGTCATAGATGCGCCGGTATGGCGTAAGGGCAATGGGCAGGGCGCAGATGGTGGCCGCCCCGGGGCCGTTTCAATATTTCAGCCGGCCGGCGGCAGCTCGACCAGCTCCGGCCGATGGCCCAGGTGCTCGAGGAAGCGCAGCAGGTCAGCCGGACGGATGGCCGTGGTCATGCTGTTCACCAGCGGATGGAAATGCACCATCGCATGGTCCCGCATCAGCCCGGCATCGAAGACGATCCGTACGGCGCCTGGCGGCGCGTTCACCATGCCGAAGGGAGTGACGGAGCCCGGCTCGACGCCGAGCAGGCGGCGGAGGTCATCGGCGGGCGCCATCTCCACCCGTCCGGCGCCGACGGCGCGGGCCAGGGCATTGACCGAGACCTTCCGATCCTCCTCCAGCACCGCCAGCAGGTGCGAGCCGGGGCCGGATTTCGCCGGGCGGAGGAAGAGGTTCTTGCTATGGCCGCCCGGGAGGCTGCCGCGCAGCGCCTGGCTCTCCGCCACGGTAAAGACCGGGGCGTGCTCGGCGGTGGTGGTCTCGATGCCGAGCGCGGCAAGGCGCGCCAGCAGGGCTTCAGGAGTTTCGGGCATCCGAGGCAAGGCTGTGCCCAAAGCCGGGCCGCGGGGCAACCCCCTCCCACGGCCGGGTAGCGGTCGCGGCCCGGCAAAACCGCAAGGGCTGGATGGCGTTGCCTCGCCGGCCCGTACCGCCCCCGTCAGGAATCCCGCCCCCCATGCCCCTGTGCCGGTTCCCTCTCGCCGCCCTGCTGGGCCTGGCCTTGCCGCTCGGCGCCTGCGCGGAGCTGGACCGTATCGGCGCGGCGAGGATGCAGGAGGTGCCAACGGCGCAACTCTGCGAGTGGCGCGGCAACCCGATCAGCGGCGGCCAGATGCGGCGGGAGCTTGCCCGGCGCGGCGAGGATTGCGGACCCCCGCGGCCGGTCCTGGCCGAGGCAGCGCCGCCGCTGGCCGAGCCCGCGCCCGTGGCGCTGCCGGCGGAGCCCGAGGTGGTGGAGGCGCCGCGGCCGGAGCCGGTCGCGCCGCTGGTGACGCCCGCCTGCGCCGAGCGAGTCATGCGGGGTGGCGCGGGTGAGGCAGCGCCGCGTGCGGTCAGCTTCGCCAACCGTTGCGACTTCCCGATCAGGGTGCTCTACGCCGCCGACCGTTCGAAGACGCTGTCGCAATCGACCGACCTGCTGCGGCCCGGCGAGCAGACGGGCTTCGCCCGCATCGGCGACGGTCTCGACCTGCCTGGCTATGTCGTGTGCAGCTACGCCAGCGCACCAGCCTCGGCGCTCTGCCGGATCGGCCCATAGCGCCGGGTCATATATAGGGCAGCGCCAGCCGCATCGCCGCGTCGCGAAGCCGCACCGGCAGGGAACGCTGCGCCAGCTCCACCGCCCGCAACCGCCGCCCGCGCCGCTGCCGGATGACATCGGCCAGGGCTGCGGCCATGGCGGGGTCGTAGATCTCGACATCCAGCTCGAAATTCAACCTTAGACTGCGCATGTCCCAGTTGGAGCTGCCGATCAGGCTCCAGCTTTCATCCACCACCATCAGCTTCGAATGATCGAAGGGCGGCGGATTGTACCAGATGTGGCAGCCGGCCCTGAGGATCGGGTCGACATGCGCATGCATGCCCCAGTCGACGAAGGGGTGGTCGCTCCGCTGCGGCACGACGATGTCGACCGCGACGCCGCGCAGGGCAGCCAGGCCGAGGGCGGTTATCACCCGGCTGTCGGGCAGGAAATAGGGCGTCAGCACCAGGATCGAGTGCTGCGCGCAGGCGATGGCCTGGAGGCTGAGCGTCTCGATCTTCTCGAGGTCCTGGTCCGGGCCTGAGGTGACGACCCGGGCCGTCACCTCGCCCGCCGGCGGCGGCGGCGCGGCGGGCGGTGGCAACGGGTCGTCGTCGCCAGCCGCCCAGAGCCAGTCACGGGCGAAGGCCTCGACGAGCTGCGCCGTCACCGGCCCCTCGATGGCGAAATGGATGTCGCGCACCGGATGGGGAGGATGGCTGGCGAGCAAGTTCTCGCGGCCGATGTTCAGCCCGCCGGTGAAGGCGAGGCGCCCATCGAGGATGAGGAGCTTTTTGTGCGAGCGCAGGTTGAGGAAGGGCATGCGCCAGGGCAGGGAGGTGTGCATGAAGCGGGCCGCGGGCACGCCATGCCGCCGCAGCCGGCGCCAGGCGGGCGACAGGAAATAGCCGCCGCCGATGCCATCCACCAGCACGCGGACCGCGACGCCGCGCCCATGCGCGCGGATCAGCGCATCGAGGATCGGCCCGCCGGCCGCGTCGTCACGCAGGATGTAGCTGGAGAGCAGGACGGAGTGTTCCGCCGCCTCGATGGCTTCCAGCATGCGCGGATAGGCGGCATCGCCGTTCTGCAGGGGCGTGATCCGGTTGCCGGGCAGGGCGGCGTGTCCGGTGAGACGGTGCGCTGTGCGATCCAGTGCGGCGAGGCCCGGCGGCAGCCGGCACGGGAAGGGCTCTTCCGCATCGGCCGGATGCCGGCCGGGCGGGCGCCGCAGCGCCCGGGCGCGGTTGGCGACGCGGTTGATGCCGAGCAGCCAGTAGAATCCGGCCCCGAGGAAGGGCGAAAGCCAGATCAGGCCGATCCAGCCGATCGAGGTGCCGACATCGCGCTTACGGAGCAGGACGTGCATGGTCACCAGCGCCGCGAGCATGACGTGCAGCACCATCAGGCCAGTGGTCGCCATCATCCCTCCATGGCCCTATGACCGGCCCGGTGTCGCGTGGACCCGGCCGGGGCGACACTCATAAATCAGTCAGGACCCGCTGCCATACCCGGTCGGCTTCAGGGATTTGGATTGCATGGCTATCAGAACATTCGCCGCGCTGGCCGTCATGGCCCTGCTCGCCGGCTGCTCCTCCGACTCGGACCGGAACGCCGCGGCGACCGGGCAGGGCGGGGGTTCCAGCCTCGGCGCGGCCAACCAGGGCGGGCTGGGCGGACCCGGCGGGCCAGGCGGCGGGCGCGGCGGCGCGAATGCGCGGCCGGGCAGCCAGGAGGACCTCGCCGCCAATGTCGGCGACCGCGTCTACTTCGTGACCGACAGTTCGAGCGTCGGGGCGGACCAGCGCCCGGTGCTGGAGCGCCAGGCGGCTTGGCTGCAGCAGTACCGCCAGGTCACCGTCATGGTGGAAGGCCATGCCGACGAACGCGGCACGCGGGAATACAACCTCGCCCTCGGCCAGCGGCGGGCGAATGCGGCGCGGGACATCCTGGTCTCGCAGGGCGTCGCCGGGACGCGGGTGACGACGATCAGCTTCGGCAAGGACCGGCCGGCGGCGCTCGGCTCCGACCAGCAGTCCTGGGCGCAGAACCGTCGCGCGGTGACGACGGTGCGCTGAGGACCGTTCGGGCAGCTTGACCCGGGGGGCGGACAGCACCGACCTTGTGCCCCCCTGGACAGGAGCCCGCATGCCCCAGCGCATCCTCGTGCTGCTCGCCCATCCCGTGCGTCGGCGCTCCCGCGCCAATGCCGCGCTCACCGCCGCCGCCCGGCAGGTGGACGGCGTGCGCCTGCACGACCTCTACGAGGCCTATCCCGACTTCCTCATCGATGTGGAGGCGGAGCAGGCGCTGCTGCTCGAGCATGACGTCATCGTCTTCCAGCACCCGGTCTACTGGTACTCCTCTCCGGCCATCCTGAAGGAGTGGCAGGACCTGGTGCTGGAGCACGGCTTCGCTTTCGGGCGGGAGGGCACGGCGCTGGCCGGCAAGTCGCTGCTCTCGGCCGTCACCGCGGGCGGTGGCGAGGCGGCCTATGGGCCGGAGGGAATGAACCGGCACTCTCTCGAGGAATTCCTCCGTCCTTTTGAGGCCACGGCACGGCTCTGCCGGATGCGCTGGCTGCCGCCCTTCATCCTGCATGGCACCTATCTGCTGGAGCAACCGACGCTGGAGCGGCACGCGGCGGAGTATGCTGCGCTGCTCGAGCGCCTGCGCGAGACGGTGGAGGCCTGAGATGGGCGAGAGTCTCCTGGCGCAGGCCTTCGTCTACCTCCTCGCCGCGGTGGCGGCGGTGCCGATCGCCAAGCGGCTCGGCCTCGGCTCGGTGCTCGGCTACCTGCTGGCGGGGGTGGCGATCGGGCCCTTCGGCCTGCATCTCGCGGGCGATGCGGGCGAGGTGATGCATTTCGCCGAGTTCGGCGTGGTGATGATGCTCTTCCTCGTCGGGCTGGAGCTGCGGCCGGCGCGGCTCTGGGCGATGCGCGGCCCGGTTCTCGGGGTGGGCGGGCTGCAGGTCGGGCTGACGGCGCTGGCGGTCGGCGCCATCGGCCTCGCCTTCGGTTATGACTGGCGGATGGCGCTGGCGGCGGGCCTCATCCTCGCCATGTCCTCCACCGCCATCGCCCTGCAGATCCTCGCGGAGCGCGGGCTGCTGAAGACCGGCGGCGGCGAGACGACTTTCGCCGTGCTGCTCTTCCAGGATGTCTCCGTCATCCCGATCCTCACCGTGCTGCCGCTGCTGGCCTTCACTGCGGCAACCGGCGGCGCGGCGCACCATGAAGGCTGGATCACGACGCTGCCGCCCTGGGGCCAGGCGATCGCCGTGCTGGGCGCCGTCGCCGCCGTCGTCTTCGGCGGGCGGCTGCTGACGCGGCCAGTCTTTCGCCTCATTGCCGAGACGCGGCTGCGCGAGGTCTTCACCGCCTCGGCGCTGCTGCTCGTCGTCGGCATCGCGCTGCTGATGGAAGCCGTCGGCCTCTCGCCCGCGCTCGGCGCCTTCCTTGGCGGCGTGGTGCTGGCCGATAGCGAGTTCCGGCACGAGCTGGAGGGCGATATCGAGCCCTTCAAGGGGCTGCTGCTCGGGCTGTTCTTCCTCTCGGTCGGGGCGGGGATCGATTTCGCCCAGGTCGCGGCGGCGCCGTTGACGGTCGCCGGGCTGGTCGTGCTGCTGGTGCTGGTGAAGGCGGCGGTGCTGGCCGGGCTGGGGCTGGCCGCGCGGCGACCACGGACGGAGGTGCTGCTGACCGCGCTGGTGCTCTCCCAAGGCGGCGAATTCGCCTTCGTGCTGCTCGCCTTCGCCACGCAGAACGGCGTCCTGCCGGCGGCGGAGGCGAGCCTGCTGGTCTCCGTCGTCGCCCTCTCCATGACGGTGACGCCGCTGCTGATGATGGCCTATGGCCGCCTCGCCGACCGCTTGGCGGATGCCGACCTGCCGCCCGAGCCGGATGCGATCGAGCCGCAGGGCAGCGTCATCATCGCCGGCTTCGGGCGCTTCGGGCAGATCGTCGGGCGGCTGCTGATGGCACAGGGCCACCCCGTCACCGTGCTCGACCACGACATGGAGACGATCGAGGCGCTACGGCGCTTCGGCTTCCGCGTCTTCTACGGCGATGCCTCGCGGCTCGACCTGTTGCAGGCCGCTGGCGCGGCGGAGGCGGCGCTGGTGGTGGTAGCGACCGATGCGCCGGAGACGACGCTCTCCATCATCGGCACGGTGCGGCGGCACTTCCCGCAGGCGAAGGTGCTGGCCCGGGCGATCGACCGCGTCCATGCCTATGCGGTGATGGAGGCCGGGGCCGATGCCATGGTGCGCGAAACCTTCGGTTCCGCGCTGGAGCTGGGGGTGGAGGCGCTGCGCCGGCTCGGCCTGCCAGCCTACGAGGCGGAGCGGGCGGGCCGTTTGTTCCGTCGGCACGACCTGCGCACGCTGCACCGGCTGGCGGCGCTGCGCGGGGATGACGGGCGCTACAGCCTTGCGGTGCGGGAGGCATCGAAGCAGCTGGTCGGCGTGCTGGAGCGCGACCAGGCGCGCGGTCGCGTCACCATCGATGAAGGCTGGGACACCAGCGGCTTGGTCGAGGAGGTGCGGCGCCAGACAGCGGAAGGCTGACGGTGGGAGAGCGACCGGGTCTATCCGCTACGCGCTACAGGTGCCGGCGCTCGGCTTCGGGAACCATGCGCGGATGCAGGCTCTCATCCTGTGCAGCCTACGGATTGCTGCGGTACACCGGTGCGGCGTACCGCAGCGCCCGTTAGATGTTTAATCCCAAGGTTTGATGGTGCGGTCTTCCATCAGGCGCGGAAGGACCCGCTATGGGCCAGGTTCGCCATGGGAACGCCACAACGACAACGGCGGTCCGCCGAGCGATACAACCATAGTCAAGCGAGCCTGAGAGGGCGCGCCAGCCGCTACGGGATCAGCCTCAAGACCGTGGCAAAGTGGCGGAGGCGGGCCTCGGTCTCCGACCTGCGCACCAGTCCCCGGAGCCCAGGTCAACGGCCCTGTCGATCGAGGATGAGGCCGTCATTGTTGCCTTCCGTCGACGCACGCTGTTGCCGCTCGACGACTGCCTCTACGCCCTCCAGCCCACCCTGCCGCACCTCACCCGCTCCAGCTTGCATCGCTGCCTCCAGCGCCACGGCATCAGCCGGCTGCCGGACACCGAGGGCGACAAGCCAAACCGCTCCAGGTTCAAGCGCTACCCCATCGGCTATCTCCACATCGGCATGGCGGTGTCCCACACGATCCACACCGTGCTCACAGACAACGGCAAGCACTTCACCGAGCCCACAGGCGATGGTTGGACGCCCTAGGACATCCGGCAAATGATGGCCTGCAACGAGCCGTTCTTCTGCCATGCCCTCGAGTTCGCCTGCGTCGGGTCCGATACCGAGCACAGGTTGACCAAGCCTTGGCACCTGCGGACGAACGGTCAGGTCGAGCGCGTGAGCCGCATTATTAAGGATGCCGCCGTCGAGCGGTTCGACTACGAGAGCCACGACCAGCTTCGCCAGCACCTTGCCGGCTTCGTCGCCGCCTACAACTTTGACCTGCCCCCCTAGAAGTGGTCCGCCGGTATCGTAGTCCGGCGGCAGCGAAGGGGTGTTTGGGATGGCGAGGCAGAAGGTGCACACGCCGGAGGAGACCGTGGCGAAGCTGCGCTGACGGCCGACATTGTCGAGCTGGCGAAGCGCTACGGGCGGTACGGGTATCGGCGGATCACGGCACTGCTGCGGGATGCGGGCTGGGCGGTGAACCGCAAGCGCGTGGAGCGGATCTGGCGGCGCGAGGGGCTGCGGGTGCCGCAGCGGCAGCCGAAGCGGGGCGGGCTGTGGCTGGCGGACGGCTCCTGCATCCGGCTGCGGCCGGAGCAGGCCAATCATGTGTGGGCCTGCGACTTTGTCGAGGACCGGACGCGGGACGGACGGAAGTTCCGGATGCTGTGCGTGGTGGACGAGTTCACGCGCGAGGCGC
>NZ_JQKB01000011.1 GCF_000745835.1 Belnapia moabensis DSM 16746 | reverse complement strand
GCTGCCATCATCCTCGCTGCCGGCCTCGGCACCCGCATGCGGAGCGCGCTGCCGAAGGCGCTGCACCCCATCGCCGGCCGGCCGATGCTCAACCACCTCATTGCCGCCTGCGAACCGGCCTTCGACCGCATCGTCGTGGTGGTCGGCCCCGACATGCCCGCGCTCGAGGCCGCCGCCCGCCCCCACGCGACGGTCATCCAGGCCGAGCGCCTCGGCACCGGCCACGCCGCCGCCCAGGCCGCTCCCTTGCTGCGCGACTACCCCGGCGACATCGCCGTCCTCTACGCCGACAACCCGCTGATCCCGACCGATACCCTTCGCCGCCTCCTCGCCCGCCGCGCCGAGGCCGGCCTCGCCCTCCTCGCCATGCGCCCCGCCGACCCCGCCCGCTACGGCCGCGTGGTGACGGACGCGGCCGGCGCCGTCCTCCGCGTCGTCGAATGGGCCGATGCGGATGAGGCCGAGCGCGCCATCCCCCTCTGCAACGCCGGCGTCGTCTGCGCCCCCGCCGCCGACCTCTTCCGCTGGCTCGCCGCCATCCGCGCCGAGAACGCCAAGGGCGAGTACTACCTTCCCGATGTCGTGGCGCTGGCCGTCGCCGAGGGCCGCCGCGTCCTCGCCGAGGAAGCCGCCGAGGCCGACCTCGCCGGCGCCAACAGCCGCGCCGAACTCGCCCTGCTGGAGGCCGGGATGCAATCCCGCCTGCGCGCCGCCGCCATGGCCGGCGGCGCGACGCTGACCGCCCCCGACACCGTCTTCCTCTCCTGGGACACCCGCCTCGGCCAGGACGTCACCATCGGCCCGCATGTCGTCCTCGGCCCCGGCGTCACGGTGGAGGACGAGGTGGATATCCGCCCCTTCAGCCACCTCGAATCCTGCACCGTGAGGCGCGGCGCCATCATCGGCCCCTATGCCCGCCTGCGCCCCGGGACCGAGGTGGGGGAGGGCGCCCATGTCGGCAATTTCGTCGAGCTGAAGGCCGCACTCCTCGGCCCCGGCGCCAAGGCCAACCACCTGACCTATCTCGGCGATGCGACCATCGGCGCCGGCAGCAATATCGGCGCCGGCACCATCACCTGCAACTATGACGGCATCGCCAAGCACCGCACCGAGATCGGCGCCGGCGCCTTCATCGGCAGCGACACCGCGCTGGTGGCGCCGGTGCGCATCGGTGACCGTGCGCTGGTCGCCGCCGGCAGCGTCATCACCGAGGACGTGCCGGACGACGCCATGGCCATCGCCCGCGGCCGCCAGGCGGTGAAGCCCGGGCGTGGGTTCAAAGGCAAGAAGGGCAAATAGCCATGTGCGGAATCGTCGGCGTCATCGGCAAGGCCTCCGCGGCACCGCTTCTCCTCGAAGCGCTCCGCCGCCTCGAATACCGCGGCTACGACAGCGCCGGCATCGCCACGCTCGTCAACGGCCATATCGAGCGCCGCCGCGCCGAGGGCAAGCTCGGCAACCTCGCCGGCGTGCTGGAGCGCGACGCGCTGCCCGGCACCACCGGCATCGGCCACACCCGCTGGGCAACCCACGGCGCGCCGACCGAGCGCAACGCCCACCCCCACAGCACCGCCCGCGTCAGCGTCGTCCACAACGGCATCATCGAGAACCATGCCGAACTTCGCGCCGAGCTGGAGGCCAAGGGCGCCGTCTTCGAGACCGAGACCGACACCGAGACCTTCGTCCGCCTGGTCGACGACCTGCTCCACCAGGGCCAGGAGCCGCAAGCCGCCTTCGCCGCCGCCCTCCGCCGCGTCCACGGCGCCTTCGCCCTCGCCGCCATCTTCTCCGGCCACCCCCGCCTGCTGCTCGCCGCCCGCCAGGGCGCGCCGCTCGCCGTCGGCTTCGGCGAGGGCGAGATGTTCGTCGGCTCCGATGCCCTCGCCCTCGCCCCCCTGACCCGCCGCATCGCCTATCTCGAGGAGGGCGACTGGGCCGCCATCGATGGCGAGGGCGCCCGCTTCTTCGACGCCGCGCACAATCTGGTGGAGCGGCGGGTGACTGTCACCGCCGTCTCCGGCGCCGCCGTCGGCAAGGGCAACTACCGCCACTTCATGGAGAAGGAGCTGCACGAGCACCCCGCCGTGCTCGGCGACACCCTCCGCCAGTACCTCGACCCGAAGACGCTCGAAGTCCGCCTGCCGCGCCTGCCCTTCGACCCAGCGAAGATCACCCGCCTCACCATCAGCGCCTGCGGCAGCGCCTTCCTCGCCGGCATGGTCGGCCGCTACTGGATCGAGCAGCTCGCACGGCTCCCCGTCGATGCCGATGTCGCCAGTGAATTCCGCTACCGCAACCCGCCGCTCGCCGATGGCGGCGCCGCCATCCTCGTCAGCCAGTCCGGCGAGACGGCCGACAACATGGCCGCCCTCCGCCTGCTGAAGGAGGCCGGCCAGCGCGTCCTCTCGGTCGTGAACGTGCCCGAATCCTCCATGGCGCGCGAGAGCGACGGCGCGCTGCTGACCGTCGCCGGCCCCGAGATCGGCGTCGCCTCCACCAAGGCCTTCACCGCCCAGCTCGCCGTGCTTGCCTGCCTCGCCATCGGCTTCGGCCGTGCCCGCCGCGAACTGTCGACGCTCGACGAGGGCCGCCTCGCTCAGACCCTGCTGGAGGTGCCGAGCCACGCCGCCGCCATCCTCGAGCAGGACGCGACGATCCGCGAACTCGCCGCCGAGGTCGCCAAGGCCCGCGACGTGCTCTTCCTCGGCCGCGGCGCCATGTACCCCATCGCCCTCGAAGGCGCGCTGAAGCTGAAGGAGATCAGCTACATCCATGCCGAGGGCTATGCCGCCGGCGAGATGAAGCACGGCCCCATCGCGCTGATCGACAGCGACGTCCCCGTCATCGCCCTCTGCCCCTCGGGTCCGCTCTTCGAGAAGACCGCCAGCAACCTGCAGGAAGCCGCGGCCCGCGGCGGCCGCGTCATGGCCTTCACCGATGCGGAAGGCGCGCCGGCGCTCCGCCGCTTCGCCGAGCGCGTCATCGTCCTGCCGCAGATCGGCGAGTTCTCCACGCCGATCCTCTACGCCATCCCGGTGCAGCTGCTCGCCTACCACGTCGCCGTGCTGAAGGGCACCGACGTGGACCAGCCCCGCAACCTGGCGAAAAGCGTGACCGTCGAGTAGGCGCTACTCCTCGCTGCAGCGCAGCGTCCGCCCCACTAGCTCGGCGATATCCTGCCGCCGGTAAGGCTTCGGCACCACCGAGGCCGCTTCGGCCAGTTCCGGCGGTAGCTCCAGCCCCCTGCCATAGCCGGTGGCGAAGGCGAAGGGGATGCCGGCCTCGTGCAGCGCCAGCGCCGCCGGCAGGCTGGTCTGGTCGCCGAGATTGACGTCGAGCAGCGCGAAGGCAAGCTGCCGCCCGAGCCGCGACAGCACCCCGAGCGCGGCAGGCACCGTCCCCACCACCTCCACCTTGTCAAAGCCGAGCTCCAGCAGAATCTCCTCGGCATCCATGGCGAGCAGCGTGCTGTCCTCCAGCACCATCGCGGTGCCGGAGACGCGCAGCGGCTGCGACCGGCGCGGCAGCACCGTCGCCACCGGCGCAGTCTCGACGCCGATCTGCACGAAGCGCGCGGGGATGCTGAAATCCGCCTCCAGCCCCTCCCGCAGGTAGCGCACCTCGGCCTGCCCCTGCAGCTCGAAGGGGATCGACCGTTCGATCACCGTCGTGCCGAAGCCGCGGCGATTGGGCGGGTTGACCGGCGGCCCGCCGCGCTCGCGCCAATGCACCAGCAAGGTACCGTCCGGCTGCAGCTCCCACCGCACCTCGACGGCGCCATGCCGGTTCGACAGCGCGCCGTATTTCGCTGCATTGGTCGCCAGTTCATGGGTGACGAGGGCGAGCACGGTCAGCGCCTGCGGCTCCACCAGCACCGGCGGTCCCGAAAGGCTGATCCGCTCCTGTTGCCGGTCGCCGAGATAGGCGTGGAACTCGCTCTCGATCATTCCGCGCAGCGCGATCGGTCCCCAGCGGTCGTCGGTCAGCTGGTCATGCGCGCGGGCGAGGGACTGGATGCGCCCGTTCAGCACGGTGACGAAGCTCTCCAGCGTCTCCGCCGATTCCCGGCTGCGCTGCACCAGCGCGCGGATCAGTGCGAGGATGTTGCGCACGCGGTGGTTCAGCTCGGCGATCAGCAGCTCCTGCCGGTCATTGGCGCTGCGCCGCTGGTCGGCGGCGCCGGCCGAGAGCCGCACCACCACCTCGAGCAGCGTCACGCGCAGCGCCTCCGCCACCCGCCGCTCGGATTCGAGCCAGGGCGCCGAGCGGCCGCGCACCTCCTGCTGCCAGGTCTCGAAGCTGCGGCGCGGATGCAACCGCTCGGTGCCCTGCTCAGCGAGCTTCGCCGGGTCGCCCGCCCAGGCGATGCTGTGGATCAGCTCGCGCCGGAACAGGATGATGTAGTCCCGCGCCGCCCGCGAGATCGGGATGGCAAGCATCCCCGCCGCCACCTCAGCCTGTGCCGCCACCGGCGGGTAGTGGCTGGCGATCTCCCGCGTCGCGAAGATGCGCGAGGCGTCGCCCCGGTTCAGCGCGGCGATGATCCCTTTCACCGAAGCCTTGTCCGGCGTCGCGCCGATCAGCTCGGTATGCGCCGCGGTATGAATGGCGATGCCGTCGCAGGGGATCAGCTGACGCACCTCCTCGGCGATGCGCTGCAGAGTGCGCGCCAGGTCCTCCTCGGTCGAGACGGCCGAGAGCACCCGCTCATGCGCCGCCCGCGCCTCGTTGTCGTGCCGCGTCGCCTCCGCCCGCTCGAGGCTCTCGATCTGCAGCGAGTAGAGCTGGCCGAACAGCTCCGCCGTGCTGCGCCGCTGGAAGCTCGGCAGCAGCGGCTCCGTATGGTGGCAGGCGATCAGCCCCCACAGCTCCTCGCCGCGCATGATCGAGATCGATAGCGAGGCGGCGACGCCCATGTTGCGCAGATACTCGATATGCACCGGCGAGACGCTGCGCAGCACCGAGGAGGAGAGGTCGAGCACCGCCTCGCCCGGCGTCGGCGCCGGCAGGATCGGCACCGCCTGGGCGTCGACATCGGCGATCAGCCGCAGCCAGTTGCGGCAATAGAGCGCCCGCGCCTGCTTCGGGATGTCGGAGGCGGGGAAGCGCAGCCCGCGGAAGGAATCCAGCCGCTCCGCCGTCGACTCGCCCACCACCTCGCCGGTGCCGTCCGCGTCGAACCGGTAGATCATCACCCGGTCGAAGCCGAGCACCGCCCGCACCTGCCGCGCCGCGCGGTCGTGCATGCCGGCGAGGTCGCGGGCCCGCAGCAGCCGCGACATCATGCCCTTCACCGTGCCGACCGCATCGAAGCGCGGCTCGGCGGCCGAGGGCTCCGCCTCGATCACCATGATCGGCATCTCGCCCGGGGCGAAATGTACCGCCACGTCATAGGGCGGCCGGCCCGCGATCAGCGGCAGGGAGAACAGCCGGTCGGTCTGGTTCAGCCCTTGCAGCCCTTGCAGCCGGGCGCGGATGTCGTGCAGCGACTGGCGGTCGAGCAGCTGGTCCAGCCGCCGCCCGATCACGGCCTCAGGCGCCAGCTTCAGGTGGTCGGCGACATTCGCCGAAGCATGCCGCACCGTGCCGTCGGTCGTCGCCGAGAGCAGGAAGCCCCAGGGCTGCACCTGGCCAAGCTGGTGGATCGGCTCCCGGTCGCAGCTGGTGAGGTCGAGGGGGGCATCGCTGGCCTGGCTCATGGGCGAGGCTCTCGGCCGGGGAGGGGGTTCTGCGGTCGGCCCAAAGGGGTCAGCGGCATGATGAGTGATATGCTCGATACTGTCCGGCGGTCTTCCCTTGGCGACGACGCCGCGCCGGTATCGCGCGCATCACCCATCGGCCACAGATGCTGCCCGCCGCCACGCTGTCGATAGGCCAGCGTGTCATTTTGGCGTGTACAAGATGCCCTGTCATCTCACGGTTGGGGTCACGCATCCGTCATGCTCCCGGATATGGCCGCCAGGCCACGCCGGCACCGGCCGGCGCGATGACAGTGGCGGGGAGGCGGCCTATCCTCGGTCGCCAGCGGCCTGCATACCCCTTTCATTCATGCGCGAAGCCCACGACCTTGATGGGCAGCACAACAGGAGGAAACCCGCCATGCTCGACGCCCTCGCCAAGCTGCCCCTCAAGGACCCGGAGCTGTTCCGCCAGGCCAATTGCATCGACGGCCAATGGGTGCAGGCCGACAGCGGCAAGACCATCACCGTCCGCAACCCCTCGACGGGCGAGCCGGTCGGCACCGTCCCCGCCATGGGCACGGCCGAGACGCGCCGCGCCATCGAGGCGGCGCACCGCGCCCAGCCCGCCTGGCGCGCCATGCTGGCGAAGGACCGCGCCGCCATCCTGCGCCGCTTCTTCGACCTGATGATCGCCAATACCGACGACCTCGCCGCGATCATGACCGCCGAGCAGGGCAAGCCGCTCAGCGAGAGCAAGGGCGAGATCGCCTATGCCGCGAGCTTCATCGAGTGGTTCGCCGAGGAGGCAAAGCGCGTCTACGGCGAGACCATTCCGCAGAACGCCAAGGGCCGCCGGATCATCGTGACGAAGGAGCCGATCGGCGTCTTCGCCGCCATCACGCCCTGGAACTTCCCGGCCGCGATGATCACCCGCAAGACCGGCCCCGGCTGGGCCGCAGGCTGCACCGGCGTCATCCGCCCCGCCTCGCAGACGCCTTTCTCGGCCCTCGCGCTGGCGGTGCTCGCCGAGCGCGCCGGCATGCCGCCCGGCGTCTGCAACATCATCACCGGCCCCTCCAGCGAGACCGGCAAGGAACTCACCTCCAACCCGCTCGTCCGCAAGCTGACCTTCACCGGTTCCACCGATGTCGGCCGCATCCTGCTCCAGCAATGCGCGCCTACCATCAAGAAGACCTCGATGGAACTCGGCGGCAACGCCCCCTTCATCGTCTTCGACGACGCTGACCTCGACGCCGCCGTTCAGGGCGCCATGGCGAGCAAGTACCGCAACACCGGCCAGACCTGCGTCTGCGCCAACCGCATCCTCGTGCAGGACGGCGTCTACGAGGCCTTCGCCGAAAAGCTTAAGGCAGCGGTCGAGGCGCTCAAGGTCGGCGACGGCATGGAGCCCGGCGTCACCCAGGGCCCGCTCATCAACGCGGAGGCGGTGGAGAAGGTCGAGGAGCACATCGCCGACGCGACCAAGCGCGGCGCCACCGTCGTGACGGGGGGCAAGCGCCACAGCCGCGGCGGCAATTTCTTCGAGCCGACCATCCTCGCCAATGTCCCGCACGAGGCGATGATCTTCACCGAGGAGACATTCGGCCCCGTCGCACCGCTGTTCCGCTTCAAGACCGAGGAGGAGGCGATCGCGCTGGCCAACGATACGCCCTTCGGCCTCGCCGCCTATTTCTACGCCCGCGACGTCGGCCGCATCTTCCGCGTGGCCGAGGCGCTGGAGGCCGGCATGGTCGGCATCAACGAGGGGCTGATCAGCACCGAGGTGGCGCCCTTCGGCGGCGTGAAGCAGAGCGGCCTCGGCCGCGAGGGCAGCAATCTCGGCATCGAGGAATATCTTGAGGTGAAGTACCTCGCCCTCGGCGGCATCGGCACCTAAGCCCGCACCCGTGCCCGGGCTCCGGCCCGGGCACCTCCTCTCACCGCCCTGCGGCGATCGCCTTCGCCAGCGCCCGGAACTCCGGCTCTGGCCGCGCCGCCAGCCGCTCCGCCATGCCGTTGCGGAAGCGCGCCGGGCTACCCTCCGCCGCCCGGCGAAACCACTCCAGCGCCGCCTCTGTCTGCCCCGCCGCCGCCAGCAGCGTCGCCAAGTTGAACTGCCCGCGGAAATCCCCGCCCTCCGCCGCCCGGCGATAGAGCGCCGCCGCCGCCACCGGATCGGGCGGCGCCTCCCAGCCCTCCTCCAGGAAGCGGCCGAGGATGTTCAGCGACTTGGCATGGCCCTGATCCGCCGCGCGCCGGTACCAGGCCAGCGCCGCGCGCCGATCCGCCGCCGTCCCCGCGCCGCGCCAGAGCATCCCCGCCAGGTTGTACTGCCCCCAGTCATGCCCCGCCTCCGCCGCCGCCCGATAGCAGTCGAGCGCCGCCGCCTCGTCGGCCACGCCCCCCCAGCCCATCTCGTGGCAGCGCCCGAGCATGTTGCGCGCCGCGGCGCTCCCCGCCTCCGCCGCCGCGCGGAACCACCGCCGCGCCGCCACGGCGTCCTGCGGCACCCCCCGCCCGTCCAGCAGGATCTGCCCGTAGAGCAGCTGCGCCTCGACGATGCCGTAGCGGGCGGCAGCGTCGATCCAGCGGGCCGCCTCCTCCGGCGGGCCCGCGAAGGCAGCGGCGAGGTCCTCGGCACTGGCCTCGCGCAGGGCATCGAGGGGGAGAGGCGTCATGCCCCCGCATAGCGCGACTGCAATTCAATCGCAACTACCTCCGGCGCTTGCCGGAACGGCCCCGGCATCGCAGGCTGGACGCGAAGGGCCCGCCCACCCAGATACGGACCCGGCACGGGAAGGCGCGCATGAGCACTTACGACTTCGACCTCTTCGTCATCGGCGGCGGCTCGGCCGGCGTCCGTTGCGCCCGCATCGCGGCCGGGCACGGCGCCCGGGTCGCCGTGGCGGAGGAGCGCTTCTGGGGCGGCACCTGCGTCAATGTCGGCTGCGTACCGAAGAAGATCATGGTCAATGCCGCCGAATACGCCGGATGGGCCGACGACGCCCCCGCCTTCGGCTGGCAGATCGAGAAGGGCGCCTTCGACCTCGCCGCCCTCAAGGCCCGGCGCGACACCGAGGTCGCCCGGCTCAACGGCATCTACGGCAAGCTGCTCGGCAATGCCGGCGTCACCAGCTTCGACGCCCGCGCCAGCTTCATCGACGCCCACACCCTCGATGTCGGCGGCAAGCGCGTCACGGCGGAGCGGATCGTCGTCGCCGTCGGCGGCCATGCGGTAAGGCCCGACATCCCCGGCGCCGAGCTCGGCATGCTCTCCGACGACGTCTTCGACCTGAAGGAGGTGCCGAAGCGCCTCATCGTCGTCGGCGCCGGCTACATCGCCCTCGAATTCGCCTGCGTCTTCGCCGCCTTCGGTGCCAAGGTCGATGTCGTCTACCGCGACATCCTGCCGCTCCGCGGCTTCGACCAGGACATCCGCGAGGCCCTGCCCGAGGCGCTGGAAGCCCAGGGCATCCGCCTCCACCCCAACAGCCGCCTCGCCCGGCTCGACCACCAGGGCGGCCATCTCCGCCTCAGCCTGATGGGCGGCGAGGCGGTGGAGGGCGATGCCGTGCTCTTCGCCACCGGCCGCGTCCCCAATACGCGCGGCCTGAACCTCGCCGCCGCCGGCATCGACTGCACCGCCCGCGGCGCCATCGAGGTCGATGCCGAGCACCGCACCACTGCCCCCAACATCTACGCCATCGGCGACGTCACCGACCGCCTCAACCTCACGCCGATGGCCACCGCCGTCGGCCATGCACTCGCCGACACGCTCTTCGGCAACAACCCGCGCCATGCCAGCTACGACAACGTGCCCACCGCCGTCTTCACCTCGCCCCCCATCGGCACCGTCGGCATGACGGAGGCGGATGCGGCGGTACAGGGTCCGGTCGACATCTACCTCGCCCGCTTCACCCCGATGCGCCACACCATCAGCGGCCGCCCCGGCCGCAAGGCCTTGATGAAGCTCGTCGTCTGCCAGCGCACGCGGAAGGTGCTCGGCGCCCATATGCTCGGCGAGGACGCACCCGAGATCATGCAGGGCATCGGCATCGCCGTCTCGATGGGCGCGACGAAGGAGGATTTCGACCGCACCATCGGCATCCACCCGACCGCAGCGGAGGAGTTCGTGACGTTGCGGACCCGCACGCGCGAGGCCGGTCTCCGTGCGGCGGCAGAATAGCTCGCGGGTTCACCTGCCCGCGCGGTTCGGCTAGGGTCGCCCCTTCAAAGGGAGAACGCATAGTATGGTTGCGCGCGGCTGGCATCCCGGCAGTTGGCGGGACATGCCGATCCGGCAGGTGCCGGACTACCCCGATCAGGCGAAACTGGCCGAGGTCGAGGCGCGGCTCGCCCGCTTCCCCCCGCTCGTCTTCGCCGGCGAGGCCCGGCGCCTCCAGGCCGCGCTGGCCCAGGCGGGCGACGGCCAGGGCTTCGTCCTCCAGGGCGGCGACTGCGCCGAGAGCTTCTCCGAATTCACCGCCAACATCATCCGCGACACCTTCCGGGTGCTGCTGCAGATGGCGGTGGTGCTGACCTTCGGCGGCGGCACGCCGGTGGTGAAGCTCGGCCGCATGGCCGGCCAGTTCGCCAAGCCCCGCTCATCCGACACCGAGACGAAGGCCGGCGTCACGCTGCCTTCCTATCGCGGCGACATCATCAACGCGCCCGATTTCACGCCGGAGGCCCGCATCCCCGACCCGTCGCGGATGGAATTCGCCTATCTCCAGTCCGCCGGCACGCTGAACCTGCTCCGCGCCTTCGCCACCGGCGGCTATGCCGACCTGCACCAGGTCCACCGCTGGAATCTCGGCTTCGTCGCCCGCAGCCCGCTCGCCGAACGCTACCAGGACCTCGCCTCGCGCATCGATGAGACGCTCTCCTTCATGCAGGCCTGCGGCATGGACGGCCTGCCCCAGGTGCGCGAGACCGATTTCTACACCTCGCACGAAAGCCTGCTCCTCCCCTATGAGGAGGCGCTGACCCGCGTCGATTCCACCACGGGCGACAGCTATGCCTGCTCGGCGCATTTCCTCTGGATCGGCGACCGCACCCGCCAGCCCGACGGCGCGCATGTCGAGTTCCTGCGCGGCGTGAAGAACCCGATCGGCATGAAGGTGGGCCCCAGCATGGACCCGGACGAGCTGGTCCGCCTCACCGAGATCCTGAACCCGGCGAACGAGAAGGGCCGCCTGACCCTCATCTCCCGCATGGGCGCCGACAAGGTCGAGTCGAAGCTCCCGCCCCTGCTGCGCGCCGTGAAGCGCGCCGGCCGCAACGTCGTCTGGCTCTCCGACCCGATGCACGGCAACACGACGAGCGTCGGCAGCTACAAGACCCGCCCCTTCGACGCGATCCTCACCGAGGTCCGCCGCTTCTTCGACGCCCATGCCGCCGAGGGCACCCAGCCCGGCGGCGTCCATGTCGAGATGACGGGCCAGGAGGTGACGGAATGCCTCGGCGGTGCCCACCGCCTGTCGGAGGCCGACCTCGCGCTGCGCTACCAGACCTTCTGCGACCCGCGCCTCAATGCGGAGCAGTCGCTGGAACTCGCCTTCCTCATCGCAGCCGAGCTGAAGGCCCGCCGCGCCCCTGCCATGCCCGCCCAGGCGGCGCAGTAGCGATGGACCAGGCGTCACCCCTCAGCCCCTCGGATGCGGCCATCGCCGGCCGCACCGATGTCTATTTCAACCGCACCCGGGCCATCGTGCAGCGCTTCGGCGACTGCCGGGTGACCTATGCGGTCTTCCTCCGCCGCCCCGTCGTCAGCGCCCCGCGGCTGATGCTCGACTGGCTGGAAGGCGTCGCCCGCGACCGCGGCACGCAGTTCGACATCGAGGTGATGCACCCCGAGGGCACCTGGGTCGGCGCCGGCGACCCCATCCTCTACCTGACGGGTCCCTTCACCCAGCTCGCCGACCTCGAGACGCTCTACTTGCAGAAGCTCGGCCCGCCCTGCGTCGCCGCCCACAACGCCTATCAGATGTGCCTGGAGCTGCCGCAGGTCACCTTCCTCGCCATGGATGCCCGCCACTGCGCCGGCGCCGAGATGCAGGAGATGATGGCCTATGCCGCTGGTGTCGGCAGCGCGGCGGCGAAGAAGGAAGGCGCCCGCGGCTTCGCCGGCAACGCCACCGACAGCACCGCCCACTGGTTCGGCGCCCCGCGCGGCTCCGGCACCATGCCGCATGCGTTGATCGGCTATGCCGGCAGCACCCTCCGCGCCGCCGAGATGTTCCACGAGACCTACCCGGAGGAGAACCTCACCGTTCTCGTGGACTATTTCGGCCGCGAGGTGACGGATGGGCTGGCCGTCTGCCGCCGCTTCCCCGAACTCGCCGCCGAGGGCCGCATGGCCGTCCGCCTCGACACCCATGGCGGCCGCTTCCTCGAAGGCCTCGACCCGGCCGAGAGCTACGCCGTGCTGGAGCGCCACGCCCCCGGCGCCATCCGCCGCTACCGCTCGGAGACGGAGCTGCGCAACCTGGTCGGCACCGGCGTCTCGGCCGCCGCCATCTGGCGCATGCGGGAAGCCCTGGACGAGGCCGGCTTCCCCAAGGTCCGCATCGTCGCCTCCTCCGGCTTCGGCGTCGGCAAGTGCCGTGTCATGGCCGAGGCGAAGGCGCCGATCGACGTCGTCGGCACCGGCAGCTTCATCCCCGACAGCTGGTCGGAGACCTACGCCACCGCCGACATCGTCGCCTATGACGGCGTGCCGCGCGTCAAGATCGGCCGCGAATTCCTCCTTCGCCGCAACGGCGAGCGCAAGCGCAACGGCCACAAGCCCGCCGTCTGAGCCAGGCGGCGGCTACCGCGTCAGCCGCCGCCGCTCCGTCTCGATCTGCCGCCGCTCCTGGTCGATCTGCCGCTGCTGCGCATCCAGCCGCCGGTCCGCCTCGTCGAGCTGCCGCATCCGGTCGTTCTCGCTGTAGCGCCGGTCCTCGCCGCCATAGCCGGGCCCGCCCGGCTGCCGGTCCAGCCGCGGGTCGTAGCGCGGGTCGGTCTGCGCCGGCCCCTGCTGCCCGCCCTGGAGCTCCTGCCAGGCCCGCCCCAGCCGCTCGCCGATATCCTGCGCCTGCGCCGCCGTGCCCAGCATTGCCGCGACGCCGAGCGCCGCCAGACCCATCCTCCGCATCCCCGCCTCTCCTTCTACCTGTCTGACAGGCAGAAGCGCCTCGCACCCGTCCCGGTTCAGCCCCCCGCTGGCAGCCCGGCCTGCTCCACGGCACACTGCGCGCGAATCACATCAGGGGAGGGCCAGGGGATGGCACGCATCGGCTTCGTCGGTCTCGGCAACATGGGCGGCCCGATGGCCCGCAACCTGCTGAAGGCCGGGCATGAGGTCGCCGGCTTCGACCTCTCGCCGGAGGCGCTCGCCGGCTTCGCTGCCGCTGGCGGCACCCGCGCCGCCAGCGCTGCCGAAGCCGCCACCGGGGCCGAGTTCGTCATCACCATGCTCCCTGCCGGCCGCCATGTCCGCGACGCCTGGCTCGGGGCAGGGGGCCAAGGGGGGGGCATGGCCGCCGCCACCGCCCCCACCGCCATCCTGATCGACTGCTCGACCATCGACGTGGCAACCGCCCGCGAGGTCGCCGCCGCCGCCGGCCGCCCGATGCTCGACGCCCCCGTCTCCGGCGGCACCATGGGCGCCGAAGGCGCGACGCTCACCTTCATGGTCGGCGGCCCCGACGACGCCTATGCGGCCGCGACGCCTATCCTCTCCGCCATGGGCCGCAGCCTCGTCCATTGCGGCGGCGCCGGCGCCGGCCAGGCGGCCAAGGCCTGCAACAACATGATGCTCGCCGCCAACATGATCGTCACGGCCGAGGCTTTCGTCCTGGCCGAGAAGCTCGGCCTCACCCACCAGGCGCTGTTCGACGTCGCCAGCAAGTCCTCCGGCCAGTCCTGGGCGCTGACCTCCTACTGCCCGGTCCCCGGCCCGGTCCCGGCCAGCCCCGCCAACCGCGACTACAAGCCCGGCTTCGCCACCGCGCTGATGGCGAAGGATCTCGGCCTCGCCCAGGACGCCGCGGCGACCGCCGGCGCCGTGACGCCGCTCGGCGCCGAGGCCCTGGCGCTCTACCGCCGCTTCCTCGAAGCCGGCAACGGCGATGTCGATTTTTCTGGCATCATCGGGATGCTCCGCAGCCTGACCGACAGGTGAGGGCCAGGCCGGAGCGGCAAAGGCGACGGCCTTGGCCACTGGGCGATGACGCAGGACGGCGCCCTCTTTGCCCAGCCACCTACCGGCCCCGTGGTGGAGCCGGTCCTGCCGATGGACCGGCTCTGGCGGCCTAGTCCGCCCCCGCCGCCAGCCGCCGCGCCTCCGCCACGCGCTCGTCCACCCAAAGGCTGTGGTGCTCCCGGGCGTAGTTGTAGTCGACGCGCCCCGTCGCCATCGCCTCGAAGGCGCCCTCGGTGCCGATGGTGCCGATGTAGATATGGCCGAGGATCGCCGCCATCATCACCATCGCCATCAGCCCGTGCAGCACATGCGCCCATTGCTGGTTGATGACGTTGTCGAGCAGCCCCGGCGCCATCAGCAGGTAGCCCGAGACCGCCGCCAGCACCCCGCCGCCGACGACGAACCAGTAGAGCGCCTTCTGCGCCGCGTTGAACCGCCCCGCCGGCGGATGCCCCTTCGCCGCCGGCCCGCCCGCCTTGATCCAGGCGATGTCGACCCGGCTCGGCAGGTTGTCCCGCGCCCAGACCACCACCATCGCCATCAGCCCGATGACGAAGGGGAAGGAGAGGAACTGGTGCACCGCCTGCCCCACCCAGGTCAGGGTGGTGAAGGCCTCCGCCCCGATCACCGGCCGGAGCAGCGTCCGTCCGAAGGTGATGTTGATCCCCGTCAGCCCGAGCAGCACGAAGCTGACGGCGACCATCCAATGGTTCATCCGCTCGAACGCCCCGTAGCGGTGCAGCGTCCGCCCCGACCGTCCGGCGTCGATCCGCTGCGGCCCGCGCAGCAAATAGAGCCCGGCCAGGATGAAGACAGTGCCGAGCAGGATCACCGCCCCCGCGATCGTCAGGATGCGCGTGCGGAAGCCCCGCCAATCCCGCCCC
Source organism: Belnapia moabensis DSM 16746 (assembly GCF_000745835.1). Classification (GTDB taxonomy): domain Bacteria; phylum Pseudomonadota; class Alphaproteobacteria; order Acetobacterales; family Acetobacteraceae; genus Belnapia; species Belnapia moabensis. The sequence continues at coordinate 132,813 of NZ_JQKB01000011.1, read as the reverse complement.
GCCGGCTGGACGAGGATGCCTGCCGCCTGGTTAGGGATGCTGACCGCGCCCTCGATCACGCCGCCATGCTCCGCACGCTGCGCCTCGAGCGCCGTCGCATCGGTGTCGCTGCGCGCGGTGAAGGGCGGCGGCGCCACGATCGGCTCCACCGCCACGCGCGGCTTGGGCGGGATCGGCGCCGGCCGCGGCCCGCCGGTCTGCGTCGCCGGGTCGGAGCTCGAGGGCTGCTGGGCATTGTTCGTCCCGCCCCGTCCCGAGCCCACCTCGGGCGCCACTGACTGGACGGAAGGCGCGCCGCCGGCCGGCGCCCCGGAGTCCTGCTGCGCCATCGCCCCGCCGAGCGGCAGCAGCAGCACCAGCGCCATTGCGAGCCGCATCATGCCGGCAACTCCTCGCGGTAGGCCGTCCGCCAGCCCCAGGCGCCGGAGCCGTAGCCGCGCTGCTGCACCCGCTCCTTGTAGATGCTGGCGATGATCTCGCCGTCGCCCGCCAGCAATGCCTTGGTCGAGCACATCTCGGCGCAGAGCGGCAGCTTGCCCTCGGCGATGCGGTTGGCGCCGTACTGCATGTACTCGACGGCCGAGTTGTCCTGCTGCGGCCCGCCGGCGCAGTAGGTGCACTTGTCCATCTTGCCCCGCCCGCCGAAATTGCCGACGCGAGGATATTGCGGCGCGCCGAAGGGGCAGGCGTAGAAGCAGTAGCCGCAGCCGATGCAGAGATCCTTGTCGTGCAGAACCAGCCCATCCTCCGTGCCGTAGAAGCAGGCGACTGGGCAGACCGCGGCGCAGGGCGCATCGGTGCAGTGCATGCAGGCCATGGAGATGGAGCGCTCGCCCGGCTTGCCGTCGCCGATGGTGACGACGCGCCGCCGGTTGATGCCCCAGGGCACCTCGTTCTCGTTCTTGCAGGCGGTGACGCAGGCGTTGCACTCGATGCAACGGTCGCTGTCGCACAGGAACTTCATCCGCGCCATCTTATGCGCTCCTGATCTGGCAGAGCGTCACCTTGGTCTCCTGCATGAAGGTCACCGGATCGTAGCCGTAGGTGGTGACGGTGTTCGCGCTCTCCCCGAGCACGATGGGGTCGGTCCCCGGCGGGTAGAAGCGCCTGCGGTCTTCGCCCTGCCACCAGCCGCCGAAATGGTAGGGCATGAAGGCGACGCCGCGCGCCACGCGCTCCGTCACCAGCGCCTTCACCCGGATCCGCGCGCTGTTCTCCGGCCCCAGCACCCAGACCCATTGCCCCGGCCCGATGCCACGCTCCGCCGCATCGGCCGTGTTGATCTCGACGAACATGTCCTGCTGCAACTCGGCGAGCCAGGGGTTCGACCGCGTCTCCTCGCCACCGCCCTCGTACTCCACCAGCCGGCCCGAGGTGAGGATGATCGGGAATTCCTTCGCCACCTGATGCGAGCGCATCTGGATGCTGAGCCCGAGATGCGGCACCCGGTAGCCGCGCCGGTCGCGCAGCGTCGGGTAGGTCCCCGTCGGTGCGATCGCCTTCGGGTCGGCCGCCAACACCCGCGCCTGCGCCGGCGTCGGGATCAGGTCGAGGCGCGGCGTGTAGATCGGCTCGCGGTGCACCGGCACCGGGTCCGGCAGGTTCCAGGCGACGGCCCGCGCCTTGCCGTTGCCGTAGGGCAGGCAGCCATGCTCCATGGCGACGCGGATGATCCCCGCCGACAGGTCCGTGGACCAGGAGACGCGGTCGATGTTCTGCCCGCCGACGCGCGCGATCGACTCCTTTTCATGCGCCGTCAGCTCGTCGAACCAGCCAAGCCGCTTCAGCACGGCGACGGTGAATTCCGGATAGCCGTCCTGGATCTCGGAGCCCTTGCTGTAGCTCCCCTCCGCCAGCAGCGTCTCCCCGTTCCGCTCCACGCCGAAGCGCGCGCGGAAGGTGCCGCCGCCCTCCTTCACATGCAGCGAGGTGTCGTAGAGGATATGCGTGCCGGGGTGCTTCATCTCCGGCGTGCCCCAGCAGGGCCAGGGCAGGCCATAGACCTCGCCCTCCACCGGCGTGCCGGGCCGGCCGCGCAGCGTCGTCACGTCGAAATGCTGCTGGTTCTCCATGTGGTGGCGCAGCCGCTCCGGCGACTGCCCGGTATAGCCCAGCGCCCAGGTGCCGCGGTTGATCTCGCGGAGGATGTCCTCCACCACCACCACCCCGTCATTGACCTTGATGTTCCTGAACATCTGGTCGGCGAAGCCGAGGCGCTTCGCCAGCGCATACATCACGTCGTAGTCGTTGCGGCTCTCGAAGATCGGCTCGACGACCTTCTCGCCCCATTGCAGCGAGCGGTTGGAGGCGGTGCGGCTGCCCACCGTCTCGAAGCTGGTGCAGATCGGCAGCAGGTAGGTGCCGTCGCGCCGGTTCGAGATCTGCGCATAGGTTGTCGGGTGCGGGTCGGCGACCACCAGCAGCTCCAGCTGCTCCAGCCCCTTCACCGCCTCCGGCATGCGCGTGACGGTGTTGCCGCCATGGCCCATGACGAACATCGCCTTGCAGTTCGTCGGCTGCTCGATCTGGTCCTTCGGCAGCACCACGCTGTCGAACCAGCGCGTGCTCGGGATGCCGGGCATCTCCATGAATTTCTTGTCGACGAAGCGCGACAGCATCCACTCGTAGTCGACTTCCCAGACCCGGCACCAATGCCGCCAGGCCGCCTCGTCGAGCCCGTAATAGGCCGGCAGCGTGGAGACATCGAGGCCCATATCGGTGGCCCCCTGCACATTGGTGTGGCCGCGGAAGATGTTGGCCCCCGTGCCTGCGCTGCCGACATTTCCCGTCGCCAGCAGCAGGATCGAGAAGGCCCGCACATTGGCGGTGCCGACCGTCTTCTGCGTCGCGCCCATGCACCAGATCAGCGTCGCCGGCTTCTGCGTGGCGAAGACCTGCGCCATGCGCTTCAGCTGCGCCTCCGGCACTCCGCTCACCCGCTCCACCTCGCGCGGGTTCCACTTCGCCACCTCGCGCCGGATCTCGTCCATGCCGTAGACGCGCTGATGGATGAACTCGTTGTCCTCCCAGCCATTCTCGAAGATGTGCCACAGCATCCCCCAGATGACGGGGATGTCCGTGCCTGGCCGGATGCGCACATAGTCTGTCGCATGCGCCGCCGTCCGGGTGAAGCGCGGGTCGACGACGAAAAGGTGCGACCGGTTCAGCTCCCGTCCTGCCAGGATATGCTGGACGGCGATCGGGTGCGATTCCGCCGGGTTGCCGCCCATGATGATCATGGTCTTGGCGTTGCGGATATCGTTGTAGCTGTTGGTCTGCGCCCCGTAGCCCCAGGTATTCGCCACGCCCGCCACGGTGGTCGAGTGGCAGATGCGCGCCTGGTGGTCGGTGTTGTTGCTCCCCCAGAAGGCGCCGAACTTTCGGAACAGGTAGGCCGCCTCGTTGGTGAACTTTGCCGAGCCCAGCCAGAACACCGCCTCCGGCGTGCTCCGCTCGCGGATCTCCAGCAGCTTGGCCGAGATCTCGTCCAACGCCTGGTCCCAGGAAAGGCGCTGCCATTCCCCGCCGACCAGCTTCATCGGATATTTCAGGCGCCGCCCGCCATGCACCAGCTCGCGCACGGAGGCACCCTTGGCGCAGTGCGTGCCGCGGTTGATCGGCGATTCATAGGCCGGCTCCTGCCCGGTCCAGACGCCATCCTGCACCTCGGCGATGACGCTGCAGCCGACCGAGCAATGGGTGCAGACATTCTTCACCCGCTGGATCGGCACGGCGCGGCGTGGCGCCTCCGCCGCCTGCGTCATCCGCGGCGGCAGCGCGCCGAGCGCCGCCAGCCCCGCCCCGCCGAGCCCCGCCTGCTTCAGGAAGCCGCGCCGGTCCGTCCCGCCCGCGCTCAGCCCCTGATACGCCCCCGCCAGCCGCTGCCGCGCTGCCTGGCCCTCGCTCCGCCGAATCAGCATGACGGTCAGTACCTGTTGGTGCGGTAGAAGGCCCGCACATGGTCGGTCTCGCGGTAGCGCGGCTTGCGCTTCTCCGCCTCGCTCTCCTTCTGCGGCGGCAAGCCGCCCGTGCCGCCATCCGCCTCAAAGGCCGCGGCCGGCGCCGCCACGGCCACCAGTCCGAGCGCACCGAAGAAGCGCCGGCGCGCGTTCAACCTGGGATCGTCCTGTTCGTTCATGCGAGGCCCCAATCTCCAGGCGCCACCCGCACCCGGCCATGATGTTCAACGCCGCAAGCGGCGCCGCGTTCACCGCAACCCGCCGCCCACACGCGGCGTTGCCCGGCCATGCGCCTCCTCCCCATCCTCGCCATCCTCCTCGCCCTTCCCCTCGCGGCTGTAGCCCAGGGCACGGCCCCTGCCCAGGGCGTCGACCGCCCGATTCCCCGCCCGGCGCCGGAGGCCGCGCCCCCGGCCCCGAAGCCCGGCGAACTCACCAATGGTCGCCCGCGCACCGACCCCGGCGGCGGCGCCGCGAACACTGCCCCCGACACCACGGCGCGCACGCCCCTGCCGCCGGCCGGGCAGGCCAATCCCCCCAACATGCGCTGACATCCCGCCGATGCGGATGAACGGCAGCAGCGGGCCCGGGCGCCTCCTCGCCGCGATCCTCGGCCTCGCCCTCCTGGCCACGGGCCCAGGCGCGATCAGCCTCGTCCCCGACGCCATGGCGCAGATGCGGTCGAGCGGCGGGTACTCCCGCCCCGGCGGCGCCATGCGGTCGGGCGGAGGCTACACGCGCACGCCCTCCTTCGGCGGCTCCCGCGTCGCGCCGCGCACGCCCTCCAGCAGCGGCGGCTATGCGCGCCCCTCCCTGCCGGGCGGCGCCTATCCCCGGCGTCCCTCGGTCGGCAGCGGCTCCGCCTGGGACCGGTCCTATTCGCGGGAGCGCTCGGGCGACGCCCTCTCCCGCATGCGCGCCCAGCAGCGCCAGGCCCAGGAACAGGCCCAGCAGCAGGCCCAGCGCCCGCAGCGCCAGCCTCCCTTGCCACCCGCGCAGACCGATGGCGGCTGGTGGCGTGGCGGCGCCCGCACGCCCCCGGTCGCCCCGATGCCCGGCGCCCGCGCAGGCCGCAATGGCGGCTGGTACGGTGACCGTGGCTGGTCGCCGCAGGGCTTCCCCGGCATGCAGCGCAGCTTCGGCCTGTGGGATGGCGTCTTCCTCTGGTTCCTGCTGAACAATCTCGGCCGCGCCGGCTCCACCGACTTCTTCCACAACCACCGGGACGACCCGGGCTACCGCGATTTCCGGGCCGAGGCCGAGAGCCGCGCCCAGACCGACCCCGAGATCCGCCGCCAGCTCGACGAGCTCGACCGCCGCCTGGCCGAGCGCCAGGGCCAGCCGCGCGACCCGAACTACCTGCCGCCCGACGTGCCGCCCGAGGTCGCCACCGCGCCGCGCACCGATACCCGCACCCCCGCCGCCCCGCCGGCGGAGGCAGGCGGCGGCATCCCCTGGCTCGTCCTGCTCGGCGGCGCCGGCGTCATCGGCTTCCTCGCCCTGCGCCGCCGCCGGGCCGCTTCCTCCACCCCCGGCACAACCCAGCCCACCTCCGCCCCCCGGACGAGCACGGACATGCCCCCCAACGCCCCGCGCTTCCGCCTCGGCATGACCATCACCTGCGACCCGACGCCCTTCCTGCTCGGCGCCGGCAGCATCAAGCTGCCGGCCCCCGCCTTCGCCCAGGGCGATGCCCGGGTCAGCGTGCAGGCGGTGGGCCGCATCCGCGAGGGCAATGAGGAGCTGACCCGGCTCTACCTGCCGGATGGCCGCAGCTTCTTCCAGATCTACCTCGACGCCCGGGGCGAGGTCGGCGAGTGCCGCTACTTCGCTATCCTGGACGAGGTCTCCCCGGCCGACGAGGCGGAGTGGGGCGTCTGGCTCGACCCGCAGCAGGGCATGATCGGCTGGCCCGAATTCCAGACCCGGGACGGCAAGCTCTACGCCCGCCACTGGTCCCCGGGCGCCGACCCGGTGCCGCCGCGCCCCATGCCCGAGACCATCGAGAGCCTCGAAGGCACCCGCCAGCGCCAGCAGCACGCGATGCTCTACGCAGCCGAAACCGGCCTCGCCGCCCCGGCGCCGCAGGTCGAATACATCCTCGTCTCCGCGGTCGAGGAGGGTGGCCGTGCCTGGGTCGAGGTCCGCGCCGGCATCGACATCAGCCCAGCCTCCCTCTCCCTCGCCTGACCCCCAACGACACCGGAGGAAACCCCGCCTTGGATTCGATCCTGGAGACCCTCGGCTCCGGCCTGCCCATCCTGGTCCTGCAGCTGGCCGCCACCCTGGGGCTGCTGGCGATCGGCATCGCCTGCTACATGGCCGTCACCCCCTTCCAGGAGGCACGGCTGGTGCGCGAGGGCAATGCCGCCGCCGGCATCGTCTTCATGGGCGCCCTCGTCGCCATGGCCATCCCGCTCGCCGCAACGCTGGCGACCAGCGCGGTCACGCTCGACATCCTGATCTGGGGCACGGTCGCGGTGGTGGTGCAGCTCCTCGCCTTCCTGCTCACCGCCGCGTTGTTCCGTGGCCTCCGCGCGATGATCGAGGCGGGCAATGCCGGCGCCGCCTGCGTCGTCGTCGGCATCCAGCTCGCCGTCGCGCTCGTCAACGCCGGCGCCATGGCCGGCTGACCCATCAACCAACTTTCAATCGAGGAACCGCCAGCATGATCTCCTTCATCCGCAACCTCGTCGGCGTGAAGACCGACCAGGCCGTCCAGGGCGCCGTCGAGGCGCTGGTCCGCTGGGACCCGCAATCCGCCACCGAGGCTGAGCTGCGCGGCATGGAACAGCATCTCGACGAGCTCGGCCGCCAGGTCGCCGAGGCCCGCCAGGCCTTCGACCGCGAGCAGCGCGAGGCCGATGCCATCAGCCAGCTCTCGCAGCAGCGCATGGCCGCCGCCGAGCAGCTCCAGCAGCGCATGCAGGCCGAGGCCGACCCCACCCGCAAGGCCGAGCTGGAGCGCAGCCTCGCCACCCTGGTCGGCATGCTCGAGCAGATGGCCCCCGACATCGACCGCGAGCGGCAGGATGCCGCCGACGCCGCCCAGTTCCTCCACATGCTCGAGGACACCTACGCCCAGGCCGGCCAGAAGCTGAAGGGCGCCCGCGACGCGCTGAACCGCGCCCAGCGCGACATGGGCCGCGCCGAGCAGCAGCGCGAGGTCGCCGAGCGCCGCGCCGAGGCCGCCCGCCAGGCCGCCGGCCTTTCCAGCGCCACCAGCGGCCTCTCCGTCGCGCTGAAGGCGATGCAGGACAACGCCGCGCGCAACCTGGCCGCCGCCGAGGCCGCCAACTCGAAGGCCAAGCTGCTGCAGCCGAGCCGCCCGGAACAGGACGACCCGAACATCGCCGCCGCCATGGCCGCCGCCTCCGGCCGTCCCGCCCTGCCGAACACCCTGTCGGACCGGCTCTCCGCGCTCCGCCAGAAGCAGCTCGGCGCCCCGCGCCAGCTCAACGCGCCGGACCGCGGCTAGAGCGGCTTCCGTCCGCACCGGCTCAAGGACCCCGCTCCGAGCCGTTGTCCGATGGAGCGGATACCTCCGATCGGGTGGTGGCACCCGGTCGGAGCCTGCCCGAGGCCCGGCGCCATCCTCCGCGCCAGCGGGTCGGTGAACTCCCCGGGCACCATCAAGCCTCCTTCCATGGAGCATCCCGCGCCCCACCGCGTTGCCCCATCGGAGGATGCCCATGACCGAACGCCGCCAGCTCTTCGCCGCCGCCGCCACGACCCTGGCCCTCGCCACGACCACGGCCGAGGCCCAGCCTGCCCGTCCGCTCGCCGGCCGCACGGCGCTGGTCACCGGCGCCGCCCGCGGCATCGGCCGCGCCACCGCGCTCGCCCTCGCCCGCCTCGGCGCCGATGTCGCCCTGCTCGACATCGCCGAGCCAGGGGCCATCCCGGCGCTGCGCGGCTACCGCCTCGCCACCCGCGCCGAGCTCGACGAGGCCGTCCGCCTCACCGCCGAGCAGCAGGTCCGCACCCTCCCGCTCGTCGCCGATATCCGTGACGCCGCCGCCCTCCGCGCCGCCGCCACCCGCCTCGACGCCGAACTCGGCGGCCCCGACATCCTCGTCGCCAATGCCGGCATCGCCATCAACGGCTCCCTCGCCGAGCCCGCCCCGGAGGCCTGGCAGGCGATGCTCGACGTCAACCTCACCGGCACCCTCAACACCATCCAGGCGATGCTGCCGGGCATGCGCCGGAAGGGCAGGGGAGGGCGCATCGTCATCGTCACCTCCGTCCAGGCGCGGATGGGCGTCCGCGACTCCGGCGCCTATGCCGCGACGAAATGGGGCCTGACCGGGTTGATGAAGTCCCTCGCCGCCGAACTCGGCCCGGAGGAGATCACCGTCAACGCCGTCGCCCCCACGGCGGTGGAGACGCCCATGGTGCATCGCGGCGGCGGCGCCCCGCAGCCGGACCCGCGCCGCGCCGCCGCCTTCGCCGGCCATGCGCTCCCCATCCCCGTGCTGCCGCCCGACCAGATCGCCGACGCCATCGCCTTCCTCTGCGGCCCCGGCGCCCTCTACGTCTCCGGCACCACCCTCGATGTGAATGCCGGCCGCAGCGCCCATCTCACCGCCTGATGCATCCAGCCCGGCCGCCGAACGTTATCAGTTGCCGCGCCGGCAATCCCGCCACCCGCGGACGGGGCCCCGACCGATGCACCGCCTTCTCCTCCTGCTGCCGCTGCTGCTCGCCGCCTGCGGCTCCTCCGGCACCACGGCGGAATTCGACCGCCGCATCGGCACCTATGTCGGCCGCCCGGAAGCGGATGTCGTCGCCAATCTCGGCGTCCCCAACCGCACTTATGAGAATGAGGGCCGCCGCCTGCTGCAGTACGAGTTCGCCCGCCCCTCCAGCCGCCCCGCCATCTTCCCGAGCATCGGCCTCGGCTTCGGCAGCTTCGGCGGCGGCGTGGGGGTTGGCACCGGCCTCGGTCTCGGCCTCGGCGGCTATGGCGGCGGCGTCGAGGGCTGCGTCCTCGTCTTCGAATCCCGCGAGGGCCGCATCACCAGCTTCAACCGCAACGGCCCTGGCTGCACCGCCACCACGACGTGACCGGTGAATGATGCGGAACCGATAGAAAGCGCTTGCGGAACCGGCGGCGATGTTCTATCTTTGTCCTCATCATGGACCCTGCCTTCGCCCTCACGGTCAACGACCTGGCGCGCGACGAGGCGCTCTGCCTCCGCTGCGGCTGCCGGTCCCACACCTATAGCCGCGCCCGGCTGATCGCCCTGGTCGGCCGCGATGCGCGTCTCCACCTGATCGGCCTGAACCGCGAGCTCTGGTGCGGCGACTGCGGCGAGCCGCCCTTCCAAGGCTGGGTCACCGCTCCCGCCGCCAACCAGCCCTGAGCATCGCCGTTTTAAGATTTGGCGGCTTGTTACAAGGTTAACGCCTTTTAGCTTGCCTCGCTCCCGCTGGCTCCGCATCGTTTTTTGAAGTATCGAATGCAGGAGCAGGCGACGATGGCCGCCAAATACATCAAGCCTACCAGTCCCCTTTCACCGAAGAATGTCTGGGACAAGCTCAACAGCGGCGACTGGTCCTTCGACGACTGCCCCTGGGTGATCAAGGGCAATCTCTGCGTCTCGGTGACCTTCACCGGCGACGGGTCCTGGCGGGAGATCGTCCGCGACCTGTACGGCAAGGGGCAGCAGACCTTCACGGTGCTGGCAGGGCGCCATGGCGACCAGCTCGGCCAGGAGGTGGACACGAGAACGGGCCGAATCCATCCCCGTAACCCGAACAGGCCGGCCGACACCGCGATCAACCCGGAGGATGACCGGACCATCGCCCGGCAGCTGAACGGCAGCCAGGCGCTGCCTGGCATCCATGTCGTGGTGCAGGATGTGGGCGATGGGTCCTTCGACACGGTCGGGAAGCTGACGACGGAGATCAGGCGGCACCTGAGCGAGAACCGGATCGTCATCCTGGCCTGGTGCTACTCGCTCTTCGCCATGAAGCCGGGCTGGGACCAGAACGTGAAGAATACCTGGCCGCAGGTCTTCCTGGGGCCGAACATGACGCCGATCGCCTGGACGGCGAGGGACTGGGACTGGGTCTCGACCTATGGCCTCCTGCCGGCAGCGGTGGCAGCCGAGCACGAGGCCGTAGCCTGACCGAAGGCTGGCTATGGCGGTGCAGGCGCCCGGCGCCTCGCGCCGCCGGCCTCGGCCGAGCCGCGGAAGGGCAGGCGAGGGCTGGTTCCGTCCGGCGCCCGGGGTGCCAGCCCCATAACCGTGCCGGAGGAACCACTATCGACGGAGGCCGTGTTCTCCTACAGCCTCGACCCATCGCGGACCTTCGGGACCCCCCCAATGTCGGCGATCCGGTCAGGCGGCCCTGGCAACCACGTGGTGCAGCACCGGAGCAGGCACATGGACTTCGACACCTGGATCGCCGAAATCGAGGCCGTTGTGACCTTCGACATCGATGCGGAGCTATGGCGGAAGTATTTCGACGCTGGCCTGACCCCTCTCGAGGCGATCGAACAGAACCGCATCGATGAGGAAGTCTGACCCGACCCGACAGCCTGCGAGGCCTGCGGCCCATCCGTTCCCGGACGCCACCGAAGAAACAGTCTTTGAACGGCAGCGGAGCAATATGATGCATCCGCACGGACGGGTACAACCCGGAGCATACTTGCTGGAATTTTGAAAGAACTTTCCAGTCCTGTACGGTTTCGCCCCGACAACCTCCGTTGCGGATTCTATAACCACGCATCGCCTGCCGCGATCCTTTCGGCGCAGGCGACTGTGAGACGCGACCGTGCTCCCGCCGACATTCTGTCGCAGGAGCCATGCGTGGCCATGACCGATCAGCCCGCACCCCGCAACCGCCTGCTCGCGGCCTTGCCGCCCGACGACCTCGCGCGCTTCCTGCCGCGGCTCGAACTTGTCGAGCTCTCGCTGCGTCAGATCCTGCAGGAAGTGGAGCAGCCGATCCGGGCGGTCTACTTCCCGGGGACAGGCTATCTCTCCCGGCTGGCCTACATGGACAACGGCGACAGTGCCGAGGTCGGCCTCATAGGCCCGGAAGGGATGATGGGGCTGGCGCCGCTGCTCGGCGCCGACATCGAGGGTTTCGAGATCATGGTCCAGGTGCCTGGCACCGGGCTGCGGATCGGCACTGCCGCGTTCCGGGAGGAGCTGGAGCGCATCCCATCGCTCCGCCCGACCCTGAGCCGCTACGCGCTGGCGCATTTCGAGCAGGTGACGCGGAGCGCGGCCTGCAACGGTCGGCACCATATCGAACAGCGCCTCGCGCGCTGGCTGCTGATGGCGCATGACCGCGTGGGGACTGACGACTTCCCCATGACGCACGAGTTTATGTCGATGATGCTCGGCGTGCGCCGCGCCGGGGTTACCGTTGCCGCGGGGGTGCTGCAGAAGGCGGGCTTTATCCGCTACGAACGGGGCCGGATTACGATCACCGACCGGCCGGGCCTCGAAGCGGCTTCCTGCGAGTGCTACGGCATCGAACGTCGCGCCTATGATCGCCTGATCGGGCCGCCGCCGGGCACCAAGGGGGCCTACTGGCGCTGAGGCTGCACGCGCCGGAGGCCGGCCTCGCATCCGAGGCGGCAGGGCAACCCGGTCTACGGTTGTTCGCAGGCAGTCCTTAAAACCCTGAATTCCTAAAATTCGCCCGAAAATCCGCCAGTCTCAACGCTTTGACCCGCCCCCTCTTCAATTCCTCAACTTCTACCGCCACCGCCTGTGCATCCACAGCCACTGCCCCGGATGCTCCCTGACCCAGCCTTCGACGATCCGGTTGAGCAGCGCCGTCGCCGCTTCCACATCCACTCGTCCCCGCGCATCCCGCGGCAGCTCCACCGCCTCGGTCAGCTCCAGCCGGAACCGGCCCCCCGGCAGCCTTATCGCCCGCGCCCCATGCACCGGGCAGTCGAAGCGCCGCGCCAGCCGCGCCAGCAACGGATTGGCTGCCGCGGGCCGCCCGAGGAAGGGCACCCGCGGCCCCCGCCCGAAGCGCTGGTCGATCAGCATGCCGACATGCAGCCCCTCGTCGAGCGCCTCCATCATGCGGACCGGCGCCGCGACATCCGCCGCGATCAGCCGCCCCATGATCCCCTCGCGCAGCGCACGGATATCCGCCGCGACGGCCTTGTTGTTCGGCGTCCGGTAGAGCACGGCGGAGGGCAGCCCATGCTTTGCCGCCGCGACCGCCGGCAGCTCCCAATTCGCCAGATGCGCCGCGAAGAACAGCGCCGGCTTGCCATCCTCGCGCAGCGCCTCGAACCGCGCGACCGCCTCCGGCGCGACCTCGATCCGCCCCGGCGCGCCATCGGGGTCGAAATCCCAGATCCGCTCCAGATGCACGTATTCCGCCGCCGTCCGCCCGAGATTCTCCCAGGCCTCCCCGACGATCCGTCGATGCTCCGCCTCCGACAGTTCGGGAAACGCCGCCGCCACATTCTCGAGCGCAATCCGATGCGCCTTCACCAACGGCCCGACCCGCCGCGCGACGGCACCGCCCAGCGCCCCCGCGCGATCCGGCCCCAGCGCCCCGACGAGCGCGAAGAGCCCCCGCACCAGCGCCGCCACCGCCGCATCGCGCATGGTCAGAGCATGACGACGATCTTGCCGAAGACCCGCCGCTCCTCGAGCCGCGCCAGCGCCCCGGCGAAGCCCTCCAGCGGCACCGTGCTGTCGATCACCGGCCGGAGGCCGCCCGCCATCTTGCCAAGCCCGTCGCCGATGTTGCGCATCGCCGCACCGAAGCTGCCGATGATGCGCAGCTGCCGCTGGAACAGCATCATCAGGTTGGTCTCCGCCGAGACACCCGAGGTGCTGCCGCAAGTCACCAGCCTGCCACCCATCCTGAGCGACAGCAGCGACCCCGCCCAGGTCGTGGCGCCTACATGCTCGAACACCACATCGACGCCGCGCTTCTTCGTCACCTTCCGCGCAACGCTCTCGAAGCGGTCATTCGTATAGTTGACGACATGATCCGCCCCGAGCGCGCGCACCCGCTCGCACTTCTCGTCCGACCCGGCGGTCGCGATGACGGTGCACCCCATCGCCTTCGCCATGCGCACGGCGACTGTGCCGATCCCCGAACCCGCCGCCTGCACCAGGATCGTCTCGCCCGGCTCCAGCCGCGCATTGTCGAAGAGCATGTGCTCCACGGTCGAGAAGGTGATCCCCGCGCAGGCCGCATCCTCCACGGCGATGCCTTCCGGCACCTTCACGCAAAGCCGCGCCTGTTGATTGACGATCTCCTGCGCGAAGCCATCGAGGTGGAATCCCTTCACCCCCGCGACATTCTCGCACAGATTGTCCCGCCCCTCCCGGCACGCCCGGCAGACGCCGCAAGTTTGCGCCCCATAAGGCACGGCGAGCTGCCCGACGCGCCACCCCTCCACGCCCTCGCCGATGGCGACAACCTCGCCCACCGCCTCCGCCCCCACCGTCAGCGGCAGGTTCCGCTTGGCGAAAGCCATCCCCCGCCAGCCCCAGACATCGATGTGGTTGAGCGCCACCGCCCGCATCCTGAGCCGCAACTCGCCCGGCCCCGGCGCCGCCGGCTCCGCCACCTCGACGAGCCGCGTGTCGCGATCACCGAAAAGCTGCAACGCTTTCATTGCTGCGCCTCCGGCGCGCGGCGCGATTTAGCTTTCCGCACCTCCGGCGCTCCGAGCATCGCGCCGCTCACGGCGCCGCCCCCAGCACCAGGCACACATTCTGCCCGCCGAAGCCGAAGCTGTTCGACAGCACCCGCTCCACCTTCGCCGCCCGCGCGACATTCGGCACCACATCGAGCGCGATCGCCGGATCGGGCACCTCATGGTTGATCGTCGGCGGCAGCATTCCGTCGCGGATGGTGAGCAGGCTCGCCACCGCTTCGATCGCTCCCGCCGCCGAGAGCGTGTGCCCGATCATCGACTTGTTCGACGAGATCGGCGGCGGCGCATCGCCGAAGACCGCGCGCATGCCGAGCGTCTCCATCTTGTCGTTCTCCGGCGTTCCCGTGCCGTGCGCGTTCACATAGGAAATGTCGCCCGGCCGCAGCCCCGCATCGGCGATAGCCGCGCGCATCGCCCCGATGATCGCCCCGCCATCCGGGTTGCTCCGCGTGCGGTGGAAGCTGTCGGCTCGTTCCCCGGCCCCGAGCACCAGCCCCAGCACCTCCGCCCCACGCGCCTGCGCCGCCTCCAGGCTCTCCAGCACCAGTGCCGCCGCGCCCTCGCTGAGCACGAAGCCCTCGCGCGTCTTCTCGAAGGGCCGCGAGGCCCGCTCCGGCTCGTCATTGCGTGTCGACAGCGCCGAGAGCAGCGAGAAGCGCACCAGCGGCTCCGGCGCCACGCTCCCCTCGGCGCCGATGCAGAGCGCCGCCTTCGCCTCGCCGCGCTGGATCGCCTCCAGCCCGAGCTGGATCGCGGAGGCCCCCGTCGCGCAGGCCGTGGTGACGGAAACCGGCACGCCGTGCGTCCCGAACCGCTCCGCCAGCCGCTCCCCGATCCCGCCGAAGAGGAAGGTCTCGAACAGCCCCCGCTGCCCCGCCACCGCCTCGACCATCGCCGGATAACCGGCACCCGCCCGCGCCAGCGCCAGCCGCTGCGGCCATTCCACCTCGACCGGCGGCATGCCGAGAAGCAGCGGCCCGGGGAACCGCTCGCCGATCCCGGCCTGCCCCACCGCCTCCGCCGCCGCCATTGCGGCCATCCGCTCCACCCGCTCCGGCGAGGCCATCGCTTCCTCTCCCGGCAGCGTCACCTGCCCGGCGATCCGCGTCTTCAGATGCTCGGTCGGGAAGCGGGTGATGCGCCGGATGCCCGACCGCCCGGCGAGCAGGGCCCGCCAACTCTCCGCCACGCCGAAGCCCAGCGGCGTCACCAGCCCCATCCCCGTCACCGCGACGAGCGGCCGCCCGAGATGGTCCCGCATCACGCCGCCTCCAGCAAGGCCAGCGCCTCGCCGCGCCAGAGCCCGAACCCCGTCACAAGCGCCTGCGTCGCCATGCCCTCAGCAAGGGCAAGCGCCCCGAGCGCCAGGCTCGCCGGAAAACTCGCCTCCACGCCATGCCCCAGCAGGTCCGCGGTGAAGCGCACCGCCCCCGGCTCCGGCAGGCCGGCGAGGAAAGCCCGCTCCTCCGCCAGCGCCTCCGGCATCCCGCTCGCGCCCGACACCACTGCAAGCCCCGGCCGCAGCGCCAGCCCCTCGGCCAGCGCCGCCGCACTCGCCCGCGCGCTGTCCTCGCCCTGGCGCCGCGCCGCGCCGCTCCTGACCGCCGCCAGCCGCGCAAGGCAGGCCGCGCCGCGCCCCCGCGCATGCCGCTCCGTCTCCAGCACCAGGAAGGCGCCGATGCTCCCCGTCACCATCCCGCCACCCCGCCGCTCGGCGAGCGGCGCCCAGTCGCCGCGCCACAGCCCGCCCGAGGCCGCATGCAGCAGCAGCATGTCCCACCGCCCCGCCACATAGGCGCCGCCGACCAGCGCCACCTCGCCGCGTCCCTCGGCGAGCCTGGCGGCCGCGATGCGCACCGCCTCCGCCCCCGCCGCCTCCTCGCCCATGAAGGTCCGCGATGAGCCGGTGACGCCATGCACGATGGAGATGTTGCCCGCCAGCAGGTTGGAGAGCTGCGCCAGGAACAGTGTCGGCCTTAGCCCGTTGGCCAGGCGCTCGTTGAGCAGCGGCCCCGCCTGCTCCGGCGGCAGCCCGGCAAGCTCGGCGCAGATCGCCTCGTCGAGCCCCACGTCCCGCTCCCCGCCGCCAGCGGCGACGAGCAGGTGCATCTCCCCCACCAGTCCCCGCGCCCCCGCATGGTCGAGCGCGAGGCCCGCGGCATAGGTGCCGAGCCGCTGCCAGGGCTCCATTTGCCGCTGGTCACCCTTCTTCGGGATCTGCGCATCGAAGGCGAGATTGGGCATCGGATGGACAGGGAAGGGGGCGAAGCCCGCCGCATCCACCACCGGCCGCGCCACCGGGTCCCGCAGCGCCGCCCGATGCGCCTCCACCCCCTCGCCGAGCGAGGAGGCGAGGCCGATCCCGGTGATCCAGACCGCCCCGCTCATGGCGCGAGCCCGATCCGCTCGGCCTGCGCCCGCATCGCCGCGGCCAGCTCCGGCGCCGGGAAATCGGCCAGGCTGAACTTCATCTCGCGCACCTCGCAGATACGCTTGCCCTCGCCGGTGATGGCCGCATCCGTGACTGCATAGCCCGAGCCCTCATGCACCAGCCGAGCGGTCACGGAGAGCCGCTCCCCTGGCCGGACGAAGCGCCGCAGCTTCAGCTCCTTGTTGCCGATGAGGAAGGCCATGCGGGAGAAGCCGAGCCGCGCCAGCAGCAGGTAGCCCGAGGCCTGCGCCATGGTCTCCAGCAGCAGCACGCCGGGCACCAGCGGATGGCCGGGGAAATGCCCCTCGAGGACTGGGCTCGCCTCCGGCACCACCGCCTCCGCGGCGATGGACCCGTCATCGACCGAGACAACCCGGTCGATCATCCGGAAATATTCGAGCTGCACGGCGCTAGCCGCCGGACTTGGCGGCCACCAGCTCCTCGATCCGCTTCGCCAGGTTCTCCATGACGAAATACTGCGAGGCCGGGGCCGCGCCCGAGTTGACCTCCTGCGTCCAGGTCTCGACCGGCACCTTGATGCCGAAGGCCTTGTCGATGGCGAAGACGATGTCGAGGAAGTCGAGGCTGTCGATACCGAGATCCTCGATCACATGGCTTTCCGGCCGGATCGTCTCGCGCGGGACATCGCTGGTCTCCGCGATGATGTCGGCGATGCGGTCGAACGCCGAGGCCATGGCTGTCTCCGGGGGCAGTGGCTGTTAGGGGGTCTTGGCCCGAACCGCCGCCCTTGGCAAGCCAACAGGGCGGGAGCTTGCAGGGTGCGAGCTTGCCCTGGCGCCCGCGCCGGCCGATCCTCGCCGCAACCGCGGGAGGATCACCATGGATTTCGGCCTCACCCCCGAGCAGGAGGCGATCGTCGAGGGCGTCGGCGCCGTCTGCCGCCGTTTCGGCGACGACTACTGGCGCGACTGCGAGGCCGAGGCCCGCTTCCCCCGCGAGTTCCACCGCGCCATGGCCGAGGGCGGCTGGCTCGGCATCACCATGCCGCCCGAGCATGGCGGCGCCGGCCTCGGCGTGACGGAAGCGGCGCTGATGATGCACACCGTCGCCCGCCATGGCGGGGCGATGGGCGCCGCCTCGGCGCTCCACATCAACATGTTCGGCCCGCACCCGATCGTCGTCCACGGCACGGCGGAGCAGAAGGCGCGCTGGATTCCCCGCCTCGTCGCCGGCACCGACCAGGCCTGCTTCGGCGTCACCGAGCCGAATGCCGGGCTCGACACCACCAGCATCACCACCTTCGCCCAGAAGGTGCCCGGCGGCTACCGCGTGAACGGCCGGAAGATCTGGACCTCGACGGCCCAGGTCGCCAACAAGATCATGCTGCTGACCCGCACCACGCGGAAGGAGGAGGCGCGGCGCCCCTCCGAGGGCATCACCCTCTTCTACACCGACCTCGACCGCAGCCGCGTCGAGGTGCAGCGCATCCCGAAGATGGGCCGTGCCGCCGTCGATTCGAACATGGTCTTCATCGACGACCTCTTCATCCCGGAGGAGGACCGCATCGGCGAGGAAGGCCGCGGCTTCTCCTACATCCTCGACAGCCTGAACCCGGAGCGCATCCTGATCGCCGCCGAGGCCATCGCCATCGGCCGCGACGCGCTGGACCGGGCCAGCCGCTACGCGCGCGAGCGCCAGGTCTTCGGCCGCCCCATCGGGCAGAACCAGGCGATCCAGCACCCGCTCGCCGAATGCTGGACCGGGCTCGAGAGCGCCTGGATGATGGCGATGAAGGCCGCCTGGCTCTACGACGCCGGCCGCCCCTGCGGCGCCGAGGCCAATGCGGCGAAACTGCTCGGTGCCCGGGCCGGCTACGAGGCCTGCCTCCGCGCCATGCTGACCCATGGCGGCATGGGCTATGCGAAGGAGTACGTCGTCGAGCGCCTGCTGCGCGAGGTGATGATCTGCCGCATCGCCCCCGTCTCGGAGCAGATGATCCTCTCCTTCATCGCCGAGCGCGTGCTGGAGCAGCCGAAGAGCTACTGAGACCGTCCTGCCCTGCCGGGAGGCTCACGCGCCGCCTCACCAACGCCCCGATGCCTCCGCCCTGTCCTCGCGGCAGGGCAAGCGAAGCCTGCAAGATGTCCGGCCCGCGCAGGGGGGCAGGTGAATGCAGGTCAGGCGAGTCCGAAGGACGCCAATTGACTCCCAGGCGTCACGAAGGAATATCGAGCGCCACCAAGGATTGGAAATCGTGCGCCCATTCGCCTTGCAAGCCGTTATGACGTGCCTCCTAGCCGCTTCCGCCGTCTCCGTCGCCCATGCGCAGGAGCGCCCTCCGGCGATGCCGACGCGCGACGTCGCCGTTGCCTATCAGGTCAAGAACAGGCCACCTACCGTGGACGCCGTGGCTTGGCTCGCGTCTGAAGGCCGGATTCGGACGGAAGGCCGGAGCCTGATCAATCGCGTGGTCCACATCATCGACACCCGCAGCGGTGGAGTGGTCGTGTTGGTCGACGCGGATCGCACCTACCATGACCTTGGCAGGATGGCTGCCGTGATGACCCAGGACATCGTCCTGGTCCGCCCCGATGCCAAGCTGACGCGCGAAGGGACCGATACGGTTGCCGGGCAAGCCTGCACGGTTTGGCGGATCGAACCGAAGGATGGGGGCAGCGCGGACGAGGCGCGGCATGCCTGCATCACCGCGGACGGAGTGCCGTTGCGGCTTGTCGAGGGAAGCGGTTCGGACGCATCGACGCTGTATGTCGCTACGCGCGTCACCTACGGGCCGCAGGACCCTGCCCGTTTCCAACGGCCAGCCGACTATCAGCCGCTTGCTGCAGTTCCGGCGTCCCCGAGACGTTAATTGGGGGCCCAAATCTAGCCGGCGCAAAGGGTCAGGCCCGGGCCGTGGTGACCCGGCCTACTCCGCCGCCGCCACCGCCCCCTTCGCTGCCACCCGCGCCGGCGCCGTTTTGCGCCGCGCGAGCTGCCGGTCGGCCAGCGCGCCGATCAGGATCACGCCCCCCATCACCGCGAAATTGAGCGAGGAGGGGATGCCAAGGATGTTCACCAGGTTCTGCAGGACCTGCAGCAGCACCGTCCCCAGCACGATCCCGAGCACGCTGCCCTCGCCGCCGCGCAGCGAGCAGCCGCCGAGCACGGCGGCGGCGATGGCATAGAGCTCGTAGAAATTGCCGAAGGAGGAGGGCGAGACGGAGCTGGTGTAGAAGACCAGCAGGATGGTCGAGAAGGCCGCCAGCAGCCCGCCCAGCACATAGGCGCCGGTGACCACCGCCCCGGTGCGGATGCCGGAATAGCGCGCCGCCTCCTCGTTCCGCCCGACGCCGAAGAGGTATCGCCCGAAGACCGAGCGATGCAGCACCACGCCCACGACGATGGCGACGAGGATCAGCGCGAAGAAGCTGTGCGGCACGCCGAAGCTGCGCCCTGCCGCCAGCCAGGTGATGGCATCCAGCCCCTCTGCATAGCCGAGGCTGATGGTGGAATCGCCGGTGTAGTAGCGCGCCGCCCCGCGATAGATCAGCAGCCCGCAGAGCGTCACGACGAAGGGTTGCAGCCCGAGCCTTGTCACCAGCAGCCCATGGACCAGCCCCATCAGCAGGCCGAGCGCCAGCACGACGAGCACCGCAATGGGCCAGGCGATCCCCATATTCGCCGTGAGGTCGAGGAAGACCACGCCGAGCAGTGCGAAGATCGAGCCGACGGAGAGGTCGATGCCGCCGGTGATGATGATCAGCCCCTGGCCGATCGAGAAGATGCCGAACAGGCCGATGAGGTTGGCCATGTTCATCAGGTTGACGGTCGAGAGGAATTGCGGGTTCAGCCCCGCCGTAATGGCCGCGATGCCGACGATGAGGACCGCGAGGCCGAGCTCCTTCCGCCCCATCACACCGCCTCCGCCGTCGCCACATGTTCCTCCGGCCGCTGCCCGGTGGCGAGGCGGAGGATGTTCGGCTCGTTCACCTCATGGCGCTCGAGGGTGCCGGCGATCCGGCCCTCATGCATCACCGCGACACGGTCGCTCACGCCGATCACCTCCTCCATGTCGCTGCTGATCATCAATACGGCGACGCCGCGATCGGCGAGGCCGCGCATCAGCGCGTAGATCTCGCCCTTGGCGCCGACATCGACGCCGCGCGTCGGCTCGTCGAAGATCAGCGCGCGCGGTCGCATCGCCAGCCACTTGCCGAGCACCACCTTCTGCTGGTTGCCGCCCGAGAGCGTGCCCGCCTTCACCGCGACGCCGGGCGCCCGGATGCGCAGCGACTGCCGCTGCGCCTCGGCCGCCCGCGCCTCGGAGCCACCCTGTACCAGCCCGGCGCGGGCATGGTCCGGCAAATCCGGCAGCGAGACATTCTCGGCGATCGACATGTCGAGCACGAGGCCGGAGCGCTTGCGGTCCTCCGGCACGAGATAGATGCCCTGCGCGATCGCCTCGCGCGGGCTGCCGATGCTGAGCGCCTGGCCGCCAAGGCTGATCCGGCCCGCAAGCGCCGGCTCGACGCCGAAGAGCGCCCGCGCCAGCGAAGTCCGCCCCGCCCCGACCAACCCGGCGAGGCCCAGGATCTCCCCCGGCCGCAACGCGAGGTCGATGCTGCGGTCGGGAAAGGCCTCTGTTACCAGCCCCTCGATGCGCAACCCGCCATCCTCGCGCGGCATCGCAGCGGGCGGGGTGTAGAGCGACTTCAGGTCGCGCCCGATCATCAGCCGCGTCATCGTCGCATGGTTGATCTCGCCGCGCGCCAGATGGCCGACGACCCGCCCGTCGCGCAGGCAGGTGACGCGGTCGGCGCAGGTGGTGATCTCGCCGAGGCGGTGGCTGATATAGATGATGCCCGTCCCTGCCTCGCGCAGCGCGGCGATGGTCGCCAGCAGCCGGTCCGTCTCCGACAGCGTCAGGCTGCTGGTCGGCTCGTCGAAGATGATGATGCGCGCCCGCATGGACAGCGCGCGGGCGATCTCGACCATCTGCCGCTGCGCGATGGAGAGCGTGGCGACCGGCGCCTCCGGCCCGAAATCCGCGCCGAGCCGCGCCAGCAGCGGCGCCACCGCGGCCCGCGCCGCCTGCCGGTTGACCAGCTGCAGCGGCCCGCCCCAGACCGGCTCCCGCCCCATCAGCACATTGGCCGCGACATCGAGGTTGTCGAAGACCGACAGCTCCTGATGGACGAAGGCGATGCCTTGCGCCCCCGCCTCGGCGACGCTGAGCTGCGGGAAGTCCCGCCCGTGCAGGCGGATGCGCCCGGCATCCGGCTGCACCACCCCACCGAGCACCTTCATCAGCGTGCTCTTGCCCGCGCCGTTCTCGCCGACAAGGCCGAGCACCTCGCCGGCGTCGAGATGCAGCGAGACGCCGTCCAGCGCGCGGATGCCGGGATAGCTCTTCCCGATCCCCTCCAGCTCGAGCAGCACGCTAGCTGCCCCGCAGCAGGCCCCGCATGTAGGACTGGAACTCGCCCACATTGGTCTTGTCGATGACCTTGGTCTCGACGATGTCCTGCTTGTTGGCCGGAATCCAGCCGCGGTCGCCGTTGACCACGCGGATCAGCCCCTTCATCGAGCGGTAGCCGAACTCGTAGGGCTGCTGCACCACGGTCGAGTGGATGGTGCCGTCGGCCACGCCGCGCAAGGTCAGCGCATCCTCGTCGAAGCCGACGATCTTCACCTGGCCCTGCCGCCCGGCCTCGCGCACCGCCTGGTAGATCTGCGGCGTGTTGTAGGCCCAGAGGCCAACCATCATCTTCAGGTCGCGCTCGCGCGCCAGCGCATCCTCGGCGTTGCGACGGGCGCGGGCGAAGTCGCTCTCGTCGGTGCGGATATCGGCGATGGTGATGTTGCCGCCTTGTAAGATCTCACGGATGCCCTGCACGCGCTCGCGCGCATTGTCGGCATCCATGGTGCCGACGAACAGCATGGCGCGGCCGCCCTCCGGCATCGCCTGCTTCATCTGCTCGCCGGCGCGGCGCCCGGCGGCAACGTTGTCCGTGCCGATATAAAGCATCCGCTTGCTCGCCGGCGCGTCGCTGTCCGTGGTGAAGAGCACGGACTGCTCGGCGACGCGGTTCAGCACGTCGGTCTGGCTCGCCGGGTTGATGGCGGAGATGGCGACGCCCGCGACCTTGCGCGCCACCAGCTCGTCCAGGATGCGGCGCTGCTCGGCGGCGCTCGCCTGGCTCGGGATGATCATCTCCATGTCGAAATCGGGATGCTCGCGGTTCGCCTTCTCGATGCCGCGCCGCGCGATGGTCCAGAAATCGGCCGAGACATTGACGACGAAGGCGAGGCTCTTCTTCGCCTGCGCCCGGACCGCCGGGGCTACCAGGCCGAAGGCCAGGCTGCCGCCCGCCAGCAGATGGAAATCGCGCCGCTTCATGCCTTACTCCCCCTGGACGTCCCGGCGCTTCTGCACCGTATGCCCCGTTGGCCGGGGCTCTCGATCAGGGGAGGGTAGGGGGGATGCGGCGTGATTGAATATTCACATATTCGCTCGCGCGCCCGTCACCTCAGGCTGGCGGCGATCTCCGCGACGCCCGGCACCTTCCCCGCCGGGCCGAGCAGGGCCAGCGTCGGCGTGCCGCGGAAGGCCTGCTGCGCCGCTTCCTGCACCTGCTCGATGGTGACGGCGGCGATCTTCGCCTTGGTCTCCTCGATGGGGATGATGCGGCCATGCACCTGGATCTGCCGCGCCAGCTGCTCGGTGCGGCTGCCGGTGCTCTCGAGGCTCATCAGCAGGCTGGCGCGGAGCTGCGCCTTGGCGCGGTCCAACTCGTCCTGCGTGACGGAGGTCTGCACCTTGCGCAGTTCCTCGAGGGTGACGGGCACCAGCTCCTCCGCCTCCTCTTCGCCGGTGCCGGCATAGACTGCGAAGAGGCCGCTGTCGTCGAAGGGATGGGCGAAGGAGTATATCGAATAGACCAGCCCCCGCTTCTCGCGGATCTCCTGGAACAGCCGCGAGGACATGCCGCCGCCCAGCAGCGTGCTCAGCAGCATGCTCGGATAGTGCAGCGGGTCCTTGTAGCCGCAGGAGGGGAAGCCGAGGACGATGTGCACCTGGTCGAGGTCGCGCTCCTCGCGGAACTCGCCGCCGGCATAGCGCGCGGGCTCCGGCGGCGGCGGCGCCACGGTCGGCAGGTCGCGGAAATGCCGCTCCACCAGCCCCAGCAGCGTGTCATGGTCGAGCGCGCCGGCGGCGGCGACAACCATGCGCTCCGGCCCGTAATGGTGCTGCATGTAGCCGGTCAGCGCCTCGCGCTTCATCCGCCGGATGACATCCTCGGTGCCGAGGGTCGGGCGGCCCATCGGCTGGCCAGGATAGGCCGTCGCCTGGAAATGGTCGAAGACGATGTCGTCCGGCGTGTCGTTCGCCTGGCCGATCTCCTGCAGGATGACGCCGCGCTCGCGCTCCAGCTCCTCGGGGATGAAGGTGGAATGCGTCAGGATGTCGCCGATGATGTCGGCGGCGAGCGGCAGGTCCTCCTTGAGCACCTTGCAGTAATAGGCGGTCTGCTCGCGGGCGGTGTAGGCGTTCAGATGGCCGCCGACATTCTCCATCTCGCGGGCGATGGCGGCCGCGTCGCGCGTCGCCGTGCCCTTGAAGGCCATGTGCTCGAGGAAGTGGGAAACGCCGTTCTCCGCCTCGCTCTCATGGCGGGTGCCGGCGGAGACATAGGCGCCGAAGGACACGGTCTCGACCCGCGGCATGGCCTCGGAGACGACGGTGAGGCCATTGGCGAGGCGGGTGACGCGGATGGCTTCGGACATGGGGGACCTTGTGGCAGGGGATGCGGTCATCGTGTGAATATGGGGCCGGTGAGGGGAGGGCGCGAGTGGCGGCTAGTTCCGCCGCGCATGGCTGCGCACCAGCGCCTCCACCGCGCCGAGGTCGGGCTCGGCCCTCACAAAGCGCTCCTCACGCTCATAGAGGTCGGCCAGGCGCGGCGGCAGGGGCGGACGGAGGCCGATCGCCGCCTCCACTGCATCGGGGAATTTCGCCGGATGCGCCGTCGCCGCGACGATGACGGGGATCGCGGGATCCTCCGGCGCCAGCGCCCGCGCCGCCGCCGTGCCGATCGCCGTATGCGGGTCCGCGAGATACCCGGCCTGCCACCAGAGATGCCGAATCTCGCCGAGCGTCCCCTCGTCGTCGAGGGTGAAGCCGTGGAACAGCCGCGTCGCCTCGCGCCAGGCGGCATCCGGCACCGGCATCCGTCCCTCGCTGCGGAAGCGCCCCATCACCGCCGCCGTCGCCGCCCCGTTGCGGCCCAGCAGCTCGAAGAGCAGCCGCTCGAAATTCGAGCTGACCTGGATGTCCATGCTCGGCGACAGGCTCGGCTCCACCGGGCGCATCGACATGTCGTTCGAGGCAAGGAAGCGCGCCAGGATGTTGTTGCGGTTGGCGCCGATGATCAGCCGCTCGACCGGCAGCCCCATCCGCCGCACCGCCCAGGCCGCCAGCACATTGCCGAAATTCCCCGTCGGCACCGAGAAGGCGACAGGCCGATCCGGCGCGCCGAGGGCGAGAGCCGCATAGGCATAATAGGGAATCTGCGCCGCGACCCGCGCCCAGTTGATCGAGTTGACGGCGGCCAGATGCATCTCCCGGCGGAATGGCGCGTCGTTGAACATCGCCTTCACCAGGTCCTGGCAGTCGTCGAAGCTGCCCCGGACGGCGAGGTTGGCAATGTTCGGCGAGAGCACCGTCGTCATCTGCCGCCGCTGCACCTCGGAAGTCCGCCCCTCGGGATGCAGCATGACGAGATCGATCGCGCTGCGGTCCCGGCAAGCCTCGATCGCCGCCGAGCCGGTATCGCCCGAGGTGGCGCCGACGATGGTGATCCGCTCCCCCCGCCGCGCCAGCGCATGGTCGAAGAGCCGCCCGAGCAGCTGCATCGCCATATCCTTGAAGGCGAGCGTCGGCCCATGGAACAGCTCCAGCGCGAAGCAGCGCGCATCGAGCTGGACAAGGGGCGCGATGGCCGGATGGCCGAAGCCCGCATAGGCCTCGCCCGTCATCTCCCTCAACGTCTCGAAGGAAAGCGACCCCCCGGCGAAGGGGTGGATCAGCCGCGCCGCCAACTCGGCATAGGGCAGGCCGCGCAGCCCACGCCATTCGGCGGCCGAAAGGCTGGGCCAGGCCTCGGGCAGGAAGAGGCCGCCATCCTCGGCGAGGCCCGCCAGCAGGACGCCTTCGAAATCACGGGGTGCGGCCTCGCCGCGGGTGCTGAGATAGCGCATCCAGGCCAAACTAGTGCCTCGGCCCGGCGGAACCAAGCTGGCATGGCGGTTGCGATGCTGGGTGAGGCCGGGGACCTGCCATGCGCGCCCCGCCGACCAAGGGCCGGTCGGGCCAAAGCGGGGCGCCGGCGTCGTTGATCGCAACGCTTCTGACGACTAGATTCGCGCTGCAACAGGAGTAAGCGCCATCGGTGCCCCTGTCTCCATCCCTCTCGGCGAGGCTGCCGAGGGAAGAGCCTCCCGGATCACCGCCTGGCGGTCGGCCGGGATCCGCGAGCGCATCGGCCTCGCATGACCGACCCCCGCCGCCACGCCCCGGCGACGCTCCGCAACCGCGAGCCCCTCCTCGTCACCCTCCGCCGCCACCTGCCCGCCACGGGCCTGCTGCTGGAGATCGCCAGCGGCACCGGCGAGCACGCGGCCTTCCTCGCCGCCGCCCTGCCGCACCTGACCCTCCAGCCGACCGAGCGCGACCCCGACGCCCTGCCCGGAATCGACGCCTGGTGCACCGGCCTGCCCAATTGCCGCCCCGCCCTGCGGCTCGACGCGACCGCGCCCCGCTGGCCCGCCGCCGCTGCCGTGCTCTGCGTCAACATGATCCACATCGCCCCCTGGGCGGCGACGCTCGGCCTCATGCGCGGCGCCGCGGCCAGCCTCCCCGTCGGCGGCCCGCTGATCCTCTACGGCCCCTTCCGGCGGGGCGGCGCCCATACCGCCCCTGGCAACGCCGTCTTCGATGCCGAGCTCCGCGCCCGCGACCCGGCCTGGGGCCTCCGAGACCTCGAGGCGGTGGCCGAGGCCGCGGCGGCGCAGGGCTTCGCCCCGCCCATTGTCGAACCCATGCCGGCGAACAACCTCACTTTGGTCTTTCACCGGAGCTGAGCCATGGACGACCGCGACATCGCCGACCGTGACATCGCCGACCTTCGGGGCATGATCGAGGCCGCGCGCCGCGTCGTCGTCT
Organism: Belnapia moabensis DSM 16746; assembly: GCF_000745835.1. GTDB lineage: Bacteria > Pseudomonadota > Alphaproteobacteria > Acetobacterales > Acetobacteraceae > Belnapia > Belnapia moabensis. The sequence continues at coordinate 106,576 of NZ_JQKB01000011.1, read as the reverse complement.
TCACCGGCGCCGGCATCAGCACCGAATCCGGCATCCCGGACTTCCGCAGCCCGGGCGGCGTCTGGGAGCAGATGAAGCCCATCATGTTCCAGGACTTCCTCGCCTCCGCCGAGGCGCGGCGCGAGAGCTGGCGCCGCCGCTTCGCCGCCGATGCCCGGCTCCGCGCCGCCGAGCCCAATCGCGGGCACCGCGCCGTCGCCCGACTGGTGCGCGAGGGCAAGGTCGCCGAGGTCATCACCCAGAACATCGACGGCCTGCACCAGGCCTCCGGCATCCCGGAACGTCAGGTGATCGAGCTGCATGGCAACACCACCTACGGCGCCTGCCTCGACTGCGCCGCCCGCTATTCGATCGAGGAGCTGCGCGAGGATTTCGAGCGCAACGGCGACATCCCCGATTGCAGCCGCTGCGGCGGCCTCATCAAGACCGCGACCATCAGCTTCGGCCAGTCCATGCCCGAGGGCCCGATGCGCCGCGCTCAGGAGGCGGTGCTGGCCGCCGATCTCTGCCTCGTCCTCGGCTCCTCGCTGGTGGTCTACCCCGCCGCCGGCTTCCCCGAACTGGCGAAGCGCATCGGCGCGCGGCTCGCCATCGTCAACAACCAGGAAACCGGGCTCGACGACATCGCTGACCTCGTCATCCACCGTGGCATCGGCGACGTGCTCGGCGGCGCCGTCGGGGTGAACTGACCCGGGCGCTCAATAGGGCGGCGCCTGCCTCTCCCGCTGTGCCCGCCCAGCATCCACCCACCATTCGAGATCGGCCGCGAAGCGCGGGAAGGCCCGCTCCAGCGCGGCCCCGCCATCGCCCGTCGGCTTGCCCTCGGCATCCAGCGCCGCGGTGACCGGCCCCGCCATCAGCGTGCTGGAGATGACGACCATCCCCATCTCCGACAGCGTCCCGTGCCAGACGAGATTGGCCCGCGCCCCGCCCAGCCGCCCGGCGGAGTAGCTGGCGATCGCCGCCGGCCGCCAGAACCACTCCTCGAGGAAATGATCGGTGAGGTTCTTCAGCCCCGGCTGCACGCCCCAGTTATACTCGCCCGCGACGAAGACGAAGCCATCCGCCTGCCGAAGCTTGCCGGCGAGCGTCTCCATCGCCTCCGGCGCCTGGCCCTTCGGGTATTCCTTGTACATCCGGTCGAGCATCGGCAGGCCGACCGCCTGCGCGTCGATCAGCTCGGTCGCATTGCCGCGCGCGGCGAAGCCCTCGGTCACGTAGCGCGCCAGCCGGATGCCGGTGCGGTCCGACCGGTAGGAGCCGTAGAAGACCAGAATCGACCGCCCCATGACCCTGTCTCCTTCCGTCAGGCCGCCATCCCGCGCCGTAGGAACCGCTCCGCCCGATAGGCCTCCGGGCTGACGAAGGGCTGCTCGCCCGTCATCATCTCGGCCAGCATGCGCCCTGTCGTCGGCCCGAGCGTCAGCCCCTGATGCGCATGGCCGAAGGCGCACCACGCCCCCGCCTGGCCGGGCAGCCGTCCGATGACCGGCAGCATGTCCGGCGTGCAGGGGCGGACGCCCATCCAGGGCACGCCCTCCACCCGCTCGCCGAGCGGCAGCAGCCCGCGCGCCACCGGCTCCGCCCGTTCCAGCTGCACCGGGGTCGCCGGCGCGCCGGGCCGTGCGAATTCCGCCCCCGTCGTCAGCCTTATGCCGGCCCGCATCGGCGCCAGCAGGAAGCCGCTCTCTGTATCCAGCACCGGCCGGTGCAACACCGCATTGCCGCGGAGGCCGTAATGCATGTGGTAGCCGCGCTTGCCGAAGAGCGGCGGCGCATAGCCGAGCGGCCGCGTCACCTCGCCCGCCGCCGCGCCGAGGGCGATGACGACCTCCCCGGCCTCTACCTCGCCATCGGCCGTGCGCACCGCCCAGCCCGAACCCGCGCGCCGCAGCGTCGCCGCATCGCCGATGCGGAAGGCGCCGCCCTCCTGCTGGAAGAAGCCGGCATAGGCGAGCACCAGCGCATGCGGGTCGCTGACCGAGAGCGGATCGGTCCAGTGGATCGCCCCCGCCCGCGCCGCCAGCAGATGCGGCTCCGCCTCCGCCAGCGCGGCGCCGTCGAGGGCGACATAGTTGACGTCGTACTCCCGCCGCGCCTGCTCCGCCTGCGCCAGCGCCGCCTCCAGCATCGGCGCCGAGCTGTAGAGCCGCATCCAGCCGATCGGCCGCAGCAGCGCCATCGCCGGCGTGCCGCGCGCCAGCGCCAGGTGCTCGTCGAGGCAGGTCCGGATCAGCGCCGCATGGCCCTCGACCGCGGCCGCGTAGCGCGCCGGCTCGGAATGCCACCAATAGCGCAGCAGCGGCGCCATGAAGCCGGGCATGGCGAGCGGATGGTAGCGGACATCGATGGAGCGGTTCCAGGCCACCCGCCCGATCTCCCTCGCCTCGCGGGGGAAGGGGTGCGGGAACACCGCTTCGCGCTGGATCAGCCCGCCATTGCCGAAGGAGGCGCCCTCGCCGGGCTCCCGCCGGTCCACCAGCACCACGTCATAGCCGCGCCGCCGCAGATGCAGCGCGACGGAGACGCCGACCATCCCGGCGCCGAGCACGATGGCGGATCGAGGCATCCTGTCCTTCCATTCCGGCGAAGCGGAGCGAGGCTACATCGCCCCGCCGGGGCTGTCGCCCCCCGCCGCCCCTGCTAAGCTTGCGCCCGACGATACATCTGGTGGAGCGACGCGATGGTAGCGGATGGCATGGAGGCCGGGTTCGGCCGCTTCGGCAGCGGCCAGAAGGTGCGGCGCATCGAGGACGAGGCGCTGCTCTCCGGCACCGGCCGCTTCACCGACGACTTCTCGCTCCCCGGCCAGGCGCATTGCGTCTTCCTCCGCTCGCCCCATGCCCATGCCCGCATCACCGGCATCGACACCGCTGCGGCGCTCGCCATGCCGGGGGTGCTTGCCGTCATCACCGGCGCCGAGCTGGCGGAGGCCGGGGTGAAGCCGCTCGGCGTCGCGCTGCCCTTCAAGCGGCCCGACGGCTCGCCGCTCGCCGCCCCGCCGCGGACGATCCTCGCCACCGACATGGTCCGCTTCGCCGGCGAGGCGGTCGCCGCGATCATCGCCGAGAGCCCCGGCCAGGCCCGCGACGCCGCCGAGGCCGTCGAGGTCGAGTATGAGGAACTGCCCGCCGTCATCGGCCTCGCCCGCGCCAGCGCCCCCGGCGCGCCGCTGGTCTGGCCCGCCGCCACCGGCAATGTCGTCGCCGAGACCCATTACGGCGACGCCGAGGCCGCCGAGGCCGCCTTCGCCCGCGCCGCGCATACCGTCTCGCTTGACATCGTCAACCAGCGCCTCGCCCCGGCCTCCATGGAGCCGCGCATGGCGCTCGCCGATTACGACGCGGCAAGCAGCCGCATCACCCTCCGCCTCAGCAGCCAGATGCCCTCCGGCGCGCGCGACACGCTGGCGAAGGAGATCCTCGGCATCGACCCGGCGCAGGTGCGCGTGCTGGTCGGCGATGTCGGCGGCGGCTTCGGCATGAAGACCGGCCTCTACCCGGAGGACGGCGTCGTCGCCTTCGCCGCCCGCAAGATCGGCCGACCGGTGAAATGGGCGGCGACCCGGCTTGAGGATTTCCTCTCAGCGACCCATGGCCGCGACACCGAGAGCCGCGCCGAGCTTGCCCTCGATGCCGAGGGCAAGGTCCTCGCCCTCCGTGTGCGGACGCTCGCCGACATGGGCGCCTACCAGCGCGCCTCAGGCGTCGCCATCCAGCTGATGATCGGCCCCTGGGTCTCGACCAGCATCTACGACATCACCACGATCGACCTGCGCTTCACCGCGCTGCTGACCAACACGACGCCGACCGCGCCCTATCGCGGCGCTGGAAGGCCGGAGGCGATCTACCTGATCGAGCGGCTGATGGACGCCGCCGCGCGGAAGATGGGCATGGACCCGGCCGAGCTGCGCCGGCGCAACATGATCCGCCCGGTGCAGATGCCATACACCAACGCCATGGGCCAGACCTATGACAGCGGCAGCTTCGCTCAGATCTTGGACGAGGGGCTGAAGGCCGCGGACTGGCAAGGCTTCCCCGCCCGCTTCGATGCCTCCGGGACGCGGGGCAAGCTGCGCGGGCGCGGCATCGCCACCTTCCTCGAATGGACCGGCGGCAACGTCTTCGAGGAGCGCGTCACCGTCGCGGTGAAGGGCGAGGGCGAGATCGAGGTCTATGCGACGACCCAGGCCATGGGCCAGGGCATCGCCACCAGCTACGCCCAGCTCGCCGTCGACGTCTTCGGCGTGCCCATCGAGCAGATCAAGGTGGTGCTCGGTGATTCCGACCGCGGCAGCGGCTTCGGCAGCGCCGGCTCCCGTTCGCTTTTCACCGCTGGCTCGGCGATCAAGGTCGCCTCCGACCGCGCGGTCGACACCGCGAAGGACCTCGCCGCCGAGGCGCTGGAAGCCGCCGCCGCCGACCTCGAGTACCGCGACGCCGTCATCAGCGTCGCCGGCACCGACCGCCGCATCGGCCTCTTCGACCTTGCCGCGCGCCAGCCGGAGGGCCGCATCTTCGTCGATATCAGCCACTCCGTCTCCGGCCCCACCTGGCCGAACGGCTGCCACATCTGCGAGGTGGAGGTCGATCCCGAGACCGGCGAGGTCGAGGTGCTCTCCTACGTCTCCGCCAACGATGCCGGCCGCGTCGTCAACCCGCTGATCGTCGAGGGCCAGATCGTCGGCGGCGCGTTGCAGGGCATCGGCCAGGCGCTCTCCGAGCTGGTCGCCTACGACCCGGATACCGGCCAGCCGCTCTCGGCCAGCTTCATGGATTACGGCATGCCGCGCGCCGACCTCGCCCATGGCTACGTCACGCAGCTCGACCAGTCGATCCCCTGCCGCACCAATCCGCTCGGGGTGAAGGGCGTCGGCGAACTGGGCACGATCGGCGCGACGCCGGCCGTGGTCAGCGCCATCGCCGATGCGCTAGCCCGCGCCGGCCACGAGGCCGCCGCCCTCCGCCTGCAGATGCCGCTGACGCCGCCCCGGGTCTGGGCCGCCCTGCAAGGCGCCGCCGGCTGAGGCACGCGGGGCGGGGCGGGCATTTGCCTGCTTCGCCCCCGCCCGGCTTGGTCTAGGGTGCCGGCATGACCTCTCATGCCGAACTCCTCCAGGACCTGGTCGCCGCCGCTCGACGCGCCGGCGCCGACGCCGCGGATGCGCTGCTGGTCGCCTCCGCCTCGCTCTCCGTCCAGCGCCGCCTCGGCAAGATCGAGCAATTGGAACGCGCCGAGGGCTTCGACCTCGGCCTTCGCGTTTTCCTCGGCCAGCGCCAGGCCATCGTCGCCTCCACCGACCCCTCGCCGCGCGGCTTCCAGGCCCTGGCCGAGCGCGCCGTCGCCATGGCGAAGGTCGTGCCGGAAGACCCCTTCGCCGGCCTGCCCGAGGCGCCGGACGGGCTGATCGCCTCGGCCCTCGAGCTGGAGGACCCGTCCGAGCCCAGCGCCGAGGACCTCATCGCTCGCTGCGCCGCCGCCGAGGATGCCGCGCTCGCCATCCAGGGCGTGACCAATTCGGAAGGCGCCGATGCCGGCTTCTCCCGCTACACCATCGCGCTCGCGGCCAGCAACGGCTTCGCCGGCGAGTATGCCCGCACCAGCCATTCGATCTCGGCAACCGCGCTGGCGGGGCAGGGGACGGGGATGGAGCGCGACTACGACTATGCCAGCGCCGTCTTCCTCGCCGACCTTGAGGATGCCGCCGCCATCGGCCGCCGCGCCGGGGAGAAGGCCGTCGCCCGCCTCAACCCGACCCGGCCGAAGACCGCTCGCATCCCCGTGGTCTACGACCCGCGCGTGGCCACCTCGCTGCTCGGTCATCTGGCGGGCGCCATCAACGGCGCCGCCGTGGCGCGGGGCACCAGCTTCCTCCGCGACCGGCTCGGCCAACGGGTCATGGCCCCCGGCGTCTCGGTGATCGACGACCCGACCCGCCGCCGCGGCTTCCGCAGCCGGCCCTTCGACGGCGAGGGGATGCAGGGCATCCGCCGCAGCATCGTCGAGGACGGGGTGCTCACCACCTGGATCCTCGACTGGCGCAGCGCCCGCCAGCTCGGCATGGCCTCGACCGGCCATGCCAGCCGCGGCACCGGCGGCCCGCCCGGCCCGGCGCCGACCAACCTCTACCTCGCGCCCGGCAGCCTGACGCCGACTGCGCTGATGGCCGATATCCGGGAGGGGCTCTACGTCACCGAGCTGATCGGCATGGGCGTCAACGGCGTCACCGGCGACTACAGCCGCGGCGCCGCCGGCTTCATGATCCGCGATGGGGCGCTGGCCGAGCCGGTTTCCGAGGTCACCATCGCCGGCAACGTGAAAGACATGCTGCTCCACATGACGCCGGCCGACGACCTGGAATTCCGCCGCGGCACCGACAGCCCGACCGTGCGCGTTGAGGGCCTGACCATGGCAGGCGGATGATGCAATTGGCGATGCGCCTCCCTATATTGCCGATAATTCAGAAACACGGAGATTCGGTCCTGATGCGTCGCCCCGCCCTCTTCCTCGCCGCCGCCGTCCTGGCGCTGGCCCCCGCGCTCGCGGATGCCCGGCCGGGTGGCGGCACCTCGACGGGCAGTCGCGGCAGCCGCACCTACAGCGCTCCGCCGGCCACCAACACGGCGCCCAATGCCGCCCGGCCGATGGAGCGCTCGATGGATGCCGGCCGCCCGGCTGCGACCGCGGGCCAGCAGGCTACCCGCCCGCCGATTGGCCAGCCCAACCCGGCCGGCGGCTTCTTCTCCCGCTCTCCCTTCATGGCAGCGATGATGGGCGGCCTGATCGGCGTCGGCCTCGGCGGCCTGCTCTTCGGCAACGGCCTGTTCGCCGGCTTCACCGGCCTTGGCTCCATCGTTGGCCTGCTGCTGCAGATCGGGCTGATCTTCCTCCTGGTCCGGCTGGTGATGGGCTTCATCCGTCGCCGTCAGCCGCAGCCGGCCATGGCTGGCATGCCCCAGGGCATGGCCCGCGAGGCGATGAACGGCCCGCAGCCAATGGGCGGTGCCGGCGGCGCGCCTTCCGCCGCCATCCAGGTCACGCCGGCCGATTTCCAGGCTTTCGAATCGGCCCTCCAGCGCATCAACGCGGCCTGGAACAACCATGACGAAGCCGGGATGCGCGCCGTCGCCACGCCCGAGATGATGCGCTACTTCGGCGACGACCTGGCCGATCTCGACCGCCGCGGCCTCCGCAACGAGACCCGCGACGTGAAGCTGGAGCAGGGTGACCTCGCCGAGGCCTGGCGCGAGGGCAGCCGGGAGTTCGCCACGGTCGCCATGCGCTTCTCGATGATCGACGTGACCCGCCGGGTCAGCGACGGCGTGGTGGTCGAGGGCGACCCGAACCGCCGCACGGAGGCGACGGAAGTCTGGACCTTCATGCGGGTGCAGGGCGGCCCCTGGATGCTCTCGGCCATCCAGCAGACCGGCTGACAACCTTCACTCTTCTGTCACAACGGTGCCGCCATTCCGGTTAGGGGTGGCGGCACAATCGTAATTGTGGCCGGCTGGGACCAAATCATGGCATAACCATGGCAGACTTTGTCCCATTCGCCGGAGGCCACTCATGATTCCGCTCTGCTTCCTGGCCGTCATTGCCGCTGTCGGTGGCCTCGCCGCCGTCGGCCTCGCCCTCGGAACCGCCGCCGCCTCGGCGGTCCTGCTCGCCGCGCCGGTCCTCGGCCTCGTCTCGCTGACCAGCGGCCTTGCCGCCGCCGTTCTGGCGCTCCGCCGGAAGAGCGTCTTCGCCTAAGGCTGGCCACCCTATTCCGGCTCCGCATGGGGCGTGCTAGGGCGGCGGGCGCCATGCCCCGCCCGCCATGCTCCGCCGCCTGATCCGGCATCCCACCACCCAGGCGGCTCTCGCCAAGGCGCTCGGCCTCTACCTCGCCTTGGTCTTCCGCACCACGCGCTGGACCCTGCTGGGCGAGCCCCACCTGGCAGCCGCCCTCGGCGATACTGGCCGTCCCATCCTTGCCGCCTTCTGGCATGAGCGCCTGCCGATGATGCCGATGCTCTGGCTGCGCGCCCGCGCTGCCGAGCCACGCCTCGCCGCCGTCCGCGCCCATGTGCTGGTCTCTCGCCACCGCGACGGCCGCTTCATCGGCGACATCGTCCGCCGCTTCCGGCTGGAGCTGGTGCATGCCTCCACCTCGCGCGGCGGCGCTGCTGGGATGCGCAGGCTGCTGCGGGTGCTGGGGGAGGGGGACATGGTCGTCATCACCCCGGACGGCCCACGTGGCCCGCGGCGCAGCGCCGCCCCCGGCGTCGCCCAGCTGGCGGCGCTGGCCGGCATCCCCGTCCTGCCCTGCGCCGCCCGCACCAGCCGCGCCCGCATCCTCGGCAGCTGGGACCGGATGGTGCTGCCGCTCCCCTTCGCCCGCGGCGTCCTGGTGATGGGCCCGCCCGTCGCGGTGGAGCGCGCCACCCCGCTCGACGCGCTGCCGGCCATCGAGGCCGCGCTCACCGCTGCCTGCGACGCGGCCGATGCCTGGGTCGCCGCCGGATGAGCCTGGCCAGTTTCGCATGGCATTGCGGCGCGACGCTCGCCGCCCCGCTGCTGCCGGCTTGGCTGCGCCTCCGCCAGCGTCGCGGCAAGGAACTCGCCGCCCGCCTGCCGGAGCGCCGCGGCCTCGGCGCCGCCCGCCCGCCGGGGCCTCTGCTCTGGCTGCACGCCGCCAGCATCGGCGAGACGCTCTCGCTGCTGCCCGTGCTCGATGCGCTCACCGCCCGCGCCCCGGCGCTGACCATCCTGCTGACCACCGGTACCGTCACCAGCGCTACCCTGCTCGACCGGCGCCTCTCCCCCGCGCTTCGCAGCCAGGTGATCCACCGCTTCATCCCGCTCGACGTTCCCGCCTGGGTCGCCAGCTTCCTCGATGCATGGCGCCCCGACGCCGCCGGCCTCGTCGAATCGGAGCTCTGGCCGAACCTCATCCGCGCCGCCCGGGCCCGCCGTATCCCGCTGGTACTCATCAACGGCCGCCTCTCGGCCCGCTCCGCCGCCCGCTGGCGCCTTGCCCCGGCGTTGGGGCGGGAGCTGATGGCCGCCTTCACCCTCGTCCTGGCGCAGGGCCCCGCCGATGCCGCCCGCTTCGCCGCCCTCGGCGCCCGCGAGGTCCGTGCTCCCGGCAACCTGAAGGAGGCCGCGCCTCCGCTCCCCGCCGATCCGGCCGCCCTCGCCGCCCTGCAGGCCGCCATCGGCCCGCGCCCGGTCGTGCTCGGCGCCGCGACCCATCCGGGAGAGGAGGCGATGCTGATCGCCGCCCACCGCCTTCTCGCCCCGGAATTCCCCGGCTTGCTGACCATCCTTGCCCCGCGCCACCCGGAACGCGGCGCTGCCCTCGCCACCGAGGCCGGCACCCTCCCCACCCTCCGCCGCAGCACCGGCGCGCTCCCCGGCCCGGAGACGGCCATCTACATCGCCGATACGCTCGGCGAATTGGGCCTCCTCTACCGCCTGGCCCGGCTCGCCCTGGTCGGCGGCTCCCTCGTACCCCATGGCGGGCAAAACCCGCTGGAGCCGGCCCGGCTCGGCTGCCCCATCCTGCTCGGCCCCAACACCGCCAATTTCGCCGATATCGCCGCCCGGTTGCTGGCCGCCGGCGGTGTTCGCCTGGTCATCCCACCCGAGCCGGGGGCGCTGGCCGGAGCCATCCGCACCGTGCTATCCAACCCGGATCATGGCCGAAATCTGGCAGACGCCGCCGCCGCCGCCATCGCGCCGGCTGCCACCCTGCCGGACGAGGTGGCCAAGGCGCTGCTGCACCTCATGCCACAGGCCAGGGACGAGGACCGATCGACGCCCGATGCCCATTGATGCGATGACCGCCTGATGCGCGCCCCGGATTTCTGGGGCGGCGACGGCTCCGGCCTGCTGCCGCTGCTGCTTTCGCCCATCGCCGCCTTCTATGGCGCGGCAACGGCGCGGCGCATGGCGAAGCCCGGCTGGCAGGCTCCGGTGCCGGTGATCTGCTGCGGCAACGCCACTGCGGGCGGCGCCGGCAAGACCACCGTCTCGCTCGATCTCGGCCAGCGCCTGGCCAATCGCGGCATCGCCGTGCATTTCCTCCTCCGCGGCTATGGCGGCAAGCTGAAGGGACCCGTCCGCGTCGACCCCGCCCTACATGACAGCCAAGCGGTTGGCGACGAGGCCCTGCTGCTCGCCGCCGAGCGCCCGGCGTGGATCTCGGCCGACCGCGCCGCCGGCGCCCGCGCCGCCATCGCCGCCGGGGCCCAGGCCATCATCATGGATGACGGGCTGCAGAACCCGACGCTGGAGAAGGACCTCTCCTTCCTCATCGTCGACGGCAATTTCGGCTTCGGCAACAACCGCATCATTCCCTCCGGGCCGCTGCGCGAGCCGGTCGCCGCCGCCGCTGCCCGCTGCCGCGCCGCCATCATCATCGGCGAGGACGAAGCCGATGCGGCCAGCGTCTTACCCCCCGGCACCCGCATCCTCCGCGCCCATCAGCGCCCGGCGCCGGAGGCGTCGATGCTGGCCGGCCAGCCGGTCCATGCCTTCTGCGGCATCGGCAACCCGAAGAAGTTCTTCGCAACCCTGGCCGAGATCGGCGCCGTCGTCGCCGGCCGCGCCCCCTTCGCCGACCACTACCCCTTCGACGAGGGCGACATGCGCGAGATCCTGGCCGAGGCCGACCGGCTGCGCGCCATCCCCGTCACCACCCGCAAGGACTTCGTCCGCATCCCGGCCGCCTTCCGCAGCCGGGTGACGGTGGTGAATATCGGCCTGGAATGGGAGGACACGGCGGCGATCGAGGCGCTGCTCGATCCGCTCGCCCAGCGGGTGCCGATCCCGGCCTGACATGGCGCGCTTCCAGCACCGGATCGAAACCGCAGCCGCCCGGCTGCTGCTCGGCCTCTCGCGCCGGCTCGGGCCGCGCCGCGCCTCCGACTTCGGCGGCTGGCTGGCGCGGACCATCGGCCCCGTCCTGCCCGTCACCCGCACCGCCCGCCGCAACCTGGCCCGCGCATTGCCATCCCTGCCCGCGGCCGAGCGCAACCGCGTGGTGCGCGCCATGTGGGACAATCTCGGCCGCACCGCCGCCGAGCTGGCGCATATCCCGGCGCTGGAATGGGAGATGGAGGGGAGGGAGCACCTCGAGCCCATCGCGGAGCGGGGCGGCCCCGCCATCCTCGTCTCCGGCCATATCGGCAATTGGGAGGTGCTGCCCCCGGCGCTCGCCACCCTGGGCATCCGCATGGGCAGCGTCTACCGCGCCGCCGACAATGCCGAGGTCGATGCCCTCATCGCCGCCTGCCGCGCCGAGGCCGTGGCCGGCGACCCCCTGCCGCTCTTCCCGAAAGGCTCCACCGGCGCCCGCGCCGCGCTGCGCTACCTCTCGCAGGGCGGCGTCCTCGGCATGCTCGCCGACCAGAAGCTGAACGACGGCATCGCCGTCCCGCTGCTCGGCCTGCCGGCGATGACCGCCCCGGCGCCCGCCCAGCTGGCGCTCCGCTTCGGCTGCCCGATCATCCCCGGCCATGTCGAGCGCCTCGGCCCCTGCCGCTTCCGCCTGATTGTGGAGCCGCCGCTCCCGGTCCCGCCCGGCGAGGACCGCCAGGCACAGATCCTGGCGCTGACGACCGCCATCAACGATCGCCTCTCTGCCTGGATCACGGCGCGCCCGGCCGAGTGGCTCTGGCTGCATCGCCGCTGGCCGAACTGACGCGTCAGGGGTGACGCCAGTGTGACTGTACCGGCCGGACGGTTTTCTTGACGAACCGTCCAGCCGGTATAGTGTTGTCACCATGCCGGATGGATCAACCAACCCTATCGATGCCCGCACCCGCGTCCTCGACGCGGCCGAGGCCCTGGTCCGCGCCAAGGGCGTCGCCGGTCTCACTCTGGAGGCTGCCGCCCGCCTCGCCGGCGTCTCCAAGGGCGGGCTGCTCTACCATTTCGCCTCCAAGGAGGCGCTGCTCACCGGCCTCATCGCCCGCATGGCCGCCTTCATCGAGGAGGATTTCGCCGCCGGCGTCGCCGCCCAGCCGGAAGGCCCCGGCCGCGTCGCCCGCGCCATGCTCGCCTGGGGCTTCGGCCAGGGGATGGGCGCGATGCCCGAGGAGATGACGGAGCGCTGCGACCGTGCCGCCGCCGTCTTCCTCGCCACCTTCCACCATGACCCGGCGCTGCTCGACCCGGTCCGCGCCGTCGTCGCCGGGATGCGCCGCCAGGTCGCGGCGGACGGCCTTCCCCCCGGCATCGGCGGCCTCGTCATGGCCGCGGGGGATGGGCTTTTCATGGCGCGTATCTTCGGCACCTACACCGCTACGCCGGAGGAGATGGACGCCATGCACGCCACCCTCTCCCGCCTGATCGAGGAGGCTCTGCCATGAAGCTCCCCACCGCCCTCGCCGGTGCCTTCCTCACCATGCTGGCCGCCGGCGCCGCCGCCGGCACGCAGTATCACCCCACCATGCCCAGTCTCTTCGGCCTGATCGGCGAATGCCTGCGCGGCGACCCGTCGGACAGCGCGTTGCTCGCCTTCGACGTGCTCGACGAGGTGGAATTCCAGGCCCTGCTGGACCCCGAGGCGCCCTCCCAGTGAAGCGCCGCGCGGTCCTCTTCGGCCTGATGCTGGTGGCCCTGACCGCGGCCGGCCTCGCCTGGGTCCAATACGGGGCACGCGAGGTCGCCCCCATCGCCCCCGCCGAGGCCGCGCCCTTGCCGCCCCCCGGTGTCGGCGCCCTCGGCCGCGTCGAGCCCGCCAGCCGCATCCGCCGGCTCAACCCGCCGGGCGGCATGGCCGTCACCCGCCTCGACCGCCTGTTGGTCGCCGAGGGCGACCGGGTCGAGGCCGGCCAGCTCATCGCCGAATTCGGCGACCTGGCGCAGAAGGAGGCCGCCATCGCCCAGGCCGAGGCGCAACTCGCCCAATCCCGTGCGGAGCTGGCCCGTATCCGCGCCGCCGGCCGCCCGGAGGAGGTCGCCGCCCAGCGCGCCCGCATCGACGCCCTCCGCTATGCCGAATCGAGCGCCCGCCGCGACGCCGAGCGGGCCGAGGCGCTGGTTCCCTCCGGCGCCGGCGGCGCGGCGCCGGCCGAGCGCGCCCGCTTCGCCGCCGCCCGTACCGCCGCCGAGCGCGCCGAGGCCGAGGCGACCCTGCAACGCCTCTTGGTCCCCCGCCCCGAGGACCTCGCCGTCGCCGAGGCCGAACTCCAGGCCGCCGAGGCCGCGCTGGCCAAGGCCCGGGCCGATGCCACCCTTTCGCGCGTGACGGCCCCCATCGCCGGCACCATCCTGAAGATCTACGCCCGCCCCGGCGACCAGGTCGGCGGCGACGGCCTGCTCGACATGGCCGACCTCACCCGCCTCGACGTCGTCGCCGATGTCTATGAGACGGATGTCCCCCGCCTCCGCCAGGGCGCCCCCGCCGAGGTCATCGTCCCCGGCGACCCGCGGCGCTACCCGGCCGAGCTGCGCGAGATCGGCTGGCTCGTCCGCCGCACCACCCAGGCCGGCACGGACCCCGTGGCCGCCGTCGATGCCCGCACCGTCGAGGTCCGCCTCACCCTCTCGCCCGAGGGGCGTGCCGCGCTCGAGCGCCGCGCCGGCATGCAGGTGCAGGTCTCCATCCAGCCATGAATGCCGTTCCCCGCACCGTGCCGACGGCCGAGGCCACCCTGCTGCCCTGGGCGCCCGAGCTCACCGGCGCCCCCGCCGCCGCCGCGCCCCCGCCGCCGCCGCGCTCCACGCCGGTCCTCGGCGCGCTCTGGCTGCCGCTGCGCCTCGCCTGGCGCCAGCTCCGCGCCGAGCGTGCCCGCCTGGCCTCGGCCATCGCCGGCGTGCTCTTCGCCTGCGTGCTGGTCTTCATGCAGCTCGGCTTCCGCTCTGCCCTCTTCGACAGCGCAACGGCGCTGCTTTCGGCGATGCGCGCCGACATCTTCCTGATGCACCCGCTGACCACGGTGAGCTTCAAGCCGGAGATGCTCCCCCGCATCCGCGCCAGCCAGGCCATGGCGCTGCCCGAGGTGCAGGCCGCCGTCCCCGTCTACCTGGCCCAGGCGACCTGGCGGAACCCGGAGGACGGCACCCGCCGCCCCGTCCAGCTCGTCGGCTTCGACACCGAATCCGGGGTGATGGACTTCCCTGGCCTCGCCCCGCTGATCGAGACGCTGAAGCGCCCCGACACCATGGCCTTCGACCGACGCTCCCGCCCCGAATTCGGCCCCGTGCCCCGCCTGCTGGCGGAGCGCGGTCCCTTCCAGGTCCAGGTCGGCAACCGGCAGATGGAGGTCGCCGGCTTGGTCGAGATCGGCCCCTCCTTCGGCGCCGACGGCAATGTCGTCATGTCGGAGCTGAATTTCCGCCGCATCATGAAGGAGCGCCAGGCGAGCCAGGTCGATCTCGTCGCGATCAAGCTGCGCCCCGGCGCCGACCGCGATGCCGCCGTCGCCCGCCTCCGCGCCTTGCTCCCCGGCGACGTCATGGTGATGAGCCAGCCCCAGCTCGTCGCGCATGAGCGCAACTACTGGGAGACGGCAACGCCGATCGGCTTCATCTTCGCCTTCGGCAGCCTGATGGGCCTCGTCGTCGGCATGGTCATCGTCTACCAGATCCTCTTCAGCGACATCGCCAGCCACCTGCGCGAATACGCCACGCTGAAGGCCATCGGCTACTCCAACGGCTTCCTCCGCCGCGCCGTGCTCTCGGCGGCGCTGATCCTCGCCGTGCTCGGCTTCCTCCCCGGCCTCGCGCTCTCGACGCTGCTTTACGATGTGGTGGGGAAGGGGACCTTCCTGCCGCTCGAGATGGACGCCTCGCGCGCGCTTAGCGTCTTCGCCATGATCTTTACCATGTGCGGCATCGCTGGCCTGCTCGCCATGCGCAAGCTCCGCGACGCCAACCCGGCCGACATGTTCTGATGGCGACACCCCCCGTCGCCCTCCGCGGCGTCACCTACGCCTACGGCACTGGCGACCTCGCCCGCCCCGTCCTGCGCGACGTCGATCTCAGCGTCGCCCCGGGCGAGGTGGTGCTGCTCACCGGCCCCTCGGGCAGCGGCAAGACCACGCTGCTGACGCTGATCGGCGCCCTCCGCGCCCTGCAGCAAGGCAGCGCCACCGTGCTCGGCCAGGAACTCGCCGGCGCCTCGGAGCGCGAGCGCACTGCGCTCCGGCGCCGCATCGGCTTCATCTTCCAGCAGCACAACCTGCTCGGCTTCCTCACCGCCCGGCAGAATGTGGCGATGGCCCTCGAGCTCGACCCCGCCACCACCGAGCGCCAGCGCCTTGCCCGTGCCGGCGAGATGCTCGCCGCCGTCGGCCTCGCCGAGAAATGCGAGAGCCGCCCGGACCAGCTCTCCGGCGGCCAGCGCCAGCGCGTCGCCGTCGCCCGTGCGCTCGCCGGCCAGCCCGGCCTCATCCTCGCCGACGAGCCGACCGCAGCGCTCGACCGCCAATCGGGCGGCGATGTCGTCCGCCTGCTGCGCGACCTCGCCCGCCGCCGTGGCGTGCCGATCCTGATGGTGACGCATGACCCGCGCATCCTCGACATCGCCGACCGCATCGTCGCGATGGAAGATGGGCGCATCCTGCCCGCAAATGAAGCAAACGCTGTCCGGGCGCCCTGATTCGCCTGCCGCATCGCGTTGACATGCCGAAGGCGTAACCGCGAGCATCGCCGCCAGGTTCAAACAGGGCAGGCCAAACCAACATGCTGACACGAGGCATCATCGCCGCGGCCGCATTCGCTTGCGCGCTCGCCAGCACCACCACCGCCCGCGCCCAGCAGACGCTGGAGGCGATCAAGGCGCGCGGCCAGCTCGTCTGCGGCATCGGCACCGGCGTCGCCGGCTTCGGCCTGCCGGACAGCCGCGGCGTCTGGCAGGGCATGGATGTCGATCTCTGCCGCGGCCTCGCCGTCGCCATCTTCAACGACGCGGCCAAGGTCCGCTTCGTCCCGCTCTCCTCCTCGACGCGCTTCACCGCGCTCGGCGCCGGCGAGGTTGATGTGCTCTTCCGCACCAGCACCCAGACCATGCTGCGCGACGTGACGCTCGGCCTGCGCCATGTCGTCACCTATTTCTACGACGGCCACGGCTTCATCGTCCGCGCCAACTCGGTGCAGAAGGTGGCCGAGATGCGCGACGCCACCATCTGCCTCGTCCAGGGCACGACCAACGAGCAGGTGACGGCCGACTACTTCCGCAGCATCGACACGCCCTTCCGTCCGCTGCTCTTCGAGCGCACCGACCAGGCGACGGCGGCGCTCCAGGCCGGCCGCTGCGACAGCTTCGGCACCGACGCCTCGCAGCTCGCCGGCGTGCGCTCCACCATGGCGAAGCCCGCCGAATGGACCATCCTGCCCGAGCGTTTCAGCAAGGAGCCCTACGGCGCCTATATCCGCCGCGATGACCAGCAATGGTTCGACGTCGTGCGCTGGTACACCACCGCCCTGATCGAGGCGGAGGAACAGGGCGTGACGCAGGTGAATGCGGAGGAGATGCGTCGCACCAGCCCGAGCCCCAACACCCGCCGCCTGCTCGGCGTCACGCCCGAGCTCGGCGAGGCGCTGAAGCTCGACCGCAACTGGGCCTACAATGTGGTGCGTGCCCTGGGGAATTACGGCGAGGTCTACGACCGCTCCTTCGGCCCCGAGACGAATATCGACCTGCCCCGCGGCCCCAACCGGCTCTGGACCCAGGGCGGCCTCGTCTACGCCCTGCCGATGCGCTGAAGCATGGCGGCCGCGGGGCGAAAGAACCGCAAGGGGAAACCACCAAAGTCGCCGGGAGGCCTAGGCCGTGAGGCAGGCCTCGCGCAGCAGGGCGAAGGCCCGCGCCCGGTGGCTGATGGCGTGCTTCGCCGCCGGCTCCATCTCGCCGAATGTCTCGGTACTTCCCCCTGGGCCGCCCTCGGGGAGGAACATCGGGTCGTAGCCGAAGCCCCGCTCGCCACGCGGCGGATGCACCCAGGTGCCATGCACCTCGCCGAGGAAGCCCTCGCTGTGCCCATCCGGCCAGGCCAGCACCAGGGCACAGGAGAACCAGGCATGACGGTCGGGGAAGGGCGCGGCCAGCGCGGCGACCTTTGCCATCGCCATCGCATAGTCCCGCCCGCCGCCCGGCAGCTCGGCCCAGTCCGCCGTCCTCACCCCCGGATCGCCGCCGAGCGCGGCGACTGAGAAGCCGCTGTCATCGGCCAGCGCCGGCAGCCCCGTCGCCCGAGCCGCCGCCAGCGCCTTGATGCGAGCATTGCCGAGGAAGCTGTCCTCGGTTTCCTCCGGCACTGGCAGCCCAAGCGCCCCGGCCGCCACGACATCCATGCCGTAGGGCGCCAGCAACTCGGCGACCTCGCGTCGCTTCCCCTCGTTATGGGTGGCGATCACCAGCCGCCCACGCTCCAGGCGCCTAGCCAATGCCGACCGCCGCGCGCTGCCGCTTGAACAGCTCATCCGTCCCCTGCCGCGCCAGCTTCAGCAGCGCCAGCAGCTCCGCCTCGGAGAAAGGCTCGCCCTCTGCCGTGCCCTGCACCTCGACCATGCCGCCCTTGCCGGTGAGGACGAAATTGGCATCCGTCTGCGCCTTGCTGTCCTCGTCATAGTCGAGGTCGAGCACCGGCGTGCCCTGCCAGATGCCGCAGGACACCGCCGCCACCTGGTCGCGCAGCGGCACGGTGCCGATGACATTCATCTTCATGGCATGGCGGAAGGCGAGGTGCAGCGCCACCCAGCCGCCGGTGATGCTGGCGCAGCGCGTGCCGCCATCGGCCGTCAGCACGTCGCAATCGACGGTGATGGACATCTCGCCCATAGCCTTGAGGTCGGTCACCGCCCGCAAGCTGCGGCCGATCAGCCGCTGGATCTCCTGCGTCCGGCCGGACTGCTTGCCCCGCGCCGCCTCGCGGTCGGAGCGGGTATGGGTCGCCCGGGGCAGCATCCCGTACTCGGCCGTCACCCAGCCCTGGCCAGTGCCGCGCAGGAAGGGCGGTACCCGGCTCTCGATGCTCGCGGTGCAGAGCACCTCGGTATTGCCCATGCGGATGCGGCAGGAGCCCTCGGCATACCGGGCGACATTGGGCTCGAGGATGACGGAGCGGAGCGCATCGGGCGCGCGACCAGAGGGACGGTTCATGCCGCGCGGGGTAGCACCGGCGCGCGGGGAAGGCGAGGGGGCGCTATACTCCCGCCATGGCCACGCCCCGCTTCCGCTACGACCACATCCATCTCCGCGCCCGCGACCCGGCGGCGATGGCGCGCTTCTTCACCACCCTCTTCGGCGCCGAATGCCGTCCCGAGGGCCGCGACGGCCGCTACGAGCTGACCCTCGACGGCCAGCTTTTGCTCATCGCCCCCTCCAACCCGGATTTCCCGGCCGAGCCCGCTCCCGGCTTCCTGCATCTCGGGCTCGAGCATATCGGCCTCGGCGTCGATGACGTGGACGCCGCCTGCGAGCACCTGCGCCGCCTCGGCGCCGACATCGCCATCGGCCCGCTCACCGCCGGCGCCTTCCGCCTCGCTTTCGTCCGTGGGCCGGAGGGGGTGATGGTCGAGCTGCTGCAGCGGCCCCGCTGAGCACGATCCTTGCAAGGACAGGGGAGGCATCCATCGGAGTAGTCCGCCTTGCGCCTCGCCATCCCCCTTGCCCTCGCAGCCGCCCTCGCCCTGCCGCTTCCTGCCGCCGCGCAGCAGAAGGTGCTGCGCATCGCCATGACCGCCTCCGACGTGCCGACCACCTCCGGCATGCCGAACAACGGTTCAGAGGGCATGCGCTTCCTCGGCTTCCCGGTCTTCGAGCCGCTGGTCGACTGGGACCTCACCAGCGCCGACAAGCCGGCCGATATTCGCCCCGGCCTCGCCACCGCCTGGGAGCAGGATGCCGCCGATCCGCGCAAATGGCGCTTCACCCTGCGCCAGGGCGTCACCTTCCATGACGGCACGCCCTTCAACGCCGATGCGGTGATCTGGAACCTCGACCGCTTCTACCGCAACGACAGCCCGCAATTCGATGCCGCCGGCGCCGCGCTCGCCCGCGGCCGCGTCTCCATCATGACGGGCTACCGCAAGATCGACGGCGGCACGGTCGAGCTCGAGACCTCGCGCCCCGTCTCCTACCTGCCCTATCTCCTCACCTGGATTCTCTTCACCTCGCCCCAGAGCTGGGAGGCGAATGGCCGCGACTGGTCCAAGGTGGCGAGCGCCGGCGCCGCCGGCACCGGCCCCTTCCGCATCAGCCGCTTCGTCCCGCGCCAGTCGGCCGAGCTCTCGCGCAACGACGCCTACTGGAACCCGGACCGCAGGCCGCGCCTCGACCGCATCCTCCTGCTGCCCATGCCGGAGGCGAATACCCGCCTCGCCGCGCTGCGGTCCGGCCAGGTGGACTGGATCGAGGTGCCGCCGCCGGATGCCATCCCCTCGCTGCGCTCCGGCGGCTTCCAGGTGATCACCAATTCCTACCCGCATGTCTGGCCCTGGGTCTTCGCCGCCGGCAAGCCGGGCAGCCCGACCGCCGATGTGCGCGTCCGCCAGGCGCTCAACTACTGCTTCGACCGCGACGGCATGACGACCTTGCTCAACGGCACGGCCGAGCCCTCGGTCGGCTTCTACAAGCCGAACGACCCGCTCTTCGGCCAGCCGCAGAACCGCTACCGGCTGGACGCCACCCGCGGCCGCGCGTTGCTGGCCGAGGCCGGCTACGGCCCGCAGCGGCCGCTGAAGCTCACCATCGGCATCTCCACTAGCGGCTCCGGCCAGATGCTGCCGTTGCCGATGAACGAATACCTCCAGCAAAGCCTGCGCGAGAATTGCGGCGTCGAGATCGGCTTCCAGGTGGTCGAGTGGAACACCTTGCTCGCCGGCCTCCGCGCCGAGCCCAGCGCGTCGCAATGGCTTGGCGCCGATGCGCTGAATATCAGCCTCGTCTCCTCCGACGCGTCGCAGATGGCGCGCTGGTTCCTCTCCTCCAACGCGACGCCGGTCGGCTCCAATGCCGGCCACTGGCGCGACGCCGAGTTCGACGCCGCCTTCGCCGCGGTCGAGACCGAGCGCGACCCGGAGCGCATCCGCGCCGCCTTGCGCCGCGCGCATGAGCGCCTCGTGGACGGCGCCCCCTGGCTCTACATCGTCCACGACCTCAACCCGCGCGCCATGACCCGGCGCGTGCGCGGCTTCGTCAGCGCGCAGTCCTGGTACCAGGACCTCACGCGCGTGGACGTGCAGTGAGGCGCCCGGTGCCGCGGTTCTAGGCAGGAGCCGCGGCACCACCCGGCTGCGCCCCGGTCCCTGGCGCTTGCACGCCGCTTGCATCCCCAAGGCCGAACCAATCCGGGGATGGGACCACGCATGAAAAGACTGGGACTGATCGGGGCGCTCGCCCTCGCCGGCCTGCTCGGCGCCTCGCCGGGCGATGCGCAGCAGCCGAAGGTGCTCCGCATCGCCATGACTGCCGCCGACGTGCCGACCACGACCGGCGCGCCGAACAACGGCTTCGAGGGGGTCCGCTTCCTCGGCTATCCCGCCTTCGAAGGGCTGGTCCTCTGGGACCTCTCCCGCGCCGACCAGCCGGCGACGCTTCGCCCCGGCCTCGCCGAGCGCTACGAGCAGGACCCGGCCGACCCGAAGACCTGGGTCTTCCACCTCCGCCGCGGGGTGAAGTTCCATGACGGCACGCCCTTCACCGCCGACAGCGTGATCTGGACACTCGACCGCTTCTGGAAGCAGGACAGCCCGCAATTCGACCCGGCCGGCAGCGGCATCACCCGCGCCCGCATCCCGATCCTGGCGAGCTATCGCAAGATCGACGACTTCACCGTCGCCATCACCACGACGCGGGTCGCCAGCTACTTTCCCTACATGGCGGTCTACATCCTGATGATGAGTCCGCAGAGCTTCGAGCAGGGCGGCCGTGACTGGGCCAAGGTCGCGGCGCTGCCGCCGGCGGGCACCGGGCCCTTCCGCCTCTCGCGCTTCACCCCCCGCGTCTCGGCCGAGCTGTCGAAGAACGCCGACTACTGGGACCATGCCCGCGTCCCGAAGCTCGCCCGCGTGCTGCTGCTGCCCATCCCGGAGGCGAATTCCCGCCTCGCAGCCCTCCGCTCCGGCCAGGTGGACTGGATCGAGGTGCCGCCGCCGGATGCCATCCCGAGCCTGAAGCAGGCCGGCTTCCAGGTCGTCACCAACAGCTACCCCCATGTCTGGCCCTGGTTTTTCCAGACGGGCGGAACCACCACGCCTTTCCGCGACGTCCGCGTCCGCCAGGGCCTCAACTACTGCGTCGACCGCGCCGGCCTCGTCGAGCTGCTGAACGGCACCGCCGAGCCCTCGGTCGGCTGGCTGAAACCCTCCGACCCGCATTTCGGCACGCCACAGAACCGCTACGGCTTCGACCCGGCGAAGGGCAGGGCGCTTCTTGCGGCCGCCGGCTTCACCGCGCAGAACCCGCTGCGCTTCAAGGTGATGATCTCGGCCAGCGGCTCCGGCCAGATGCTGCCTCTGCCGATGAACGAGTACATGCAGCAGGCTCTGAAGGAGGCCTGCGGCGTCGAGGTCTCCTTCGAGGTGACTGAGTGGAACACTCTGCTGACCGCGGTGCGCCAGGCCCCCGATGCGCCCATCCTGAACGGCTCCACCTCGGTCAACCCCTCCTCGCCCTCCTCCGACCCGGCGGTGGCGGCGCGCTACTTCCTCCAGGCCTTCATCCCGCCCAACGGCTTCAACTGGGGCCAATGGACCGACCCGCAATTCGAGGAGGCCTTCGCCGCCCTCGAGAATGCCCGCGACCCCGCCGCCTACGACGCCGCCTATGCGAAGGCGCATGAGCGGCTGGTGGACAACCCGCCCTGGCTCTACATCGTCCACGACCTCAACCCACGAGCGATGTCGCGCCGCGTGCGCGGCTTCGTCAGCGCCCAATCCTGGTTCCAGGACTTGGTCACCGTAGACCTTCAGTAGGGCAGGGCGGATCATGGCGGCGCCAAGGAACCCCGCCGCCATGACCCCGCTGCCGGACGGAGGGCGCCGCGCATGATCGGCCCCCTCACCACGTTGCTCTCCTGCCAGCTCGCCGGCGAAGTCCTCGCCCGGGCCCTGCACCTGCCCGTCCCCGGCCCGGTGATCGGCATGGCGCTGCTCTTCACGGGCCTGCTGCTGCGCGGCCGCGAGGCCCCGCCCGCCCTGCACGCCACGGCCGATGCGCTGCTCGGCAATCTCGGCCTGCTCTTCGTCCCGGCCGGCGTCGGGGTGATGCTCTATCTGCCCGTCCTGGCACGCGACTGGCCCCCGCTCACCCTCGGCGTCCTGGCCGGGACGCTTGCCGCGATCGCCTTCACCGGCCGCCTCGCCCAGCGCCTGCTGCGCGGCCGATGAGCGAGCTCGGCGAGATCTGGGTCTACCTGGCGCGGGAGCCGCTGGCGGCGCTCACCGCCACGTTGCTCGCCTGGATCGGCGCGCTCCGGCTGCAACGCCTCTGCCGGCGGCATCCGCTGGCCAATCCGGTGCTCTTTGCCGTGCTGATCCTCGCCGCCGGGCTGCTGCTGAGCGGCATCGACTACCGCAGCTATTTCGAGGGCGCCCAATTCGTCCACTTCCTCCTGGGCCCCGCGACCGTCGCGCTGGCCGTGCCGCTGCACCGGCAGTGGGAGGCCGTCCGCCGCTCTGCCCTGCTCGCCGCCCTCTCCGTCATCACCGGCGGCCTCTTCGCCGCCGCCGTCGGGGTCGGCATCGCACTTGCCCTGGGTGCCGCGCCGGAGGTCGTCGCCTCCCTCGCCCCGCGCTCCGTCACGACGCCGGTCGCCATGGGAATCGCCGAGCGGATCGGCGGCCTGCCCTCGCTGACGGCCGCCCTCGTCATCGCCAGCGGCATCACCGGCGCAGCGCTCGGCCCCCTGGTCCTGAATCTGGCGCGAGTCGAGGATATGCGGGCGAGGGGACTCGCCATGGGGACTGCATCGCATGGCATCGGCACCGCCCGGGCGCTCTCGGTCAGCGCCGCCGCGGGGGCTTTCAGCGGCCTGGCGATGGGGCTGAACGCCCTCGCCAGCGCCCTTTTGCTGCCTCTTCTGTGGCATGCGCTCGCCGGTTGAGGCCGAAACGACGCTTTTCCACAGGATTCACAGGCGCGACGACCGGCCAGAACTTGTGGTGCCCCTGCGCGATATCCTACCGTATCTAGTAGACGACCATATCTGGTAGGCCGGGCTAGGGGAGAACCACATGGAGTGGACGGCAGAGGCTATCGACCAACTCCGCGCCTATTGGGCGGAGGGTCACTCCACCGCCGAGATCGGCCGGCGCATGGGCATCTCCAAGAACGCGGTCGTTGGCAAGGCCCATCGCCTCAACCTTGATGCCCGACCGAGCCCCATCCGCCGCGAGGCCGAAGCCGATGGCGAACGCGCCGCGCAGCCACGCCGCACCACTCCACCGGTCCGTGACGCCGCGCCGCTCCGCCGCCTGGAGCAGCCGGCCTCCCCGCCTGCCGCCGTGGTGCGCCCCTTCCAGCGCGTCTCGGCGCGGACCTGCTGCTGGCCGCTCGGCGAGCCGGGCACGCCGGAATTCCGCTTCTGCTCGGGCGATGCGCTGACCGGCAAGCCCTACTGCCAGGAGCATGCCTCCGTCGCCTATGTGAAGGCCCGCGACCGGCGCGAGGATGCGGCGTAAACTCCCCACGACAATGCTTCGCGTTGCCGCGGGGGCCCCGGTGAGGGCGCCCACGGCCCCGCGTCTTGCATCCCTGCCGCGGCAAAGCCGCGTCAGGGCTCGGGATGGTTGCCAAGCGAGCCCTGCCCAGCGATCCTGACGAAATGTTCATCCTAATCGCCAGCCGATGAGTGGCTGGCTCGCCGGGCTTCTCCTGCAGGTCGCGGCCCTCGCCGTCTTCGTCTGCATGGACACGCTGCTGAAGGTGATGACCGCCTTCTACGCCGTGCCGCAGCTGATGTGGGCCCGCTTCCTCTTCAGCCTGATCGCCGTCGCCCTGCTCTTCCGCCTGACGATGGGACGGCTGCCCTGGCGCTCCCGCGCGCCGGGGATGCAGGCCGCGCGCAGCCTGATGCTGGCGGGCGCCAACCTCATGTTCTCCTCGGCGCTGCCCTACCTGCCGCTCGCGGATGCGACCGCCATCGGCTTCGCCTCGCCCCTGCTGACCGTGGCGCTCGCCGCCCTCTGGCTGCGCGAGCGGGTGAGCGCGCGGCGCTGGGCCGGCGTCGCCATCGGCCTCGGGGGTGTGATGGTGGCGCTCCGCCCACCCTTTCTCACCGGCGCCGAGCCGCCGCACTGGGCCGCCATCCTGCCGCTCGGCACCGCCTGCATGTTCGCCGTCTACCAGATCCTGACGCGCAAGCTGGCCTCGATCGACGACCCGCGCACCACCATCCTGCATACCGGCTTCGCCGGCTGCGTGGTGACGACGCTGGTCCAACCCTTCTTCTGGATCTGGCCGCCCGCCCTCGACTGGCCGTTGCTGATGCTGCTCGGCCTGTTCGGTGCGCTCGGCCACGGGCTGCTGGTGCTGGCCTACGCTCGCGCCCCGGTCAGCCTGCTGGCGCCGCTCTCCTATACCCAGCTGCTCTGGGCGAGCCTCTCCGGTATCCTCGTCTTCGGCGACTGGCCGGATGGCTGGACCCTGCTCGGCGGCGTGGTCATCGCCCTGGGCGGCATCCTGGTTGCCCTGCCGGATCGGAAGCCGGCTTGATCGATCAACAGAGGTTTCATCCGGAACCTTCGACCCCGGCCCCCGCTTGCGTCCCAGTCGCGCTTGGTCTAGCGCATGGGCCTCGACCGAGGAGAGCCGGGTCATTTCTCACGCCAGGCTGGAACAGCCCCACCACAAGCAGATCGACCGCGACCCGCATCCGCGGGCGGCGCTGGACGCCGGCGCGGTGCGCGACGCCTATCGCCGCTGGGCTGGCGTCTACGACGAGGTCTTCGGCGGCGTCTCCGGCGCCGGCCGCCGTCGCGCCGTTGCTGCCGCCAACCGCCTGCCGGGCGACCGGGTGCTGGAGGTCGGCGTCGGCACCGGCCTCGCCCTGCCGCTCTACGAAAAGCGCAAGCAGGTCGTCGGCATCGACCTCTCGAGCGACATGCTCCGCCGCGCCCGCGACCGCGTCGCCAAGGAGCGCCTCGGCAACGTCACCGGCCTGCTCGAGATGGATGCCGAGTCCATGGCCTTCGAGGATGGCAGCTTCGACATCGCCGTCGCCATGTTCACCGCGACCGTGGTGCCCGATGCCCGTCGCCTGTTCCGCGAGATGCGCCGCGTCGTCCGCCCTGGCGGCGAGTTGCTCTTCGTCAACCATTTTGCAGCGGAAGGCGGTCTCCGCTGGTGGGCCGAGCGGACCTTGGCGCCGCTCTCCCGCGTGCTCGGCTGGCACCCGGACTTCGCCCTGACCGACCTGCTGGACGACCCGCACCAGGCCGCCGAGATCGAGTCCTGCCCGCCCTTCGGCCTCTTCACCCTGGTGCGGGTGCCGAACCAGGGCTGAGGCCCGCCCATGCTGCGTCAGTTCCTCGCCTGCTACCGGCCGCATCTCCGGCTAGTGGCGCTCGACTTCGGCTGCGCTGCCCTCTCGGGCATGCTGGAGCTCGGCTTCCCCATCGCCGTGCGCGCCTTCATCGACCGGCTGCTCCCGGTCGGCGATATGCAACTGATCCTGCTGGCCGTGCTGGCGCTGCTCTCGGTCTATGCGGCGAATGCCGCGCTGATGGCGATTGTCACTTATTGGGGCCATGTGCTCGGCATCGCCATCGAGACGGAGCTGCGCCGCCGCGCCTTCGACCACCTGCTGAGCCTCTCCCACCGCTTCTTCGACCAGGGCAAGACCGGCCATCTGGTCGGCCAGCTCACCAAGAACCTCGAGGATATCGGCGAGGTCGCGCATCACGGTCCGGAAGACCTGCTGATCGCGCTGCTGACCTTCCTCGGCGCCTTCGCCCTGATGCTCTGGGTCAACCCGGTGCTCGCCCTGCTGACGGCGCTGATCGTCCCGGCGGTGGGCCTGGTGGTCGCGCGCTACGGCGGGCGGATGACGCGGAACTGGCAGGCGCAATTTGGCCGGGTCGGCGCCTTCAACGCCCGGATCGAGGAGGCCGTCGGCGGCATCCGCGTGGTCAAGGCCTTCGCCAACGAGGCGCATGAGCGCGCCCTCTTCGCCGCCGACAACGACCGCTACCGCCGCACCAAGCTCGACGCCTACCGCATCATGGCGGCGAGCCAGACGCTCAACTACCTCGGCATGCGCCTGGTCCAGCTCGCCGTCATGCTCGCCGGCGCGGTGCTGATCACCCGCGGCGCGCTGTCGGTCGGCGATTTCGTCGCGTTCCTGCTGCTGGTGGGCGTCTTCTACCGGCCGCTCGAGAAGATCAACGCGGTGATCGAGACCTACCCGAAGGGCATCGCCGGCTTCCGCAGCTACCTGGAACTGATGGCACAGCCGGCCGAGATCGCCGACCGCCCCGGCGCCCGCCCGGCCCCCGGCCTCCGCGGCGCCATCCGCTACGAGGGCGTGACCTTCGGCTACGCCCCCGGCCGTCCCGTGCTCTGCGGCATCGACCTCGACGTCGCGCCCGGCACGACGGTCGCGCTGGTCGGCCCCTCCGGCGCTGGGAAGACGACGCTCTGCTCCTTGCTCCCGCGCTTCTACGAGCCTTGGAGCGGCCGCATCACCATCGACGGCATCGACATCCGCGACATCACCCTCGCCAGCCTGCGCGGCCAGATCGGCATCGTGCAGCAGGATGTCTTCCTCTTCGCCGGGACCATTCGAGAGAACATCGCCTATGGCTGCCTCGGCGCCTCCGACGCCGCCATCGCCGAGGCCGCCCGCCGCGCCCGGCTCGACGGGCTCATCGCCGAGCTGCCCCAGGGGCTCGACACCCCGGTCGGCGAGCGCGGCGTCCGCCTCTCCGGTGGCCAGAAGCAGCGCCTCGCCATCGCCCGCGTCTTCCTGCGCAACCCGCCTGTCCTCATCCTCGACGAGGCGACCAGCGCCCTCGACACCGAGACGGAACGCGCCATCCAGGCCTCGCTCGCCGAGCTAGCCGAGGGCCGCACCACCTTCATCATCGCCCATCGCCTGGCGACCATCCGCGGGGCGGACCGCATCCTGGTCGTGACCGGGGAGGGGATCGCCGAGCAGGGCACCCATGCCGAGCTGCTCGCCGGCCGGGGCGCCTACCGCTCGCTGCACGAGGCACAATTCGGCCCGGAGCGCCTGGCCTCGACCTGACGCCGGATCAACCCCGGCCGCAGGCGACCCTCGGCCTCACCCCGCCACCGCCCCGCCGGATGACGAGCGCCGGCTGCCGCCCCGGCGCGCAGAGCCCGGCCAGGCTGCGGGCGGGGAGGGGGACGCTGCCCCCCTTCGCCCAGGCTGCCCCGAGCCGCGCCAGAACCACCCGCCGCTGATACCCCGCCCTGCGCTCCGGGTCGGCCGAGTGGTATTGCGCAATGGCCTCCGCCCAATTCCCCGTCCGCCCCCGCAGCTCCAGCAGGAAGCGCACCGCGTAGCGCACATTCGTCGCCGGATCGAACCCCTCCGCCACGCCAGGGAAGGCCTCCGGATGGTAGAACAGGTTCACCTGCATGCAGCCGATATCGACCGAGCGCTGCCCCCTCGCCAGCAGGCCCGACACCGCGGCGACGGCCGCCTCCCGCGTCGGCTCGGCATGACCCTCGCCCGCGGCATTCCAGCTCCAGGGCCAGGGCTCGAAGCGGCCAGTCCGCGCATCGCCCCGCCCGGTCTCGACCAGCGCGATCGCCAGCAGCAGCCCCGGCGGCAGGCCGGAGCCGCGCTCGGCGGCGGCGATGGCGCGCCGGCACGCCGTCCACGGGTCGTCCTGCGCCCGGGCCGGGCCGGCGAGGAGGATCAGGCAGAGCAGGAGCCAGCGCATGGGCGGCAGGCTAACCGCCGCCGCCCACCGCCGTCAGCCCACCGTCTGCCCGCCATCGACCACCATGGCGAGCCCGGTCACGAAGCCCGCCGCATCCGAGCACAGCCAGAGCACCGCCTCGGCGATCTCCTCCGGCCGGCCCATCCGCCCGACCGGCTCCTGCGCAATCACCCTCTGCTGCCCCGCTTCCGTGCCGCCGGCGAAGCGCTGCATCATCGGCGTGTCGATGATGCCGGGGCAGACCGCATTCACCCGGATTCCCGACGCTGCATAGTCGAGCGCCGCCGACTTCGTCAGCCCGATGACGCCGTGCTTCGCCGCCACATAGGCCGCCTGTCCCGCGAAGCCCTTCACCCCCGCACCGGATGAGGTGTTGACGATCGCACCGCCCCCCTGCCGCAGCATCAGCGCGATCTCGTGCTTCATGCAGAGAAACACGCCGCGGAGGTCGATGCGGTGGATCCTGTCCCACTCCTCCTCGCCGATCTCCGCCGTCGCCCGGATCGGCTGCTCGATTCCGGCATTGTTGAAGGCGATGTCGACCCGCCCGAAGGCCTCGGCCGCCGCGGCGAGGGCGGCTTCGATATCCGCCGCCCGCGCCACGTCGCAGCGGAGGGCGAGCGCCCGGCCGCCGAGCGCCTCGATCATCCGAGCCGTCTCCCGGTTGCCCTCATCCGCCACATCGGTGACCGCCACGCTGGCGCCCTCGCGGGCGAAGGCCAGCGCCGTGGCCCGCCCGATGCCGTTCGCCGCCCCGGTCACGAAGGCGACCTTCCCCGCCAGGGTCCCGTCTCGCTGCGTCATCGCCCTAGGCTCCGTACTGCTCGTCGCTGACCTGCTCCATCCAGGTGACGGCGCTGCCGTCGAGCTTCTCCTGGATGGCGATATGGCTCATCGCCGTCGCCGGCGCGGCGCCGTGCCAATGCCGCTCGCCGGGCGGGAACCACACCACGTCGCCCGGCCGGATCTCCTCCACCGGGCCGCCCTCGCGCTGCACCCGGCCGCAGCCCGCGGTGACGATCAGCGTTTGGCCGAGCGGATGCGTATGCCAGGCGGTCCGTGCCCCCGGCTCGAAGGTGACGAGGGCACCCGCCACCCGCGCCGGGTCGGGCGGGCTGAACAGCGGGTCGATCCGTACCGTGCCGGTGAACCACTCGGCCGGCCCCTTGCCGGAGGGCTGCGAGCCCGCGCGCCTGATCTCCACCACCTGTCTCCTCATCATGCGTCGATCGGGAAGCTAGGCGCTGGGATTACCCCCGATTAGCTGGCAAAAGCGGCATGAGGTCATGAGCCAGGTTCATCAATGCCGCGGGACAGCGTCCACGACCTGCACGCCTTCCTCGCCGTGGCACGGGAGCGGAGCTTCACCCGCGCCGCCGCGCGGCTAGGCCTGTCGCCATCGGCGCTGAGCCACGCCATCCGCGGGCTCGAGGAACGCCTCGGCCTCCGCCTGCTGACCCGCACCACCCGCAGCGTCGCGCCGACCGAGGCGGGCGAGCGCCTGCTCGGCACGCTCGGCCCGGCCTTCGACGCCATCGACCGGACGCTGGCCGCCCTCACCGCCCTACGCGAGACGCCCGCCGGCACCATCCGCATCACGGCCGGCGAGCATGCGGCCGAGACGCTGCTCTGGCCCGTCCTCGAGCGCCTGCTGCCCGGCTACCCGGACATCAAGGTCGAGATCGATGTCGATAACAGCCTGACCGACATCGTGGCCGGCCGGTACGATGCCGGAATCCGCCTCGGCGAGCAGGTGGCGCAGGACATGGTCTCGGTGCGCATCGGGCCGGACCTGCGCATGGCCGTGGTCGGCACCCCCGCCTATCTCGCCCAACGAGGCAGGCCGACGACGCCGCAGGACCTCACCGGGCATGCCTGCATCAACCTGCGCCTGCCGACCCTCGGCGGCCTCTATGCCTGGGAGCTGGAGCAGGACCGGCGGGAGGTGCGGGTCCGGGTGGACGGGCCGCTGGTGGTCAACACCGCTCCGCTTCTCGTCAAGGCCGCGCTGGCCGGCCTCGGCCTCGCCTGCATCTTCGAGGACCAGGTGCAGGCGCCGATCGCGGAGGGACGGCTGGTCCGGGTGCTGGAGGACTGGTGCCCGCCCTTTCCCGGCTACCACCTCTACTACCCGAGCCGACGCCAGCCGACACCGGCCTTCGCCCTGCTCGTCGAGGCGCTGCGCCACCGCGGCTGAGCAGCCGGGCCGGGCTCCGTTCGCGCCGGCTCACAGGCCCCGCCTCGACCCATTGCCCGGTCGGGCAAACCAATCCGATCAGGAATTCGCCCTACCCGGCGAAGTCCCAGAGCAGCTTCAGGTTCATCGCCACGATGACGACCGTGCTCGCCCAGCCCAGCACCACCTGCCAGCGCGGCGCCGCCTGCGGCCCGAGCCGCGTCTTATCCCCGGCGAAGAGCATCAACGGTATCACGGCGAAGGGCAGTTGCAGGCAAAGCACCACCTGGGAAAAGACCAGCAGCTCCGCCGTCCCGCTTTCGCCATAGAGCCAGGTGACGATGATCGCCGGGACGATGGCGATCAGCCGCGTCACCAGCCGCCGCAGCACCGGCGGCATGCGCAGGCCGAGGAAGCCCTCCATCACCACCTGCCCGGCCAGCGTCGCGGTGACGGTCGCGTTCAGCCCGCAAGCCAGCAGCGCCACGGCGAAGAGGGTGGCCGCCATCGCCGTGCCGACCATCGGCGCCAGCAGCTCATGGGCCTCCTGGATCTCCGCCACCTCGGTCCGCCCCCCGGCATGGAAGACCGCCGCCGCGGTGATGAGGATCGCCGAGTTGACCAGCAGGGCCAGCGTCAGTGCCACCGAGCTGTCGATGGTGGCGAAGCGGATCGCCTCGCGCCGGTCCGCCACCCCGTCGCCATAGGCCCGCGACTGCACCACCGCCGTATGCAGGTAGAGGTTGTGCGGCATCACCGTCGCCCCGAGGATGCCGATGGCGATGTAGAGCTGCCGCTCGTCGGTGACGATCGAGGCGCTCGGCACATAGCCGGCGAAGACCGCCGCCCAGTCCGGCTGGGCGAGCACCATCTGCGCCGCGAAGCAGCCGAAGACGAGGAACATCAGCCCCGCCACCAGCGCCTCCAGCCAGCGCACGCCCCGGTGCTGCAGCCAGAGGATCAGCAGCGCATCGAGCGCCGTCAGCACCACTCCGGCCAGCAGCGGGATGCCGAAGAGCAGGTTGAGGGCGATCGCCGTGCCGATCAGCTCGGCGAGGTCGGTGGCGCAAATGGCGACCTCCGCCAGCGCCCAGAGCACCAGGTTCACCGGCCGGGGGAAGCGGTCGCGGCAAAGCTGCGCCAGGTCCCGCCCCGTCGCGATGCCGATCCGGGCGCAGAGCGCCTGCAGCAGCATCGCCATCAGCGAGGAGGCCAGCGCCACCGCGAGCAGCGTGTAGCCGAAGGCCGAGCCGCCGGCGAGCGCGGTCGCCCAGTTACCGGGGTCCATGTAGCCGACGGCGATGAGGTAGCCCGGTCCCACGAAGGCGCCGAGCCGCCGCAGCCACCCCGCGGCATTGGGGATGCGGACGCTGGCATGCATCTCGGCCAGGCTGAGATCCTCGGGCGGCCGCCTCAGCATGCGGCCAATCCCGCACGGATGGCTGAACAGGTCTTCAACTGTTCAAAGGTTCCTTGTTTTTCAGTAGGTTATCCGTTACGTCCAGTTGCGCCCGCCTGGCTTTCCTGTCAAGGCATGGGAGCAGGGGTGAGGGCAGATGCGCGCACGAATCCGGATCGGCGACGATCAAGTGGTTGAATTGGCGGAAATGTTCCGCCTGATGAGCGACCCGACGCGGCTCAAGATCATCCTCGCCTGCCTCGACGCCCCGGCGGCGGTGGGCGAGATGGCGGAGCGCCTCGGCATCTCCGCCTCCCTCGTCTCGCACCACCTGCGCCTGCTGCGCGCGGCGCGGCTGCTCCAGGCCGACCGCCGCGGCCGCCAGGTCTTCTACGCGGTGATGGACGAGCATATCCGCTCCATGCTCTCGGACATGGTTGACCACGTCGCCGAGGTCGATGCCGAGGCCGAATCCGCACCCTGAATTGCGTCCCCTCCCGGCCGGACTTGCGCTTCGCGCGCCGGCCCTCACTTGTGCGGTGCGGTGCTGCGCGACTATGGTCCGGCCGCGTCGCCTCAGCCTCTTCGGGGCGCGGCGACGCGTCGGCCGGCTGGTCCGGACGGCAGGACCTTTCTCAGGCGGTGCGCGCACCGCGCGCGGCGGGCGGGACACGGGATGCAGCGGGTGATCGGTCAGTGGTTGGGTAGGGCATCGAGGCTGGCGCTGGCCGGCCTGCTCGCGCTCGGGGGTGCCATGGGCACGGCCCTGGCGCAGGATAATCGCAGCTCCGGCGGCACGGTAGGCGAGACCCACTCGTCCCTCGGCGCCCCCATCCCCTGGGGCCTCGGCCTGCAGCCGGCCGGCGGCCCGGTGAAGGAGGCGATCCACGACTTCAACACCCTGGTGCTGTGGATCATCATCCTCATCAGCATCTTCGTCACGGCTTTGCTGGCCTACTGCATCTGGCGCTTCCGCGCCTCGGTGAACCCCACGCCGTCCCGCACCAGCCACAACACCACCCTCGAGATCGCCTGGACGGTCGTGCCGGTGCTGATCCTGCTGATCATCGCCATCCCCTCCTTCCGCCTGATCTACTACGAGGACCGGGCGCGCGATGCGGACCTGACGATCAACGTCCAGGGCCGGCAGTGGTACTGGCACTATGCCTACCCGGATAACGGCGACTTCGCCTTCGACAGTCGCCCGATCCCGGACGAGGACCTGAAGCCCGACCAGCTCCGCAACCTCGCGGTGGACGAGCCCCTGGTCATCCCCGTTGGCGCCAATATCCGCGTGCTGACGACGGGCCAGGACGTGATCCACAGCTTCTTCGTGCCCTCGCTCGGCGTGCAGAAGTATACGATCCCGGGCCGGACGCTGGAGACCTGGTTCCGCGCCGACCAGCCGGGCACCTATTACGGCCAGTGCAACCAGATCTGCGGGACCAATCACTGGTTCATGCCGATCATGGTCCGCGCCGTGCCGCAGGCCGAGTTCCAGGCCTGGGTCGAGGAGGCCAAGAAGAAATACGCGGCGAATGACGGCACGCCGGCCGAGGCCAGCACCCGCATCGCCGAGCTGAGCCGGTAACCGGCTGACCCTTTACACCAGAGGCGGACCCATGGCGCACGCCACAGACGCACATCACGACGGCCACCACGACCACGCCCCCGGCTTCGTCGCGCGCTGGCTGTTCAGCACCAACCATAAAGATATCGGCACCCTCTACCTCATCTTCTCGATCTTCGCCTCGCTCCTCGGCGTCGGCCTGTCGATGCTGATGCGGATGGAGCTGCAGCAGCCCGGCCTGCAATTCTTCTCCAGCGGCCAGGCCTGGAACACGGTGGTGAGTGCCCATGGCCTCATCATGGTGTTCTTCGTGGTCATGCCGGCGCTGATTGGCGGCTTCGGCAACTGGTTCGTCCCGCTGATGATCGGCGCGCCGGACATGGCCTTCCCGCGGATGAACAACATCAGCTTCTGGCTGCTGGTCCCGGCCTTCCTGCTGCTCGGCGCCAGCCTGTTCATCGGCGAGGGCGCGGGCGCGGGCTGGACGATCTATACCCCGCTCTCCGACAGCGCCTACCACCCGGGCCCGTCGATGGACCTCGCCCTCTTCTCGCTCCACCTCGCGGGCGCCAGCTCCATCATGGGCGCGGCCAACTTCATCACGACCATCTTCAACATGCGCGCGCCG
The DNA here is from genome assembly GCF_000745835.1 of Belnapia moabensis DSM 16746. Lineage (GTDB taxonomy): Bacteria > Pseudomonadota > Alphaproteobacteria > Acetobacterales > Acetobacteraceae > Belnapia > Belnapia moabensis. The sequence goes on along the minus strand of NZ_JQKB01000011.1, from coordinate 72,954 downwards.
GGCATGACGCTGCACAAGATGCCGCTCTTCGTCTGGTCGATGCTGATCACCGCCTTCCTGCTGCTGCTGGCGGTGCCGGTGCTGGCCGGCGCCATCACCATGCTGATCACCGACCGCAACTTCGGCACGGCCTTCTTCAATCCGGCGGGCGGCGGCGACCCGGTGCTGTTCCAGCACCTGTTCTGGTTCTTCGGCCACCCCGAAGTCTACATCATGATCCTGCCGGGCTTCGGCATCATCAGCCACATCGTCTCGACCTTCAGCCGCAAGCCCGTCTTCGGCTATCTCGGGATGGCCTATGCGATGACGGCGATCGGCGTGGTCGGCTTCGTGGTCTGGGCGCACCACATGTTCACCAGCGGAATCGACGTGGACACGCGGGCCTACTTCATGGCCGCGACCATGGTCATCGCCGTGCCGACGGGCATCAAGATCTTCTCCTGGATCGCCACCATGTGGGGCGGCTCGCTCGACCTGCGGACGCCGATGCTCTTCGCCATCGGCTTCATCTTCCTCTTCACCCTCGGCGGCGTGACCGGCGTGAAGCTGGCCAATGCCAGCGTCGACGTCATCCTGCACAACACCTATTACGTCGTGGCGCACTTCCACTACGTGCTGTCGCTCGGCGCCGTCTTCTCGATCTTTGCCGGCTTCTACTACTGGATCGGCAAGATGAGCGGGAAGCCCTACCCCGAGTTCTGGGGCAAGGTGCATTTCTGGATGCTCTTCGTCGGCGCCAACCTGGTCTTCTTCCCGCAGCACTTCCTGGGCGCCCAGGGCATGCCGCGCCGGTACCCGGACTATCCGGACGCCTTCTGGGGCTGGAACCTGGTTTCCTCGGCCGGGGCCTACATCTCCACCGCCTCGATGTTCGTCTTCTTCTATGTCTGCTGGAAGACCTTCGCCTCAAAGGAGCACCTGGCCGACAACTACTGGGGCGAGGGGGCGACCACCCTCGAGTGGCAGGTGAGCAGCCCGCCGCCCTTCCACACCTTCGAGGAGCTGCCGCAGGTTCGTTAAGCCCGCGTCAGGTCACAGAGAAAGCGCCACATCCCGCAGTCCGGGGTGTGGCGTTTTTCATGGGGAGGGCCTACATCGCCCCCATGAGCGACGTCACCGCAGCCGCACCGCCGCAGGACCTGTCCGAGGTCAAGGACTGGGTCACCCTCCTCAAGCCGCGCGTCATCTCGCTGGTAGTGCTCACCGGCATCTGCGGCCTGCTCGTCGCCCCCGGCCACCTCCACCCGACGCTCGCCATCGCCGCCGTGCTCTGCATCGCGCTCGGCGCCGGCGCCTCGGGCGCCATCAACATGTGGTACGACCGCGACATCGACGCGGTCATGCGCCGCACCCAGAACCGGCCCATCCCCGCCGGGCGGATCGAGCCTGGCGCCGCGCTCGCCTACGGCGTCGGCCTCGCCGTCGCCTCAGTTCTCATCATGGGACTGGCGACGAATTGGGTCGCGGCCGGCGTGCTGGCGCTCTCCATCGCCTTCTACGTCTTCGTCTACACCGCCTGGCTGAAGCGGCGGACCTCGCAGAACATCGTCATCGGCGGCGCCGCCGGCGCCTTCCCCCCGGTGATCGGCTGGGCGGCCGTCACCGGCGACGTGACGCTGGCGCCGATGATCCTCTTCGCCATCATCTTCTTCTGGACGCCGCCGCATTTCTGGGCGCTCAGCCTCTTTGCCCATGCCGATTACGAGAAGGTCGGCGTGCCGATGCTCCCCGTCACCCATGGCGCGCGGGAGACGCGGAAGCAGGTCCTCGTCTACACCCTGGTGCTGCTGCCGCTGACATTGCTGCCGACGCTGCTCGGCTTCGCGGGCTGGCTCTATGCCGTCGCCGCCCTTCTGCTCGGCGCCGAATTCCTGCGTCACTCGATCGCCGTCTGGCGCGACGAGCAGGACGAGGCCGGCCGCAGCCTCACCGGCGACAAGCCGGCGAAGAAGGCCTTCCGCTACTCGCTGCTCTACCTCGCCCTGCTCTTCATGGCGCTCGCCGCCGACAAGGCCCTGCTCGGCTGATGACGCCCGAGCAACGCCTCGATTTCGACCGCCGGCGCCGCCAGAAGAACTGGGCGGTGGTTGGCGTGCTGGTCCTGCTCGTGGTGCTGTTCTTCGCCATCAGCACCGCCCGCGTGTTGAGGGGTTGATCCGATGACGCCCGCCGAGATCCTCCGCCGCCGCAACCGCCGCCTCGGCCTCGTGGTCGGCGGCGGCGTCGCCTGCATGGTCGGCCTCGCCTTCGCCTCCGTGCCGCTCTACGACATGTTCTGCCGGGCGACCGGCTATAACGGCACCGTGCAGACCGGCGGCCCCACCGCGCCCGGCGCCGCCGCCGACGCCAGGGCGATGACGGTCCGCTTCAACGCCAATACCCATCCCGGTCTGCCCTGGCGCTTCACCCCGGAGGCGCCGAACGTCTCGCTCCGCGTCGGCGAGGAGGGGCTGGGCTTCTACCGGGCCGAGAACCTTGCCGATCGCCCCGTCACCGGCATCGCCACCTACAACGTGACGCCCGAGGTGGTGGGCAAGTATTTCCACAAGACCGCCTGCTTCTGCTTCAACGAGCAGACGCTGGAGCCGGGCCAGCGGGTCGACATGCCGCTCACCTTCTGGATCGATCCGGCCATCGCCGACGACCCGAACACGCTCGGCATCCGCACCATCACCATCAACTACACCTTCTTCCGCAGCCTCGACGACGCCGCCCGTTCCGGCGCGTTGGCCAATGCCGGCCAGCATGTCGGCCCGGCCCGCACGACGACGCAATAGCCGCCTCAGGGCTTGATAACGGCCGGTTTTTGGGGATTGATGCGCCCCGACCGGCGGGCCTCCTCCCGCAGAGATCAGGACGCGCAATGGCCAGCTCCACCGACATGACGGCGACCGCGGAACCCGCGCCGCTCCACAAGCACCCTTACCACCTGGTCGATCCCTCGCCCTGGCCGCTGGCCGGTGCCTTCGCGGGCGGCGCCCTGGTGCTCGGCATCGTGCTGCTGGCGCATTACGGCATCCACTGGATGCTCTATCTCGGCGTCGCCAGCGTGCTGGCCGTGATGTTCTTCTGGTGGCGCGACGTCATCCGCGAGGCCCGCACGCCGGGCATGCACACGCCCGTCGTGCGCATCGGCCTGCGCTATGGGATGATGCTCTTCATCGCCTCGGAGGTGATGTTCTTCGTCGCCTTCTTCTGGGCCTATTTCCACTACGCCCTCTACCCGCAGCACGTCTCCGGCGCGGTGGAGGCGATCTGGCCGCCCAAGGGCATCCTCACCTTCGACCCCTTCGGCCTGCCCTTCCTGAACACGATGATCCTGCTCCTCTCCGGCTGCACGGTCACCTGGGCGCATCACGGCCTGCTGCACAATGACCGCAAGTCGCTGATCACGGGCCTCGCCCTCACCGTGGCGCTCGGCCTCTCCTTCACCGCCTTCCAGGTGGTCGAGTATGCCGAGGCGCCCTTCAAGTTCACCGGCGGTGTCTATCCCTCGACCTTCTTCCTGGCGACCGGCTTCCACGGCTTCCACGTGATGGTCGGCACCATCTTCCTGGCGGTCTGCCTGGTCCGCGCCATCAAGGGCCACTTCACCGCGCAGCGCCACTTCGGCTTCGAGGCGGCCGCCTGGTACTGGCATTTCGTGGACGTGGTCTGGCTCTTCCTCTTCGTCTGCATCTACTTCCTCGGCGCCGGCGAGATCGCCGAGCACTGATCCACCCCGGGCTCCCCATCGAGGGCCGCCGTCCGCATCCGCGGCGGCGGCCCTTTCCTTTGGCGGTCGCCCGATCCGCCCCATATCGGTGAGCGATGCGCCGCCTCCTCCTTCCCATCCTCGCCAGCCTGCCGGTCCTGGCCGCGCTGATCACCCTCGGCACCTGGCAGGTCCACCGCCTGCACTGGAAAGCCGACATCCTCGACCGCATCGCGGCCGCCGAGGCCGGCCCGCCGGTGCCGCTGACGGGCCACCCGCCGCCCTACAGCAAGGTCGTCGCCACCGGCCGCCTCGACCATGGGCGCGAGGCGATGCTCGGCATCGAGCTGCGCGGCACCACCCTCGGCGCCCGCCTCGTCACCCCACTCCTCCGCCAGGGTGCCCCGCCGCTCCTGGTCGATCGCGGCTGGGTGCCGATGGAGCGGAGCCAGGGCATCGACCGGCCCGAGGGCGAGGTTGCCGTCATCGGCTATGTCCGCCAGGCCGATACCCGCGACTGGAACTCGCCGCGCGACGACTTGGCGGCCCGGCGCTTCTATGTCTTCGACCCGGCCGTGATCGGCGCCGCGCTCGGCCTGCCGGTGCCCGCTCCCTTCGGCCTCGTCGCCCTCGCCCCGCCGGGGACAAGCCCCACGGCGCTCCCCGCCGCCGCCCGCAGCCTGCCGCGGCCGGACAACCCGCATCTCGGCTATGCCATCACCTGGTACGGCCTCGCCGCCGCCCTGGTCGGGGTCGTCGCCTCCTTCCTCCTCCGCAGCCGCCGGGAGCACGCCGCATGAGCCGCACTGCCTATGCTCGCCTCGCCACCCGCTTCGCCCGCCTTGCAACGCTCGGCGAGGCCAGTGCCATGCTGCACTGGGATGCCAGCGCGATGATGCCCCCCGGCGGCGGCGCCGCCCGCGGCGAGCAGCTGGCGACGCTGGCCGGCCTCCGCCACGAGCTGCTGACTGCCCCCGAGGTCACCGACGACCTCGCCGCCGCCAGCGCCGAGGGCGAATGGGAGAGCGCCAACCTCGCCCTCATGCGCCGCGCCCACCGCCGCGCGACGGCCCTTCCGACCGATCTGGTGGAAGCGACGGAGCGTGCCAACGCCACCTGCGAGAAGGTCTGGCGCACCGCCAAGGCCCGCTCCGACTTCTCCCTGGTCCGCCCCCAGCTGGAGGAGGTCGTCCGCCTCCAGCGCGAGACCGCCGCCGCCCTCTCCGGCGCCCTCGGCCTGTCGCCCTATGACGCGCTGATGGACCGCTACCAGCCCGGCATCGCGGCCGCCGATGTCGAGCCCGTCTTCGCCGCCTACGAATCCTTCCTCGCCGAAGCGCTGCCCCGGGCCGAGTCCCTGCAAGCCGCCCGTGGCACTCCCCAGCCGCTGCCAGGCCCTTTCCCGATCGAGACCCAGCGCCGCCTCTGCCAGTCGATCTCCGCCCGCCTCGGCCTCGACTACGCCCATGCAAGGCTCGACGAGAGCCTCCACCCCTTCTGCGGCGGCACGCCCACCGATATCCGCATCACCACCTTCTACAGCGAGGCGGAGGTCGGGAAGGCGCTGATGGGCGTCATCCACGAAACCGGCCACGCCCTCTACGAGGCCGGCCTCCCCGCCGCCTGGGCTCGCCAGCCGGTCGGCGAGGCCGCCGGCATGGCCGCCCACGAGTCGCAGAGCCTACTGATGGAGATGCAGGCCTGCCGGTCGGATGCGTTCCTCGCCTTCCTCGGCGGCGAGCTGCACGCGGCCTTCGGCGGCGACCCGGCCCCCTACGCCACCGCCAACCTCGCCCGCCTCTGGCGCCGCGTCTCCCGCGGCTTCATCCGCGTCGATGCCGATGAGCTGACCTATCCCGCCCATGTCATCCTCCGCTTCCGCTTGGAGCGCGCGCTGATCGCGGGCGAGCTTGCCGTCGCCGACCTCCCTGGCGCCTGGGCCGAGGGCTTCACCCGCCTCCTCGGCCTCGCACCGCCCGACGACGCCCGGGGCTGCCTGCAGGACATCCACTGGCATGACGGCGCCTTCGGCTATTTCCCGAGCTACACCCTCGGCGCCATGGCCGCCGCCCAGCTGATGGGCGCCGCCCGCCGCGCCCTGCCGGAGCTCGACGCTTCGCTCGCCGAGGGCGACATGGCCCCGCTGCTCTCCTGGCTGCGCATCCATGTCCACGGCCAAGGCTCCCGCCTCGGCTTCCAGGACTTGCTGCGGGCCGCAACCGGCAAGCCGCTCGACCCGGAGGATTTCATGGCGCATCTCCGCAGCCGGTACTTGGGCTGATTATCTAGCTTCCTAGCTATCCCGCTCCGGTCTAGCCTGCGGCGATGCGGGACGGCTCGACGCTTGCCCATACCCAGTGGCGCCTCGGCATGAGCATCGCGCAGATCGCGCGGCGCTGGCGCGGGCGGCTGGACGCACGCATCGCCGATTTCGGCCTGACCGAGGCGCGCTGGCTCGCCCTCCTTACCCTCTCCCGCAGCGGCGACGGCATCACCCAGAAGGAGCTGGCCAACCGCCTTCTGATCGAGGGCCCGACGCTCGTTCGTACCCTCGACTGGCTGGAAGGGGAGGGGCTGGTCGAGCGCCGCAGCTCCGCCCAAGACCGGCGCGCCAAGACCCTGCACCTCACCGAGCGTGCCCTGCCGCTGATCCAGCGCATCGAGGCCGCGGCGACGGTCGTCCGCGCCGAGATCCTCGCCGGCATCCCGGAGGAGGACCTCGCCGCCTGCCTCGCCGTGCTGGAGCGCGTGGCGATCGGCCTCGCTACCCCTCCGTCCGGCGGCTGACCCGTACCACCGCCTCGTTCCGCCGCAGCGGCGGCAGCGTCCAGGGCGGATCGTAGAACCAGTCGAAGGCCTCCCCCTCCGCCCGCCACGGTCCCGCACCGAGCGCCTCCAACAGCCGCGCCCGCGCCGCGGCCGCCGCCTCCGCACCCGGTACCCCCGCATAGCGCAGCACGGCGACCCGCTCGCCGGGGACGGTGACGATGCCGACCCGCCCATCCTCCGGCACCGGCGCCGCCTCGGCGCTGGCGATCTCCGCCGGCAGGAAGAAGCGGATCATCCATCCCCCCGGCGCCGCCGATTGCCCGACCGGCGCGGTCATGGCGATCCGCGCCGAGCCCTGCGCCACGGGCGCCGTCATGGCGATCCGCGCCCGCCGCCGGTTGCCGCCGAAGATATAGCCGGCCAGCCGCCGGAACCCCTCGCGCCGCGCCGCCTCCTCGCTGTCGGCCTCGACCAGCGTCTCGGCCGCGACCCGCGGCGCATAGTCGCGGATCTCCACCTCGCCCACCCGCTCCACCACGGTGAAGCGCGGCTCCTCCGTCCCCGACCTCACGCCGACGACCGAACAGGCCCCGAGCAGCAGCCCCGAGGCGGCGGAAAGCAGTCGGCCGAGCATGCGAACACCCTCTTCATCGCCCCGATGACATAAGCCGCCCCGCCGCCACCGCTACTCCACCCGGAGCGCCGCCCCCGCCGCCAACGGCGCCAGCGGCAACGCCGCCGCCACCAGCGCGCCCAGCAGCAGCAGATAGGGCCGCGCCTCCAGCCCCGCCGCCGCCGCCTCGATCCCCGCCGCGCCGAAGATGACGGCGGGGATGGCCAGCGGCAGCACCAGCAGCGGCAGCAGCACGCCGCCGCGCCGAGCCCCCAGCGTCAGCGCCGCCCCCGCCGTCCCCAGCAGCGAGAGAAAGGCAGTCCCCAGCCCGAGCGCCGCCATCGCCGCCGGCCAGGCCTCCGTCGCCAGGTTGAGCATCGCCCCGGCGATGGGGGTCGCCACCAGCAGCGGCAGCCCCGTCACCAGCCAATGTGCCAGCGCCTTGGCCAAGGCGACGGTCGCCGCCCCCATCCCCGACAGCAGCAATTGGTCGAGCGTCCCATCCTCCACATCCGCGCCGAACAGCCGGTCGAGCGGCAGCAGCGCCGCGAGCAGGGCGGAAGCCAGCAAGGCCCCCGGCGCCAGCCGCGCCAACGCCTCCGGCGCCGGCCCGATGCCGAAGGGGAACAGCGCCGCCACGAGCACGAAGAACAGCACCGCCGCCAGCGAATCCGCCGGATGCCGAATGGCCAGCCGCATCTCCCGCCCGAGCAGCGCCCCGAACCCCCTCAAAGCCGCAACTCCCGCGCATCCGGCAGCGGCAGCGGCAGATGCGTCGCCGCCAGCACCATCCCGCCCGCCGCGCGATGCCGCGCCAGCAACGCACCGAGTCGTTCGACCGAAACCGCATCCAGCCCCACCGTCGGCTCATCCAGCAGCCAGAGCGCCGCCGGGGCAAGGGCCAGCCGCGCCAAAGCCAGCCGCCGCTTCTGCCCGGAGGACAGCACCCGCGCCGGCAGCTCGGCGAGCGGCGCCAGCCCAAGCTCATCGAGCGCCGCGCCCGCATCCCCGCCCCAGAGCCGCGCGAAGAAGCCGAGATTCTCCCGCGTCGTCAGCGCCGGTTTCAGCGCATCCGCATGCGACAGGTAGCGCAGCCGCCCCGCATGCGCCGCACGGTCGGCGAATGCATCCGCCTCCTGCCACAGCAGCCGCCCCTCGGCCGGCGCCAGCAGCCCGGCCAGCAGCCGCAGCAGGGTCGATTTCCCGGCGCCGTTCGCGCCCGTCAGCAGCACCGCCGCGCCCGGCTCCACCTTGAAGGAAAGCCCGGCAAAGACGACTCTTTCACCACGCCGGCAGGCCAGGTTTTCCGCATGCAGCATGGCCAGTTGCGAACCTTTCTCATCTGGCCTTGACAACCGCGCGGCCCATGGACCAGCCCGCGGCAGCGTGGTTAAAACCGCCAGCCCCGCATCGCAGCATAGTCGATGCGGATTGAGGAAAAAGGGCCCCCGCACCATGCGCATGATCGGGCAGGACAGCCTGAAGACCCGCCGCACCCTCGAGGTGGACGGCAAGACCTACAACTATTTCAGCCTGCCCGAGGCGGCCCGCACGATCGGCGACATCGCGCGCCTGCCCTACAGCCTGAAGGTGCTGCTTGAGAACGTCCTCCGCTACGAGGACGGCCGCAGCTACACGGTGGAGGATGCGAAGTCGATCGCCGGCTGGCTCCCCAGCGGCCATTCCGACAAGGAGGTGCCCTTCCGCCCCTCCCGCATCCTGATGCAGGACTTCACCGGCGTCCCCGCGGTGGTGGATCTCGCCGCGATGCGCGACGGCATCATCGCCCTCGGCGGCGACCCGCGTAAGGTGAATCCGCTCGTCCCTGTCGACCTCGTCATTGACCACTCGGTCATGGTCGATGTCTCCGGCACGCCGCAGGCGCTGCAGAAGAATGTGGACATCGAGTTCCAGCGCAATGGCGAGCGATACGAGTTCCTCCGCTGGGGCCAGGCCGCCTTCGACAATTTCCGTGTCGTCCCGCCCGGCACCGGCATCTGCCACCAGGTGAACCTCGAATACCTCGCCCAGGTCGCCTGGACCGCGCAGGACATCGGCGACACCTACGTCTACCCCGACAGCTGCTACGGCACCGACAGCCACACGACGATGGTCAACGGCCTCGGCGTGCTGGGCTGGGGCGTCGGCGGCATCGAGGCCGAGGCCGCGATGCTCGGCCAGCCCATCGCCATGCTCATCCCGGATGTCATCGGCTTCAAGCTGACCGGCAAGCTGCGCGAGGGCGTCACCGCGACCGACCTCGTGCTGACCGTCACGCAGATGCTCCGCAAGAAGGGCGTCGTCGGCAAGTTCGTCGAGTTCTTCGGCCCCGGCCTCGACGATCTCCCGCTCGCCGACCGCGCCACCATCGGCAACATGGCCCCCGAATACGGCGCGACCTGCGGCTTCTTCCCGGTCGACGCGGTGACCATCGGCTATCTCCGCCTCTCCGGGCGCGAGGAGCACCGCATCAAGCTGGTCGAGGCCTATTGCAAGGCCCAGGGGATGTGGCGCGACAGCAACTCGCCCGACCCGGTCTTCACCGACACGCTCGAGCTCGACATGGGCACGGTCGAGCCCTCGCTCGCCGGGCCGAAGCGCCCGCAGGACCGCGTGGCGCTGTCCAACGCCGCGACAAGCTTCGCCAAGGACCTCGCCGCCGGCACCATGGGCGTCCCTGGCGACGAGGCGGCCAAGCGCGTCCCCGTCGAAGGCGCCAACTATGACCTCGGTCATGGCGACGTGGTCATCGCCGCGATCACCAGCTGCACCAACACCTCGAACCCCTATGTGATGGTCGCCGCCGGCCTCGTCGCCCGCAAGGCGCGCGAGAAGGGCCTCGCGCCGAAGCCCTGGGTGAAGACCTCGCTCGCCCCCGGCAGCCAGGTCGTCACCGAATACTTCGAGAAGTCCGGCCTGCAGGCCGATCTCGATGCCATCGGCTTCCAGACCGTCGGCTATGGCTGCACCACCTGCATCGGCAACTCCGGCCCGCTGCCGGACCCGATCGTGGACGCCATCGAGAACAACAAGCTGGTCGCCGCCTCGGTGCTCTCGGGCAACCGGAACTTCGAGGGCCGCGTCCACGCCAATGTCCGCGCCAACTACCTGGCTTCGCCGCCGCTGGTCGTTGCCTATGCGCTGGCGGGCACCATCACCAAGGACATCACCAAGGAGCCGATCGGCACCGGCAGCGATGGCCAGCCTGTCTACCTGAAGGACATCTGGCCGACGCAGAAGGAGGTGAACGACACCGTCCATGCCTGCGTGACGCGCGAGATGTTCCAGGGCCGCTACGGCGACGTGTTCAAGGGCCCGGAGCAGTGGCAAGCCATCCGCGTCGATGCGGACAGCGACACCTATCGTTGGAACAGCGGCTCCACCTACGTCCAGAACCCGCCGTACTTCGAGGGCATGTCGGCCGACATCAAGCCGGTGACCTCGGTCCATGGCGCCCGCGTCCTGGCCGAGCTGGCGGACAGCATCACCACCGACCACATCTCGCCCGCCGGCAACATCCGCAAGTCGAGCCCCGCCGGCGAGTACCTGGTGGAGCATCAGGTCCGGCAGGACGACTTCAACAGCTACGGCGCCCGCCGCGGCAACCATGAGGTCATGATGCGGGGCACCTTCGCCAATATCCGCATCAAGAACGAGATGGTCCCCGGCACCGAGGGCGGCGTCAGCAAGCACTACCCCTCGGGCGACGTCGCCCCGATCTACAACGTGGCGATGCGCTACAAGGCCGAGGGCGTGCCGCTGGTGGTCTTTGGCGGCAAGGAATACGGCACCGGCTCCTCCCGTGACTGGGCGGCGAAGGGCACCTTCCTGCTCGGCGTGAAGGCCGTCATCGCCGAGAGCTTCGAGCGCATCCACCGCTCGAACCTCGTCGGCATGGGCGTCCTCCCGCTCGTCTTCATGAATGGCGAGGACCGCAAGTCCCTCGGCATCCAGGGCGACGAGGTGATCGACATCCTCGGCCTCGAGCAGCTCTCGCCGCGCCAGACGCTGGAGCTGGTCATCCGCCGCGCCGACGGCACCGAGACCCGCACCAAGGTCCTCAGCCGCATCGATACCGCGGACGAGGTCGAGTACTACAAGAACGGCGGCATCCTGCACTACGTGCTGCGCGGCATGGCGAAGGCGGCCTGATCGCCGCGGCTTTGGGCTGAAGGAGGGCGCGGTCCGCAAAGGCCGCGCCCTTTTCCTTGCGCGGATGCGTGCCTAGCCTTTCGCCGCGCGGCCCGAAGAAGCCCGACAACAAGCCCGACGACGCCGTCCTCTTCGACTTGCTCACCACCTGGGTGCCCGACGCCGCCGCACGCCAGCGCGTCCTCGTCGACAACCCCGCCCGCCTCTACGGCTTCCCCGCTCCTGAACGAAAAAAGGGAGCCTCACGGCTCCCTTCATTCGCGCCTTCCACGGCTTTGCCGCGGAAGGATGCCGAGACGCTGCTCGTCAAAGCGCCCTTGATGGGGGCCCCGCGGCAACGCGCAGCGTTGTCGTGGGGATATCAGCGATCGTCCATCGCCGCGCCGATCTCGGCGCGCAGCTCGTCCTCGAGGCTCGGCTCCTCCTCGCGGACGATCTCCTCGCCACGGGCCTGGCGCTCGGCCTCCTCCTGGCTGCGGGCGACGTTGACCGTCACCGGGATATGCACCTCCGGGTGCAGCTCGACGCGCACCTTGGTGAGCCCCAGCGTCTTGATCGGCTGCTCCAGCAGCACCTGGCTGCGCGAGATGGTCAGCCCACCCTCCTTGCAGAGATCGGCGATGTCGCGCGCCGAGACGCTGCCATAGAGGCCGCCGCTCTCGCCCGCCTGACGGATGATGGTGACGGTGAGACCGTCCATCCGCTCGGCCACGCGCTCGGCCTCCTCGCGGCGCTTGATGTTCTGCGCCTCAAGCTGCGCGCGCTGCGACTCGAACTTCTCGAGATTCGCCTTGTTCGCGCGGATCGCCTTGCCGAGCGGCAGGAGGAAGTTGCGGGCATAGCCCGGCTTCACCTTCACCACCTCGCCCATCTGGCCGAGCTTCTCGACGCGCTGCATCAGGATGATGTCGATCATGGGAAAACTCTCTCGTCAGCTGTTGCGCGGCGCCTGGCGCCGCCGGATTTGGTCGTAGAGGCCGAGGCCGACGAGGCCGGGGCCCATGATTTGCAGGAAGAGCAGCATCAGCAGGTAGAAGCCCGCCAGCATCGCCGTCGCACCCCGCCGCCCGCGCAGCCGCGCATGCACGCCGGCGCAGCCCTGCAGGAAGAACGGCACCAGCAGCAGCAGCAGGGCGGAGAGCGCGACCGCATCCCCATCCTCCGGTGCCGCCAGGAAGAAGCCCGCGGCGATCGCCGGCAACGGCAGGTACCAGCCCGGCAGTCGCACCGCGCTCCATGGCGCGCGCGGCATCGGCAGCAGCCCGCGACGGGCGAGGAAGCGCTCCGCCCCCGCCGCATTGGCCAGCAGGGCGATATCCGCCCAGAAGCCGATGGCCGCCGCCTTCACCCGCACCAGCTCCGCGACCAGCATCTCCTGCGCCGGCAGGCCGAGCCGAGCGAGGGCGATCTCCACCGCACGCCGCATCGCCGGCTCCAGCCCGCCATCGTCGGCGAGGAAGAGCGCGGCGCCCAGCAGGACGGAGACCGGCCAGAGCCCGAGCAGGGCCAGCGGCAGGCCGAGCCCGCCACTGCGGAAGGCCGCCCCCAGCAGCAGCGGCACCGGCAGGCCGAAGAGCAGCAGGAAGACCAGCAGCGGCATGCCGCCACCAACCAGCGCCAGCAGCAGCGCCGCCAGCGCCACCCCCGCCACCACGCTGCCGAGGCCGAAGCCGAGCCCCGCCGCGAAGAGCGGAAACGGCGTCAGCCAGAACAGCACCGTGCCGCCGGGTAGCCCGCGGAAGGCCCATAGCGCGCAGACGGTCGCGGCCAGAGCCGCGGCCGCCGCCGCCATCAGTCCCTCACGGGGCCGGCCGAATGGTGCTGATGCCGTCACCGCCACCACGCCTCACTACCTCGGGTCCCGCCCTCAGTCGTTGATGACGTAGGGCAGCAGGGCCAGGAAGCGGGCGCGCTTGATGGCATTGGCCAGCTCGCGCTGCTTCTTCGCGCTCACCGCGGTGATGCGGCTCGGCACGATCTTGCCGCGCTCGGAGAGGAAGCGGCTCAGCAGGCGCACGTCCTTGTAGTCGATCTTCGGCGCATTCGGGCCGGAGAAGGGGCAGGACTTGCGGCGCCGGTAGAAGGGCCGGCGGGCACCGACGGCCGGGCGGCGGCCGGCCGGCGTCATGTCGGAAGCGGGGGTCTGGTCGGACATGGCTTACTCCTCGCCGCCCATGGAAGGATCGGCCATCTCGTCCCGCGGACGGGCCCGGAATTCCTCGCGCTCGTCGCCGCGCTCGCGGCGGCCGCTGGTGAAGCGCCCCGGCGGACGCGGGCCGCGGAAGCCGCGGTCACGCTCGCGCTCCTCGCCACGGCGGGAAAGGATGGCGGACGGCGCCTCGTCGATCTCCTCGACGCGCAGCGTCATCACGCGCAGCACGTCCTCGTTGAGGCCCAGCTGGCGCTCGGCTTCCTGCATGGCGGCCGGGACCGTGTCGATGCCGAGGAGCATGTAATGCCCCTTGCGGTTCTTCTTGATGCGATAGGCGAGGCCGCGCAGGCCCCAGTATTCGCGCTTCTTCACCTCGCCGCCCTGCTCGGCGACGATGCCGGCAACCAGCTCCGCGATCGCTTCGACCTGCTGCTGGGTGACGTCGTTGCGTGCGATGAACACGCTTTCATATAGCGGCATGTGGAACCCCTCCGGCTGTCTCAGCCCGAGGCGACAGGCAGGATGCCGGGCGCGCAAATGGGCATAGCCGCGCGCGATGCCTCCGCGGCGGCAGGGAAGCGGGCCGTAAAGCACGGTTGGGGGTGGCGGCGCAAGGGGGCGGTCGATGCGGGCGGGCCGCTGGTCCGCCACGCCGCCTGGAGCCGGTCCGCCGAAGCGCCGCAGGCGCCTGTCCAGGCGGGCAGGACGCACAGCAGCCTTCCGGACCCCGCCCTAGAAGTCGAAGGACGCCGAGAAGACGAAGGTGCGTGGCGCGCCGACCGTCACGAAGGTGCCGGTGGTGAGCCAGTAGTCCTGGTCGAAGGCGTTCTCCAGGTTGGCCCGGAACACGACCGGCTTCCTGGCGATCTCGGTGCGGTAGCGTGCGCCGATGTCGACGCGGGTCCAGCCGTCGAAGCGCAGCGTATTGGCACTGGTGAGGTAGGAGCCCGAGGTGTAGATCACCCGCCCGTTGAGGGCGAGCCCCGGCACCCACGGCATGTCCCAGTCCAGCGTAGCCGAGACGGTCTTGTCCGGCACCCCGGCCGCGTCGTTGCCGCGCTCGGAGGCGACAGCGGGGCTGGTGAGCTCGGGCTTGATGAAGGTCGCGCTGGCGATGCCGCGCAGCCCGGGCACGATCTCGCCATAGGCCGAGAGCTCGAGCCCCCGGTTGCGCTGCTCGCCGTCATAGGCGAGCTCGTTCGAGGCCGTCCGGATGGAGTTCGGCCGCGTGATCTGGAACACGGAAGCGGTCGTCGTCACCCCGCCCCAATCCACCCGGACCCCGGCCTCGACCTGCTGCGATTTGAACGGGGCCAGCACCGCGCCCACATTGGAATAGCCCGCCCCGACGATATCGCCGCGCGTCAGCCCCTCGGCATAATTCGCGTAGAGCGAGATGTTCTCCCGCGGCTTGATGACCAGCCCCGCAAGAGGTGTCGTCGCGCTGGCGTCGTAGCTGCTCGTCCGCGCGCCGGTGGCCGTGCTGTAGCTGAGCACCCGGACATCCTGCTGCCGTACGCCGAGCGTCAGCAGCACGCGGTCATTGGCGAAGGACAGGGTGTCGGCCACGGCGAAGCTGTTGAGCGTCGTGTCGGAAGCCCGCCGGGGGTCGGTCCGCGGCGCCGTGATGCCGGGAAGCCGCGCCGGGTTGTAGATGCTGGAGGGGAAGCTGGTGCCCGAGGTGACGTAGGCGTTGCCGTTCTCCTGCTGGAAGCCGGTATAGGCGATGTTGAGCGTGTGGCCGACGCCCAGCAGGTTGAACCGCATGTTGGCGCCGGCGGTGCCGCTGACGGTCTTGGAATAGCTGTCGTAGAGGGCGTTGGTGACCCTGAAATTGCCGAGGGCATCCACGCCGCCCGGGCGGGAATCAGGGAAGGTCTGCTCGTTCCAGCCGTCGCGGTAGCCCACGGCGGCATAGGCGGTCAGCCAGTCCGTCACGTCGTATTCGAGGCGGGTGGCGACCGTTGCGTCCTGCTGGGAGAGCCGCGTCCCCGGATACCAGTTGCTGCGCGCATCGGGCGGGGAGGGAATGGTGGCGATGGTGGGCAACAGGGTGATCTGCGGGCGGAAATTCCGCGTGTCGTCGCGCTGGAAGATGCCGTCGAGCGACCAGCGCAGGCGCTCGCCCCGGTAGTCCAGCGCCAGCGCGCCGAAGCCGCTGCGGAGATTGCCGCGGTCGATCGAGGCCTCGCCGTCGCGGTACAGGCCGTTGAAGCGGATGCCCCATTCGCCACTCGGCCCGTAGCGCCGGGCCACGTCGGCATGAAGGCCGAAATTGGCGCTGCCGACATAGGTCGTCGTCAGCCGGGTCAGGGGCAGGTCCCCGGCCCGCTTGCTGATGATGTTGATGCCCCCGCCGATGCTGCCGCCAGGCGCGATGCCGTTGATCAGCGCACCGGGCCCCCGCAGCAGTTCGATGCGCTCGATGAGCTGCGCCTGCACGCGGTTGGAGGAGACCAGGCCGTACAGCCCGTTCAGCCCGACATCCTGGGCCTGCACGGGGAATCCACGGATCTGGAAGGTATCGTCGAAGCCGTTGCTGCCGGTGGTCAGGCGAACCGAGGAATCATTGATCAGCGTATCGGCCGCGGTGCGCGCCTGCTGGTCCTCGACCAGCTGCGACGTGAAGTTGGTCGTGCTGAAGGGGATGTCCATCACGCCCCTGGTCCCGAGCAGCCCGAGCGATCCGCCCCGTGCCACCTGGCCGCCGACATAAGGCGGCGGAAGCGCCCCCGGCGCCTGGCCAGCGGAGCCGGTGATCTCCATCATCGGCAACCTGACCGATGACGAGTCGGTCGGGGTGCCCGGCAGAACGGCAGGGCCGGACGCGTCCGCGGATGGCGCCTGCTGGGCCTCGGCCGCCGGCGCGAGGAGGAGGCCGCAGGACAGCATCGTGCTGACGGCGAAACCAGTCGGGGCACAGGCCTTCCAGCCGGGAAAGGAGCGTCTCCCTGGATCCTGCGAGCTGCCTGTGGGCTGGACGAGCACACCCAGAATGGCCTTGCGGCGATGTCGACCCAACGGTGCCAATCCCTCAACCTGATCAGTTTTTGCGAATGACTCTCATTATCATATCCTTACAGTTCCGCAAGCCTCCCCGACCGGGTCGCGATGCGCATGGGGTGGGGGAGTCTGTAGTCAGCCGGCTCGAGGCCGCATCGCAACGGGACCCGGACCTGTCTGCCGCCCGGGCGCGGCCGGCTCGCTCACCGGTCGGTGCCGTTGGCCCGCAACCGCAGCGTCCTGTCGGCCAGCTTCGCGGCCAGCGCCGCATCATGCGTCACCAGCAGCACCGCCAGCCCGCGCTCCCCGGCCAGCTCGCCGAGCAGCATCGAGACCTCTCGCTGGGTGATGGGGTCCAGCCGCGATGTCGGCTCGTCGGCCAGAAGGAAGACGGGATCGAGCGCGAGGACGCGGACCAGGGCGAAGCGCTGCAACTCGCCCCCCGACAGTGCGTCCGGCCGGCGGTCCAGCAGGGCCGGCGCCAGGCGCAGCCGCTCGACAAGGGCGGCGATGGCATCCCAGGCCAGGCCATGGTGCCGCGCCAGGTCGCCCAGCGCCTGCCGCATGGTCTGGTGCGGCGCGAAGGCGCTCGGAGGGTCCTGGTACAGCTTGCCGAAGCGCCAGGGCACCACGCCGGGAAGGCGCCGGACGGTCCCGGCATCCGGCCGCAGCAGCCCGAGCAGCACATCCCCGAGCGTGGTCTTGCCGCAGCCGCTCGGGCCGGTGACGGCCACGATCTCGCCGCGCCGCACGGAGAGATCGACCCCGCATAGCACGGGGCGGCCACCGAAGCCGCGGCACACCCCCTCTGCCGCGACCGCCACCTCGCCGCAGGGCGCGGGCCGCGGCGGCAGCTCAGGCCAGCGCGCCGGTTCCGCCTCCAGCAGGCGTCGTGTGTATGTGTGGGACGGACGCTCCAGCACCCTCGCCGCCGGGCCGCGCTCCACCACCCGGCCCTCCAGCATCACCGCGACCTCGCCACCCAGGGCGCGGGCGATCGCCACGTCATGCGTCACGCAGACCACCGTGCGACCGCGCTCCGCCTCGGCCCGCAGCCGTGCTCCCGCCTCGTCGCGCCGATCGGCATCGAGCCCCTTGGTCGGCTCGTCGGCGAGAAGGACGGGAGTCTCCGAGGCCCGCAGGATGGCGAGGGCGAGGCGCTGCGCCATCCCCCCGGAGAGCTGGAAGGGATAGAGCGCGGCGACGCCGCCGAGCCCAAGCTCCGCCAGCCGCGCCCGCGCCTCCTCCGCGGAGGCCGCGGCGGGCATCCCCCGGACTAGGCGATAGACCTCCGCCACCTGGCCCAGGGCCCGCATGGTCGGGTCCAAGGCGAGCCAGGGCTCCTGCGGCAGCGTGGCCAGGCGGCGGCCCCAGAGCGCCCGCCGGGCCGAAGGCGTGGCCGACAGCATCTCCGTCCCGTCCAGCATCACCCGTCCGCCGGCGCGAAGGCCCGGGGCCAGGCTTCCCATGGCGGCCGCGAGGACCAGGGACTTGCCCGAGCCGGTCTCGCCCAGCAGCGTCAGCGGCCGTCCGGGCCGCGCTTCGGCATCGACGCTGCGCACCAGCGCCGTCCCGTCGGCCGCCTCGACCCGGAACCCCTCGATGGCGAGGACGCCGCTCACGCGCGCCCCCGCCCGGCCAGCAGGTGGCAGCCGAGCACGGCGACGAAGACGAGGGCCGCCGGCATCAGCACCATCAGCGGCGCCTCATGGGCATAGGGCAGCAGGTCGGTCGTCATGCTGCCGAGCTCGGCCGTGGGCGGATGGATGCCGAGCCCGATGAAGGACAGGGTCGAGATCGCAAGCACGGCGTTTCCCAGGCCGAAGGCGGCGAGCACGCCCAGGGTCGGCAGCAGGCCCGGCAGCAGCAGGCGCCACAGCACATAGCCCGGGCCGAAGCCGAGCAGGCGCGCCGCCTCCACATGCGGCCGCGCCAGCATGCCGCGGGCCATGGCCCGCGCGACGCGGAAATACTCGACCCAGCCCGCGAGGGCGAGGCCGAGATAGAGCGGCAGGAAGTCGCCGGGCGCGAAGGCGGCGAGCAGCAGGACCAGCAGCAGGCCGGGCAGCGCCAGCACCGCATCGGCGAGCAGCACCAGGCCGCTCTCCACCCAGCCGCCGCGGCAGGCGGCGAGGATGCCGAGCAGGGTGCCGGGGATGGCCGCGCTGGCGACCGTGACCGCCGCGAGCAGGAGCGAGAGCCGCGTCGCATGGGCCAGCCGCGCCAGCATGGACCGGCCCAGATGATCAGCGCCAAGCCAATAGCCCGTCCCCGGCGGCGCCAGGGAATCCGCCAGGACCTGGCGCGCCGGATCGGTGGCCGCGAGCCAGGGCCCCAGAATGCCGAATCCCGCCAGCGCCAGGATCAGCAGCAGTCCGAGCCAGCGGCCGGGCGCCAGGACCCTCATGCCGCCGCCCTAGGCCGGCGCGGGTCGATCAGCGCGCAGGCGAGGTCCACGAGGGCATTCACCAGGACGAAGATCAGCCCCATCACCAGCGCCGCGCCCTGCACCACCGGCACGTCGCGGGCGAAGATGGCATGCACCAGCGCATGCCCGATCCCCGGCCAGGAAAACAGGCTCTCGACAATGACGAGTCCCTCGACCAGGCCGATGAGCTGGAGCCCGAGCAGGGCCACGACGGGAATGGCCGCGTTGCGCAGGCCGTGCCGCAGCACCACCGCCCGTTCGGGGAGGCCCTTCCACCGCGCGAAGGCCATGTAGGGGGAGGCGGCCACGGCGGCGACGGAATCCCGGGCCACGCGCGCGGACAGCGCCGCGAGGCCGAGTGCCAGGGTCAGGGCGGGCAGGATGAATTCCCGCCACCCCTCGAAACCCGCGGGCGGCAGCCAGCGGAACCGGATGGAGAAGACCGCCACCAGGAGCAGGCCGAGGGCATAGGCCGGAACGGCCCGGAGCAGAACCGAGAGCCCGAGCGTGACCCGGTCCACCGGCCCGCCCGGCCGCAGCCCGGCCAGGAGCCCGAAGGGGAGCCCGAGCAGGGCCGAGAGCGGCAACGCGACGCCGGCCAGCGCCAGCGTATAGCCGAGCTGCATGGCCAGCTCCTCCAGCACCGGCGCGCCGGTGACGAGGGAATGGCCAAGGTCGAAGCGCAGCAGGCGCCCCACCCAGTCGAGGAACTGCACCGCCAGGGGCCGGTCCAGCCCCAATTCCCGATGCACCAGCGCGGCCGCGGCCGCATCGCCCATGTCCGGGCCGTAACGGGCGGCGGCGAGGCGGAAGGCCTGGTCGCCCGGCAGCGCGGCCATCAGGGCGAAGCCGAGCGCGCCGATGATCAGGGCGACGAGCAGGGCCTGGACAAGGCGCATGAGGACGGGCCGCAGGAAGCGGCCGAGGAGGTGCCGGTCCATGTCAGCCTGCCCAGGCGATGTCGTGCAGCCGGTAGCTGGTCTCGAACGGGTCCACGGTGACGCCGGCCAGGTCGCGGTTGACCGCGACGGCCAGCTCCGACCAGGCAATCGGGATCACCGGCAGGGCCTCGCCCAGGATCCGGGCTGCCTGCCGGCGCAACGCGATCGGATCGCCCTCCGCTGCCGCCAGCGCGCGCAGCGTGGCCTCGAGCGCCGGGTCGGACCAGCCCATGGCGCCCCAATCGCCGCCGCCGGGCCGGAAGTCCTGCAGGAGGGTACCGAGCGGGTCCGGCACCAGCGCGTAGTTGCGCGCCATCAGGGCCATCTCCAGGCTGCCGTCGCGATGGCCGCGCGGGATGTCGGAGGAGTTGCCGATGCCCACCGCCATGTCGATGCCGAGTTCGCGGAACTGGGCCTGGAGCGCCGTGGCGATCGGCGGCAGTTCAGGCCAGTTGATGTAGGTGGCACAGCGGCAGGCGAAGCGGCGGCCGCCGGCATCCACCAGGATGCCGCCGCCGCCCGGCCGCCAGCCCGCTTCGGCGAGCAGGGCCCGCGCCGTCTCCAGGTCGCGCCGCGGCGGCGGGCCGGGCAGGTGCCAGCCTTGCAATACCGGCGGGAAAAGCTGTTCCGCCGCCATGGCGGGGTTCCGCAGCAGGGCCGTGGCGATGCCGTGCCGGTCGATCGCCAGGCTCAGGGCCCGCCTCACCCGCTGGTCCGCGAAGAGCGGCGAGGCGGCGTTGAGCTTCAGGATGCGGGTGCGCGGCACGGGCAGGGTCAGAACCTCCAGCCGCGGGCTGCGGCGGAGCCGCGCCAGGGTCACCGGCTGCAAGCCCATGGTCAGGTCCGCATGTCCGCTTTCCGCCATCGTGGCCCGCGCCTCGCCCTGAGACACGACGAGATAGGAGGCGCGGCCGACGGCCGGGCGTGGCCCCCACCAGTCGTCGAAGCGCCCGACATCGAGTTGCAAGGGCGGCGAGAAGCGCTCGACGCGGAAGGGGCCGGTGCCGATGACGGCGCGGACCCGGCCCGCCCCGTCATAGGCCGCCGGCGCCAGGATCATGCTGGCATAATTGGCCAGGACGGCCGGCAGCGGCGCGAAGGGGCGGGCGAGGCGGATCAGCACCGCATCGCCCGCAGCCTCGATGGTGGCGACCGGCACGCGGGAGAGCGGCGAGGCGGCGGCATGGGCGTGGCGAAGGCTTGCCGCCGCCGCCTCGGCCGTCAGCGGGCTGCCGTCATGGAAGCGCACCCCGGGCCGTAGCAGGAAGCGATGCAGCAGCCCGTCCGGCGAGCCGCTCCAGGACGCCGCCAGCATCGGCACCGGGCGGCCTTCCGGATCGGCGCCCAGCAGCATCTCCCCGACTCCCATGCGGGCGAAGACATGGCCCGAGCGCGCCGGGTCGGGTCCCGCGAATTCGAAAGGGGCGACCACCCGCAGCACGCGCTCGCCCGACCGGCGCGCGACCGCGGGCGCATGGCCGAGGGCAGGGCGCGCAAGCAGGGCTGCGGCGCCCAGGGCACCGAGGGAACGGCGAAGCATGCAGGAGGCTCTAAAGCCGGATCGTCACGCCGCCAAGGATGGCCAGCGGCGCGCCGGGCGAAACCCAGACGCTGCTGTAGGAGCGGTCGTAATAGGTCCTGTCGAAGAGGTTGTTCACGTTGAGGTTCAGCCGCACCCGGTCGCCGATCCGGTAATAGGCCAGCAGGTCCACCGTGGCATAGGCGGGCAGGCGGAAGGCGGAGCCGACCGTGTCGCCGGCACGGCTGCCGACGAGGTTGACGCCGCCGCCGAGGCCGAGCCCCTGCAGCCGGCCTTCCTGGAATTCATAGACGTTGAGCAGGCTTGCGCTGTGCCGCGGCACGTTCAGCAAGCGGGTGCCGGGCCGCAGCGTCGCGTCGCGCGTCACCTCGGCGTCGATATAGGCGTAGCCGCCGATCATGCGCCAGCCCGGCATCGGGTTGCCCGACAGCGTCAGGTCGAAGCCCCGGCTGCGCACCTCGCCGGCCGCGATGCTGAAGGAGGTGTCGGCCGGGTTGGCCGTCAGCACATTCTCCTTGGTGATATGGAACAGCGCCGCGGTCGCGCTCACGCGGTCATCGAACAGGTCGAATTTGGCGCCAAGCTCGAAGGCCTCGCCCCTCTCCGGCGCGAAGGAACGGCCGCCGATATCCCCGCCGCGATTGGGCCGGAAGGACTGCGCATAGCTGGCATAGGCCGAGACGTTGCCGCCCAGCTCGTAGATAAGGCCGACCCGTGGCGTGGCGGCGGTCTGCCTCTGCGGCGATGCGGTGCCGGTGCTGCGCTGGGTGAAGTCCTGGTCGAAATGCTCGACGCGGATGCCCGCCACCAGCTTCAGGCGGCCGGTGAGGGCGATCTGGTCCTGGAGGTAGGCCGCATAGGTGCTGCTGTTCTCCACGGTGTTGGAGCGGCGCGTCAGCGCCGGAAGCCGCTGGCCGTAGACAGGGTTGAGGATGTCGATGGCGAAGGGCGAGGTGCCGGGATTGGAGCGGTCCAGGACCTCGCGGTTGTGGTAGCGCTCATACTCGATGCCCGCGAGCAGCGTATGGTCCACCGGCCCTGTCCGGAACCGGCCGACCAGGTTGAGCTGGATGTCGAGGTCGTTCCAGGCGAAGTCGCGCTGCCGCAACTCGCGGCGCAGCGTGCGGCCATCGCCGAGCAGGCTGCTCGGCTCCACCGCGCGCCCCTCCAGAGTGCCGCCGAAATACTGCACGCCGCCGCGCAGGCTCCAGTCATTGGTGATGCGATGATCGAAGCGAAGCTGCCCGAGGCCGCTGGTGTTGCGGTTGGTGCCGACCCCCGGCTCGCCCAGGAAGCGCTCGCGCGGGATCACGCCCGGCCGGTTGCCATAGGCCACCACACCCCGATCGAAGGTCCGCTCGTTGTGCAGGAACTCGCCCTCGAGGGTGACGGTAGTGTCGGGCGAGACCTGCCAGGTGAAGGCCGGGGCGAGATACTGGCGGCTGCTGTCGACATGGCGGCGGAAGCTGCCGCCACCCTCGACGGCGCCGTTCAGGCGGTAGCTCATCGAGCCATCGGCGCGCAGGGCGCCCGCTGCGTCGATCGTGCCGCGCGCCAGGCCGTAGCTCCCGAACAGGCCGCCGAGGACGGTGAAGCGCTCCGGCACCGGCTGCTTGGTGACGATGTTCAGCGTGCCGCCCGGATCGCCGCGGCCGTAGAGCAGCGAAGCCGGGCCGCGCAGGACTTCCAGCCGCTCGATCGCCGCCGTGTCGGGCGAGCCCTGGTAGCCGCGATTCACCGGGAAGCCGTTGCGGTAGTACTCCCCCGTGGCGAAGCCGCGGACATTGTACTCGTAGAGGGTCTGGCCGCCGAAATTGTTGCCGCGCGCGATGCCGCCGGCATAGTCGAGCGCCGCATCGACGCGGACGGCCGCGATATCCTCGAGCACAGCCCTCGGCACGACGCTGATCGACTGCGGGATCTCCCGGATCGGCGTGTCGGTCCGGGTCGCGCTGACCGACCGTGTGGCCCGATAGCCCTCGACCGGGCCGTCACCCCGCTCGCCGGCGGCCGTAACGTCCAGTTCGGGCAGCGCGACTGCCTGGCCCGTCGCCTGCTCCCCCTCCTGCACCTGCGCAGCACCGGGCACGCCGAGGCCCAAGGCCAGAGTGAAGGTAACGGCCGGCAGGAGGGGGCGACGCATTCTGCAACCCGATCAGTGATGCCGCTCCTTACCAACCGATGAGAATATCCGCAATGTTATAACATAACATTTCTTCGACTCCGATCCATGCCGCGGCCCGTGCACAGGTTCGGGCAGGCGCCGCGAGCATGGGCGGACTGCCGCGCTCAGCCCATGCCCCGGTATCCGGCCTCCGACGAAGCTCCGCGGATCGCAGGCGAGAGGCCGCCTACCCCTTCTGCACACCCCAGAAGGTCGGAAACCCCTTTGCGACGCCGGTGATGTTGGTCCGGTAGGCCGTCGGCTGGATATACTGCCCGAGCGGCACGCTAGGCACGTCTCGCATCGCCTGCACCTGCATCTCCCGGCAGGCCGCCTGCTGCCCCGCCAGGTCCGGCGCCGCGAACCAGGCATCGCGCAGCTGCTCCAGCCGCTCGCTGACGCTCCAGCCCGGCCAGGCCCCGGTCTCGGCGCCATTGCCACGGATGGCATAATGGCTCGCCGGGTCCATGTGGTCCGCCCCCTCCCAGCTGGTGTTGAGGCAGCTCCACCCACCCTGCGCGACGGGCCCCCGGTTGTTCCGCCGCTGCAGCATGGTGCCCCAGTCGGTGGCGATGTAGTCGACCTTCAAGCCGATCTTGCCCATCGCATCCGCCATCACCTCGCCGATCGCCTTGAGGTGCGTGTAGTCGGCCGCCACCAGCAGCGCGACCGTCTCGCCGCCATAGCCCGCCTCCGCCAGCAACCGGCGCGCCTTGTCGTAGTCGCGCGTCCCCTTCAGCGGATCGAGCCCCGCCTCGCTCGCCATCGGCGTGTTCGGGCAGAAGATGCCGTGCGGCACATGGTACATCGCCGCATCCTCGCCGACGATCGCCTGCATGAAGGCCGTCTGGTCGAAGGCATGCAGCAAGGCCTGCCGCGCCTGCGGCTTGTCGAAAGGCGGCTGCAGGTGGTTCGGCCGCATCATGCAGACGGTGCCCGTCGGGTTCGTCACCTCGATGCGGATGCGCCGGTCCCGCCGCAGCAGCGGCAGCAGGTCATGCGTCGGGTTCTCCCACCAATCCTGCTCGGCCCGCTGGATCGCCGCCACCTTGGTCGCCGCATCGGGGATAGTGGTCCACTCGACGCGGTCGAGATGCACCACCTTCGGCCCGGCATTCCAGCTCGCCCGCTGCCCCTCCCGCGGCACATATTTCTCGAACCTCGCATAGACGTTGCGCGAGCCCGCGACGCGCTCGTCGGGGACGAAGCGGAAGGGCCCGCTCCCCACCATTTCCGTTACCTGCTTGAACGGGTCGGTATTCGCCAGCCGCTCCGGCATCATCGCCGGCATCGGCGAGCTGACCTTGCCCAGCGCCTCCGGCAACAAGGGAAAGGGCCGCGACAGCCGGAAGCGGATCGTTCGGTCATCCGGCGCCGACAGCTCCTCGGTCGCCGCCATCAGCGCCCCGCCCAGCGCATCCCGCTTCGCCCAGCGCCTGATGCTGGCGACGCAATCCCGCGCCAGCACCCGCTCCCCGTCATGCCAAAGGAGCCCCTGCCGCAAGGTCAGCGTCCACAGCTTCCCGTCATCCGCGACAACATGCCCCTCCACCATCTGCGGCGAGGCCTTGAAGCTGCTGTCCTGCCCATAGAGCGTGTCGAAGACCATATGCCCATGGCCGCGCGTCACATAGGCCGTGGTCCAGTGCGGATCGAGGAAGGCCAGGTCGATCTGCGGGATGAATTTCAGCACCCGCGACCCTTGGGCCGCAGCAAGCCGCGGCATGGCGAGGCCCGCGGTCCCGGCCAGCAGGCCGCGTCGATTCATACGGATATCCATGGCTCTCTGCCCCCAACGGTGGCGCGTGGCCCGGCCTTGCCCCCTGCGGCGGAGAGGCTAGGCCATGCCAGGGCAGGATGACAAACACCCCCCATCGGCATTATGCAGCGCCACCCATCTCCCGACCCGGAACGGTGACCCGCCCTTGCCACGTCTTCCAAGCCTCTCCCTCCTCCTGCTGCTCGCCGCCTGCGGTGCCGACTACTCGCCGGACACCTACGCCACGCGCGCCGTCCAGCAGGCGAACAAGGTGGAGCAGGGGATGGTCGTCGGCCGGCGCGAGGTGAGCGTCACCGCCGAGGGCAGCACCGGCGCCGCGACCGGCGCCGCCGCCGGCGGCGTGCTCGGCGCCCAGGCGCCGGGCGGCGGCCTCGGCTCGGCGCTCGGCGGCGTCGGCGGCGCGCTACTCGGCGGTCTCATCGGCACCACGGCCGAGCATGTGGCGGGCGACACCAAGGCCTTCGAATACGTCGTCCGCACCACCGGCAAGAACGAGCTGATCTCGGTGACGCAGCGCGACCAGACGCCGCTCGTCGTCGGCCAGCGCGTGCTGGTCATCGCCGGCAACCAGGCCCGCATCGTCCCCGACTACACGACGGAGCCGCCCGCGACCCCGGCCGCCGCCGCCGCCTCGGCCGCCGCCGCCGCCCCGGCCCCGCAACCTCAGCCCGCCCGCACACCCACCCCCGCCGGTGACACCGCCGCCTTGCCGCCCGCGCCGCCTGCGCCGGTCGTCGTCCCGCCGCCGCCCGCCCCGCCCGCCGAAGCCGCCGCCGAACCCCCGCCCGCCGCCCCGGCGCAATCCGGCGCCACCCAGGCGGTGCAGAACGCGCTCACCTCCCAGCTCCCGCCCGTGGCCCAGGGCGTCGCCCGCGGTGTCGCGGCCTCCCCCTGAGCCCCGCCCCGGCTGGCGATTGACAGCCGTGTGACAGGCCGGTAGGCCCCGCCGCCTGTCGCGCACGCTCCGAGGAAACCGTCCCATGGCAATGGCCTTCGTCTTCCCTGGCCAGGGCAGCCAGGCCCCCGGCATGGGCCGCGACCTCGCCGCCGCCTTCCCCGCGGCCCGCGAGGTCTTCCAGGAAGTGGACGAGGCGCTGAAGCAGCACCTCTCCCGCCTGATGTTCGAGGGCCCGGCCGAGGAGCTCACCCTCACCGCCAATGCCCAGCCCGCGCTGATGGCCCATTCGGTGGCCGTGCTCCGCGTGCTGGAAGGGGAGGGGGGCTTCGAGCTCCCGGCCAAGGTCGCCCTCGTCGCCGGCCATTCCCTCGGCGAGTACAGCGCGCTCACCGCCGCCCGCGCCTTCGACCTCTCCACCGCCGCCCGCCTGCTCCGCCTCCGCGGCGAGGCGATGCAGAAGGCGACGCCGCCCGGCACCGGCGCCATGGCCGCACTCCTCGGCGCCGAGCTGGCCCAGGCCCAATCCATCTGCGACGCGGCGAAGGCCGACCCCGAGACCGGCGCCGAGGAGGTGGTCGAGATCGCCAACGACAATGGCGGCGGCCAGGTCGTCATCTCCGGCGCCAAGTCGGCGGTGGAGCGCGCCATCGCCGCCGCCCCCGGCCTCGGTGTCAAGCGCGCCCTGCCGCTCCCCGTCTCCGCCCCCTTCCATTGCGCGCTGATGGCCCCCGCCGCCGACGCCATGGCCACGGCCCTCGCCGAGGCGATGATCCAGGCCCCCCTCGTCCCGGTGATTGCCAACGTCACCGCCGCCAAGGCGACCGACCCGACCGAGATCCGCCGGCTGCTGGTCGAGCAGGTCACCGCCACCGTCCGCTGGCGCGACTGCGTCGCCAGCATGGCGGCGATGGGCTGCGACCGCTTCGTCGAGCTCGGCGCGGGCAAGGTGCTCACCGGCCTGATGAAGCGCAACGCCCCCGACGCCACCGCCACCGCCATCGGCAACCCCGCCGAGGTCGAGGCCTTCCTCAAGACGATCTGAACCCCCGCCGCCCCGATCACGCGGAACTCAATCGCGCAATCGTGGGCGTCGTGTTCAACCGTGGGGCGCAAAACCCCGCGAGGATTTCAAGCCGATGCCCGCCACCCCGGTGAACGAGGACTGGTACCGCAACAGCACCCTCCGCATGGAGGCCGAGGGCCACCAGTGGCGCGATGCCAACCACGGACCGCGCAAGACCCTCGACAGCGACCCGGACGAGGATGCCCCGGGCGGCTTCGCCTACAAGCGCAGTGGCGGCCTCATCGCCAAGCGCTGCGTGCAGCTGGCCGAGGACAACATGCTCTACCGCTTCGCCGCCCGCCGTTATCTCGGCACCGGCGGCCAAGCGCTGCTGCCGCTGCTGAACTCGCCCTGGTGGATGGAGGAGGACCGCATGGTGCTGCTCCTCTCCCGCGCCCGCACCGCCGGCATCACCCT
Source organism: Belnapia moabensis DSM 16746 (assembly GCF_000745835.1). Lineage (GTDB taxonomy): Bacteria > Pseudomonadota > Alphaproteobacteria > Acetobacterales > Acetobacteraceae > Belnapia > Belnapia moabensis. Next base: position 45,340 of record NZ_JQKB01000011.1, on the reverse strand, counting down.
GGTCGAGGCCGCCCGCCGCCAGCTTGCCCTGCCGCCCGCCTGGACCGATTGCGACATCATCGTCCGCGTCCGCCCGAAGCCCGGCATCCTCATCGCCGCCCATGCCGGGCCGGGCATGACGGCGGAAGGCGGCGGCCAGCGCTATGTCGTCGCCCAGGAAGCGCCGCACCTCTTCATCGACCAGCTCTACATCCCCGGCCTCGGCCGCCATTTCGCCCTGGGCGGCACCGGCGAGGCCAATGCCGCCGCCTGGTTCGACCTCAAGACCGCCGCCTCCTTCGACCCGGCCGCCCGTGGCCTGAACCCATGAGCGCCCTCAACCCATGATGGGAACCCCCGCATGTTCGACCTGACCGGCCGCACCGCCCTCGTCACCGGCGCGACGGGGGGCATCGGCGCCGCCACCGCCCGCGCGCTGCATGCCCGCGGCGCGAAGCTGGCGCTCACCGGCCGCCGCGCCGCGGAGCTGGAGGCGCTCGCTGCCGAGCTGGGCGGGGAGGGGGTTCTCGTCGCCCCCGCCGACCTCGCCGACCCGGCTGCCCCCGCGGCGCTGGTCGAGCAGGTCGAAGGCACGCTCGGCAGCCTCGACATCCTGGTGAACAATGCCGGCTTCACCCGCGACATGCTGGCGCTGCGCATGGGCGACGCCGACTGGGCCGCGGTGCTGGAGGTGGACCTGACCGCCCCCTTCCGCCTGGCGCGTGCGGCGCTCAGGGGGATGATGAAGCGCCGTCACGGCCGCATCGTCTCCATCGCCTCGATCGTCGGCGTCACCGGCAATGCCGGCCAGGCCAACTACGCCGCCGCCAAGGCCGGCCTCATCGGCATGAGCAAGTCCCTCGCGCAGGAGGTGGCGACCCGCGGCGTGACGGTGAACGTCGTCGCCCCCGGCTTCGTCAAGACCGCGATGACCGACGCCCTCCCCGAGGCCGCCCGCACCAAGCTGCTGGAGCGCATCCCCGCCGGCCGCATGGGCACGCCCGAGGATATCGGCGCTGCCGTCGTCTACCTCGCCAGCGCCGAGGCCGCCTGGGTCACCGGCCAGACGCTGCACGTCAACGGCGGCATGGCGATGATCTGACCGGGGCAGGGGGCTTTTGTTTGATCGCATGATTCACGCCTCCGGCCGTTCCAGCCTCCGGCGATCATGCTCTAGTCGACCACCGCCCCCGCCGCCTTGACGACCCCGGCCCAGAAGGAGATCTCGCGCCGGATGAAGGCGCCGAACTCCTCGGGCGAGGGCGAGGTCACGACCTGCAGCCCCTCGCCGGCCAGCTTCGCCACGACGCCCTGCTGGCCCAGCGCCCGGCGCGTCGCCTCGAAGAGCCGCGTCACCATCGGCGCCGGCAGCCGCGCCGGCCCCCACATCCCCCACCAGCCTCCGATATCGAGTTCCGGCAGGCCGGCCTCCTCCGTCCCGATCACCTCGGGGATGATGGGGAAGGGGCGGCGGGTGGTGAGCGAAAGCCCCCGCAACTGCCCGGAGCGGATGAAGGGCAGCACCACGGGCGGAGTGCCGATGGTGAGCGGCACGTCGCCGGCCAGCACCGCCTGCACCGCCGGCGCGCCGCCGCGGAAGGGCACATGGGTCAGCTCGATGCCCGCCACCTTCTCCAGCATGGCGCCTGCGAGATGCGACGGGGTGCCATTGCCCGGCGTGGCATAGGCCAGGCGCCCCGGCTCGGCCCGCGCCCGCTCGATCAGCCCGCGGAGGGAGGTGATGCCGGTCGCGGGCGAGACGGTGATGATCGTCGGATAATCGGCGATCTCGGTGATCGGCGTGAAATCGGCGATGGGGTCGAAGGGCACGCGTCGGTAGAGGGCCGGGTTGACCGCATGGCTGAAATTGCCGCCGATCAGCAGGTTCGTGCCGTCCGGCTCGCTGCGGGCCACGTATTCGGTGGCGATGTTGCTGCCCGCGCCGGGCCGGTTGTCCACGACCACCGCCTGGCCCAGCTCCCGCCCGACCGCCTCGCCGAGCACCCGCGCCACTAAGTCGCCGGACCCGCCCGGCGGGAAGCCGACGACGAAGCGGATCGGCCGGCCCGGCTGCGCCCGCGATGGGGCGGGCGCGAGCGCGGCCACCCCGCTGCCGATCAGGAACGCCCGGCGAGGGATCGACATGCCGCTTCCTCCTTGGGCCCGCGAGGGGCCGTTCTTGCTTGTGCCGAAGACTAAACCGCGCAACGCGCCCCGGCGCCAGCCGGCCCCGGCCCATCGCTTTTTGTTGCGCCGCCGCCCGAGCAACCCGAGACTGGCTGGCCCGCTTCAGCCGCAGCAGCCGAGGCAGCGATGGTGCGTCTCACTCCGCCCCGACTTTCGCCGGATTCCCTGGTCGGGCCCTGGCCGGACGGCCCCTGGTGGCTGCTCGGCGCCGCGGCGCTCGCCGCCCCCTTCGCCGTCCTCGCCCAGGGCGCCGACATGCACCTGGCGATCGCCGCCGGCCTCGCCTGCCTCGCCTCGCCCACGGCCGCGGTTGAGGCGATGATGGGCATCGCCCGCCTGACCCAGCTGGCTGCCCCGCCCCGCTGATGCTGCACCGCGTCATCCCTTTCGGTAACACGGAAGACAGCAAAGGGACTTGCCAGCTTCGCCAACACCGCCTACGCCCCCTCCGGGTTCCGCGTTGACCACCTCCCGCCCCCGTGCGGCACGCCGCGATTCCGGGCATGGGCTGGTCGACGCCAGGGGCATGGCTGTTGATTTGGAGACTGGCACGCGATGAGCGAGACCGCCGAGAAGGTTAAGAAAATTGTCGTCGAGCACCTCGGCGTGGACGAGGCCAAGGTGACCGAGGACGCCTCCTTCATCGACGACCTGGGCGCCGACAGCCTCGACACCGTCGAGCTGGTGATGGCCTTCGAGGAGGCTTTCGGCGTGGAAATCCCGGACGATGCGGCCGAGAAGATCACCACGGTGAAGGACGCCATCGCCTATATCGACGGCCAGAAGGGCTGAGGCCCTTCTCCGACACGACCAAGACCGGGAAGAGGGTGTAGCGTGTTCGCACAGGCTGCCGCGCCGCGGCGCGTTGTCGTCACCGGCATGGGCATCGCCAGCCCGCTCGGCCTCGGCGTCGAGCGGGTCTGGAAGCGCCTCATCGAGGGGCAGAGCGGCATCGCCGCCATCCAGTCCTTCGACGTGAAGGACCTGCCGGCCAAGATCGCCGGCCAGGTCCCCGTCGGGACCAGGGCCGAAGGCGGGCTCGACCTCGCCGAATGGATCCCGGTCAAGGACCAGAAGAAGATGGACCGCTTCATCCAGCTCGCCGTCGTGGCGGCGGTGGAGGCGGTCGAGGATTCCGGCTGGATGCCGGAGGATGAGGAGGGCCGCTGCGCCACCGGCGTGATGATCGGCTCCGGCATCGGTGGCCTCACGACCATCTACGAGAGCTCGCAGCTCATCGCCCAGGGCAAGGGCAAGCGCGTCTCGCCATTCTTCATCCCGAGCGCGCTGATCAACCTCGCCTCCGGCCATGTCTCCATCCGCTACGGCTTCAAGGGCCCGAACCATGCGGTGGTGACGGCCTGCGCCACCGGCGTGCACGCCCTCGGCGACGCCGCCCGGCTGATCGCCTTCGGCGATGCCGATGTCATGGTCGCCGGCGGCGCCGAGGCCGCGGTCAGCGAGATCGGCATGGCCGGCTTCTGTGCCTCCCGCGCCCTCTCCACCGCCTACAACGACACCCCGACCGAGGCCTCCCGCCCCTGGGACGAGGGCCGTGATGGCTTCGTCATGGGCGAGGGCGCCGGCGTCGTCGTGCTTGAGGAGTACGAGCACGCGAAGAAGCGCGGCGCGAAGATCTATGCCGAGGTCATCGGCTACGGCATGTCGGGCGACGCCCACCACATCACCGCCCCGTCCGACACCGGCGACGGCGCCTTCCGCTCCATGCGCGCCGCGCTGAAGAGCGCCGGCGTCACCCCGGGCGAGGTGCAATACGTCAACGCCCACGGCACCTCGACGCCGCTCGGCGACGACCTCGAGCTCGGCGCGGTGGAGCGGCTCTGGGGCGACGATGCTCGTGGCCTGGCGATGTCCTCGACCAAGTCCGCCATCGGCCACCTGCTCGGCGCGGCCGGCGCCGTGGAGGGCATCTTCTCCATCCTCGCCATCCGCGACGGCATCGCCCCGCCGACGCTGAACCTCGAGAAGCCCTCGAAGGACAGCCCGATCGACCGGGTCGCCAAGGTGGCGCAGGAGCGGAAGATCGACGTGGCGCTGTCGAACAGCTTCGGCTTCGGCGGCACCAACGCCAGCATCGTCTTCCGCGCGGCGCCCTAAGGAGGGATTGCTGAGGCGGGCCTTCCGCATCGCCGGGGCGGCGCTCGCCGCCCTGGTCCTCCTCGCGGCGGGTGGCGCCGGCTGGGCCTGGCATCACTACCGGGCCCCCGGCCCGCTGGTTGAACAGGCTCAGCTCGTCATCCCCCGCGGCGGGACGGAGGCCATCGCCGCCGCCCTCCGCCGCGCCGGGGTGATCGACGAGCCCCGCCTCTTCACCCTCGCCACCCTGGCCACGCGCGATGATGGCCCGCTCCGCGCCGCCGAATTCGCCTTCCCGCCCGGCGCCTCCATGGCGCAGGTGCTCGACATCCTCCGCAATGCCCGCCCGGTGCAGCGCCGCGTGACGATCCCCGAGGGCCTCACCGCCCGCCAGATCGCCGCCATCCTCACCCGCACCGAGGGCCTCACCGGCGACCTCCCGGCCTTCGCCGAGGGCGCCGTCCTCCCCGAGACCTACGCCTACCAGTTCGGCGACGGCCGCGCTGCGCTGCTCCGCCGCGCCGAGGCCGCCATGCTCCAGGCGCTCTCCGAGGCCTGGTCCTCCCGCGCCGAGGGCCTGCCGCTGGCGACCCCGCGCGAGGCGCTGGTCCTCGCCAGCATCGTCGAGCGCGAGACCTCGGTGGCGGAGGAGCGACCGCGCATCGCCGCCGTCTTCCTCAACCGCCTCCGCGCCGGGATGCCGCTGCAATCGGACCCGACCGTCGCCTATGCCGCCGCCGACGGCGCCCCGCTCGACCGCCCGCTGAGCCGCGCCGACCTCGACCGCGACCACCCCTTCAACACCTACAGGGTGAAGGGCCTGCCGCCCGCCCCGATCGCCGCCCCCGGCCTCGCCGCGCTGCGCGCCGTGACCCGGCCCGCGGCGAGCGACGACCTCTACTTCGTCGCCGATGGCAGCGGCGGCCACGCCTTCGCCCGCACGCTCGACGAGCACAACCGCAACGTCGCCCGCTGGCGCGAGATCGAGCGGCGGCGCGGCGCCGGGCTATGAGGGCATGTCGAGGAGGGCGCCGCCCTCTTCGAGCTCCTCCCGCCAAGGGCCGAGAGGCCCTTGGAACCCTCACGTCGGCTCAGTCGATGACGTCGCCCACGGCATGCACCGGTGCCCCGAGCGGCTTGCCCACCACCGGCACGACCGAGATCACATCCCCCGCCACCCGGAAGGGCAGCGCCACCAGCCCGCAGCCGGACAGCGAGAGCGCCGCCAGCATCAGCATCACCACACGCATCGGCGTCCTCCTTCTCCGTTCGCCGCCCGAACGCATCATTCTGCGCACCGTTCAGCCCGCCTGAATCAGCCCGTCCTCCATCCTGACCACCCGGTCGCACCGCCCGGCCAGCACCGGGTCATGGGTGATCAGCAGCAGCGTCGTCCCGAGCCGCGCCCTGAGCCCGAAAAGCAGATCCATCACCTGCGCCCCCGTCCCCCGGTCGAGATTGCCCGTCGGCTCGTCCGCCAGCAGCAGCGGCGGCTCGGCGACCGTCGCCCTGGCCAGCGCCACCCGCTGCTGCTCGCCGCCCGACATCTCCCCCGGGTAGTGCCCGAGCCGATGCCCGAGCCCCACAGCCTGCAGGGCTTCCGTGGCGCGGGCGAAGGCATCCCGCCGCCCGGCGAATTCCAGCGGCACCGCGACATTCTCGAGCGCCGTCATGGTCGGGATCAGGTGGAAGGCCTGGAACACGATCCCGATGGTCTCCCGCCGGAAGCGCGCCAGCGCGTCCTCGTCCATTCGCCCCGGCTCCCGCCCGGCGACGACGAGGCTGCCGGATGTAGGCCGCTCCAGCCCCGCCAGCAGCATCAGCAGCGAGGTCTTGCCCGAGCCGGAGGGGCCGACCAGCCCCACCACCTCGCCCTTCCCGATGCTGAGATCGACCCCGCGGAGGATGTTGACCGCACCGGCCGCCCCCGCCACCTTGAAGGTCAGGCCCCTGGCGGTGATGAGCGAGTCGTCCGATCTGTCGTCGGTCAGGGAGCGGGAGTGGCTTGCGATGGTGTCCATGGTGCCATGCGGGTTCCGGGATGCCAGCCGATATGGGCGCAGAAGCGCCATCGGCCTAGCTCTATCGGGTATCGGAGTATTACGGGCGCGTGCGGCTGGTCCCATCCGCCTGCTCGCCCTCGGCGACAGCCTGACCGCCGGCTACGGCCTCGCCCCCGGTGAGGGCTTCGTCCCCCGCCTGCAAGCCGCCCTCGAAGCCCGTGGCCGCCAGGTGAAGGTGATCGACGGCGGCGTCTCCGGCGACACCACGGCCGGCGGCCTCGCCCGGCTCGACTGGGCGCTGGCCGACAATCCCCAGGCCGCGATCGTCGAGCTCGGCGGCAATGACGGCCTCCGCGGCCTGCCCCCCGCCGAGACCCGCCGCAACCTCGCCGCCATCCTCGACCGCTTGGCCGCCCGCCGCATCCCGGTGCTGCTCTCCGGCATGCTCGCCCCGCCCAATCTTGGCGCCGAGTACGGCCGGGAATTCCAGGCCGTCTTCCACGACCTCGCCCGCGAGCGCCCCGGCCTCGTCTTCGACCCTTTCTTCCTCGAAGGCATCGCCGGCGACGCCGGCCTGAACCAGGCCGACGGCATCCACCCCAACTCGCGCGGCGTAGAACGTCTGGTCGCCCGCATCCTGCCCGCGGTCGAGGCCCTACTGGACCGAGTCACCCCTGGCTGAAGGAGTGTCCCCGATGATCCGCCTCTTCGTCGCCCTGGCCCTGCCGCCCGCCATCAAGGACCAGCTCGCCGACCTCGCGGGGGGCATCCCCGGCGCCCGCTGGGTGCCGCCCGAGAACTACCACCTGACGCTCCGCTTCATCGGCGAGGTCGAATCCTGGCAGGCCCAGGACGTGGACGACGCCCTCGCCAATATCCGCGCCCGCCCCTTCGAGCTCTCGCTCCGGGGCATGGGCACCTTCGAGAAGGCCGGCCGCATCAGCGCCCTCTGGGTCGGCGTCGAGAAGACTGAGGCGCTCGCCTTCCTCCAGGCCAAGGTCGAGACCGCGCTCCAGCGCGTCGGCCTCGAGCCCGAGCGCAAGCGCTTCGCCCCGCATGTCACGCTGGCCCGCACCGACCGCGCCGCGCCCGACAAGCTGATCCAGTTCGTCCAGGCGCATAACCTGTTCCGCGCCCCGCCCGTCCCGGTCGAGAGCTTCACCCTCTATTCCAGCCTGCTCGGCAAGGAGCAGGCCTTCTACGTCCCCGAGGTCGAATACGCGCTCGCGGCTTGAGCCGGGAAGGGGAGGGACGGCGGCTCCGGATCGACTTCCGCGCCCGCCCCCGCTAGGCTCCGCCCGGTGAACCGCCGGCTGTCCTTCCTGCTGCTCGCCGCCCTGCTGCTGCAGGCGGTCCTCGCCCCGGCGCAGGGGCTGGCGATGGCGCGCCACGGCTTCGCCCTCGAGATCTGCACCGCCGACGGGCTGAAGACGATCCACCAGCAGCCCGATGGCGCCCCGGCCGAGCCGGGCCATGCCGGCGCCTGCCTCGCCTGCCATGCCCTGCCGGCCGGCGCCGCGCTCGACCCGCCGCCGCTGCCCGCCCCGGCCTGGACCAACCTCGCCGCGCCCCCGCCCGCGCTCCCCGCCGGCCGCCTGCCACCCGGCATCCGCGGCCCGCCCGGCGGTGCCCGCGCCCCACCGCCCGTCTCCTGATCCGCCGCCGCGGCCGCCCCCGGCCGCGCCCGTCCCCGATCCAGGAGAACCCCGCATGCGCCTCGCCCCAATGGCCGCCCTGCTCATGGCCGCCGCAATATTCCCCGCCTTCGCCCATGTCACACTCGACCCGCCCCAGGCCCCGGCCGGCAGCTATGTCCGCACCGCCTTCCGCGTGCCGCATGGCTGCTCCGGTGCCGCGACCGAGCGCCTCACCCTCCGCCTGCCGGAGGATGTCTTCTCCGCCCGTCCCATGCCGAAGCCCGGCTGGCGCCTCACCATCACCCGCCGCACACTGGACGAGCCGGCCCCGAACGGCCATGGCGGCCAGCGCAGCGAGGTGGTCAGCGAGATCACCTGGGAGGGCGGCCCGCTGCCCGACGACCAGTATGAGGAGTTCGTGGTGATGGTGCAGGCCCCGGCCGTGGCGGGCCGGCGGGCCTACTTCCCCGTGACGCAATCCTGCACCGGCGGCGCCACCGCCGCCTGGGCCGAGGTGCCGGACGCCGCCCACCCCGCCGACAGCCTCCGCCTGCCGGCCCCTTCGCTCCTCCTCCTCCCCGCCCGCAGTGCCGGCGCCCACTGAGATGCGCCCCGCCCTCGCGTCAAAGGACACCGCCATGCCCATCCTCCGCCGCACCCTGCTGGCCCTCGCCCTTGCCCTTGCCCCCTGGGCCCCCCTCCCGGCCCTCGCGCATGACGCCACCATCGGCGACATCCAGGTGACGCAGCCCTGGTCCCGCGCCGCCGGGGTGAACGGCACCGGCGCCGGCTTCCTCACCATCCGCAACACCGGCACCCAGCCCGACCGCCTGCTCTCCGCCACCTCGGCGGTCGCCCGCAATGTCGAGCTGCACACCCATGTCCGCGACGGCGAGGTGATGCGCATGCGCGAGGCGACGGGCGGTATCCCCATCCCCCCCGGCGGCACCGTTACCCTCCAACCCGGTGGCTTCCACGTCATGCTGATCGGGCTGAAGGAGGCGCTGGCCGCCGGCAGCGAGGTCCCGCTCACCCTCCGCTTCGAGCGGGCGGGCGAGGCGCAGGTGATGCTGCATGTCGGCGCCGCCGGCGCCCGCGGCCCGGCGCACCAGCACTGAGGCAGGCGCTCGTCCTCGTCCTCGTCCTCGCCCTGCTCCTGGCCGGGCCGGCCGCGGCGCAACCCGCCCAAGGCCCCGTCCTCCGCCCCGGCATCGGCGAGGCCGACCCGCGCCGCCCGGTCAACCTGGAGGACGCCCCCTGGCGCGCCCTCGCCCGCGTCCAGCTCGAGATCGGCGGTCGCTGCACCGGCGCGCTGATCGGCCCGCGCCAGATGCTGACGGCCGCCCATTGCCTGGTCGCCCCGCGCAGCCGCGCCTTCGTCCAGCCCGGCACCATCCATGTCCTGCTCGGCTATGACCGCGGCGCCGCCCGCGGCCATGCCCGCGCCATCGCCTACCGAACCGGCCCCGGCTTCGACCCGGCGCGGGGCGGCCCCGCCTCATCCGACTGGGCGATCCTCACCCTCGACGCGCCCCTCGGCACCCCCGACCGCATCCTGCCCCTGCTGCCGGCCACGCCCGCCCCCCGCGCTCCGCTGATGCTCGGCGGCTACCAGCAGGACCGGCCGGAGGTGATCCTCGCCGACACCGCATGCCGCCTCATCGGCCGCTCATCGGACGGCCCCCGCACGATGCTGATCCACGACTGCGCCGGCACCCGCGGCAGCAGCGGCGCCCCGCTGCTCTCCCGCGGCCCCGACAGCGCCTGGGCCATCGCCGGCATCGCCTCCCGCGTCGCCGGCGCCGCAGCCCTCGGCGCCGCCGTCCCGGCCGCCGCGATCAGGCCCTAACCTTCCTTCTCCAGCCGGTCGATATCCGCATCCGACAGGCCGAAATGATGCCCGATCTCATGGATCAGCACGTTCCGCACCAGGCCGAACAGGTCCTCCCCCGTCTCGATCCACTCCAGCAGGATCGGCTCGCGGTAGAGCAGGATCGTGTCGGGCTCCGCTGGCGTGTCGAGCACGCTTTTTTGCGTCAGCGGCACGCCGCGGTAGAGGCCGGTCAGCTCCCAGGGCTCCTCGATCCCCATCTCGTCCAGCGTCTCGTCATCCGGCATGTCCTCGACGATGATCGCGGTGCCGCGCACCTGCTCGCGCAGGGCGACGGGCATGGCGGCGAGGGCCTGCTCGGCCAGTTCCAGGATATCCTCGAGGCTCGGCGGGGTGCTGTGGCGCATCCCCCTAGCGGAAGCCCATGCCGCCCCCAGGTCAACCCGCCAGGAGATGACAGTGATGGTCGAACCCCTCGACGCCGCCGCCCGCGCCACCCTGCCCACGACCCTGCCCGCCTGGCAGGCCGTAGAAGGCCGTGACGCCATCCGCCGCGAATTCCGCTTCCGCGACTTCTCCGAGGCCTGGGGCTTCATGGCCCGTGTCGCCCTGCTGGCCGAGGCGCAGGACCACCACCCGGAATGGTCGAATGTCTGGAACCGGGTCGAGATCCTGCTGACCACCCATGACGCCGGCGGCCTCTCCGACCGCGACCTGCGCCTCGCCCGCTCTATCGACGCGCTGCTCCAGACTGAAACCGGTCGGAGCTCGCCTTAATCGGCCGCCTCGGCCGTCTCCTGCCGCGCCGCCCGAACGAGGTCGGCGAGCGAGGTCTGGCCGAAATCGGCCAGCATCGTTCCCTCCGCCTCGTCGAACCGCCGCCGCAGCAGCGGCGGGATGCGCTGGCCAAGCGGGCAGGCCTGTGGACTCCGCCGGTGCACGCGCAGCATCGCCTCCGAGGCCGGGTGAATTGCCCGCCAGACATCCTTGAGGCTGATCGCCTCCGCCGGCCGGGTGAGCGTCGCCCCGCCCGGCCCCCGTTGCACGGTAATGAGCCCCGCCCGCGACAGCTGCCCGGCGATGCGCCGGACCACGACGGGGTTGGTGCCGATGCTCGCCGCCAGACGCAGGCTGGTCGCTCCGCCCGGGGGATCGCTGGCGACGATGATGAGGATATGGAGGCCGACGGAGAAGCGAGTCGCTATCATGATTTATCATTGGGTAGGGCAGGCCGGCCCGGGTCGCCGGGGCCCTTTTCATCGTTTCGCTGACACCGGAGCCGTAAATTTGTGACCATTCTCCCATCAACGCCGGAACTTGCCGCGGGATGCACCTTGGCGCCTGCGGAACGCACCGGCCTGGTCTGCCGCGCCGCCCAACGCTTCTGCGCCCTGCGAGGCTGGTCGACCTTGGCTGAGATGCCCCTGCCGAATGGCCGCCGCGCCGACCTGCTGGCCCTGCTGCCCGATGGCGGCTTCGCCATCGTCGAGGTGAAGTCCTGCGCCCGCGACTTCCTGTCCGACCAGAAATGGCCCGACTACCGGGAATACAGCGACCGGCTCTACTTCGCAGTCGATCTCGACTTCCCCCAGGACCTGCTGCCCGAGGATGCCGGCCTCCTCGTGGCCGACGGGCTGGAGATGGCCGAACTTCGCCCCGCCCCGGCCCATCCGCTGGCGCCTGCCCGCCGCCGCGCCCTGCTGCATCGCTTCGCCATGCTCGCCGCCGAACGCCTCTCGGCCCTGACCGACCCCGCCGGCCGCGCCGAACGCCGCGCCGCGCTCAGGGTTGAATAGGCACGCCTTCGGGGTCCCCGCTCCCCGCGCGATACCGATGGGTGGAGGCGCCGAAGGCCACCATCCGCCCCTCCGCATCGAAGACCTCGGTGCGGGCGAAGAAGACATTGCGCCCGCCCGTCACCACCCGCCCCTCGGCGACCAGCCTGCCGCCGATCGCCGCCTGCCCGGTGAAGCGGCAATCGAGGTCGAGCGTCACCGCCCGCCGCACCCGCCCGGGTGTGGCGCAGTAGAGCCCGGCGAAAGCCGCCGCCTGGTCGATCATCGACAGCAGCAGCCCGCCATGCACGATGCCCGAGCGGTTGGCATGGAAGGGCGCCGTCTCGCAGACCAGCCGCGCATAGCCCTCCCGCCATTCCTCGACCGTGATGCCGAGATGCTGGTGATAGGGCGAATGCGTGGTGTCCATGCCCGCACGGATGCCCGCGCCGCCTATCCCGGTCAAGCGATCTGCACCTCCTGCAGCGCGGCCTCCAGCTCCTGGAAGCTCGGCATGGAATGGCTCGGCGCCGTCTTCCGCCCGGCTTCCACCGCCACCTGCGGCGCATTGCCATGCAGATGGGCCACGATGACGGCGCGGATCACCTCGTAGAATTTGCACTCCTCCTCGACCACGCTCTTCAGCCGCGCCGCCATCGGCCCCATCATTCCATAGGCCAGCAGGATGCCAAGGAAGGTGCCGACCAGCGCGCCGCCGATCATCCCGCCCAGCACCGCGGGCGGCTGGTCGATGCTCGCCATGGTCTTGATGACGCCGAGCACCGCGGCGACGATGCCGAGCGCCGGCAGCGCATCGGCGATGGCCTGCATGGCATGTGCCGCGTGCAGCTCCTCATTCGCCACCTTCTTGAGCTCCCGCGCCATGATGTCCTCGATCTGGTGCGGGTCGTCGGCATTCATGCCGACCATGCGCAGGTAGTCGCAGATCATGGTGGTGGCGACCTTGTCGGCCGCGATCTTGGGGAATTTCTGGAAGGCGGCGCTCTCCTCCGGCTTCTCGATATGCGGCTCCAGCGCCATGGCGCCCTTCTGCTGGGCGAGCCGGACGAAGAAGTAGAGCAGCGCGAGGAGGTCGGAGTACTCGGGCTTGTGGAAGCGCGCGCCCTTGATGATCTTCCCGAAGCCGCCGAGCACATGCTTGATGCCGTGCATGCTGTTCGACATGACGAAGGAGCCGACGGCGGCGCCGCCGATCATCATCATCTCGTAGGGCAGCGAGTGCAGGATGATGCCGAACTTGCCGCCCGCGATGATGTAGCCGCCGAACACCATGCCCAGCAGGAAGACGAAGCCGCCGATCGTCGTCATCGCGCGGCGCTCTCCGGCAGCTGCCGCAGCAGGGTGATGGCGACGCGCCGGTTCGCCGCATTGGTCGGCTCGCCCGGAAGCAGCAGCTCGCGCTCCGCATGGCCCGCGACGCTCTGCAGCCTGCCCTCGGCGATGCCGCCCTCCACCATCAGCCGCCGCACCGCATTCGCCCGCTCGGCCGACAGCTCCCAGTTGCTTCGCTCGCCGCCGCGGAAGGGCGTCGCATCCGTATGCCCGGCGATGGCGAGCCCGTTCGGCAGCCGTGCCGCCACCCGCACCACCGCCTGCATCAGCGCCCGCGCCCGCTCGTTCGGCGCCGCGCTGCCGGTCGCGAACATCGGCCTCCGCTCGGCATCGAGGAGCTGGATGCGCAACCCCTCCGGCACCTGCTCGACCACGAGCTGCCGCGCCAGCTCCGCCAGCGCCGGGTCGTCGCGCACCGCGGCGCGGATATCCTCCGCCGCCCGCTCCAGCGCCACCCGCTCCCGCCGCGCCAGCTCCTCGCGCAGCGCCGCGTCGGGGATGGCGGCCGGGTCGGGCCGCTCGGCATGCGGCACCTCCTCCTGGTCCGGCCGCTGGGGAAGGGGCACCGAGGACGGCGCCGCCGGCGTCTCGCCATCATCCTCGATGTCGAGGGTGACGGGCGCCTGCCCCCGCTCCACCCTGATCGCGCCGTTGTTGGAGACCGAGGCCCCCTCGGCATGCGGCGTCCTGCCGCCGAAGGGCTGGCCGCTGCCCGAATTGGCCCGCGCCAGCACGTTGTTCGGCGAGAAGAAGTCGGCGAGGCCGCGCCGCTGCTCCTCCGAGGTCGCGTTGATCAGCCACATCAGCAGGAAGAACGCCATCATCGCCGTGACGAAATCGGCATAGGCGACCTTCCAGGCACCGCCATGATGGCCGTGCTCGCCGCTCTCCTCCTTGCGGATGACGATGGTGACGCCGCCCTTGTTGCCCTTGCCCGCCATGCCCTGCCGCTCCGATCGCGGCACTCTCGCCCATCCCCCTTAATTTCCGCCTAAGCCCGCCCCGTGGGCATTCTGCACCCTCCCTGGGCAGCCGCCGACCGCAGCGGCCCCGCCGAGCCCCGCCTTGCCCTGGCACGCGCCTTGCCTCGCATCCCGGCCGAAGACCCGGGAACCACCGAATGATCCTCTACCTGGCGCGACGCATCGTCTACGCGATCCCGATCGCGCTCGCCGTCGGCTTCGTCTGCTTCATGCTCGTGCAGATCGCGCCCGGCGACCCGATCAACGCCATCGTCCCGCCCGACGCCCCGGCCGACGTGGTCGAGCAGGTCCGCAAGGATTACGGCCTCGACAAGCCGCTGCCCGTGCAATTCGGCCTCTGGCTCTCGAAGGTCGTGGTCGGCGACCTCGGCCGCTCGCTCGCCACCGGCCGCCCCGTCTGGGCCGATCTCCGCACCGCCATCGGCAACACGCTGATGCTCGCCTTCTGCGCCTCCGGCCTCGGTTTCATCCTCGGCTGCATCCTGGGGGGGCTCGCCGGCACCTTCCGCGGCTCCGCCATCGACCGCGGCGCGACGGGCATCGCCGTCGCCGGCGTCTCCGTCCCGCATTACTGGCTCGGGATGGTGATGGTCGTGATCTTCTCCGTCCAGCTCAACTGGCTGCCGGCGATGGGCGCCGGCCCCGGCGGCTCCTCCGACTGGGGCTGGGACTGGGAGCACATCAAGCACCTCGTCCTGCCGACCATCACCCTCTCGGTCATCCCGATGGGCATCGTCACGCGCACAGTGCGCGGCATCGTCGCCGAGATCATGAACCAGGAATTCATCACCGCGCTGCGCGGCAAGGGGATGACGCGCGGCGGCATCTTCCTGCACGTCATCAAGAACGCCGCGCCCAACGCGCTGGCGGTGATGGGCCTCCAGCTCGGCTACCTGATGGGCGGCTCCATCCTGGTCGAGACCGTCTTCTCCTGGCCGGGCACGGGCCTGCTGCTGAACAGCGCCATCTTCCAGCGCGACCTGCCCGTCCTCCAGGGGACGATCCTGGTCCTGGCGATGTTCTTCGTCGCCCTGAACCTGCTGGTCGACCTCGTCCAGACCGCCCTCGACCCCCGCATCAAGCGCGCCTGAGGAGGGCCACGCGATGAGCACCGCCACGACGCCCACCGCCGCCGAGGCGGAACTCGCCGTCCAGGCCCGCCAGGCCCCCGTCCGCTCGCAAGGCTACTGGGCCGGCGTCTTCAAGCGCGTCCGCCGCGACCCGGTGACGATCGCCTGCGCCGCCATCCTGCTGCTGATGCTGCTGGCCATCGTCTTCGCCCCGCTGCTGGCGCCGCACGACCCCTACCAGGGCAGCATGATCCGCCGCCTGCGCGGCATCGGCACGCCAAACTACCCGCTCGGCACCGACGAGCTCGGCCGCGACATCGTCACCCGCCTGCTCTATGGCGGCCGCCTTTCCTGGTTCATGGGCATCGTGCCCGTCGCCTTCGCCTTCGTCATCGGCACCACCCTCGGCGTGACGGCCGGCTTCATGGGCGGCCGCGTGAACATGGCGATCATGCGCGTCACCGACGTCTTCTACGCCTTCCCCTCGGTGCTGCTGGCGGTGGCCATCTCCGGCGCGCTGGGGGCGGGCATCTTCAACGCCATCATCTCGCTGACGCTGGTCTTCGTGCCCCAGATCATCCGCGTGGCGGAGAGCGTGACGCAGGGCGTCCGCAGCCTCGACTTCGTCGACGCGGCGCGCGCCTCCGGCGCCTCGGGCTTCACCATCGTCCGCGTCCACGTCCTCGGCAATGTGCTCGGCCCGATCTTCGTCTATGCCACGGGCCTCATCAGCGTCTGCATGATCCTCTCCTCCGGCCTCAGCTTCCTCGGCCTCGGCACCAAGCCGCCCGAGCCGGAATGGGGGCTGATGCTGAACACGCTGCGCACCGCCATCTACGTCCAGCCCTGGGTCGCGGTCCTCCCTGGCGCCTGCATCTTCGTCACCTCCATCTGCTTCAACCTGCTCAGCGACGGGCTGCGCCAGGCGATGGACGTGAAGGGGTAAGGACGGAACAAGCCTCGGGCGGATCGATTAACCCGACCGGGGCCCGCCCTAACCTGCTATAATGCGGTTCCGGACATGCCCGCCTAGAAGCGGACATGTCGGCGCCCTCGGAGAAGGGATGGGTGGCGGCCGGATGCCGCCCTCCATGGCGCCATCCTCCAAAGGAGCGCGCCATGCCGAATGCCGCTGGATGGTCTTTCCTTTCGAACACGTCGATTCCGTTTGGCATCCCGCCGCCGCTGAACCGGCTGCTCGCCACGCTGGCGCGGCATGAATTCGCCGCGCTGCGGCCGCTTCTCACCCCGGTCCCGCTGGCCGCCGGCCAGCTCCTGCTCTCGCCCGGCGAGGCGATCGAGCATGTGGTCTTCCCCGAACGCGGCGTGCTCACGGTCACGGCCGATACCGGCGCCGACGATGCGGGCATCGAGGTCGCCATGATCGGCCCGGACGGCATGGCCGGCACCGCCAGCCTGCTCGGCCCGCACGTCACCGCCTTCCACCAGATCCGGGTGCAGGTGCCCGGCACGGCGCTCCGCATGCCGGCCGAGGCCTTCCGCCGCCACCTGGAGACGGTGCCGGCCTTCCGCGGGCAATGCCTGACCTATGCCGAGGCCTTCTTCGCCCAGGCCTCGCAGACCGGCGCCTGCGGCGGCCGGCATCGGGTGGCCGAGCGCTGCGCCGCCTGGCTTCTCAGGATGCACGACCGGACCGATGGGCCGGACCTCCCGCTCACGCACGAGGCCATCGCGGCGGCGCTCGGCGTCCGCCGGGCCGGCGTCACCGTCGCCATGGGCGAGCTGCAGGATGCCGGCCTCGTCCGCAGCGGCAAGGGCCACACCACGGTGCTCGACCAGGCCGGCCTCGAGGACGCCGCCTGCGGCTGCTACCGGCTGGTGCGCGACCGCTGCGACGCGCTGTTCCGCTGCAACTGACGCCGGCGGCGGCGCTCAGCCTGCCAAGCCGGCCTCGCGCCGCATCGCCGAGATCCGCCAGACCCTGATCCCGGCCTCCAGCCGCTCGAACCGGTGCGGCTGGCCACCTGGCACGAAGATCACGTCGCCGGCGGTGCATTCCAGCGCCTCCCCGTCATGGTGCAGCACGCCATAGCCCGAGGCGACGACATAGACGGTGTCGCCGGGCAGGCCGTCCGCCTGCACCGTGCCCGCCTCCTCCAGCCCGCAGACCTCGAGGGTGCAGCCCGCCTCGCCGGCGGTGCACAGCTCCCGCAGGTTCCTCATCTCGGCGAGGGCGGTCAGGTTGAGCGGCTTCCGCCGTCCGGGGATGGCCATGGGCGTGCATGTCCTTTCCGTCCTGTCAGATCAGGCCCTTGAGCCGCCGGCCGACCTCGCTCTCCGGCTCGTCCTTGGCCCGGTCGAGATGCAGGTAGCTGGCCTCGTACTCCGCCGCCCGCCGCAGCCCCGCCGGGTCCGTCACCGTCCAGCGCCGCCCCTCGGCGACGATCAGCCCCTCCTCCCGCAGCCGTTGCAGCATGCGGTTGACATGGACGGGCGTGAGGCCCGTCGCATCGGCGAGGTCCGTCTGCGTCACCGGGAAGTCGAAGCCCGTATCGCCGACGACGCCCACCGCCCGCAGCCGCAGCAGGATTTCGTAGATGAGGAAGGCGATGCGCGAATAGGCGTCGCGCCGCCCCACATCGATGATGCGCTCGCGCAGCACCCCTTCGTCCTGCAGCGTGTTCCACCAGAAGGCCAGCGCGATCCCGGGCCGGCTGAGCAGCAGCTCCTGCATGGTCTCGCCGGGGATGGCGGCGATCACGCTCGGCGCCAGCGTGCCGATGCTGTGGTCCATCGCCTTGAGGATGAAGATCTCCGCATCGCAGGGATCGCCCGGCACGAGGAAAGCCATGATCTGCCGGCCGCCATTCGCCAGGATCTTGTAGCGGCAGGCGAGGCCGCTCATGACGATATGGATGTCGGGCGAATGCTCGCCCTCGCGGATGACATCCTCCCGCGCCCCGAGCCGCTGCTGCCGGCCGCTGGTGAGGTCCTCGAGCAGCCGCCGGTCCTCGTCGGGGAGGCGCCTGAACTGCTCCAGCTTCATGACGAGTGGGTTGTCCATGCGCCGCCTCCCTACCGGTCGCCACCTCGCGGCAGCCGATGACAACGCGGCGAGCGCCGCATGTTTGCGCCCACGCACGGAACTTCCCCGGACCTCAACGCGAGACACCAACAAGAACAACAGTCATCCTATTGTCTAATCATCCGGCCGGACGCAGCCTCGCCGCATGGACTCCCCTGCCGCCGACCGCGCCTCCCGCGACGCCTCCATCGCCCTCGGCCTGACCCTGCCGACCGACACCGTCCTCTATCTGCTGCTGCCGCTCCACGCCGCCACCTTCGGCGTCACCTTCGCCGAGGCCGGCCTGCTGCTCGCCGCCAACCGCCTGGTCCGCATCGCCGGCTATGGCTGGATCGCCCGGCTCTACGAGCAGCGCGGCCCGCGCATCGCCTGCACCCTCGCCGTGCTCGGCGCGGCACTCTCCTCGCTCGGCTACGCCCTGCTGCCCGGCCTCTGGTGGCTGCTGGCGGCCCGGCTGCTCTGGGGCCTCTCCTTCGCCGCGCTGAACATCGCGACCCAGGCCCTCGCCACCGCCGAGCCGCGCGGCGCCGCCCGCCGCAGCGGCCGCTCCCGCGCCATCATCGCCACCGGCCCGATGATCGGCCTCGTCGCCGGCGCCCTCATCGCCGAGGCCTACGGCCCCCACCTCGTCTTCCTCCTGCTCGCCGCCATCGCCCTCGGCGCCTTGCCCTTCGCCCTCCGCCTCCCCGGCGGCCATGGCGAGCCGGTGCGCGGCGCCCCGCGCTTCGGCCTGCCGGCGCGGATCGATGTCTGGTCCTTCGTGCAGGGCATGGCGCTCGACGGCGTCTTCGTCCTCGGCCTCTCGGTCCTCGCCGCACTCGCGCTCGGCGGGGCAGGGCAGGGGGCGGCGCTGGCCGCCGGCCTGGCGCTCGCCCTCCGCTACGCCTCCGAGATCGCTCTCGGCCCCGCCGGCGGCGCGCTGGCCGACCGCTTCGGCGCCGCGCGGATGCTGATCCTGCTCTCCGCCGCCTCCGCCCTGGCGCTCGCCGCCATCGGCATCGGCGGCCCCGGCCTCTGGATCGGCGCCTTGCTCGTCGTCCTGCTGCGCGGCCTGCTCCAGCCCCTCCCGGCCCCCGTCGTCGCCGCCCGGAACCCGGGCGCCGAGCGCGTCCCGGCGCTGGCCCGCCTCGCCACTTGGCGCGACCTCGGCGCCGGTGCCGGGCCCTTGGCGGCCGGCCTGCTGCTGCCGATCCTGCCGCCCGCCCTGGTCTACGGCCTGACCGGCCTCGCCCTGTTGCTTGCCGCCGTGGCCCTGCCCGGCCTCAGGCGGGAAACACCCGCGCCGCAAGCACCGTGATGCGACAGGCCTCGCCCCGCCGCGGCACCCAGCCCGGCGCGGGCGTCGCCTCGAGCAGCATCGCCCCCACCTCCACCGTCAGCCGCACGCCCCGCCCATCCTGCCGCGCCGCCACGACGCGCGCCCCGCCATCGCCCGACTCCGCCAGCAGGTCGGCCGGCCGGAGGAAGGCGACCGCCTTCCCCTCCGCGACGCCCTCGACGGCGACGGGCGGCAACCCCTCGAACCAGGCCCGCCCCTCTCGCACCACGCAATCGACCGGCACCGCATCGCCGAGGAACCCCGCCACCCCCGCATCCGCCGGCGCCGCCAGCAGCGCCTCCGGCGTGTCGAATTGAACGACGCGCCCGTCGCGCATCACCGCCACCCGGTCGGCCAGCTCCAGCGCCTCGTCCTGGTCATGGGTGACGAAGAGGCTCGTCAGCCCCAGCCGGTCATGCAGCCCGCGCAGCCAGTGCCGAAGCTCCTTCCGCACCTTGGCATCCAGCGCCCCGAAGGGCTCGTCCAGCAGCAGCACCCGCGGCTCGATGGCCAGCGCCCGGGCGAGGGCCACCCTCTGCCGCTGCCCGCCCGAGAGCTGGTCGGGGTACCGCCCTCCCATCCCCGACAGCCGCACCAGCGCCAGCAACTCCTCCACCCGCCGAGCGATCTCGGCGCGCCCCGGCCGTACCCTTCGCGGCTTGATCCTGAGCCCGAAGGCGATGTTCTCGAACACCGTCATGTGCCGGAACAGCGCATAATTCTGGAAGACGAACCCGACCCGCCGCTCCCGCGCCGGCACGGCGGCCATGTCCCGCCCCTCGACCAGCACCTGCCCCGCCTCCGGGAATTCCAGCCCCGCAAGGCTCCGCAGCAGCGTCGTCTTCCCGCTCCCCGACGCCCCCAGCAGCGCGACGAATTCCCCCGCGCGCAGGGCGAGATCCACCCCGTCCAGCGCCGCCACCCCGCCATATCGCAGCCGAAGCCCCCGGACCTCGATCACCCCGCCCGCTCCAGCATCGCCTTGGCGGCCAGCGTCACCAGCGCCAGCAGCGCGAGCAGCCCCGCCACCGCGAAGGCCGCGACGAATTGGTACTCGTTGTAGAGGATCTCGACATGCAGCGGCATCGTGTTGGTCTCCCCCCTGACATGCCCTGAGACGACCGACACCGCCCCGAATTCCCCCATCGCCCGCGCATTGCAGAGCAGCACGCCCGACAGCAAGGCCCATCGGATATTCGGCAGCGTCACATGCAGGAACATCCGCCACCCACCGGCCCCAAGTGTCGCCGCCGCCTCCTCCTCCGTCCGCCCCTGGTCCTGCATCAGCGGGATCAGCGTCCGCGCCACGAAGGGGAAGGTGACGAAGATCGTCGCCAGCACGATCCCCGGCAGGGCGAAGACAACCTGCACCCCCCGCTCCTCGAGCCAGGGCCCGAGCCACCCCTGCGCCCCGAAGACCAGCACATAGACGAGCCCCGAAATCACCGGCGACACCGAGAAGGGCAGCTCGATCAGCACCATCAGCAGCCGCCGGCCGGGGAAGTCGAATTTGGCGATCGCCCAGGCCGCCGCCACCCCGCCCACCAGGTTGACCGGCACCGCGATCGCCGCGACCAGCAGGGTGAGCCGGACCGCCGCCAGCGCATCCGGATCGCTAAGTGACTTAGCGACCGGCCCCCACCCCCGCCGGAAAGCCTCGGCAAACACCGCCACCAGCGGCAGCACCAGGAACAGCACGGCAACCCCCACCGCCGCCAGGCACAACACCCAGCGCAGCCAGGGCGCCTCCTCGGTCGGCCGCCTCAAGCGACACCCCGCCGCAGCCGCCGCTGCATCAGCCCGAACACCACGAGAAAGGCGAAGGACAGCACCAGCATCGCCAGCCCCAGCGCCGCCGCCCCGGCATAATCATACTGCTCCAGCCGGGCGACGATCAGCAGCGGCGCGATCTCGCTCTCCATCGGCCGGTTCCCGGCGATGAAGATCACGCTGCCATACTCCCCGACGGCGCGCGCGAAGGCGAGCGCCACCCCCGAGACCAGCGCCGGCCCCAGCGCCGGCAGCACCACAAGCCGCCAGGCCTGCCACCGCGTCGCCCCCAGCACGGCGGCGGCCTCCTCCGCCTCCGGCCCCAGGTCGCGCAGCACCGGCTCCACCATCCGCACGACGAAGGGCAACCCGACGAAAGCCAGCGCCACGGCGACCCCGAGCGGCGTGAAAGCCACCTTCACCCCCATCTCCGCCAGCGGCGCCCCCAGCCACCCGTTCGGCGCATAGAGGGCGGTCAACGCCAGCCCGGCGACGGCTGTCGGCAACGCGAAGGGCAGGTCGATCGCCGCATCCAGCACCCGCCGCCCGGGGAAGCGGTACCGCACCACCACCCAGGCGATCAGCAGCCCGAGCGGCAGGTCGACCAGCGCCGCCCCCAGCGCCGCCCCGAAGGACAGGCCGAGCGCCGCCACCACCCGCGGCTCCGTCACGCTCGCCCAGACGCCGGCCACCCCCAGCTCCCAGGGCCGCAGCATCAGCGCCGCCAGCGGCACCAGCACGATCAGCCCCAGCCACAGCCAGGTGATGCCGAGCGCCAGGCCGAGCCCCGGCAGCGCCGAGCGCCGCCTCATCGCCCCGGCTGGTACAGCCGGTCGAAGCTGCCCCCATCGGCGAAATGCGCCCGCTGTGCCTCCGCCCAGCCGCCGAACTCGGCATCCACCGTCACCAGCGGCAGGTCGGGGAAGGTGGCCCGCGCCGCCGCCAGCGCCGCCCGGTCGCGTGGCCGGTAATGGTGCTTCGCCGCCAGCGCCTGCGCCTCGGGCGAGTAGAGATGCTCCAGATAGGCCTCCGCCACCGCCCGCGTCCCACGCCTGTCGACATTGCGGTCGACCACGGCCACCGGCGGCTCGGCGAGGATGGAGAGGCTCGGCACCACGATCTCGAACTGCCCCTCGCCGAATTCCGCGAAGGCCAGATGCGCCTCGTTCTCCCAGGCCAGCAGCACGTCGCCCTGCGCCCGCTGCGCGAAGCTGGTCGTCGAGCCGCGCGCCCCGGCATCGAGCACCGGCACGTTGCGCAGCAGCCGCCCCAGATACTCCGCCGCCCCCGCATCGCCTCCGGCATTGCGCCGCGCCCAGGCCCAGGCCGCCAGGTAATTCCACCGCGCCCCGCCGGAGGTCTTCGGGTTGGGCGTGATGACGCCCACCCCCGGCTTCACCAGGTCGCCCCACTCGCGAATGCCCTTCGGGTTGCCCTTCCTGACGAGGAACAGGATGGTGCTGGTATAGGGCGCGCTGTTCTCCGGCAGCCGCCGCTGCCAGTCCGGCGCGATCAGCCCGCGCTCGGCGATGGCGTCGATGTCATAGGCCAGGGCCAGCGTGACGACATCCGCCGCCAACCCGTCGATCACCGCCCGCGCCTGCCGCCCCGACCCGCCATGCGAGGTGTTCACCCGCACGGCCTGGCCCGACTTCTCCCGCCACCACTGCGCGAAGGCGCCATTATAGGCCCGGTAGAATTCCCGCGTCGGGTCGTAGCTGACATTCAGCAGCGGCCCTCCGCCCTGCGCCCGCGCCGGCGCGGCGAGCCCCAGGGCGAGGCCGGGCAGGGACCGGCGGGCAAGACGGACGGACATGGCGGCCTCCGGCTGACATCTGGCCCATGATTAACAATCCCTGATCGGTAAATTCAACCGGCTTCTGTCGGGTTGAACGCTTCAACGTGACGGAATCATCCTTGCGTCCCGTCGTGCAATGTCCATTATATCCATCATGGATCGTGGATAATCGCCATGGCCGACAGGATGAAGCGTGGAATGCAATGGGGCCGAAGCCAGGGATGCGGACGAATGCGCTGTCGACCCTGACGCGCACCCATTCCTCACCCTTCTCGCCCGGACACACGCCGCCATGCAGATCACGCCCCTTCACCCCGCCTTCGCCGCCGAGGTCACCGGCCTCGACCTCGCCGCCCCGCTCGACGCGCCGACGCTCGAAGTCCTGCACGATGCCTTCCTCGAGCATGCCGTGCTGCTGTTCCGCGGCCAGCGCCTGAGCCCCGAGGCGCAATCGGCCTTCGCCGCCGGCCTCGCCGCGGTCGAGGCGCCGCTGCTCGACCGCCGCAGCATGCTGCTGCCGCCCGCCCTCCGCGTTGTCGCCGGCATCCCGGAGGGCGAGGCGCCCCCCGGCGCCGCCTGGCATGCCGACCACACTCATGAGGCCGAACCGAGCCTCGCCTGCCTCGCCCACGCCCCGGCGGCCGAGGCCACCGAGATCGCCTTCGCCGACCAACGCGCCGCCCTGGCCCTGCTGCCCGCCGGCCTCCGCCGCCGCGCGGAGGAGCTGCGCGCCGAGCACGCCCATCACGGCCGCCTCGCCGAGCACCCGGTCGTCCGCAGCCATCCGGTGACGGGGGAGGGGGCCCTCTTCGTCAACCCGGCCTTCACCCGCCGCATCCTGAACCTGCCCGCCGGCGAGAGCGCCCGGCTCCTTTCGGCCCTCTTCGCCGCCGCGACCGCGCCCGCCGTCACCTGGCGCCATGCCTGGCAGCCCGGCGACCTGA
Source organism: Belnapia moabensis DSM 16746 (assembly GCF_000745835.1). Lineage (GTDB taxonomy): Bacteria > Pseudomonadota > Alphaproteobacteria > Acetobacterales > Acetobacteraceae > Belnapia > Belnapia moabensis. The sequence goes on along the minus strand of NZ_JQKB01000011.1, from coordinate 21,549 downwards.
TCCTCTGGGACAATCGCACGGTGCTCCACACCGGCGCCCCGGCCGATGCCCTGCAACGCGTCCGCATCGAGGGCGACCGTCCCTTGGGCCTCGGCGCCCTGGAGATGCCCTGGGTCGTCGCCGGCTGACGGCCTGCGCCTGACCGGCCGGGGCCTAACCAGACCCCGGCCCAACCTCGATGTCGAAATGCAGGACCTCCTCGCGGGCGCCGAGCGTCTCGTAGAGGGCGATGGCCGGGTCGTCGCCATGATCCGCCTGCACGAAGACGACCCAGGCGCCGCGCTGCGCCGCAATGCCGCGCAGCCGTTCGATCAGCGCGGTCGCCAGATGCCGCCGCCGGTGCCGCTCGGCGACGGCAAGGTCGTAGATGTAGACCTCGCGCCGCATCCGCTCGAATTTATCGAACTCGTAGGCGACGAGGCCACCCAGGACCTCCCCCTCGGCAAGGGCCACGAGGACAATGACATGCTCCCTGGCGAGCAAGCCCTCGAGATAAGCCGCTGTCGGCGGCGCGCCCTGGTAGGTGTCGCGGTCGCCGAAGGCCTCGGCGAACACGGCATTCAGCGCCTGCAGGAGGGCGACATCCGCAGGCCCGAGGCGTCGGATGGAAGCGGAGGGAGTTGCCATCGGCGCAGCATAGCGCAGGTCGCCGCCCAGGCCGGACATGCGTCGCGCCGGCAACCGGCCTGACGCATGACCGCTCGACGGCGAGTTTTCGTTGCCATCCGGGCTCGTCGCCGGTATAGGAATGGCCGCCTACTCCCGAACCGCATCCAGCCCCCAGGAGTATCGCTTCAAATCCTCAAAACCTAAAATCCTGCACGGAACAGGAGCCGGACCAAAGGCTTAGCCGCGGCCAGTCCTAAAGATTTCAAGCGTCACTGTGCCTGCGTCGGTCCAGGCCGGGCGGATGAGGCTTGGGGAAGGCAGCGCCTTCCCCAACACTACCCCTGCAGCTTGGCCCGGATCTCCTCCGGCATCTGCACCGCCCTGAGACCTTCGCCCTCGTCCCGCCCCCAGATGCGCGTCTGCTCGCCCTCGGCGACCAGCGTCCCATCCGCCAGGAGAAACCGATGCGCCAGCCGGAAGGCCCGCCCACCCGTGAAGGCGGGCGGCGCGATCCTGTGTTCCAGCATGTCGGCGAAGCGCGCCGGCGCCCGGAAGGCGCAGCGCAGATCCACCAGCGGCGAGCCGCGGAAATGCGGATCGGCCTCGGCCATCGCGGCGAAATCCACGCCGCGCGCCCGGGACATGTCGGTGAAGCCCTCATCCATCCAGCGGATGAAATTGGCATGGAAGACGATCCGCGCCGGATCGCAATCATTCCAATGGACGAGGAAGCTCCTGGTGAACTCGCTCAAGCGACTTCGACCAGCACCGCCATGCCCTGCCCGCCACCCGCGCAGGCGCCGGCGATGCCGCGCTTCAGCCCGCGCCGCTTCAGCTCCATGGCCAGCGACAGCACGCAGCGCACGCCGGTCGCCGCCAGCGGATGGCCGAAGGCGATCGCCCCGCCATTCACGTTGAACCGGTCATGCGACACGCCGAGCGCGCGCCGGACCGCCTCGGCCTGCGCACCAAAGGCCTCGTTGATCTCGAACAGGTCGATATCCGCGATCGAAAGCCCGAGCTTCCGCATGAGCGCGATCGCCGCCGGCACCGGCCCGATGCCCATCACCTCCGCCGGCACCCCTGCCACCGCGGCGGCCACGACGCGGCCGAGCGGCACCGCCCCGCCTTCGCCCGCCGCCTTGCCGGTGGTGACGACGACCGCTGCCGCCCCATCGACGATGGCGCTGCTGTTGCCACCGGTCTGCACGCCGCCGAAGACGGGCTGGAGCTTCGCCAGCACCTCGATCGGCGTCGGCCGGACATGGCTGTCGGCCGAGACGACATCGACCTTCTTCGGCAGCTTCAGCCGCCGCGCCTTCAGCCCCGGCCCCTCGAAGACGGCCTCGGTGACGGGCGCGATCTCCTCGCCGAACCGCCCCGCCTTCTGCGCCTCCAGCGCCCGCGCGAAGCTCGCTGCCGCATAGGCATCCGTCTCCTCGCGGCTGATGCCATGCAGCCTGGCGAGGTTCTCCGCCGTCCCGCCCATCGCGGTCGAGCAGCCCGTGTCGTAGAGCGCCTCCCAGAGGAAGTCCTTGAACTCCACCTGCCCGAGGCCGAAGCCGCCGCGCGAGGTGAAGCTGGCCACCGGCGCCCGGCTCATGCTCTCCGTCCCGACGGCGAGCGCGACATCCACCTGCCCGGTGCTGGTCGCCCGCGCCGCCTGGGCGATGGCCTCGAAGCCGGTGGTGCAGAGCCGCTGCACGCCATGCGCCGGCTTGTCATCGGCCATCCCTGCATAGAGGCCGATATGGCGGGCGAAGAAGAGCGCGTCGAAGCTCGCCTGGGTGCAGTTGCCGGCGACGGTGGTGCCGATCCGCTTCGGGTCGATGCCCGCCCGCGCGATCGCCGCCCGCGCCGCATGGATGCCGAGATCGGTCGGCGAGACGGCGGCCAGCGCCCCGTTCAGGTCGGTGAAGGGCGTCCGCGCCCCGCCGGCGAGCACCGCATCGGCGAAGGTCTCGACCATGGCGCCGGCGGCGTAGCGCGCCCAGTCCGGCGCCTCGGTCATCGAAACAGGAGCATTCATGGCGTCAGCACCTCCGTATCGTTATTGCCTGAGGCCGCTCGGCATCGGCGGCCCGGCCATTGAGCGAAGCCTTGTCCGCCGCCTCCTCCGCATCGAGGGAGGGGCGGCATGAGGAGCACCATCGCACGGGCGACCCGGCGCGAGGAACCACCCCCGCCCGCCACCCGGCATCGTCCCGATCGGAGCCGACCACCTCGTCGCGCGGCATCCCGCCGAGCGCCGGCAACACCCACCCGCGCAGCTCACGGAGGACGGCCCCTTAGATGCCCGGCGCGGCACCGCCAGCTCCCGTGCCGGACCCGAGCCTATGGGTGCCGGCACTTGCCGCATTGCTCCGCAAGCCCTCCACCCATATCCATGTCTGCGGGCTGCGCTGGCTGAAGGCCGACGTGGAGGAGGCGCCCGGGGCGATCGGGCGCGAGCATGGCATCGATTGGCCTAGGCTGCGCGGCCGGATGCGGAAGCAAGGGCGTCATCACGTTGAAACCTACCGAGGTCTTCACCCATACCCGTCGCATCACCTGGGGCGAGACCGATGCGGCGCGCATCGCCTATACCGCGCGCTTCCTCGACTTCGCCATGGAGGCGGTGGAGCGCTGGTTCCAGGACCGGCTCGGCACCGGCTGGTACGAGATGAATGTGGATGAGGGCATCGGCACGCCCTTCGTCCATGTGCAGATGGATTTCCGCAGCCCCGTCACGCCGCGCGACACGCTGGTGAGCACGGTACGGCTGACCCGCCTGGGCGGCTCCTCGCTGCGCTTCGCGGTGACGGGGTGGGTTGGCGAGCGGCTGGTCTATGAGGCGGAACTGGTCTGTGCATTCGTCGATGCGGCGCGGATGAAGCCGATCCCGGCGCCCGAGCGCTACCGCGCTGCGCTGGAGGCGGAGGCCGCGCTCGCCTGAGCATCCAGCAGGCGGGCGATGCGGTCGAAGCGCGGATCCGGGTCGCCGGAATGGCGGAAGGTGCCGCTGGCGCGCAGCACCGGCTCGCCATCCGCCGTCACCAGGCACTGGCCGAAGAGCATGCCGCGCGTCACCTTCAGCACCTCCGGCCGCGCCTCCACCCAGGCGCCGATGCGCGCCGGTCCGATGAAATCCGTCGCCAGGCTGACGGTGACGAGGAACCTCCGGAGCCGCGCCACATGGTTGCAGCCGCCCGTCAGCACGATGTCGGCGAAGGCGGCCAGCATGCCGCCATGGCAGAGCTCCATCGGGTTGCAGTGGCGCAGCTCGACGTGGAAGCCGAGCAGGATGCCCTCGCCCTCCGGCTTCACCCAGAAGGGGCCGACCAGGCTGTTGAAGATCGGCAGCGCATGCTCCGGCAGGCGAAGATAGCCGGGCGGGGCGAGGCTCATATGACGGTCTCCCGTGGCAGCCCACCGAGCAGTGCCTCAAGACTCGCCTGGAGCACCTCGCGCCGCACCATACGGCCTGACAATCCCTCCACGACAATACCGAGGGTACAGGCGATGCGGCGTTCCGCAGCATGCGGCCGGCGCGAAGCCACCCCCCGCCGGGCGTGCGGCATGCGGAGCCGCTCGCCGAGGGCGGCGAGCAAGGCGTTGCCCCTCGGTTCAGCATGGGCGGGATTGGGCGTGGTCACGGCGAGACTGCTTGCGTCGCTTTGTTCGTCTGCATGACGATGACCTGCAATGGAGAGGTGTGTCCGGCAAAGCCCGAGGTCTTGCCGTTCGCCCTGCCGCGGCAGGCAAAGGTCATGACCAGGGCGGATTACGGCCCGGCACTGCGGCTGGCAAGCGGGAACAAGCGGAGCATCCATGCCGGCCGTCACCCACTTCGGCCCATTCCACGACTATCCAGGCGAAGTCCCGGTCGCCGCAGTGTGGCAGGCGGCGGAGTATCTCACGCCGGATCTGACCGTGAAGCCCGTCCAGGGCGAATGGCCGCTGATTCGAGCCCAGAAGAGGGGCGAAATGATCTCTCTTTGGGCAAATCCGGTCTGGCTGCGGCCTGAATCCTCCTCGCGGCTGCTTGAAGCGGGGGGGCGTTCTGCCGCAGGCTCCGGGGCGAGGGGGATCTTCGCCTGCCCGACGCAACGCTTCTCCGCACCGGCCAAACCAGCCGCGGCGCCATCGAGTTCATCAAGGTGACCAAACGCTTCGGCGGCTCGGTCGCGGTCGATTCGCTCGACCTGAGGGTCGCCCCCGGCACCTATTGCTGCCTGCTCGGCCCCTCCGGCTGCGGCAAGACAACCAGCCTGCGGATGCTCGCGGGGCACGAGCGGCAGAGCAGCGGCGACATCCTGCTCGACAATCACGAGGTGAGCGGCCTGCCGCCGGCCAAGCGCGGCACGGCGATGATGTTCCAGTCCTATGCGCTCTTCCCGCATCTCTCCTGCCTCGACAACGTCGCCTTCTCGCTGCGCATGCGCGGCGTCGCCAAGTCGGAGCGCCATGCCAGGGCGCGCGAGATGCTTCGCCTGGTCGAGCTGGAGGCATTGGCGGACCGGTTGCCGGCGCAGCTCTCGGGCGGGCAGCAGCAGCGCGTGGCGCTGGCCCGCGCGCTCGTCACCAACCCCGCCGCGCTGCTGCTGGACGAGCCGCTCTCGGCGCTCGACCCTTTCCTCCGCGGCCGGGTGCGGGCCGAGTTGAAGCGCTTCCAGCGCGAACTCGGCATCACCTTCGTCCATGTGACGCACAGCCAGGACGAGGCGCTGGCACTGGCCGACCTCGTCGTGCTGATGAAGGACGGGCGGATCGAGCAGCAGGGCACGCCCTTTGAGGTGTTCGACGCGCCGCGCACCGCCTTCGCCGCGCGCTTCATGGGTGGGCACAACGTGATCGCGCTGCCCGCCAACGGGCTGGTCGCGGTGCGGACGGACCGGACGCTGCTGCGGCCAGCCGGCGAGGGCGTGGTGCAGGCCACGGTGCGCGGCGTCGAGTATACGGGCACGGGCTTCGCCGTGGCGCTGGCCGGCCCCGCCGGTGAGGAATGGCAGGCGCTGGTCGGCGAGGCCGCGCTGCGCGAACGGCCGCTCAAGGCCGGCGAGGCGGTCGGCCTCGGCTGGGACGAGCAGGATCTCCGCTATCTGGCGGACGGGACATGACGGACAAGGAGAATCCAGGCATGGACAAACCCATTCGTGCTGGCCGCCGCCAGCTTCTGCAAGGCGCGGCAGGCCTCGCCGCGGCCGGCCTTGCCGCTCCCGCGGTGCATGCGCAGGGCGCGGTGACGCTCCGCTATGTCGGCACGGCGGTGAACCAGCATGCCGGCATCAAGGAGAAGGTCAGGCAGGATCTCGGCATCACGCTCGAATACATCCCTGTCACCTCGGACGATGTGGTGCGGCGCGCTGTGACGCAGCCGAACAGCCTCGACATCCTCGATGCCGAGTACTGGATGCTGAAGAAGATCATCCCCTCGGGCAACCTGATGGGCATGGATGCCACCCGCATCAAGCTGGTCGACGAGATCAGCACTGTCTTCACCAAGGGCGAGGTGGCGGGGAAGAAGATCGGCGACCAGGGCACGGCGCCGATCAAGGTCAGCTACCTGCCCGCACGCGACGCCAAGACCTTCGCCACCGGCCAGACCCAATGGCTGACGCTGATCCCGACGACCTACAATGCCGATACGCTCGGCATCCGCCCGGACCGTGTGGGCCGGCCGATCGAAAGCTGGGCGGAACTGCTGAACCCGGAATTCAAGGGCAAGGCGAGCATCCTCAATATCCCCTCCATCGGCATCATGGATGCGGCGATGGCGGTGGAGGCGATGGGCCGGCACAAATACGCCGACAAGGGCAACATGACCCGCGCCGAGATCGATCTCACCATGCGGGTGCTGACCGAGGCGAAGCGCGCCGGCCAGTTCCGTGCCTTCTGGAAGGATTTCAACGAGAGCGTCAACCTGATGGCCTCGGGTGAGACCGTCATCCAGTCCATGTGGTCGCCGGCGGTGACGGCGGTGCGCAGCCGCGGCATCCCCTGCACCTACCAGCCGCTGAAGGAGGGCTACCGTGCCTGGGCCGCGGGCTTCGGCCTGCCGAAGACGCTGTCGGGCCGCAAGCTCGACGCCGCCTATGACTTCATCAACTGGTTTCTCTCCGGCTGGGCCGGCGCCTTCCTCAACCGGCAGGGCTACTACTCCGCCGTGCTCTCGACCGCGCAGAAAAGCATGGAAGCCTATGAGTGGGACTTCTGGATGATGGGCAAGCCGGCGGCGCAGGACATCAAGGCGCCCGACGGCACGGTGATGGAGAAGGCCGGCTCGGTGCGCGACGGCGGCAGCTTCGATGCGCGCATGGGCGCCGTCGCCTGCTGGAACGCCGTTATGGACGAGAACGACTACATGGTCAGGAAATGGAATGAGTTCATCGCCGCCTGACCGCCGTCCGGTGGCGCCGCTGCTCCAGGCGGCGCCGCTGGCGCTGGTGCTGCTGCTGTTCTTCGTGTTCCCGCTGCTGGCGACCGCGGTCGTCAGCCTGTGGAACTACACGGAGTACTCGCTGGTGCCGGATGTCACCCAGCGCAACTATGTCGAGATGTTCGAGGGCTGTTCGAACATGGGGGAGGGGCTCTGCACCACCTTTCGCACCTATCTCTCGACGCTCCGGCTATGCGCCATGGTATGGGCCTTCACCACGCTCTTCGGCTTCGCAATCTCCTATTTCCTCGCCTTCCATGTCCGGTCGGATACGATGCGGATGGTGCTCTTCCTCGTCTGCACGGCGCCTTTCCTCACCTCCAACGTCATCCGCATGATCTCCTGGCTGCCCTTGCTGGGGCGGGAAGGGGTGGTGAACCAGTTCCTCGTCGGGACCGGCCTCGTCGACCAGCCGCAGGACTGGCTGCTCTTCTCCGACTTCTCCGTCGTGCTGGCCTTCGTCCACCTCTACACGCTCTTCGTCACCGTCCCCGTCTTCAACAGCATGATGCGGATCGACCGCCGCCTGCTGGAGGCGGCCCAGGATGCGGGAGCGAGCGGCTGGCAGACGCTTTGGCATGTCGTCATCCCGCTGACCAAGCCCGGTCTCGTCATCGGCTCCATCTTCGTCATCGTGCTGGTGATGGGGGATTTCGTGACCATCGGCGTGATGGGCGGGCAGCAGATCGCCTCCATCGGCAAGGTGATCCAGGTGCAGATGTCCTACCTGCAATTCCCGGCGGCCGCGGCCCAGGCGGTGGTGCTGCTCGGCCTGGTGCTGCTGGTGATCGCGGTGATGACCCGGCTCATCGATATCCGGCGGGAGCTGTGATGGACGAGGACCGCCGCCCGCTCTCCTTCTGGCTGCTCGGGGCCTTCTTCCTGCTCTTCGTCGTCTTCCTCTACGGGCCGACGCTCACCATCCTCGTCCTTTCCTTCCAGGGGCCGGAAGGGGGGCTGACCTTCCCGCTGCGCGGCGTCTCGACCCATTGGTACGAGCTGCTCTGGCGCGGCTCCGGCGTCATCGACATCTGGGCCTCCTTCCGGCGCTCCCTCTGGCTAGGCCTCGTCGTCATGGTGCTGACGACGGTGATCTCGCTGCTCGCCGGCTATGCCTTCCGCCGACGCTTCCCGGGCCAGGGGCTGCTGTTCAACCTGACCATTGCCAGCCTGATCGTGCCCTCCATCGTCGTCTCGCTCGGCATCGCCCTCGAATTCCGGCTTCTGGACGACGGGGTGAAAGCCTTCGCGGAGGAGCATGGGGTCGAGTGGCTCAACGAGGGATACACCACGGCGATGGGCCTCTTCACATCCGGGCTGGGGGCGCATCTGACCTGGACGCTGCCCTTCGGCCTGCTCATCATGTTCGCCGTGTTCAACCGTTTTCCTAACGACCTCGAGGAGGCGGCGCGCGATCTCGGCGCCTCGCCCTGGCAGGTCTTCCGCCATGTCGTGCTGCCGCTGGTGGCGCCGAGCCTGGTGGGCGTCGCGCTCTTCGGCTTCACCCTGTCCTGGGACGAGATCGCCCGCACCAGCCAGGCGATCGGCGATGCCAATACCTTGCCGCTTGAACTGCAGGGCCTCACCAGCACGGTGACGACGCCGGAGATTTATGCGCTCGGCACGGTCGTCACCGGTGTCTCGGTATTGGTGATCGCGCTGGCTTTCCTCGGCGTCTCCGTCGCCAAGCGGCGGGCGGCGAAGCGGGTGCTCGGATGACGGCGGAGGAGTTGCTGCGCGCGGCCCAGGCTGGCGAGGCGTTGCCGCCGCTCGACGGGCCGCTGCGCGCGCTGGCCGAGGATGCGCGAGCCGACTGGGAGGCAGCCCATGCCGCGGCGCAGGCGGGCGAGGACGCCGACAGCGCTTGGGTGCATGCGTATCTGCACAGGAAGGAAGGCGACCTCGCCAATGCCGGCTACTGGTACAGCCGCGCCGGCCGGGTAAAGCCGGCCGGCACGCTCGAGGAGGAATGGCTGGCCATCGCCCGTCACCTCCTCGCTCAGGCGGGCTGAGGCGAGCGCCGGCGGAAGTCCTGCACCATCTCCTCCAGCGTGACGAAGCGCACGCCGGGGTGCTTCAGCATGTGGCCGATGAGGCGCTCCAGCATCATCAGCACCTGCGGCCGGCCCGAGACATCCGGGTGGGTGGTCATCGGCACCACGGCGTAGTCGTATTCGCGGTAGATGAAGTCGAAATGGTCGCGCCAGATCTGCTCCAGCGCATGGGGCGAGACATAGCCGTGGCTGTTCGGGAACTTCTTGATGAACATCATCGGCGGCAGGTCGTCGAGATACCAGGAGGCCGGGATCTCGACGAGGCCTGTGGTCTGGCCCTTGGTGAAGGGCTTCATCCAGCGCTCGGCGGGCTGCGTGTAGTCGATCGGCGTCCAGCCATCGCCGGTGCGGACGTAGTAGGGCGTGCAGTCGTGGTGCATCAGTGAGTGGTCGTAGGCGATGCCGCGCTCGACCAGGATCTCGATGCTGGTCGCGCTCACCTCCCACCAGGGTGCGACATAGCCGACCGGCTTGCGGCCCCAGTGCCGCTCGATCAGCCCGATGCACTTGTCGAAGATCGCTTCCTCCTGCTGGCGGCTGAGGGCCAGCGGGTTCTCATGGCTGTAGCCATGCAGGCCGATCTCGTGCCCCGCCTTCGCCACCATATCGGTCTGCTCGGGGAAGCTCTCGATGGTATGGCCCGGGATGAACCAGCTCTGCTTCAGGCCGAAGCGCTCGAACAGCCGCAGGATCCGCGGCATGCCGACCTCGGCCGCGAAGACGCCGCGGCTGATGTCGCCCGGGCTGTCCTCGCCCATATAGCTGCCGAGCCAGCCCGCCACGGCATCGCAATGAATGCTGAAGGCGCAGAGGATGTCCTTGGCCATGTCCCTTATCCCTTGTCGTTGATGCGCGCCCAGCGCTCGATCCCGCCGATTGCCGTCGCCGCGTCGATGATATCGGCATAACGCCGCTCGACATCCTTCAGGTTCTGGTCATGCGCCACCTGGTCATGATCGCCGACGCAATCGCGCGGCACCATCACCCGGAAGCCGAGCGAGAAGGCATCGATCACGCTGGCCCGCACGCAGCCGGAGGTGATGCAGCCGGTGACGATGACGGTATCGACCCGCTCCCTGGTCAGGATGGCGGCGGCGGGGGTGGCGAAGAAGATCGAGGGCGCCGATTTCATCAGCACCACATCGGGCTCGGCCGCCGCGATGCGGGGATCGAGTTCCACCGAAGGCGTGCCGGCCAGCAGGCCGAAGACCGGCGCCGCCTTCCAGTGCGGCGCGGCGCGGGCGCTGTCATAGCCGTTGACGCAGGCGATGACCGGCAGGCCAGCGCGCTTCGCCGCCCGCATCAGTGGTACCGTCGTCGCGACGGCGGCATCGACCATGGGTGCTCCCGCCATGGGAAAGGCAGGGTCGGTGAAGCCGCGCTGGAAATCCACCACGACGACGCCGATCCTGGTGCCGAAGCCGATGGGCCGGCTGCCATAGCCGCGTGCCGCATAGATGTCGCTCATGGGTCTCGCCTTGCCGATGCTGCGGCACGGGAGTTGCAAACGCCATGCCGAGCAGGGAGGGCCGCATGACCGCCACCATCGAGGACCCCGGACGCATCCGCGACCTGGCCGCCGCCATGTCCGCCGGCCGCCTCACCGCCGAGGCGCTGGTGGAGCGCTGCCTTGCCCGCATCGCGGCAGTGGATAGCGCGGTGCAGGCCTGGGTGCATGTGCTGGCGGAGGAAGCCCTCGCCGCCACCCGTGCCCTCGATGCCGAGCGCCGCGCCGGTGTGGTCCGCGGCCCGCTGCATGGCATCCCCGTCGGGGTGAAGGACGTGATCGACGTCGCCGGACTGCCGACCCGCGCCAACAGCCCGAGCCGCGCGACGCTGGCTCCGGCGACGGCCGATGCCACCGTCGTCGCCCATCTGCGCGCGGCCGGGGCGGTGGTGCTCGGCAAGTTGCACACCACGGAATACGCCTATTACAGCTCGCTGCCGCCGACGCGGAATCCGTGGGACCTGGGGCGGACGGCCGGCGGCTCCTCGGCTGGGTCGGGCGCCGCGATAGCGGCGGGGACAGTGCCGCTGGCGCTCGGCACCCAGACGGCTGGCAGTGTGAACCGCCCGGCCGCCTATACCGGGGTCGGCGCTTTCAAGCCCTCGACCCTGTCGATCGGCGGGACGGGGGTGCTGCCGCTGGCGCCCTCCTTCGACACGGTGGGCGCCTTCGGCGGATCGGCGCAGGATGCCGCCCTCTGCGCCGCCGGCTATGCCGCCGACCATCTCGGGCTTCGCGCGCCGCCGCCGGTGCGGCCCGGCATCGTGCTGCTCGACGATCCCCTCATCCGCGAGAAGTCCGCTTCCGGTACCGCCGCCGCCGTCACCGCCCTGGCCGACCGGCTTGCGGGGGCCGGGCTGGCGGTGCGGGAAGTGGCTTCGCCCGTCTCCTTCGCCGCCTTATTGGAGACTCATCGCATCGTCCTGCTGGCTGAGCTGGGGCGGACCCATGCCCGCGCGCCGCGCGAGTTGGTCTCGCCCTGCATCGCCGCCGATATCGAGGCCGGACTCGCCATCGCGGAGGCCGACTACCTCGCCGCGCTCGGCCGGCTGGATGGGTATCGCCGCGCCTTCTGGTCGGCCTTCGGACCGGAGAAGCTGCTCCTGCTTCCCGCCGCACCGGACGTGGCGCCCGGCTCGGAATCCACCGGCGACCCTTCCTTCGTCATTCCGCTGACCGCGCTCGGCGGCCCCATCGCCACGCTGCGGGCGGGGATGGACGGTCATCTGCCGGTCGGTGCGCTGCTGACCGGTGCTCCGGGCACGGATGCGCGGCTCGCCGGCTTCCTGCTCTCCGCCCTCGGCACTGAACTCGATCTTTAGGGACCCGACCCGGTCAGCCCGCCTCGGCCAGCGCCCGCAGCACGATGCCCTCGGTCAGCACCTGCGGCAGTACTAGCGGTGCTCCGCCGCCGGTCGGGTAGAGCAGGTAGAGCGGCACGCCCTCCCGCCCATGCTCGCGCAGCAGGGCGCCGATCACCGGATCGCCCTGGGTCCAGTCGCCGGTCAAATAGGCGAGGTTCCGCCCGGCAAAGGCGGCCTGCACCGCGCCGCTTTGCAGCACCAGCCGCTCGTTGACCTTGCAGGTGATGCACCAGGCTGCGGTGAGATTGACGAAGACCGGCCGCCCCTCGGCTTGCAGCGCTGCGACGCGCGTCGCCGACCAGGCCTCCCCGCGTGCCTCGGTGCTGGCTGAGGCCGGCGGTGCCGCAGCCAGCCCCGGCAGCAGGGCGAGGGCGCCAATCGCCGCCGCGCCCGCCAGTACCCGGCCGATGCGCCCACCGCCGCGCTGCGCCAAGCCGAGCGCCCAGGCGGCGAAGCCGATCAGCACCGCGCCGCCGAGCAGCAGCAGCAGCCCATCCGGCCCGGACTGCTGTGCGAGCACCCAGGCGAGCCAGGCCGCCGCCCCGTACATCGGGAAGGCAAGGCCCTGGCGCAGCGCCTCCATCCATCCGCCCGGTCGCGGCAGCCGCGCAGCCAGGCCGGGGAAGACCCCGAGCAGCGCATAGGGCGCCGCCAACCCGAGGCCGAGCGCGGCGAAGACCAGCAGCGTCTCGGCCGGCGGCAGGGCGAGCGCTGCCCCGACCGCCGCTGCCATGAAGGGGGCGGTGCAGGGCGTCGCCACCAGGACCGCGAGTGCTCCGGTGAAGAAGCTGCCCGCATGGCCGCCGCGCGCGGCGAGCCCGGCCCCGGCTCCCGCTGCCCCGCCGATCGCGTAGACGCCGGAGAGGTTGAGCCCGACCGCCAGCATCAGCCAGGCGAGCCCGGCGACGAAGGCCGGCGCGGTGAATTGGAAGCCCCATCCCGCCGCGACGCCGGCCGAGCGCAGCCCGATCAGCAGCCCGGCCAGGGCGAGGAGGCAGGCGAGCACGCCAGCCGTGTAGCTCGCCGCATGGACGCGCACCTCGCGCCGCGCCGCGCCGGAGAGGCGGGCGAGGGCCATCGCCTTCATGGCGAGGATGGGGAAGACGCAGGGCATCAGGTTCAGCAGAAAACCGCCAAGCAGGGCGAAGCCCAGCACCTGCCAGAGCGGCAGCGTCTCGCCTTCGACAGCCCCGCCGACCGGCGCCGCCACGGCATAGGCGGAGCGAACCCCGGCCGCATCCACGAGCGCGACCACACCGGTCAGGCTTTGCGGGAGCCGCGCCCCATCCGGCCGGGTGAGGGAGAGGGTCAGCGCCCCATTGCGTATTCGCAGCACCTGCGGTGCCGCATTCTCGATCAGGCCCGGCTCGTCGGGGAAGAATTCCGCCTCTCGGAGGGCAGTCGGCGACAGGCTTTCATCTTCGAGAGTGAGGCTGCCGCGCCTGCCCTCGAGCGCTGCCCGCGCGACCCAGGGCGAGGGCCGTGGCACCGCGGCTTCCGCCGCGGCGAAGAGTGGCGCCAGCGCCTGGTCCGGCCGGCCTGGAGCGGTGACCGGCAGGCTCAGCCGGAACCGGCCCTCCTCCGGAATGCATAGCTCGGCGCAGACCAGCCAATTCGCCTCCGCCTCCACCGCGAACTCGCCCGTGGCGTTGGCCGGGACTGAGACGCGGAGCGGCAGCAGCACCTCATCCTCGTAGCCGAAGCTCATCAGCGGCCCGGTCGGGATGCGCCGCGGCGCCGGCCATTCGATGCCACCCGCCGTCGCCCCCTCGGGCAAGGTGAGGGCGATCTCCGGTGCCGAGCCCGCATCGCCGGCATTGCGCCAATAGGTGTGCCAGCCCGGCGCCAGCTTCAGCCTGAGGCCGAGCCGCAGCGTCTCGCCCGGCGCCACCGCCACCCGGTCCGCCACCAGCGTCGCCACCGCGCGGGGCGAGCGCTGCGCCGCGCTTTCCGCCGAGCGTCCGGTGCCGGGCAGCAGGATCAGCAGGAGCAGAAGGGCAATGAAGCACCGCATGGCGGGATAAAGGGGGAAGGGCCGCCCCGACCGCAAGCCCCCATAAAAGAAGGCCGGGGACGCCGGAAGCGCCCCCGGCCTCCGGCCGGTCTCAAACCATCGCTGAAATGCACTCCCCCGCCGCCGAATCCGCGGCGAGGCTGTCTCAGGCCCGGGCGGCCACCGGGCGGCGGGCCAGCCGCCGCATGTCGCGCAGCGCGGAGCGCAGCAGCGCCACCTCGCCATCCGGCATGAGGCTTTCCGCCTCGGCTTCCACCCGCCGCAGCAGGGTGGCGAGCTTCAGGGTGACATCCGCATGGCTGCGAGCCTGGGCCGCAGCCAGCGCATCCAGCGCCGCGAGCTCGGCATCGACCAGCAGCTCCATGATCGTCTCGTCCCCGCTCTCGCTGCGCTCGATCTTGCTCAGCCGATCCGCCAGCGTGGCGACCTCCTCGCCGCTGCGAGGCGTCCCGGGGGCTGGCGGGCGGGCGAGCGGGAAGACGATGATTTCGGACATGGGGGCGTGATCCGTTGGCGGGGTGGCAGGTCCGGCCCGGGATCGGGCCGACCGGGTGGGTCAGCCCTGGCGGCCGGCGCCGTTCTGCACCGGCAGGACATAGGCAGGGGGGCAGGCGGTGATCGCGCCGCCGGCGGCGAGGAAGGCATCGATCATGCTGGAGATGGTCGCGCTGTCCGGTGTGCCGGCATCGCGGCAGCGGCGCTTATGGGCGATCATCGCGCTCAGCGAGCGGCGGCGCGTATCGGCGGCATCGGCGGTGGCGGCGGGCAGGCGACGGGTCTTGCCAGAGGAGAGATTGGTCTGCATGGCCATCCTCACATTTGCGCGATGGGATACGGTATACACTTCACGGAGCCGCGAGCAAAGTCTTTTTCGCACCCTGGACGTGTCTCCCGCGGCGGATCGACATCCGCCTCCTGCGTCCAGTGCCGTGAACGCGAAGAGGTGAGGCTGTTCTCGCGCCCGCCTGTCGCATCCGCATGTCGCGCCTTGGGGCAATTGTCGCGCGCCGGTGTCAAACCTCGCGCTTTGGCCTTATGCCGCTCGCATGTTTCCCCTCGACCTCCCTGTCGCCGAGGCCTTGCCGGCGCTGACCACCGCGCTCCGGGCTGGGCCGAATGCCGTGCTGATTGCCCCGCCCGGTGCCGGCAAGACCACGCTTGTCCCGCTTGTCCTGCACGATGAGCCCTGGGCCGCAGGCGGCAAGCTGCTGGTCCTCGAGCCCCGCCGCGTCGCCGCGCGCGCCGCCGCCCGCCGGATGGCCGAATTGCTGGGCGAGTCAGCCCCCGGCGGCACCGTCGGCCTTTCGACGCGGCTCGACCGCGCCGTCTCGGGGGCGACGCGGGTCGAGGTGGTGACGGAGGGGCTGCTGGTCCGCCGCCTGCAATCCGATCCGGGACTCGAAGGCGTCGCCGGCGTGCTCTTCGATGAAGCGCATGAGCGCAACCTCGATACCGACTTGGCGCTCGCCCTCTGCCTCGACCTGCAGCGCGGCCTCCGCCCGGAGCTGCGGCTGCTCGCCATGTCGGCGACGCTCGACGGCGCCGGCTTCGCTGGGTTGATGGGCGCTGGTCCCGGCGTGCCTGAGCGGCGCGACGCGCCGACCATCGAATCGCTCGGCCGCGCCTGGCCCGTTACCGTGGAGCACCGGCCGCGCGACCTTGCCGACCCGCGCGACCTGCCAGAGGCGGTGGCGGGCGCCATCCGCACCGCGTTGCGCGAGCATGAGGGCGACGTGCTCGCCTTCCTTCCCGGCTGGGGTGAAATCCGCCGCACCGCGGAGCGCCTCTCCGGCATCGCGGCGGATGTGCTGCCGCTCCATGGCGAGCTGCCGCCGGCCGAGCAGGACTGGGCGCTGACGCCCGGGCCGCGGCGCAAGGTGGTGCTCGCCACCTCCATCGCCGAGACCTCGCTGACCGTCCCCGGCGTCCGCATCGTCGTCGATGGCGGCTTCCGGCGCAGCCCGCGCCTCGATCCGGCGACCGGCCTCGCCCGGCTGGTCACGGTGCGCATCAGCAAGGCTGCGGCCGAGCAGCGCGCCGGGCGTGCCGGCCGTACCGCGCCGGGTGTGGCCATCCGCCTCTGGTCGGAGGCGCTGCATCGCGGCCTGGCGTCGCAGGACCGGCCGGCGATCCTGGAGGAGGAGCTGTCCGGTCTCGCCCTCGACCTCGCCGCCTGGGGCGCCGCGCCGGCCGACCTTGCCTGGCTCGACCCGCCGCCCACCGGGGCACTGGCGGCCGCCCGCGCGCTGCTCCGCGACCTCGATGCGCTCGATGCCGAGGGACGGATCACCGCCATGGGCCGCCGGATGGCGCGGCTCGGCACGCATCCCCGCCTGGCCCGCATGCTGGGTGCCGCGGAGGGAGAGGGGGAAGGGGCGCTGGCTGCCGACCTCGCTGCCCTCCTCGAGGAACGGGACCCGATCCGGGGAAGGGAGGCGCCGAGCGACATCACCCTCCGCCTCGACCTGCTGCACGGCGGCGACCACCCGAATGCCGACCGCCCGACCGTCCAGCGCATCCGCCGCGCCGCCGCCCTGCATCGCCGCCGGCTCGGGCTGCATGGCAGTGCCCTGCCCGAGGGCGATCCGGGCGCGCTGCTGGCCGCGGGCTTTCCCGACCGCATCGCCGCCATGCGCGGCGTCATGGCCGGCGCCTTCCGGCTGGCTTCGGGTCAGGGCGCCCGCCTGGCCTCGACCGACCCGCTGGCGAAGTCGCCGCTGCTCGCCGTCGCCGATCTCGAACTGCAGGGAACCGAGGCACGCATCCGCATGGCCGCCCGGCTCGACCGCGCGGTGCTGGAGGCCCGCTTCCCCGACCGCTTTCGCCGCGAGGAAGGCGCCGCCTTCGATGCGCGGGCCGGCGCGGTGCTGGCCCGGCGCCGCCTTCGCTTCGGCCCGCTGGTGCTCGAGGAGCAGCCGTTGCCCAACCCGGATCCCGGGCTGGTCGCGGCGGCGCTGGCCGAGGCGGTTGCCGAGCGCGGCCTGCGTGACCTGCCCTGGACGCCGGCTGCGCGCCAGCTCCAGGCCCGGCTCCGCTGGATGCGCCAGGTCGAGGGCGAGGGCTGGCCCGACCTCGCCGACGCCAGCCTGATCGCCACGGTGCAGGATTGGCTTGCCCCGCATCTGCATGGCCGCTCCCGCCTGGCCGAACTTGCCGCGCTGAACCTCCCCGACATGTTGCTTGCGAATCTTCCCTGGGAGCGCCGTCAGCGGCTCGGTGCCGCGCTGCCCGCTCGGCTCGCACTGCCGGCCGGGCGCAGCGCCGCCATCGACTATACTGGCGAGACGCCGACCCTAGAGGCACGGCCCCAGCACCTCTACGGCCTGACGCGCCTGCCGCCGCTGGCCGGGGGGCGCGTCCCGCTCCAGGTCGCGCTGCTATCCCCGGCTGGCCGGCCGGTTGCCGTCACCGGGGACCTCGCCGGGTTCTGGCGCGGCGGCTGGCTGGAGGTGCGGAAGGAGATGCGCGGCCGCTACCCCAAGCACAATTGGCCAGAGGACCCGGCCAGCGCCGAAGCCGACCCGCCCCGCCCCGGACGTGGCGGATGAACCGACCTTCACCTGGCCGGAGGTTGAAGGATCGCATCCATCTTCCCAAACTCGGGTCCGACCGAGTACCGCCACGCCCTTTCCCCCGAGGACCGCGCCCCCCTGATGTCCGCCACCTTGACGCGCCGCCATGCCGGCCTCGCCTTCGCCGCCCTGCTCACCGGCTGCGCGACCACGCCCTACCCGGCCAGCGCCCAGCGCGGCTTGCTGCCGGATTTCGCCGACCTGGCCGAGCGCGTCCTCCCTGCCGTGGTCAACATCGCCGTCACCGGCGAGACCACGGTCGCCCAGCTCCCGCCCGAGCTGCGTGGCACGCCGCTCGAGCGCTACTTCCGCGACCGGCTGCGCAACCGCCGGCAGGAGGTCTCGGGGGCCGGCTCCGGCTTCGTCATCGACCCGGCCGGCTTCATCGTCACCAACAACCACGTCATCGGCAATGCCAGCCGCGTCGTCGTCTCGCTGCAGGACGGCACGGAGCTCACCGCCCGGATCGTCGGCTCCGACGAGCTGACCGACCTCGCCCTGCTGAAGGTGGAGCCGCCGGCCAGCCTCGCCGCCGTGTCCTGGGGCAGTTCCGGGACGACGCGGGTCGGCTCCTGGGTGCTGGCGGCGGGCAATCCCTTCGGCCTCGGCGGCACTGTCACCTCGGGCATCGTCTCGGCGCGCGGGCGGGAAATCGGCGCCGGCCCCTTCGACGACTTCATCCAGACCGATGCCGCGATCAATCCGGGCAACTCGGGCGGGCCGCTGTTCAACGCCCAGGGCGAGGTGATCGGCATCAATACGGCGATCTACTCGCCCTCCGGCGCTTCGGCCGGCATCGGGTTCGCGACCCCCTCCGACCTGGCGCGGCCGGTTATCGAGCAGCTGCGGCGCGACGGGCGGGTGGAGCGCGGTTGGCTCGGCGTCTCGGTGCAGGACCTGGTGCCGGAGGACGGCCGTCCCGCCCGCCGCGGCGTGCTCATCGCTGGGGTCGAGCGCACCAGCCCGGCCGGCCGCGCTGGACTGCGCCAGGGCGATGTCGTCGTCGCCATCAATGGTGACCGCGTTGAGACCTCGCGCGCCCTGGTCCGCACCGTCGCCGCCGTCGCGCCCGGCCAGACCGTCCGCCTGACCGTGCTGCGCGAGGGGCGGGAGCGCGAGCTGCCTGTCCAGGTTGGCCGCCGCCCGGGTCAGGGGTAACATACCGCATCCACAAGGACACCCGCTGCCATGCGCATTCTGCTGGTCGAGGACGATGCCGAGGTCGCCCGTTTCGTGAAGAAGGGGCTGCAGGAGGCCGGCCATACCGTCGAGCACGCGACGAACGGGCGGGACGGGCTCTTCCTCGCGGCATCCGAGCAATTCGACATGCTGGTGCTCGACCGCATGCTGCCCGGCGGCGTCGACGGCGTGCGGCTGGTGGAGACACTGCGCAGCCAGGGCAACCGCACCCCCGTGCTCTTCCTCTCCGCCCTCTCGGCGGTGGATGAGAAGGTGAAGGGGCTGAAGGCCGGTGGCGACGACTACCTGACCAAGCCCTTCGCCTTCGCCGAGCTTCTGGCCCGGGTCGAGGCGCTCGGCCGCCGCCCCTCGGTCGATGCGCCCGCCACCAAGCTCCGCGTCGCCGACCTGGAACTCGACCTGCTCTCCCGCACGGTGATGCGCGCGGGCAAGCGCATCGACGTGCAGCCGCGCGAATTCCGCCTGCTGGAGCACCTTATGCGCCATGTCGGCCAGGTGGTGACGCGCACCATGCTGCTCGAGAAGGTCTGGGACTACCATTTCGATCCGCAGACCAACGTCATCGACGTGCATGTCTCGCGGCTGCGCCAGAAGCTCGACAAGGGCTTCGACAAGCCGCTGATCCATACGGTGCGCAACGCCGGCTACATGATCCGGGCCGAGCCCTGAAGCAGGCCGCCGATCGCCGCGGCGAGCAGGCGCTGTCCCCAGGACTCGCCCCGAGCCTCGCACTCGGGCCGCCACGGTTGCTGCGCAGCGCCGGCTTCCGCTTCGCGCTGCTCTTCGCGGCGATGTTCGCCTCCGCCGCCATCGCCCTCGTCGCCGTGCTATGGTGGGCGACGGCGGGCGCGCTCGACCGACAGACCGATGCCGCCGTCCGCGCCGATGCCATCGCGCTCGCCGAGCGTTGGCGCGAGGCGGGCGCGACGGGCCTCGCCGAGGCGATCGAGGAGCGGCTCGCCGTCGATGTGGAGAACGAGTCGATCTACCTATTAATGGAGGCGGAAGGCACCCGCCGCCTCGCCGGCAATCTCGACCGTTGGCCGAACGCCCCTCCCGACGAGGGTTCCTGGTTCCGCACCCGCGTCCTGCATGATGGCATCGCCGCCGAGGCACGGCTGCATCGCCTCGACCTGCCTGGCCTTCGCCTCATCGTCGGCCGCGACGAATCGGAGCGCGAGCAGCTGCGCCGCCTGCTGACCGAGGGGGTTCTCTGGGCCTCCGGCGCCGTCGTGCTCTTCGCCCTGCTCGGTGCCTGGATGCTGCGCCATGCCTTGCAGACGCGCATGCGCCCGGTCTTCGCCACCACCGCGGCGATCGCCGGCGGCAACCTCGCCTCGCGCGTCGCGCTCTCCGGGCGCGGCGACGAGTTCGACCGGCTGGCCCAGACGCTCAACATCATGCTGGAGCGCATCGTCACCCTGATGGAGGGCGTGCGCGGCGTCTCGGACGCCATCGCCCATGACCTCCGGACGCCGATCGCCCGGGCCCGCGCCAAGCTGGAGGATGCGCTCTCCGAGGCGCCGGAGGGGGCGCGACCCGGCGCCCCGCCGGACGAGGCCACGCTCCGCGCCGCCATCGAGCAGGGCATCGCCGATCTCGACGGCATCAGCCGCATCTTCCAGGCCCTGTTGCGCATCGCCGAGGCGGAGGCCGGTGCCCGCCGGGCCGCCTTCGCTCCCTTCGACCTCGTTCCCGTCCTGGCCGATGCCGCCGAGATCTACGAGGTGGCGGCCGAGGCGCGCGGGCAGCAGCTGGTCACGGATCTGCCGGAGCGGCTGGATCTTGTGGGCGACCGCGACCTGGTGTTGCAGGCGATCGCCAACCTTCTCGACAATGCCATCAAATTCACCCCCGTCGGGGGCACGGTGCGGCTGGTTGCCCATGCCCTGCCGGCGACGATCGAGGTCGCGGTCAGCGACGACGGCCCTGGGCTCTCGCAGGAGGATCGCGCCCGTGCGGGCCAGCGCTTCTTCCGCGCCGACAAGGCCCGCGCGACCCCTGGTTCCGGCCTCGGCCTATCGCTGGTCCAGGCGGTGGTCCATCTGCATGCTGGGGAGCTGCGTCTCGAGGATGCCACGCCCGGTCGCAGCCCAGCCGGCCTTCGCGTCGTGCTGCGCCTGCCGAAGCCCTGAGGCTGCCATGACCGAAGCGTCATCCCCAGCCCATCGCCGGATGAGGCCGCGCGCCGCATGCTGGCGCATAATGCAAAGCCTCGTCACGCCACCCGCGCTGCTCCTGGTCCTGGCGATGTCCGCGTCGGCGGAGCCAGGTCCGCGCGTGACCACCGACACCATCGAGTATTGCGGCAGCCTCGCCGCCCGCCTGGCCGGGATGCCTACCGCGGCGCAGGAACCCTCCCGCAGCCTGGCCGCCGAAGGCTTGCGGCTCTGCGGCAATGGCCATGTCCGGGTCGGCATCGCCAAACTGCGCCGCGCCGTGCGTGCCGCGCAGGCCAGTACCTCGGATCGATAAAGCCACGGCATTCGGCTATTGATGCGGCCCTCATTGTCTTGATCTGATTGACTGGGGATCCAAGTTCGCGGGCATGAGGCACGTGGACATGCGCAAGCTGCCCGCGGCGGCTCAGGAAGAGCGCCGGCGGCAGGTGGTCGGGCTTCGTCAGCGCGGCCTGACCTTTCGGGAGATTGCCGAGCAGGTCGGGCTGAGCCGGACCGGGGTGATCAACATCTGCCAGCGCTTTGCAGCTGAGGGCGCGAAAGGGCTGGTCGGCAAGCCGCGCGGCCGCAAACCCGACGAACAGCGCCTGCTGGATACGGCCCAGGAAGCTGAGGTGCAGACGCTGATCCG
>NZ_JQKB01000010.1 GCF_000745835.1 Belnapia moabensis DSM 16746 | reverse complement strand
CTGCCGCTGTGGCGCCGAATGCGCATGCCGTGTTGCTGCTCGACCAAGCCGGATGGCACCTATCGGACAGGCTCGAGGTACCGCCGAACATCACCCTCATCCCGCTGCCGCCCAAGTGCCCTGAGCTCAACCCGGTCGAGAACACCTGGCAGTTCATGCGGGACAACTGGCTCTCCAACCGCGTCTTCCGCTGCCACGACGACATCGTCGACCATTGCTGTCGCGCCTGGAACCGCCTCGTCGAGCAGCCCTGGACTATCATGTCCATCGGACTGCGCGATTGGGCGTATCGGTTCTGATCAGTGGGATTTGGTATAAAGCGCTACCGCATCGGCGGTGCGACCATCAGCCCGCCGCGGGTCCAGAGGTCGTTGAGCCCGCGCGGCAGCCCGACCGGGCTCTCCTTGCCGAGATGCCGCTCATAGATCTCCCCGTAATTGCCCACGGCCTTGATCGCATTCAGCAACCAGGCCCGGTCGAGCCCCAGTGTCAGGCCCAGATCGCCGGTCTTGCCCAGCAGCCGCTGCACCGCCGGGCTCGGGCTTTCCGCCAGCATGCGCGAGGCATTCTCGCGCGTGATGCCAAGTTCCTCCGCCTCCACCAGCCCGTAGACGACGTAGCGGACGATATCGAACCACTGGTCGTCCCCCTGCCGGACGGAGGGCGCATAGGGCTCCTTGCTGATCCGCTCGGGCAGCAGCACATGCCGCGCCGGCTCGGGGAAGGCGCTGCGCACGGAGGCGAGCTGGCTGGCATCGCCGGTATAGCTGTCGCAGCGGTTGCTCTCATAAGCCCGGCGCGCCTCGTCCTTGTCGGCGAAGATGACCGGGGTGAAGCGGATGCCCTGAGTGCGCGACCAGTCCTGCAGGTTCAGCTCATGCGTGCTGGCCGAGACGAAGCAGATGGCGGCGCCGTCGAGCTGACGGGCGCTGGTGATGCCGCTCTCGGCATGCACGAGGAAGCCCTGGCCGTCATAGAAATTGGGCGCGGTGAAATTGAGCCCCAGCATCGAGTCCCGCGCGAATGTCCAGGTCGTCGTTCGCGTCAGCACCTCGACCTGTCCGGAGGCGAGGGCCGGGAAGCGGTTCTGCCCGGTGAGGTGCTGCCAGACAACCTTGTCTGGGCCACCGAGCACGGCGGCGGCGATGGCGCGGCAGATATCGGTATCCATCCCCTGCCAGACACCGCGGCTGTCCGGCTGGCTCCAGGCCGGGTCGCCGGTCGAGATGCCGCAGGACAGCGCACCGCGGGCCCGTACGGCCGAGAGGGTCGGCCCTGGGCTCTGGGCCTGTTGCGCGGCGGCGATCCCCGGCGCGAACAGCGCCAGGGCGAGCAGAATGGGCTTCAACATCGACAGTCTCCCTAGGGTCAGTGCGGCGCCGGCCGCGGCAGCCGCACCAGCTGGGCGGCGCCGATCAGGCCCGGCACGCCGAGCGCGATCGCCAACCGCACCAGGTCCGGCACGCCATGGTAGAAGGCGGCGAAAAGCCCAGCGGCGCCAAGCAGCAGCCGCGAGGCCCAGCCCATCGGCCGCAGCAGGAAGCCGGCATAGGCCGCGCAAATCGCCGTCAGCGCACCCACCTGGATCGCCGTCGCGGTGAGGATGTCGCCGAGCCAGCCGCGCAGCATGATTCCCGGGTCGTAGAGGAAGGCAAAGCCCACGGTGAAGCCGGCGATGCCGAGCCGCGTCGCATGGTTGCTCGAGACGAGCGGGGAGGCCTTGGCGATGGCTGCCGCCGCGAAGGCCGCTGCCGCCACCGGTGGCGAGGCATCCGCCAGCACGGCGAAGTAGAAGACGAAGAGATGTGCCGGCAGCAGCAGGTCCCCCGGCGGCACGCCAAGCGCCTTCGATCCAAGGTCGAGAATCTGCGGCACGCCGATGGCGGCGGCGATGATGTAGCTCGGCGTCGTCGGGATGCCCATGCCGAGGATGAGGACGGTGACCGCCAGCAGGATCAGCAGCAGCGCAAAATTCCCCGCCGCCAAATCCTTAATGATTCCGCCCAGCGCCACGACCAGCCCCGTCGCCGTCAGCGCCGAGACGACGATGCCCGCGCCAGCGATGGAAACCGCGAGCGGCGCCATGGTCAGGCCCGCATTGGTCAAGCTTTCCAGCACCTGCCGCCAGCCCATGCGGCTACGGCGCCGGAGCGCGGCCACGCCAACCATGGCGAACGTCGCCACGAAGGCCGCGTAATTCCCGCTCCAGCGGTCCGTCATCATCCATACCAACACGGCGATCGGGATGACGAGATGCGCATCCTGCGCCACCTCCCGCCAGGCAGGGATGTCGCGCAGCGCCATGGGCGCCATGCCGGCCTTCTTCGCCTCGAAATGCACCGCGGCGAGGATGGCGAAATAGTAGAGCGCCGCGCCGATCGCCGCCGCGACGACGATCTCGCCATAGGCGATGCCGGTGATCTCGGCGAGGACGAAGGCCGCCGCCCCCATCACCGGCGGCATCAGCGCTCCACCGACCGAGGCCGCGCTCTCGATCCCGGCGGCAACCGCCGGTTTGTAGCCGATGCGGATCATCAGCGGGATGGTCATGGCGCCGGTAGTGATGACGTTGGAGACGCTGCTGCCGCTCATCGTGCCGAACAGACCGGAGGTGACGACGGCGACCTTGGCCGGCCCGCCGGAGAATCGCCCCGCCGCCGCCGCACCGAGATTGCTGAACAGCCGCCCCGTCCCGCTGCCCTGCATGAAGGCGCCGAAGACGATGAAGACGGCGATGGTTGTCGCCACGATGCCGGTCAGCGGCCCATAAACGCCGCCCGCCGTCGGCACTAGCCAGGAAGCCTCCAGGATCTCGTCGACGCTGAAAGGCCGGCTGTTCAGGATGCCCGGAATGTAATGCCCGAAAGCCATGTAGGCGATCGAGATGATGATCATCCAGGCGAGCCCGACCTCGACCGCCCGCCGCGTCGCCTCCAGCAGTGTCACGATGGCGAGGACGGCGAGCACCGCCATCTCGGTGCTGAAGGGATCGACGAATTCCATCCGGTCCGAGACCTCGGACCAGTGCCACATCACCCAGCCATGCGGCGCCGCGGCTGCGAGCACCCAGAGCCAGTCAGGAAGGCTCGGCCGCCGCACCGGCGACCGGCCCGGCCGCGCCGGGAAAAGTAGGAAGAGCGGCGGGACAAAGACCAGCAGATGGAAGGCGCGGAGCGTGATCGGCTCCGGGAAACCGAACCCGCCCCAATAAAGATGGATGGCCGAAGCAGCGGCCAGCCAGAGGGTGACGATCAGCTTCAGGGGGCCGGCAAGGTCGCGCATCATGGCCTCAGACTATGCAAGGACCTTGCCGCCCCGGCCGGTTACGACAGGACGCCCGCTTCCTTGAAGGCCTTGATCCCGCCCGAATGCAAGGGCAGGCCCTGATACTGCACAGATTTCGCCGGATCCCAGGCCCCCATGCTGGCATGGATCGAGACTAGGCGCTGGCCCTTGTTGCGGATCAGCGTGCGGGTGATCTTGTAGGCGGCCTCTTCGGGTATGCTCTCATGCACCATGAGCACGCTGTCCATCATGGTCACCGGCACGTCGCCCGATTGCAGCGACGGGTAGGTCGCAGCCGGGATGAATCCCTCGGCATAGGCGTACTGGTCGATCAGATGGCGGCGGATATCCGCCGGGAACTCGACCAACTTGCCGGCGCGCCGCCCCTGCGCGATCTCGGTGAAGATCGCCGCCGGCTTGGCCAGCGCGACGAAGAGGTAATCCACCTGCCCGTCGGAATAGGCGGAGCCGATATCGGCATAGCTGCCGTTCAGGTAGCGCCCGCCCTCGGACCTGATCCTGTCCGGGCTGGTGCCGAGGAATTTCAGGATGCGCTGCAGCGTCATCTCATCGGTCGAGGAGCGCTGCGGGCAGCCGATGCGCAGCCCCTTCTGCGTCAGGATGGAGCGCATGTCCTCCGGCCCGCCATCGGTGCGGCGAAGGAAGTGGAATTCGGTCGGCGAATAGCCGGTGCCGAGGAAACGCAGCGCCTCGTGCTTCTCTGCATAAGGTTCCGTCCCCGCCCGGGCAGCGGCGGCGAAGGTGTCGATGCCCCAGCCCATCGGCGACTGGCCGCGGTTCACCCGCGTCGAATTCGCCAGCCCCCCGCCCGGGACGACGCGGATCTGCAGATCCGCATTTTCGTCCTTGATGAGGGCCGAGAGACCGGCGGCCATGGTATACCAGCCGCCACCGAGCGAGCCTGCCACCCATTCCAGCGTCTGCTGCGCCCGCGCCGTACGGATGAAAGGCAGTGCCAGGGCGCCGCCGACCAGGCTGCGCCGCGTCCAGATCAGGCTCATCGTCATTCTCCCAGCCGAAACCGGGGCGGGATCATGCGGCCCTGAGAACGCGGCCGCAACCGTGCTTCATCGGCACATCAGCACCGGCATGTCGCTGTTCTCGAGGATATGCCGGGTGACGCCGCCGAGGATGAGCTGGCGCAGCCGCGAATGGCTGTAAGCGCCCATGCAGAGCAGATCGGCTTGGAAGTCGCGCGCCGCGCCCAGCAGCCCGGCACCGACATCCTTGGTCATCGGCTTGAACAGCACCGGCTCCGCCTCGATCTCGTGCCAGCGGAGATAGCTGCGGATGCCCTCCACCTTCGGTCCGCGACGCTGGTACTCGTCGGCATAGAGCAGGCGGACCGCCTCAGCCCGGTGCAGCCAGGGCAAAGCGGCGGCGATGGCGGCGGCGCTTTCGGCCGAGCCGTTCCAGGCGCAGCAGACCCGGGTGCCGATCGCCTTCGGCACCTCCCGCGGCGCGATCAGCACCGGCCGGCCCGAATCGAAGAGCACGGCATGCAGCGCGTCGGAGGAGGAGACATCCTCATCCGCCTCCGGATGCGGCACCACCGCCATGTCATAGAGGCGCGACTGCTGGGCGACCACATCCTCCTCGCGCCCGGCGATGCTCTCGAAGGAGAGAGTCGGCCCATCGGTCTTGAGCGCGGTCTCGGCGCTGTCGGCGATGGCGACGCCGCCCGAGGTGCCGGCGAAGCGGTCGAACAGCGCGCGGACGCGTCCGGCGCGGTCGCCGCTCTCGCGCTCCGTCGCCGCCATCATCTCCTCGATCATGGCTCCCGACAGGCCCTCGCCCGCCAGCGGCGCGACATCCCGGGCATCGACCCGGACATGCAGGCAATGGACATGCGCGTTCCATATGCGCGCCACCATCAGCGCGGTGGCGAGCGCGGCCTCCCCGGCGGCAGTGCCGGTGAGGGGCAGGAGCAAACGACGATAGGCCATGGCGCGTCTCCCAAACGGCGCGGAAGACCGGGTTCTAGCACGGATCGGCACCGTTGCAGCCCAGCGCTTCGCAGGCGGCCGGCAGCGGATCCCCGGCCGCGTCGAGCACCCGCCAAGCTAGCGGCCCGGCATCCCGCGCCGCCGCCGCCGCCAGCACGGCCACATCGGCATCCGAGGCATCCGAGGCATCGCCGGTGCGCGCGGCGATCCGCGCCTCCAGCACCGCGCGCGGGGCGGTAAGCCAAATGCCGTCGAAGCGCACCCCTGCCGCCCGCGCTGCCGCCTCGATCGCCGCCCGCTCCTCCGGCCGGAGAAAGACGGCATCGGCGACCACGGCATGCCCGGCGCGCAACGCCGCCTCCGCCTGAGCCGCGAGTTCGGCGAAGACCGCCGCGCTCGCCTCCGGCGTATAGGCCGATGGCGGCAGGCGTTGCTCCGGTGGCACCCCGGCCCGGCGCTTGCGGATCTCATCCGAGCGCAGCACCAGCGCCCCCGGCGCCGGACCGAGCATCGGCGCCAGCGCCCGCGCCAGCCGCGTCTTCCCCGTGCCCTGCAACCCACCGACCGCCACCAGCCGCGGCGGCGCCGGATGCAGCAGCGCCTCCGCCCGGTCGAGATAGGCCAGGCCGTCGCCGCCCCGCTTCGCCTCCGCATGCGCCCGGATCATCGCCCGCAGCGAAAGCCAGAGCGGCAGCGCCGCCACCAGTCGCGCATCGCCCGAGCGGGCGGCATAGCGGTTGAGCACGCGGTTGGCAGCGGCGCGGCCCAGGCGGTGCTCGCAATCCATCAACAGGAAGGCGAGGTCATAGCCGGTATCGATGGTCGCCAGCGCCTCATCGAATTCGAGTGCATCGAAGGGCGTCACCCGCCCCTGCCAGAGGCAGAGATTGCCGAGGTGCAGGTCGCCATGGCAGCGCCGCACCCTCCCTTCGCCCGCCCTCGCGGCGAGCCAGGGGTCGAGCCGCTCCAACCAGCCGAGCGCCGCACCGGCCCAGGCCGCGACCCGCCCCTCCTGCAGCCCGGCCCCGAGCGCCGCCCGCGCATTGCCCTCGATCACCGGCCGGAAGCCGGGCGCTGGCCGCGTCGGCAGGGCGGCATGCATGGCGAAGACCGTATCCCCCAGCGCATCCAGCCGCGTCGGATCGAAGCCTGCCGCTTCCTGCGCGTCGAGAAAATCGCCCGGCCGCAGCGGCGCCATGCGAAGCACCCACTCCACCGGCTCGCCCTCCCCGCCAAGCTTGAGAGCGCCATCCGCCCCACGCGTGACCGGCACGACCTCCCGATACAGCCCCGGCGCGAAGGGAGCATTCAATGCCAGTTCCCGCCGCAGCAGCCGCTCGCGATCGGTCAAGCGGCTAAAGTCGAGGAAGCCGAGCGCCACCGCCTTCTTCAGTTTCCAGGCATCCTCGGGCCCGACATAGACCGCCGAGATATGCGTCTCCACCGCCGCCACGCCGGCCAGGCGCGCGAGCAGCGCACCCGCCTCCGCCTGCGCGGCGGGCAGGCTCACGGGTAGAGCGCCTCCACCCTCCAACCCTCACCCTCGCTATGGAAGACCTGCCGGTCATGCAGGCGGAAGGGCATGTCGCGCCAGAACTCGATCCGCCGCGGCAACACCCGGAAGCCGGACCAGAATTCCGGGCGCGGAATCTCGCCGATGCCGAATTTCAGCGTATACTCGGCCACCGCCTTCTCCAGCGCGAAGCGCCCTTCCAGCGGCCGCGACTGCCGGCTTGCCCAGGCGCCGATCCGGCTGCCCCGGGCGCGGGAGGCGTAGTAGGCATCCGCCTCCTCCGCCGAGACCGCCTCCACCGGCCCCTCGACGCGGACACTCCGCTGCAGCGTCTTCCAGTGGAAGCAGAGCGCCGCCTCCGGATTGGCCGCCAACTCGCCGCCCTTCCGGCTCTCGAGGTTGGTGTAGAAGACGAAGCCGCGCGGATCGACGCCCTTCAGCAGCACCATACGAGCCGAGGGCCGGCCGTCCGGTGTGCTCGTCGCCAGGCAGACGGCATTCGGGTCGTTCGGCTCGGATTTGGCCGCCTCCGCCATCCATTCCTCGAAACGGGCAAACGGGTGGGCGGCGCTGCTGTCCATGGCGGAAATCCCGGGTAACGAGGGGTGCGGGCGCTAAGGCTTGCTCGCTGGCCGGGGGTGTGCCACCACGCCAGGGCCACCACAACACTGCCAGAGCCGGTCCCCACGCACCATGTCCGACGCGCCACTCGCAGACGCCCCCACCGGCACGCTCATGGCGGGCAAGCGCGGCCTTGTCATGGGGGTGGCCAATGACCGCTCGATTGCCTGGGGCATTGCCCGCGCCGTCGCGGCCCAGGGTGCCGAGGTCGCCTTCACCTACCAGGGCGAGGCGCTGGAGCGCCGCGTCCGCCCCTTGGCTGAAAGTGTCGGCAGCAAGCTCGTCCTGCCCTGCGACGTGACCGACGACGCCAGCGTCGACGCCACCTTCGCCGCCCTCAAGGAGGCCTGGGGCGGCCTCGACTTCCTGGTGCATGCCATCGGCTTCGCCAACAAGGACTACCTCCGCGGTCGCTATCTCGACACGCCGCGCGACGTCTTCCTGCAGGCGCTCGACATCTCCACCTACTCCTTCGTCTCGGTCAGCCAGCGCGCCGTGCCGCTGATGAAGCCGGGTGGCTCGCTGCTGACGATGAGCTATCTCGGTGCCGAGCGCGTCACACCACATTACAATGTTATGGGCGTCGCCAAGGCCGCGCTGGAGGCCAGCGTCCGCTATCTGGCAGTCGATCTCGGCGGCATCGGCGTCCGGGTGAACGCCATCTCCGCCGGGCCGATCAAGACCCTGGCCGCAAGCGGCATCGGCGACTTCCGCTACATCCTGAAGTGGAACCAGTATAATTCGCCGCTGAAGCGCAACGTCACCATCGAGGAGGTCGGCGGCGCCGGCCTCTATCTGCTGAGCGACCTCTCCGCCGGCGTCACCGGCGAGGTGCACCATGTCGACAGCGGCTTCCATGTGGTGGGGATGAAGTCGGTGGACGCGCCGGACATCAGCACGGTCTGACCGCCGCGCGCGATGTCCCACAACAGCTTCGGCCACCTCTTTCGCGTCACCACCTGGGGCGAGTCCCATGGCCCCGCCATCGGCTGCGTCGTCGATGGCTGCCCGCCTAGGCTGGCGCTGACCGAAGCCGATATCCAACCCTTCCTCGATCGCCGCCGCCCCGGCGCCTCCCGCTTCGTCACGCAGCGGCAGGAGCCTGACCAAGTCCGCATTCTCTCCGGCACCTTCGAGGGGCTGACCACCGGCACCCCGATCTCCCTGCTGATCGAGAACCAGGACCAGCGCAGCAAGGACTACGGCGAGATCAAGGACCGCTTCCGCCCCGGCCATGCCGATATCGCCTATGAGCTGAAATACGGCATCCGCGACTACCGCGGCGGCGGCCGCTCCTCGGCGCGCGAGACGGCGATGCGCGTCGCCGCCGGCGCCGTCGCCCGCCGCCTGCTGGAAGGCGTGACCATCCGCGGCGCACTGGTGCAGATGGGCGACGATCGCATCGACCGCACGGCCTGGGACTGGGCCGCCGTCGAGGAGAACGAGTTCTGGTGCCCCGACCGTGGCGCTGCCCTTCGCTGGGAACAGCGCCTGCTGGAGGCACGCAAATCCGGCTCATCCCTCGGCGCCGTGATCGAGGTCGTCGCGGAGGGCGTCCCGCCGGGTCTCGGCGCGCCGATCTACGGCAAGCTTGATGCCGACATCGCCGCCGCCCTGATGGGCATCAATGCGGTGAAGGGCGTCGAGATCGGCGAGGGCTTCGCCGCTGCCGCCCTCACCGGCGAGGCCAATGCCGACGAGATGCGCATGGGCCCCGACGGCCGAGTGGTCTTCGGCGACAACCATGCCGGCGGCGTCCTCGGCGGCATCTCCACCGGTCAGCCTATCGTCGCCCGCTTCGCCGTGAAGCCCACCTCCTCCATCCTCACCCCTCGGCTGTCCGTGGACCGCTTCGGCCAGGAGGTTGAGGTGAAGACCAAAGGCCGCCACGACCCCTGCGTCGGCATCCGCGCTGTGCCGGTGGGTGAGGCGATGCTGGCCCTGGTGCTGGCCGACCACCTCCTCCGCCACCGCGCGCAGAACCCGGACGCACCGAGCGAGGCACGCCTCCCCCGCAACTAGGCGAAGACGAAATCGCTCGCCGTCAGCGCGGCCTTGGCGATTCCGGCCAGGATGATGCTGTCATCGGCATCGAGGGTGACGACCGCGCCGCCGGCCTGATTGCTGACATGGCCGAGGATGTTAGAGGCGTTGAGCCCCGCGAATCCCGCCAGGCGGATATGGTCGATGCCATGCGTGAAGTCGCCGATCCGGTCGGCGCCCGTGCCGTTGCCGATGGCGAAGGTATCGGCACCCGCGCCGCCGAAGAGCACGTCATTGCCGCGGCCACCATCGAGCGTATCCGCTCCCTCCCCGGCCATCAGCCAATTCGCCCCGGCATTGCCGGTGACGCGGTTGTCGAGCCCATTGCCCTGGCCGGTGCGCGTCGTACCCTCCAGCACGAGGTTCTCGACATGGGCCGGCAGCTGGTAGCTCCCGCCCGGGATGCGGGCCTGAACCGTATCGGTGCCCTGCCCTGCCGCCTCGCTCGCCACATCTTGCGTGCTGTCGACGATATAGACATCGTCGCCCGCTTCGCCGGCCAGCCAATCCGCCTCGCCACGGCCCGAGGCGGCCTCGAGCGTGTCGTTGCCGCCGCCGCCCAGCAGCCGATCCACCGAGGCATCGCCTCCGCCGAGCAGCGAGTCATTGCCGCCCCGGCCCAGCAGCGTATCGCCCCCATTGCCACCATCGAGCCTGTCCGCTCCGGCACCGCCATCGAGGGCATTCGCCACCGCATTGCCGGTGATGGAATCATCCCCAACCCCGCCCTTGGCATTCTCGATCACCACGCCGAAGGCGATCGCCAGGTTGTCGTGCCCGTCATAGGTCGGGGTCGGCGCCTCCGAGGCGAAGGCCGGGATTTCCAGCCGCTTCTCCGCCTCGGTTTCGCGCATGGCGATGCTGGAGAAGCGCCCGTCGCGCAGGTCGATGACCGAGTCCAGTGCCTGGTTCGAGGTATCGATGGTGTCGGTCCCGCCCGCATCCCAGATGGTCTGGAAGAAGCGGGCATTTGTGGCCCAAGAATAGGTGTCGCTGCCCGCCGCATGGATCATGTTGGCGCCGTAGAGCGCCTGCACGGCAGCGATGTCGTCGAGCATCGGCCCACTCGGATAGAGCGGCATCTCGACATAACTGTAGTCTTCCGCCGTTCCGGTGACGCTGACCACCGAGGCATTCTCCGGCGGATGGTAGTTCATGATCGAATGGCTGAGATTCTGCTCCGAAGCCGGCAAGGTCAGGGGACCCTCGAAGGGGTGCTTCAGCCCGATCGAATGGCCGACTTCATGCGTCAGCGTCTTGAGCCCATACTGTCCTGGCGCTGTCTGCGCATTCTCCGCGTAGCGGCCGAGATAGAGATCGCCGCCGAGATCGACCGGCTCGCCGCCGACGAAGCTGGGGTAATAGGAATAGCCGCCTACCCCATGCAGCGGCGAATCTGCGGGAAGCGCCGTCGTATCGAAGCTGCCGAGGCGGATCGCGCCGCCCCACCCTGAATCGGAGACCTCGGTGAAGGTCAGGTTGGCGACCGCCGCCCAGGCCCCGAGCGCCGCCCGCGTCGCCGCCTGCATCGACACGTCAAGCGGTGCGAAGCCGGGATGATTCGCCTGCGCGTCATAGGCGGGCACCGCTCGCATGAAGCTGTAGGTCACCTCGGCCGGAGTGCCGGGCACGTCCGGATAATTCCAGCGCGCCGTCGGCATTCCGTCCAAATAAGCAAGAAGCGGATCGTATTCGGCCATGAAATCCCTGCAGTAAACGGAAACGCGAGCAGAGCCAAAGCGCAGCAGGCCTGGACGAGGTTCCGGTTCCTAGCGCAAGCCCCTTGACGATTTCCCTGCGGAGGCGCTTAGCAGCATTAACGAGAAGGATGAGACGAAGCCATGACCTTCGCCGATCCGCAGCCAGCGCAGTTGAAGCGGGGCAGCAGCTTCCCCGCCTCGCCCAGCCTGACCGCTGCCAATCCTGGCCTCGATGCCTTCGTCGCGCTCTGCGGCGAAGCCACCTGGGCTGCCCGACTTGCCGATATCGGCAACCGTGCTCAGGCGAATTCCCTCGCTGGCCGCGCCGCCCAGCAGCGCCATGCGCTGGAACTGGCCCTCGCCCGCCTTTCCGGCCGCCGTGCCCTGACCCGCGCCAGCAGCACCGAGCGCTTGGTTTCCGCCTTCGCCGAGGAAGCCGTCCGCTTGGCCGACAGCCTGCCCGATGGCCCGCGGGCCCGTATGCGCGACCAGATTCTCGCCGGCCTCACTGGCGAGGCGACGCTCATCCCGCTGTTTCACCTGCTTCGCACTGCCGCCCTGCTGCGCGAGAGCGGCTTCGCCATCCGCTTCACCGGCTTGGTCGAGGGCACGCCCCATGACATTCTGGCGGAACGGGACGGCGCCAGCGCGGAAGTGATCTGCGAGACGGTCTCGGCCGAGGAGGGCCGCCCGGTCCATCGGGGCGATTGGTACGCCCTGGTCGACCGTCTCAATCCTGAGCTGCAGTCCTGGCTTGCGGCCCATCCTGGCCGTTACCTGCTGAAGATGACCCTTCCCGAGGGCATCTCTGGCCCCGAGCAGCTGGCCACCCTTCATGAGTGCATCACCGGCATGCTCGCCTCCGGCAAGCGGCAGGAAGCCGGCAGCCAGGCGGTGTTGAAACTCGATCCGCTGGTCCTCACCGGGCCGCAACAGGGGATGCCCGGCCTTTCCGCCCGCCTCCGCGCGCAATTCGGGCCTGAAGCACATCTCGCCATCACCACCGACGCGCCGAGCGGCAGTGTCTTCGTCCTCGCCGCCCGGGCAGGGCGGGAAAACGAGATCGCCGGCGCCGTCGCCCGCCGTCTCGGGCTGATGGCGGAGGCGCGGCTGTCCGGCCGTCGACCCGGCATTGCCGCCGTCTTCCTCGAGGATCTCGACCGCACCGAATGGCGTGGCCTGCGCGAGCAGCTGGAGCTGGAAGGCGCCGTTCGCCGCTTCCTGACCACGCCGCCGGCGCGGCGCGTGGTCGCCGTCACCTGTGCCTCGCGCTTCGAGATGTTCGGTGCCGCCCCGCCGGATGCTGCGGCCGAGCCAGCGCTGCGCTTCCGCAATCCCTCGCACCCGGCAGCTAAGCTCCAGGCCCTGGCGCCGGCCATCCTGTCCTCGATGTAGCGACTTCTTGATCGGGGGTCGGAAGGAAACCGTCTTCAATCTGCCACGTTTCCCTGCGGCACTGATCGACGCTGCCGCTGCCGGCAATGCTGGCAGGGCAGAGAGGAATGGAGCCGCATGACCGACCGCGAATTCCAGGCCAAGCTCGACGAGCTGGACCAGCTGCTGAACGACCCCGATGTGCGGATGGACCCGCACCGCGTCTGGACCTTGCTGGCCGAGATCAGCGCGGCGGAGGCGCAGATCGCGGCGGAATAGCCGCCACCCGCGGCGTCGCCATCAGGCGCCAAGGATCTTCCAGATTCCATCTGCATGGATCACAGTGCGGCCGCCGACCGTCACCAGTCCACGAACGAACACCACGCTCCGTGTCGCGCGCAGGATTTCTGCCCTCCCCTCGACGAAATCCCCGACGCGCGCTGGCGAGATGAACTGCGTGCTGAGCTGCACCGTGGTGCAGGGTTTGCGCCCGGCGGCCTCCCAAACAGTCATTCCGAGCACGTCATCGGCGAAGCTCATCAGCATGCCGCCATGGACGACGCCGCCATTGTTCAGGTGGCGCGGCTCAGCCGGGAAGCCGTAGCGGAAGCCTCCCTCCTCCCGCTTGAACCAGAAGGGGCCGATCAGGGCGGGGTAGCCTTCCGGCCGCAGGGGCTTCCAACCGGCGGAGGTGGGGTCGAACAGGGTCGGTGCGTCATTCATGTCGGAAGCTTATCCCGCACCGCAGCAATCAGAAACTCCCGGTTTCCTTCCGGCCCCAGCAGTGGGCTCGGCTCCACTCCCAGCACCCGCCAGCCGGGCAGCGACCCCCACCACTCCTCGATCTTCCGGCAGACGCCGCGATGTACCGCCGCATCCCGCACTACTCCGCCCTTGGCGACGGCCGGCCCCACCTCGAATTGCGGCTTGATCAGTGCAACTGCCCAACTCCCCGGCGGACAGAGCGAGAGCGGCTGCGGCAGCACCACCTGCAAGCCGATGAAGCTGGCATCGCAAACCAGCACCTCCGGCACAGCGTCAAGGTGTCCGGCCTCCAGGTAACGGGCATTCACCCGCTCCATCACCGTGACGCGCGGGTCGTTGCGAAGGCTCCAGGCCAGCTGGCCATGCCCCACATCCACGGCGAAAACCCGCGCCGCCCCATGATGCAGCAGCACATGGGTGAAGCCGCCTGTGGAGGCGCCAACATCGAGAGCGACCTTGCTTTGCGGGGAAAGCCCGAAATGCCGGATGGCATGGTCGAGCTTCACCCCGCCGCGCGAGACCCAGGGGTGGTCCTGCCCCCGCACCTCCAGCGGCGCGCCCGGCGCCAGCATCTGCCCCGCCTTTTCGATCCGCTGGGTGTCGGAATAGACCTTGCCAGCGAGGATCAAGGCCTGCGCTCGGGTTCGGCTCTCCGCCAGCCCCCGGTCGACCAGCGCCTGGTCGGCGCGTTCCTTGGCGATGGCCGCCTCAGGCCCGCGCCGGCTGCGCCGCGGCACCGGCGCCGAGCGCCGCGACCGCCATGGCGACGATCTGCGCGGCGTTCAACCCCGCCTTGTCATACTGCTTGCGAGGAGCCTCATGGTCGATGAAGCGATCCGGCAGGCACATCGGTCGCACCTTCAGCCCATGGTCGAGCATCCCGCGCATCGCCAGGTGCTGCAGCACGAAGCTGCCGAAGCCACCCACCGAGCCCTCCTCGATGGTGATCAGCACCTCATGTTCCCGCGCCAGCCGCTCGACGAGGTCGGTGTCCAGCGGCTTGGCGAAGCGCGCATCGGCGACGGTGGTGGAGAGCCCGCGCGCCCCGAGTTCCTCAGCCGCCTTCAGGCATTCCTGCAACCGGGCGCCATAGGAGAGGATGGCCACGCTCGTCCCCTCGCGCAGCACGCGTCCCTTGCCGATCTCGAGCGGCGTGCCCCGCTTCGGCAGCTCGAGCCCGAGGCCCTCGCCACGCGGATAGCGGAAGGCGCTCGGCCGGTCGTCGATGGCCGCCGCAGTCGCGACCATATGCATCAGCTCCAGCTCGTCGGCCGCCGCCATCAGCACGATTCCCGGCAGGCAGCCGAGATAGGCGATGTCGAAGCTGCCCGCATGGGTCGCGCCATCGGCACCGACCAGCCCCGCCCGATCCATCGCGAAGCGCACAGGCAGCGATTGCAGAACCACGTCATGCACGACCTGGTCGTAGCCGCGCTGCAGGAAGGTCGAGTAGATGGCGCAGAAGGGCTTCATCCCTTCCGTCGCCATGCCGGCGGCGAAGGTTACGGCATGCTGCTCGGCGATGCCGACATCGAAGCTGCGCTTCGGGAAGCGCTTGGCGAAGGCGTCGAGCCCCGTCCCCGCCGGCATCGCCGCGTTGACGGCGACGATGCGGCTGTCCGCCTCGGCCTCGGCGATCAGCGCGTTGGAGAAGACCTTGGTGTAGCTTGGCGGCCCCGGCGGCGGCTTCTGCTGCTCGCCGGTGACGACGTTGAACTTGACGACGCCATGGTACTTGTCGGCGCTCGCCTCGGCCGGCGCATAGCCCTTGCCCTTCTGCGTCACCACATGCAGCAGCACCGGCTCGCCGAGCTCGGTATCACGCAGGTTCCGCAGGATCGGCAGCAGATGGTCGAGGTCGTGCCCGTCGATCGGCCCGACATAGTAGAAGCCGAGTTCCTCGAAGAGCGTGCCACCGGTGAGCAGCCCACGCGCATACTCGTCCGCCCGCTTGGCGGCGCGCTCGATCGGCGCCGGGAAGCGCCGTGCCAGCTTCGCCATCATGTCGCGGATGGACAGGAAGGGCCGGGAGGAGACGACCTTCGACAGATAGGCGCTCATCGCGCCGACGGGCGGCGCGATCGACATGTCGTTGTCGTTGAGGATGACGATGAGGCGCGACTTCTCGGCGCCCGCATTGTTCATCGCTTCATAGGCCATGCCCGCGCTCATGGCGCCGTCGCCGATCACGGCGACGACGTTGCGCGGATCGCCCTTCAACTCGCTCGCCACTGCCATGCCGAGGCCGGCGGAGATGGATGTCGAGGAATGGGCCGCGCCGAAGGGGTCGTACTCGCTCTCGCTGCGGCGGGTGAAGCCGGAGAGGCCGCCGCCCTGGCGCAGCGTGCGGATGCGGTCGCGCCGCCCGGTCAGGATCTTGTGGGGATAGGCCTGATGGCCGACATCCCAGATCAACCGATCCCGCGGCGTCTCGAAGACGGCGTGGATGGCGACCGTCAGCTCGACGACGCCGAGCGAAGCGCCGAGATGCCCGCCGGTCTGGCTGACGGCGTGGATCGTCTCGGCCCGGACCTCGGAGGCGAGCTGCTTCAGCTGCTCCGAGGAGAGGTTGCGCATGTCGACCGGGATCTTGACGCGGTCGAGGAGCGGGGTGGCGGAGGGGACGGACATCAGCTCCTCCGCTCGATCACGAAATCTGCGAGCATGCGCAAGAGGTCTGCCCTCTCTCCGAAGACGTCAAGATGGGATTTGGCCTGGGCCACCAACCGGTCGGCCTGTAACCGTGCCCGTTCGAGCCCGAGCAGGGAGACGAGGGTGGCCTTCCCGGCCTCGGCATCCTTGCCGGTGCGCTTCCCCGCCTCCTCGGCGGTGACCGTCGCGTCCAACAGGTCGTCGGCGATCTGGAAGGCGGCGCCGAGGTCGCGCCCGTAGCCGAGCAGCGCGTGCCGCTGGGAGGCCGCGGCCTTGCCCAGCACCGCGCCCGCCTCAGCGGAGAATTCGATCAGCTTGCCGGTCTTCAACGTCTGCAAGCGGCCGATAGCAGCCTCGTCGAGCGGGTCGCCGCTCTCCTCGGCCAGCATGTCGAGCATCTGCCCGCCGCACATGCCGCGTGCGCCGGCGGCCTGGGCGAGGCAGCGCACCAGCTCCACCCGCACCGCCGGATCCGGATGCGTGTCCTCATGCGCCAGCGCGGCGAAGGCCTGGGTCTGCAAGGCGTCTCCGGCGAGGATGGCTGTTGCCTCGTCGAAAGCCTTGTGGACGGTCGGCTTGCCGCGGCGCAGGTCGTCGTCGTCCATCGCCGGCAGGTCGTCATGGACGAGGCTGTAGGCATGCAGCATCTCGATCGCGCCCGCGACGCGCAGCGCCGCATGGCGAGAGACGCCAAACTGCCGGGCGCCTTCCAGCACCAGGAAGCCGCGCAGCCGCTTGCCGCCGCCGACCGCCGCATAGCGCATGGCCGCATAGAGCCGGGCCTCGGGCCCCTCCTCCGGCGGCAGCAGGATGTCGAGGGCCTGATCGATCTCCTCCGCCGCCATCGCCATGGCGCGGCGGAGGTCCAAGGTCTCGGTGGTCATGCTCATCTCATTCCACGTCGCGGAGGGTGGGGCCGCCGGGGGCGTCGACGATCGCCTGGACCTTCGCTTCCGCCTCGGCGAGCTTCTGCTCGCAATGCCGACGAAGCGCGGCGCCGCGCTCGTAATCGGCGATGGCCTGGGCAAGCGTGCTCCGGCCGCCTTCCAGCGACTTCACGATGTCTTCCAGCTCCGCCAGCGCGTCCTCGAAGGACAGCGCGGCGAGGTCCTCCGGCGGGGATGACCGCCGCGCAGGGGCCGTCTGGCCTTGCGCCTCTCCCATTCGGTGCTCCTGGTTCGAACCCCCAGCATACAGCCCTTACCCGTTTGGTAACACCGGCTGCTTTGCATCGGGACCCAGGCGTTCCCTTTTTGACACGCTGACGTTTGCGGGCCTCGGACCGGATTTTATTTCAATAGGTTAGCCAAGGCCCGGCCCGTCTCGTGGGGACATGGCTCGCCCATGGCCTTCGCTATCCCTCATGCCTGATGCCGGCCAGCCGCTCCAGTACGGCACAGACCGCCGCCGTATCCTCGCCGCCCAGCCCATGGGCCATGGCGGCGGCGTAATAAGGCTGGGTCGCGCTGAAGAGCGGCACCGGGCAGCCGAGCGAAGCGGCGAATTCGCCGATCACCGCCATGTCCTTCTGCCACATGGAGATGCGCATGCTGGGCGGCGAATAGCTGTTCGCCGCCATCATCGGCGCCCGCAGCTCGAAGACGCGGGAACTGCCGGCGCCATCCTGCACCAGTTCCACCACCTGGGCCAGGTCGAGCCCCGCCTTCCGCGCCAGCACCATGGCCTCGGCCGAGGCGACATTGTGGATGGCGACCAGCAGGTTGGCGACGAATTTCATCCGCGTGCCGTTGCCGAACTCGCCAAGGTCGTGGACCGCCCTGGCGAAGCCGGCGAAGAAGGGCGCAAGTCCGGTGATCGCCGCGCTGTCCCCGCTGGCATAGACGACCAGGTCGCGATTCACTGCCTGCGCCCCGGTGCCCGAGAGCGGACAGTCGAGCATCCGGTGCCCCGCCCCGGCCAGAAGCTCGGCCGCCGCCTGCTTGTCCGACAGGGTGAAGGTGCTGGTCTCGACCAGCAGCTGGGGCGGCAGCCCGGCCGCAGCGAGGGCTGACGCCGTGTCGTGCAGCGAGCCCGGCCGCGGCAGGCTGGTGAGCAGCAGCGGCACCTCCCGCGCCAGCGCCACCGCATCCTCCGCGATGGCGATGCCCGAAGCGGCCGCCTCCGCCCGGCGGGCCGGGTTGGTGTCGAAGCCCAAGACCTTCCACCCCGCCTCCCGCAGGTTGCGCGCCATGGCGCCGCCCACGATACCGAGGCCGATCACGCCGGCAGCCTGTTCCATGCTGTTTCCTCCCGCCCGGCCCGGCAGTCTCGCCCGCCCTTGGCCCGCAGCGCAACGCGGGCCACTCTCGCCGGCAGGAGGGACCGGCATGCCCGTAGAACAGGCGCTCGAATGGATCAGCCAGCACCGGACGGGCATGGTCATCCTCGTCCTGGTGATGGCGGTGACCATCCTGGCGCGCAACCGGAAATAGGCGCTGCTTGCATCGCCTCGGCCGCCTGCCGATGATCGCCCTGCGTCCGACAAGAAAGGCAGAACCGATGCGCCGTCCCCTCCTCCATGCCGGCTTCGCGGGAGCCTTCCTGGCCGGCCTGCTCGCGGCCCGCCTCATGCCCTCGGCCGAGGCGCAATCCTCCCCGCCACCGCTGGAGCCGCGGATCATCAACGTCATGACCATGACGGATGAGGAGATCGGACCGCTCATCCGCAATACCGACCTCCGCTCGCGCACCCTCGTCGCCACGCCCGACGGCACGGTCGCGGTCCAGAGCGGCAATGTCTTCCGCCACTTCCATGCCGATGCGAACGAGATCCAGCTGATCCTGGATGGCGCCGGCTCCTTCTGGCTCGGCGACCGCGAGGTGCAGATCAAGGCGGGCGACCTCATCGTCATCCCCAAGGGCACCATCCATGCCGGCTCCCGCGCCACGACCGGCCGGTTCCGGGCGATCGCCATCAAGCTGCCGCCGCAGCGGCCGGACGATACCCACGCGGCGCCTTGACGCGGCGCGGCGCCGCTTCGCAAGCTTCCCGCCGAAGGCCGGCTCAGACCGGCCCCAGGGGGAGGAAACGCCGCCATGCGGTCCACGCGTCGCCTGGTCATCGGGCTCACCGCCGCGCCTTTCGCGGCCCGGGCCCAGGGTGACCGCTACCCGGACCGCCCTGTCCGCATCGTCGTCCCCTTCGCGCCCGGCGGCCCGACCGATGTCATGGCCCGCGTCCTCTCCGCCGGGCTGACGGCCGCGCTCGGCCAGCCGGTCATTGTCGAGAACCGCGGCGGGGGCGGAGGCAATATCGGCGCCGCCCATGTGGCCCGCAGCGCGCCGGACGGCACCACGCTGCTGGTCGTCTCCACCGGCTTCGTCGTCAATCCGAGCCTCTTCCGCAACCCGGGCTACGACCCGGTCAGGGATTTCGCCCCGGTGGCGGAATTGGGCGCCTCGCCCAATCTGGTCATCGCCGGCGCGCAATCGGGCATACGCTCGC
The DNA here is from genome assembly GCF_000745835.1 of Belnapia moabensis DSM 16746. Taxonomy (GTDB): domain Bacteria; phylum Pseudomonadota; class Alphaproteobacteria; order Acetobacterales; family Acetobacteraceae; genus Belnapia; species Belnapia moabensis. The sequence continues at coordinate 136,587 of NZ_JQKB01000010.1, read as the reverse complement.
TCGCCGACCTCATCGCCGCCGCCAGGGCGCGGCCAGGCGGGCTCGACATGGCCAATCCCGGCACCGGCTCCACGCCCCACCTCACGGCGGAACTGCTGCGCCTGCGCGCGGGGATCGAGTTCGTGCAGATCACCCATGCCAGCGCGGCGCTCGCGGTGCAGTCGGTGCTCGGCGGCATCACCCCGGTGGGCGTCGCGGCGCTGCCGCCGGCCCAGCCACACATCCTTTCCGGCGCGGTCCGCGCGCTCGCCATCACCAGCGCCGAGCGATGGCCAGACCTGCCGGACGTGCCGACGATGCAGGAGCTCGGCTATCCGGGCTTCGTCTCGGAAACCTTCCAGGCCCTTCTCGCCCCCGCTGGCACGCCACCTGCCATCATCGAGCGCCTGGAGCGCGACAGCCTCGCCATTCTCGCCGAGCCGGCGACCCGTGCCAGGCTTCGCGCCGCCGGCTTCGGCGTCGAGCCGCGCGGCCCGGCTGCGCTTGCGGAGCGCATCGCCCGCGAGGTGCCGCTCTGGCGCGACATCATCCGCCAGGCCGGCATTCCGTCCGAATAGCGCTTCCGCTTGACGGCATGCCGCAAGACGGCTTGGCTGATATGGCACTGGCCCCGGCAGAGGGCTTCGGCACCAGGGAGTGACGCCAGATGACGGCATTCGGGACCACCCGGCGCGGCCTCTTGGGGGCTGGCGCCGCCCTCACCATCCCCGCCAGCGTCGCACGTGCCCAAGGGCCGGCCCGCGGCGGCGACCCGCTCCGCGTCGGGGTGATGACCGATCTCTCCGGCCCCTTTGCCGGCGCCGGCAGCCAGCCGCTCTTCTGGGGCGCCGAGGTGGCGATCGAGCTCTTCAACGAACGCGGCGGCGTCGATGGCCGCCCCGTCCAGGCCATCACCGCCGACAGCCAGAGCAAGGCCGATGTCGCCATCAACGAGATGGAGCGCCTGCTCGGCCAGGAGCGGCTGGAAGTGGTGACGGGCATCTACTCCTCCGCCCATGCCGTGCCGCTCTCGGGCCGCTTCGAGCAGTCGCGGAAGATGATGTGGATCACCTCGGCCATCGCGACGGCGGTGCTGAAGGACAAGAATTTCCGCTACGTCTTCCGCCCCACTGTGCATTCCGACCAGTATGGCGAGGGCTCGATCTCCGCCATTGCCGACAATGCCCAGGCGAAGCTCGGCTTGGCGCCGGACAAGGTGAAGCTCGGCGTCATCTACGAGGACGGGCCCTACGGCACCGGCGTCGCCGCGGCGATCGAAGCGAATGCCAAGAGCCGCAACATGCCGATCGTCCTCAAGGAAGCCTATTCCTCGACCGCGCCCGACCTCTCGACGCTGGTGACGAAGCTGCGGCGCGAGCGGCCCGATATCGTCCTCCAGGTCGGCTACAACCCGGACATCACCCTCTTCCTCCGCCAGGCGAAGTCGGGCGGCCTCCGCTTCAAGATGCTGATCGGCCACGGCGCCGGCTGGTCGCAGATCGACCGGCTGACGGAGACCTTCGGCCAGGACGTGAACTTCATGTGCAACGTGGACCCGGCGGCGACGCAGATGCTCGACTGGAGCAAGCTGCAGCCGGGCGTCGGCGACCTGGCGAAGACCTTCATGGATCGCTTCCAGGCCAAGCATAAGTTGAGCGACCCGCCCACCCATGCCTCCATGGGCTTCAACAACACTTGGATCTTCCTCGAGCACGTCCTCAAACCCGCCGTCCGCAAGACCGGGGGAATGACCGCCGATGCCCTGCGCGAGGCGGCGCTTCAGGTGGACGTACCGACCGGCGGCACCATCCAGGGCTATGGCGTGAAATTCGTCCCGCCCGGCAATCCCATGGCCGGGCAGAACGAGCGCAGCATCGCGGTGGTCATGCAGTTCGAGAACGGCAAGTCGAAGGTGGTCTGGCCGGCCTCGCTCGGCCAGCCGATCGTCATGCCGCTGCCCGCCGGCAACGCCTACGCCGCCCGATGAGCACGGCCCCGCTGCTGGAGGTCGCCGGGCTCACCAAGCGCTTCGGCGGCTTCACCGCGGTCGACAACGTCTCCTTCGGGGTCGGCAAGGGTGAGATCCTCGGCCTGCTCGGCCCGAACGGCTCCGGCAAGAGCACGACCTTCAACTGCGTCGCGGGCATGCTCCGCCCGACCTCCGGCTCCGTTCGGCTGGCCGGCGAGGAGATCGGCGGGCTGACAGCCGACGAGACCTGCCGCCGCGGCATCGGCCGCACCTTCCAGATCCCCCGCCCCTTCCGCGGCCTTTCGCTGCTGGAGAATGCGACGCTCGCCGCGCATTATGGCGCCGGCGGCGGCATTAGCCGCGAGGAGGCGGAGACCCGCGCCCGCGACGCCCTCCGCCTCGCCCAGCTTCCCGACGACCCGCATGCGACGGCGCATGGCCTCGGCGCCGCGGGGCTGAAGAAGCTGGAACTCGCCCGGGCGCTCGCCACCCAGCCCCGCCTGCTGCTGGCCGATGAAAGCCTCGGCGGCCTCGACACCGCCGAGATGCACCAGGCCGCCGCCATGCTGAAGCGCATCCGCGACGAGCGCGGCATCACCATCGTCTGGGTGGAGCACATCATGGGTGTGCTGCTTTCGGTCGTCGATCGCGTCGTGGTGCTCGACCATGGCGCCGTCATCTTCCAGGGCACGCCCGAGGCGGCGCAAGCCGATGAGCGCGTCGCCGAGGTCTATCTCGGCCCGCCCGAGAGCCGCGCCGCATGAGCGCCGCCCTCGACCGCGGCGCCGGGACGCAGGCCGCACCGGGCGGGACGCTGGAGCTGTCCGGCATCCATGCCGGCTATGGCGATTTCCAGGCACTCTTCGGCATCGGCCTCCGCGTGGAGCCGGGCGAGGCGGTCGGCGTCGTCGGGCCGAACGGCGCCGGCAAGACCACCCTGCTCCGCGTCATCTCCGGCCTGATCCGCCCGACCGCGGGAAGCCTCCGCTTCGGCGAGCAGGATCTTGCGGCGACGCCCGCGCATCTGCTGCCCTCGCTCGGCATCGCCCATGTGCCGGAGAACCGCCGTCTCTTCCCGCATCTCACCGTCGAGGAGAACCTGAAGGTCGGCGCCTTCTCGCCCGCCGCCCGCGCGCATTTCGCCGAGCGACGCGACCGCGTCTATGACCTTTTCCCCCGCATGAAGCAGCGCCGCCACCAGCTCGCAGGCACCATGTCGGGCGGCGAGCAGCAGATGTGCGCCATCGGGCGTGCGCTGATGTGCGCCCCGCGCATCCTGCTGCTGGACGAACCCTCGGCCGGCCTCGCCCCGATCGTCGTGAAACAGGTGTTCGACCTCGTCCGCCGCATCCGCGAGGAGGGGCTGACGGTGCTGATCGTCGAGCAGAACGTGGCGCAGGTGCTTCGAGTCGTCGACCGCGCCTATGTGCTGGAGACCGGCCGCGTCGCCGCTGAGGGCCGCTCGGCCGAGCTCGTGGCCGACCCGGCCATCCGCCGCAGCTATCTTGGAGGGCATTGAGCCATGGACTCCTTCCTGCTGGAAGCGCTCGTCAACGGCATCCTCCTCGGCGGCGTCTTCGCCCTGCCGGCGCTCGGCCTCAACCTCGTTTTCGGCGTCGTGGACGTGGTCTGGCTCTGCTATGCGGAGCTGGTGATGGTCGGCATGTATGCTGTCTGGTTCCTTTACACCCAGGCGGGATGGCCGCTCTGGATGGCCTTCGCCGCCTGCCTGCCGGTGGTCTCGCTGCTCGGCCTGCTGCTGCACCTGTTCGTCGTGCGGCCGCTGCTCGCGGCGCCGCCGATCAACCAGGTGCTGGCGACAGGCGGCGTGCTCTTCCTGCTGCAAGGGGCGATGACGCTCATCTTCCGCACCGACTTCCGCAGCCTCGGCGTCGACATGCCGCCGATGGAGGTCGGCGAGATCTTCGTCAGCGGCACCAAACTCGCCGCCTTCTGCGCGGCGCTGGTGGGTGCGGCGCTGCTCTGGGCGTTCCTGAAATTCACCTATGTCGGCACCGCCATCCGCGCCATCGCCCGCGACCGGGAGGTGATGCCGCTGATGGGCGTCGACCCGCAGCGCATCTACCTCATCGCCTCGGCGGTCGGCGGCGCGCTGGCCGGCCTCGCCGCCTGCCTACTGGTGGTGCAGCTCGACGTCCATCCCTTTGTCGGCCTCTCCTTCGGGCCGATCACCTTCATGATCTGCGTCATGGGCGGGCTCGGCAACATGCTGGGCGGCTTCCTCGCCGCCTTCATCATGGGGATCATCGTCTCGGTCGGCGGTTTCTGGGGCACAACCGAATTCTCCTACGTCGTCGCATTTGCCTTCTTCATCGTCACCATCTTCGCCCGGCCGCGAGGGCTCTTCGCACGATGAGATACGTTATCCCCCTGCTGCTGGCGCTGGCCTGCGTCCCGTTGCTCTCGCCGCCCGACTACTTCCTCCATCTCGGCGTCACCGTGCTGCTGACGGCCGTCGCCGGCACGGGCTGGGCGATGATGGGGCGCTACGGCCTCGTCTCCTTCGGCCATGGCGCCTTTCTCGGCATCGGCGCCTATACCATGGCGCTGCTCTGGAACATGGCCGGGCTCACACCCTGGGTCGGCATCCCCATCGCCGTGACCCTGGCGGCCCTGGCCGGCGTCCTGCTCGGCTATCCCTGCTTCCGGCTGAAGGTCGTCGGCCACTACTTCGCGCTGGTGACGCTCGCCGCCGGCGAGATCGTCCGCATCCTCATCGTCGCGCTTCGCGACCATACCGGCGGCTCGCTCGGCATGACGCCGGACCGCGTCCCGCCCGACCAGGGTCTGCTGGCGATGCAGTTCGACAAATCCGGCTTCTGGTGGCTGGCGCTGCTGGCCTGGGCCATCGGACTGCTCGCCTGGTGGCTGCTCGACCGCTCCATGGCCTCGAAGGCGCTGGCCGCCATCTCCGAGGACGAGGACGCCGCCGCCTCCATCGGCATCCGGGTCACGCGGGAAAAGCTGCGCGTCACCCTCATCTCGACGGCGCTCGCCGCCCTGGCCGGGGCGCTGATGGCGCAGTACCGGATGTACCTGAACCCGGAATCGCTGGCCGGGCTCGGCATCTCGCTGCAGATCGTCTTCGGCGCCATCGCCGGCGGGATGTATGCCCCGCTCGGCCCGACCGTCGGCGCCATCATCACCATCGGCCTCGAGGAAGTGCTGCGCATCGCCTTCGGTACGGAGTTCACCGGCGGCGCGCCGTTCATCTACGGCATCTTGCTGGTGCTCTTCATGATCTACCTGCCGCGCGGCATCGTCGGCATCGTCGAGCGCAAGCGGCGCAGCGCCGCCGCCCCGCTCGGCCTGCCGGTCGCGGCGAAGTAGCCCTCAGCCGAGGGCCGCTTCCGCCAGCAGGCGGATGCTGCGCGGGGCGAGGTCACCCTCCGCCCCGGCGCTGTCGGCGAGGCAGCGCCAGGCGAAGCCCTCCCGCGCCGCTGGAGGCGCCAGCGGCACCGGCGCCTCACCGCCATTCAGCGCCACCAGCGCCCGGTCCCCCTCGGCATACAGCACGACCGCCAACGCGCGGCTGTTGTCCCAATCGGGCTCGCCACCATCCGGCCGCCGCCACTCCACATCGGGGATGCCGCTCGAATCGATAGCGGCGCCGGTCAGCCTCCGCCCATCATGCAGTGCGGGATGGGCGAGCCGCGCACGCACCAGCGCCGCGGTGAACTCGACCAGCCATTCATCCATCTCCTCCCAGTCGAACCAGGAGAGCGGATTGTCCTGCGCATAGGCGTTGTTGTTGCCGGCCTGGCTCCGCCCCGCCTCGTCGCCCATCGAGAGCATCGGCGTCCCCCGCGCCGTCAGCAGCAAGGCGAGCAGCGCCCGGACATCGCCGGCCCGCCGGGCACGCACGGCCGGGTCCTCGGTCGGTCCCTCGACGCCATGGTTCCAAGAGAAATTCTCCCCCGTCCCGTCGCGGTTCTCCTCGCCATTCGCCCAGTTGCGCCGCTCGATGTAGGCGGTGAGGTCGGCGAGGGTGAATCCGTCATGCGCCGTGACGAAATTGACGCTGTCCGCCGCCGGCCGATCAGCACCGAGCACATCCGCCGAGCCGGCGAAGCGCGTCGCCAATTCGCCCAACAACCCGCCACCGCCGCGCCAGAAGCGCCGTGCGGTATCGCGGAAGCGGTCGTTCCATTCGCCCCAGCCGGCAGGGAAGCGCCCGAGCTCATAGGTGCCGATATCCCAGGGCTCGGCGATGATCAGCAGCTCGCGCAGCGCCGGGTCCTGCCGCATGGCCGAGAGCAGCGGCGCCTGCGGGTCGAACCCCTCCTCCCGCCGCCCGAGCGTCGCCGCCAGGTCGAGCCGAAAGCCGGCGATGCCTGCCTGCACCACCCAGTGCCGCAGCGCATCCATCACCAGCCGCAGCGGCCACGGCCGATCGAGGGCGAGGGTGTTCCCAGTTCCCGCATCATTCGCATAGCCGGCCCCGCGCGTCCGGTAGAAGGCACGGTTGCCGAGCCCGCGCAGCGAGAGCGTCGGCCCCTCCGCATCCCCCTCGCCGCTGTGGTTGAAGACGACATCGAGGATGGTGCCGATCCCCGCCGTCCTGAGCGCCGCGACCGCCGCCCGCACCTCCGCCATCCCGCCTGGCGCCAGGCGCGGGCAGGGCACGAGCCAGCCGACGGGGTTGTAGTTCCAGTAATTGGTCAGCCCCAGCGGCGGCAGGTGCCGCTCATCGATCCCTGCCGCCACCGGCAGCAGCTCGACATGCGTCACCCCGAGCCGTTGCAGATGCGCGATCGCCGCCGGGTGGCCGAGCGCGGCGAAGGTGCCGCGGATCGCCTCCGGAATCGCCGGATGACGCATGGTGAAGCCGCGGACATGCGCCTCATAGATCACCCGCGGCCCTTGCGGCAGAGGCGGCAGAGGCGGCAGAGTCAGAGGCGCCGCCGCGGACCCGGCGACGACCCCCTTCGGCAGATAAGGCGCACTGTCCGTCCCGTCCGGATGCTCGCCCGTATCGAACAGCGCCGGATGCAGGCGGAAGTCCCGGTCCAGCGCCACTGCCCAGGGATCGACCAGGAGCTTCGCCGGGTTGAACCGGTGCCCTTCCTCAGGCGCCCATGGCCCCTCCGCGCGGAACCCGTAGCGCGCCCCGACACCGATGCCCGGCACGTATCCATGCCACAAGGCCCCCAGGCGTGCCGTCAGACGATGCCGTGCCACCTCCCGCTCACCTTTGAAGAGGCAAAACTCCACGGCCGTCGCATCCGGGGCGACGATGCCGACGCGCACCCCGTCGCCATCGGCGACAACACCCGGCTGCGGCTCAGCCATTCACCAATCCCCTGAACAAGTCCGCATAGCGCCCGGCCGAGCGCGCCCAGGAGACATCGGCCGCCAGCGCATTCCGCCGCATCGCGTCCCAGGCCGCCTCGTCTCGCCAGAGCGCCGAAGTCCGCCGCAGCGCCCCCGCCAGCGCCTCGTCGGAAGGCGGCGCGAATTGCACCCCCGTCGCCACCCCGGCCGCCAGCGCTGCCTCATTGGCGTCGATCACCGTATCGGCGAGGCCACCGACCCGCGCCACCACCGGCGGCGCTCCGTAACGCAGCGCGCAGAGCTGGGCGAGGCCGCAGGGCTCGAAGCGCGAGGGCACCAGCACCGCATCCGCCCCACCATAGCCGAGCCGCGCCAACCCCTCATCGAAGCCGATCACCGCCCCGACCCGCCCGGGGTTCGCCGCCGCCACTTCCCGGCACCGCGCCTCCAGCGCACGGTCCCCGGTGCCGAGGATGGCAAGCTGCGCGCCCTCCGCCAGCAGCGCCGGCAGCGCATCCAGCACCAGGTCGATCCCCTTCTGCCAGGCCAGCCGCCCGACGAAAAGGAAGAGTGGCCCACCCTCCTCCAGCCCGAACCGCGCCTGCAACGCCGCCTTGTTGGCCGCCCGTCCCCCCGGCTCCGCCAACGAGAAGCGCCCCGCCAGATGCCGGTCCGTCGCCGGGTTCCACTCCGCCGTATCCAGCCCGTTGAGGATGCCGCTCACCACCGCGGCGCGATGCCGCAGCAGCCCGTCCAGCCCCATTCCGCCCTCCGGCCTGCGGATTTCGATCGCATAGGTCGGCGAGACGGTGGTGATCCGGTCGGCATAGTGCAGCCCCGCCTTGAGGAAGCCGATGCCTCCAAAATACTCAACCCCTTCGACAGCGAAGGCCTCCGCCGGCAAGCCGAGACGAACGAAGACCTCCGCCGGATACCGCCCCTGGAAGGCGAGGTTATGGATGGTGAAGACCAGCGGCCGCGCCCCGCGCAGATAGGCCCCGACGAGCCCTGCCTGCCAGTCATGCGCATGGACGGCATCGAACCCCTCCGCCACCTCCGCCGCCGCCCGGCTCAACGCGGCGAAGCGAATCGGATTGTCCGCCCAGTCCTGCCCATCCGGCCCGAGATACGGGTTGCCCTCACGGCCGAAAAGATGCGCGGCCTCCAGCACCAACAGGTCGAGCCCGGCCGCCCGCCCCCGCACCAGCCGCGCCGGCCCGCCGAACAGCTCGGACCAGTCCCGAATCGCCTCCGCGCCTTCGAGTGCCGCCAGCACCGCCGGATAGCCAGGCAGCAGCGTCGTGACAGCGATCCCCTCCCCCGCCAGCACCCTCGGCAGGGCGCCCACTACATCTGCGAGCCCCCCCGTCTTCACCAGCGGGAAGCATTCCGAGGCAACCGCCAATACGCCGAGACTCATCCCTGCAGCTTGTCCAGCATCGCCTGGGTTACGAGGCAGATGCCCTTCTCCGTCCGGCGGAAGCGGCGCGCATCCTCCACCGGGTCCTCGCCGACGACGAGACCAGGTGGAATCCGCACGCCCCGGTCCACCACCACGTTGGTCAGCCGCGCATGCTGCCCGACATCCACCTGCGGCAGCAGCACCGCGCCCTCCACCTTCGACCAGCTATGCAGATGCACTCCGGTGAAGAGCAGCGACCGATGCGCCGACGCCCCCGAGATGATGCACCCGCCTGAGACGAGCGAGGAGATCGCTTCACCCTTTCGCCCCACGACATCATGGACGAATTTCGCCGGCGGCGTGATCTCCGCATAGGTCCAGATCGGCCAGTCGCGGTCGAAGAGGTCGAGCGGCGGGACGATGTCGGTCAGGTCGATATTGGCCTCCCAATAGGCGTCGACCGTTCCCACATCGCGCCAGTAGGGCTGGAACTCGGACGATGAGCGCACGCAGGACCGCTCGAAGCGATGCGCTACGGCATTCCCGTTCCGCACCAGCCAGGGGATGATGTCCTTGCCGAAGTCGTGCTCCGAATTCGGGTCCTCCGCATCCCGCCGCAGCAGGTCGAGCAAAAAGCGCATCTCGAACACGTAGATGCCCATGCTGGCCAGCGCCAGTTCCGGCCGGTCCGGAATGCCTGGCGGATCCGCCGGCTTCTCCAGGAATTCGACGATTCGCGCCGTCTGGTCGACCTTCATCACTCCGAAGCCGCGCGCCTCGAGCCGCGGCACCGCCATGCAGGAGACGGTGACGTCGGCGCCGCTCTCGACGTGCTGCGCCAGCATCTTCTCGTAGTCCATCTTGTAGATATGATCGCCGGCCAGGAGCACGATGTGCCGCGGCGCCATGTCGGCGATGATGTCGGCGTTCTGGAACACCGCATCCGCCGTGCCGAGATACCAGTTCTGCTCCGAGACACGCTGGCTGGCGGGCAGGATGTCGAAGCTCTCGTTCCGCTCCGGCCGCAGGAAGGTCCAGCCGCGCTGGAGATGGCGGATCAGGCTGTGCGCCTTGTACTGCGTCGCCACCGCCACGCGCCGGATGCCGGAATTGATGGCGTTCGAGAGGGCGAAGTCGATGATCCGCGACTTGCCGCCGAAATAGACCGCCGGCTTGGCCCGACGGTCCGTCAGCTCCATCAGCCGGCTGCCGCGCCCGCCGGCCAGGACGAAGGCCATGGCGGTCCGCGCCAGAGGCCCCTCGACTCGCTCTGGCCCGTACTCACGGCTGCTCGGCATGCCATTCTTCCCCCGGTGGCGGCAGGGGCAGATTGCCGGTAAATCGATCCGCGCGACAGTTGCGAATCGACATTCCCGCGATCACGCCCGCGTCGCCACCCGGGCGGTCAGCGCCGCACCGGCACCTGCCAGATCTCCTCGGCATACTCGCGGATGGTCCGGTCGGAAGAGAACCAGCCCATATTCGCGGTATTCAGGATGGCCGAGCGCTGCCAGGCCGCCCCCTCCGCCCAACGCGAAGCCACGTCGCGCTGCGCCTCGAAATAGGCATCGAAATCGGCCGCGACCATGAAGTAGTCGCTGCCGCAGAGCGCATCCACCAGATCCGTGTAGCGGTTGCGGTCATCCGGGGAGAAGACGCCGGAACGCACCGCCTCCAGCACCTCGGCCAGGCGCGGCGAGGCCTCGACCGCCGCCGAGCCCTGGATGCCGTCGCGCCGCCGCTGCTCGACTTCCTCGGTCGTCATGCCGAAGATGAAGATGTTCTCCGCCCCGACATGCTCCAGCATCTCGACATTGGCGCCGTCCAGCGTGCCGATGGTGAGCGCCCCGTTCAGCCCGAGCTTCATGTTGCCCGTGCCCGAGGCTTCCATCCCCGCCGTCGAGATCTGCTCGGAGAGATCGGCCGCCGGCACGATCATCTCGGCCAGCGAGACGTTGTAGTTCGGCAGGAAGGCAACCTTCAGCAGGTTGCGCACCGTGGGGTCGCTGTTGACCACCCGCGCTACGTCATGCGCCAGCTTGATGATCTGCTTCGCCCGGTGGTAGCTCGCCGCCGCCTTGCCGGCGAAGATCTTGACGCGCGGCACCCAGTCCTTGGTGGGCTGCGAGCGGATCGCGTCATAGAGCGCGATCGTCTCCAGCACGTTCAGCAGCTGGCGCTTGTATTCGTGGATGCGCTTGATCTGCACGTCGAACATGGCATGAGGGTCGATGCGGATGTCGAGCTGGCTGCGGATCAGCGTCGCAAGCGCCTCCTTGTTCTGCCGCTTCACGCCGAGAAACTTCGCCTGGAAGCCGGCATCACCCGCCAGCGGTACCAGCGCCTTCAGCGCCTCCGGCTCGTCGAGGAAGCGCGGCCCAATCGCTTCGGTCAGCAGCCCGGTCAGTCCCGGGTTGCATTGCTGCAGCCAGCGCCGGAAGGTGATGCCATTGGTCTTGTTGACCACCTTCCCCGGCTCGAGCTGATGGAAGTCCTTGAAGACGGTCTTCTTCAGCAGATCGCTGTGCAGCGCCGAGACGCCGTTCACCTTGTGCGAGCCGACGAAGGCCAGATGTCCCATCCGCACCCGGCGCCCATGATCCTCCTCGATCAGCGAGACGGAGGAGAGCAGCCGCGTATCGCCCGGATGCTTCGCCCGCACCCGGTCCAGGTGGAAGGCGTTGATCAGGTAGATGATCTGCATGTGGCGCGGCAGCAGCCGCTCCATCAGCGGCACCGCCCAGCTCTCCAGTGCTTCCGGCAGCAGGGTGTGGTTGGTGTAGCTGACCGTGCCCTGAGTGATCTCCCAGGCCTCGTCCCAGGCGATGCCATGCAGGTCGACGCAGATGCGCATCAGCTCGGCGATGGCGATCGCCGGGTGCGTGTCGTTGAGCTGGATCGAGACCTTGTCCGGCAACGACTTGAGGTCGCCATAGACCCGCAGGTGCCGCCGCACGAGGTCCTGCAGCGCGGCGGAGGCGAAGAAGTACTCCTGCTTCAGCCGCAGCTCCTGCCCTGCCGGGCTTTCGTCGGACGGGTAGAGCACCTTGCAGATGCTCTCCTGCCGCACCCGGTCGGCCAGCGCGCCGACATGGTCGCCATAGTTGAAGGCGTCGAGCTTCAGCGGATCGGCCGCACGGGCGGACCAGAGGCGGAGCGTGTTCACATGCTCGCCGCGCCAGCCGACCACCGGCGTGTCATAGGCGACGGCCTGGACCGTCTCCGCCGGATGCCAGACATGCCGCATCCGCGCCTCGGAGACGATCACCGCCTCGACGCTGCCGCCGAAGCCGATGTCATAGGCGATCTCCGGCCGGGCATATTCCCAAGGGTTGCCGAAATTCAGCCAGTCCTCCGGGTATTCCTGCTGCCAACCGTCGCGGATGATCTGGCGGAACAGCCCATGCTCGTAGCGGATGCCATAGCCGAAGGCAGGAATGGCGAGGCTCGCCATGCTTTCCATGAAGCAGGCCGCGAGCCGCCCGAGGCCGCCATTGCCGAGCGCCGCATCCGGCTCCGCCTGCCGCACCTTCTCGAAATCGACGCCGAGCGGCGCCAGCGCCTCGGACACCATCTGGTCGAGGCCGAGATTCGTCACGCCGTCCCGCAGCAGCCGGCCGATGAGGAATTCGAGCGAGAGGTAGTAGACCTGCTTCTGGCCACCCTCATAGGCGGCCCGCGTCACGCTCAGCCAGCGGTCGATGATGCGGTCGCGCACGGCGAGCGCCGTCGCCATGAACCAGTCGCGGTCGCGCGCCCCGGCCTGGCTCTTGCCAAGGTCGTAGGTGAGCTTCCGCACGATCGCCGCCCGCAGGGATTCGGCATCGAGTGCCTCGGCCGGCAGAGGAACGTATGAATTGGATAGCGTATCCACGGACGACCTACCTTTACAGAGACCCTGGCGGCACCGCCGCATCTCTCACGGAATAGTGCCAGACCCTTGCACGAAACTGAACCGACATCGCGTTCATTTCGATGAGCCGGCATTGGGGAAGAACAACTGCTCCCCATTGACGCGGTAGCCGGCGATCGCCGCCTGCCCCGCCGCCGCGGTGATCCAGTCGATGAAGGTCTGCGCTTCCCTCGCCTTCACGCCCGGATGGCGCTGCGCGCTGACGGCCAGTATGCCATACTGGTTCAGCAGCCGCGCATCTCCCTCCACCAAGAGCTTGAGCGCCTGCCGGTTGCGGAAGGCGAGCCAGGTTCCGCGATCGGACAGCAGATAGGCTTCCTGCGCCGCCGCGGTGTTGAGGGCCGGACCCATCCCTTGCCCCACCTCGCGGTACCACTGCCCGCGCCCCCGCACCGGGTCGATGCCCGCCTCCTGCCAGAGCCGCAATTCCGCCGCATGAGTGCCGCTGCGGTCGCCGCGCGAGACGAAAGGCGCCCGCCTGGCTGAGACGCGCCGCAACGCCTCCGCCACATCGCGGGTGCCGGCGATCCCGGCCGGGTCGGAGGCCGGGCCGATCAGCACGAAGTCGTTGTACATCACCTGCCGCCGCGGCCCGCCATACCCCTCGGCGACGAAGCGCTCTTCCGCCGCCTTGTCATGCACCAGCAGCGCATCCGCATCGCCGCGCCGTCCGACATCCAGCGCCTGCCCCGTCCCGAGCGCCACCACCCGAACGCCGATGCCACTGGCGCGAGTGAAGGCCGGCAGGATATGGCCGAACAGCCCCGACTGCTCCGTGCTGGTCGTCGAGGCGAGAGTGATGAACCGGTCCTGCGCCGCCGCTGGCCAGGCGAGACCGGCCGGCAACAGGCCCAGCAGCAGAGACCGTCTCACCACAGCAATTCCCCCTGAAGGAAGGCCGCCCCCTCCGCACTGGCAGGGCCGGCGAAGAAACGCTCCGCGGAGGCGGCTTCCACCACCCGCCCGCGATGCAGGAACACCACCTCCCCCGCCAGCCGCCGCGCCTGCCCGAGATCATGGGTGGTCATGACGATCTTGGTTCCCCGCGCGGCGATGCGGCGGATGATCTCCTCCACCGCCCGCGTCGCCGCCGGGTCGAGGCTGGCGCAGGGCTCGTCGAGGAACAGCACCTGCGGCTCCAGCGCCGCCGCCCGGGCAAGCGCCAGCCGCTGCTGCTCGCCGCCCGAAAGCCGCCGCGCCGGCCGGCTAGCGAGCGTCGAGAGCCCGACCTCCGCCAGTGCCGCCTCGGCCCGCCGCGCCCGCTCCGCCCTCGGCACCCCCGCAAGCGCCATCGGGTAGCGGAGATTGGCCAGCACCGAGCGCCGCAGCAGCACCGGCCGCTGGAACACCATCGCTCCGCGAATCGCGGCCGCCGGCGTGATCCGCCCGGCCTCCGGCCGCAGCAGCCCGTGCAGCAGCCGCAGCAGCACCGACTTCCCCGCACCGTTCGGCCCGAGGATCAGCATCGGCGCGCCCGGCGCGATGGTGAGCGACACCCCATCGAGGATCGCAGCCCCACCCACGGCATAGGACACCCCCTCCGCCCGGATCGGCAGCATCAGCCGGCCCGGCGCAGCGCGACATCGCGCAGCACCTGCGCCAGCGCATTCACCCCGAGCACGATCACCATCAGCACCAGCCCCAAAGCGAGGGCCAGCGGCAGGTCGCCCTTGCTGGTTTCGAGCGCGATCGCCGTCGTCATCGTCCGGGTGAAGCCCTCGATATTCCCGCCGACCAGGATCACCGCCCCGACCTCCGCGCTCGCCCGCCCGAAGCCGGCCAGCAGCACGGTGAGCAAGGCGAAGCGCCCATCCCAGAGCAGCGTCGGCACCGCCCGCCAGGGTCCGGCGCCGAAGGAGCGCAGCGCCTCGGCATATTCCTCCCACAGCGCCTCCAGCACCCCGCGCGACAGGGCGGCGAGGATGGGCGTGATCAGCACCGCCTGGGCGATCACCATCGCCCCCGGCGTGAACAGCAGCCCCCAATGCCCGAGCGGGCCGGAGCGCGAGAGCAGCAGGTAGACCAGCAGCCCGGCGACCACCGGCGGCAGCCCCATCAACGCGTTCAGCGAGACGACCACCACCCGCCGCCCGGGGAAACGCGCGACGGCCAGCAGCGCCCCGAGCGGCAGCCCCACCACCGCCGCGATGCCGAGCGCGGCGAGGCTCACCCGCAGCGACAGGCCGAGGATGGCGAGCATCCCCGCATCCCCGTCGCGGACCAGCGCGATGGCGGCCATGAAGGCGGAACCCAGATCCTGCACGAAAGCCCCCTGGAAGCGGCGGGAAGGTGCTGGCGCCGGGCGCCGCGGTCAATCTTCACTTGCCGCCCGCCGCCCCGGCGGCTCTCCTGCCGAGGAGGAGGACCGCAATGGAAAGCCTGCTGCCCATCGCCGCCCGCGCCGGCGCCCTGCTGAAGGCCCGCGGCGAGACCATCGCAGTCGCCGAATCTTCGGCCGGCGGCCTGGTTTCGGCCGCGCTGCTCGCGGTGCCGGGCGCCTCGGCCTATTTCCTCGGCGGCACCGTGGTCTACACGCGGGCGGCGCGGGAGGCGCTGCTCGCCATCCCGCCCGAGCGGCTGGACGGCGTGCCCCCCTCCACCGAGGCCTATGCGGCGATGATGGCCGAAGGGATGCGCCAGCGCCTCGGCACGGTCTGGGCCCTCGGCGAGACCGGGGCGACGGGCCCGAGCGGCAACCGCTACGGCTACCCGGCCGGCCATGCCTGCCTTGCAGTCGCCGGCCCTGTGGCGCGGACGCTCACGGTCGAGACCGGCCACGGCGACCGCATCGTCAACATGCGCGAATTCGGCGCCCGCCTGCTTGGTCTGCTGGTCGAGGCGCTGGAGGCCGCGCCATGACGGGATACTTCGCGTGGCACGAGCTGATGGTGCCCGACCCCGAGGCGGCCACCCGTTTCTACGGCACCGTCACCGGCTGGGGTACCCGCGATGCCTCCACGCCGGACCAGCCCTATACCCTGCTGACCGCCGGCGACCGCCCCGCCGCCGGCCTGCTGCCGCTGAAGCAGGCCGATATGGCCAAAGGCGCCCTCCCCGGCTGGGTCGGCCATATCCTGGTCGATGACGTGGACGCGACCCTCGCCCGCGCCACGGCACTCGGCGGCGTGGTCCATGTCCCGCCCCGCAGCATCGGGATCGGCCGCTTCGCCGTCCTCGGCGATCCGCAGGGCGCCGTCTTCGCCATCTTCGCCGGCACCCTGCCCGAGCCGCAGCCCATCGGCACGCCGGGCCATGTCGGCTGGAACGAGCTGGCGGCGGCCGACTGGCCCGCCGCCTTCGACTTCTACGCCACGCTCTTCGGCTGGCAACGGGCGGAGGCGGTGGATATCGGCCCGCTCGGCACCTACCAGACCTTCCGCCTCGGCGGCCCGGCGATAGGCGGCATGTTCAACAAGCCGGATGCCATCCCCCGCCCCTTCTGGTGCTTCTACATCGCCGTCGGCGACATCGACGCCGCCGCCGGCCGGGTGCGCGAGGCCGGCGGCCAGATCGTCAACGGGCCGATGGCAGTCCCGGGCGAGGCCTGGGTCCTCCAGGGCTTCGACCCGCAAGGCGCCTTCTTCGCGCTACTCGGGACTCGCGCTACCCCCTGAACTGCGCCCCGCCATCCACGTCGATGGTGGTGCCGGAGAGATAGCCGCCGCGCGGGCTGGCGCAGAACACCGCGAGGTCGGCGATCTCCTCCGGCTTCCCCGCCCGGCCGAGCGGCAGCCCGGCCAGCATCTCCTCCCAGCGGTTCTCGTCGCCGAACTTGGTTTTCGCCCGCGACTTGGAGAGGGTGATAATTCGGTCCGTCATCGTCGCCCCCGGCGCGATGCCGACCACGCGGACGCCCTTATCGGTCGACTTGCCGCCGAGCGCCGCGGTGAAGGCGATCAGCGCCGCATTGCCCGAGGCGCCGCAGATGTAATCCGCCCGCGGCGCCCGCCCGGCCATGCCGATGATGTTGACGATGGCGCCGTCGCCTCGCGCCTCCATCCGCGGCAGATAAAGCCGCGAGAGATGGATGTAGCCGAAGACCTTCAGCGCCCAGGCCTCCTGCCAGCGGTCGAGGTCGATATCGGCCAGCGTCCCGCCCGGGATGGCGCCGGCATTGTTCACCAGCACGTCGATCTCCGGATGCGCCGCGGCCAGCGCCTCACGCGCCGCGGCATCGCCGAGATCACCGGCATGGACGGCGATGCTGATATTGTGCCGCGCCCGGATGCCCTCCGCCGCCCGCTCCAGCGCCGCTCCGTCGCGCGAGGCGAGCACCAAGTCGCACCCTTCGGCCGCGAAGGCCCCGGCGCAGGCAAGGCCGATCCCCTTCGACCCGCCGGTGATCAGCACCCGCTTGCCGGCAATTCCCATCTCCATGGCGTCGTCCTCCCGTTCAGGGAGGGAAGCCTACAGTCGCGGCGCGACGCCCGACACCCCGCTCGCCTGCTCCAGCTGGGAGAGCGCCAGCAGATAGGCATAGCGCGCCTGGTTGGCCTGCACCCGCGTCACGTTCAGCACGCGGAGCGCATCCAGCACGTCGAGCAGCGTCCGTCCGCCGGCGACATAGGCTTGCTCGGTGCTGCGATAGGCCTCCTCCGCCCGGCCGAGCGCGCCGCCGGCATAGAGGTTCAGCAGGGCGCGCGACTGCTCCACCCCGGCCCAGGCCGCGGCGAACTCCGCCCGCGCCTGCAGCATCGTCGCCCGCGCCACGGCATCCGCCTGGCCCTGCTGCGCGGTCGCCGCCGCGACATTCCCCTCGACGATGCGCGAGGTAAAGATCGGCACCGAGAGCTGCACGCCGAAGCTGTTGAGCGCGCCCAGCCGGTCGCGCGAATCCGGCAGGTCCTGCGACAGCGCCGAGCGGCTCCAGCCCGCATCCACCGTCACGTCGCGCGAGCGGCTAGCCTCGGCCAACTGCCGGTTGGCCGCCGCCGCCGCCGCCTGGCGTTCCGCCGCCACCACATCCGGCCTGCTGGCGACGCCACTGGCCAGTTCATCGCGGCCAATCCCGAGATCGGGGATGGCGTCGAACCGCCCGCGCACATCGAAGGCCACGGGCGAAAGGATCGTCCGCACCGCCGTCGGCGCGCTGGCCGGCCCCGCCGGCGTCCCCGTCCGCCCCTGCTGCCCCGGCGGCGGCGCCAGCGCGCCCCTCACTGCCGGATTGATCCCGAGCGAGGAGAGTGTGCCCGCCCCCTGCTGAAAGGCTGCCGGATCGGCCGAGAGCAGCGCCGCCACCGCAGCGACCCCCGCCGCATAGGCCTGGGCGTTGCTCGTCACATCGCCCTCGAATTGCAGCCGGCTCGCCTGGAAGCGCAGCAGGTCGCCCTCGGGAATGGCGCCGTCGCGCAGCTGCCGGCGCAGCAGCTGCTCAGTCCGGTCGAGGCTCGCCCGGTTGCCGAGCGCGACCTCGAGATTCGCCCGCGCGAGCAGGGCCCCGAGGAAGGCCTGGCGCAGCGCGAAGAGCTGGGTGCGCAGCGCATCCAGAACCTGCGCCTCCGCCCCCTCGATCTGCCGCTCGGCGAATCGAGTGCGGAGCGTCCGCTTGCCGCCGCGCTCCACCAGCACCGTCAGCCCGACGCTGATGTTTTTCGCGGGGCTCAGATAGCGCGCCCCGCGCAGCGCGCCGTTCTGCGTCTCCCCGACCTGGGCGAAGCTGTTGCCGACCGAGACCGTGGGCGCGGGCCGCGAGGAGGCGACGAGCCGCTGCGCCCTCGCCGCATCCACCCCACGCCGCGCGGCGATGACGGCGAGGTTGCGCTCGACCAGCGCCGCCTCCGCCTCCTCGAGCGAGAGCGGCCGGGCGCCCGGCCCGATCGGCAGCGGCGCCATCCCCGGCGGCGGGGCGGCCGGCGGGGTGGGCTGCGTCTGGGCATAGGCGGGCGGGCCGGCCAGCAGGGCGCAGCCGAGCAGGGCCGCGCGGAAGGTCAGCCTCATGCCCGCACCGCCGCCCCATGCGCCGCCGCCTCGGCCCGGCGGATGTGCCGCGGCTTGCCGAAGAGGTCGATCATCGCCGGGAAGACCACCAGGATGAAAAGCGGCACCAGCCCGATTCCCCCGACGACGACGAGCGCCAGCGGCTTCTGCACGTCGGCGCCGATGCCGGTGGCCAGCGCCATCGGCAGCAGGCCCGTGAAGCTGGCGAAGCAGGTCATGAAGACCGGCCGCATCCGGTCCCGCCCGGCTTGGTCGAGGGCCGGGCGCCAGGGCATCCCCTCCAGCCTCAGGTGGTTGAAATGGGAGAGCATGATGATGCCTTCCATCACGGTGATGCCGAACAGCGCGAGGAAGCCGATGGCCGCCGGCACGCTGAAATTGAGCCCCGCCACGGCCAGCGCCGCGATGCCGCCGGTGATCGACATCGGCACGATGCCGAAGACCAGCAGCGTCTCGCGCAGCGTATTGAACTGCACGTACAACAGAACGAGGATCAAGGCGAGCGCCGCCGGAACCACCACCAGCAGCCGCCCGATCGCCTCCTGCAGGTTGCGGAACTCGCCCAGCCAGTCGAGGCGATAGCCCGGCGGCAGTTCCACCCGCGCCGCGACCAGCGCCTGCGCCTCGGCGACGGTGCTCGCCGGGTCCCGCCCGCGCACGCTGAAGCGGATCGGCACGTAGCGCGAGGCATCCTCGCGGTAGATATAGGAGACGCCGGAGACCAGCTTGATCTCCGCCACGTCGGAGAGCGTCGCCCCGCGCGGCCCGCCTACGGGGATGCGCCCGATGGCCTCCAAGCTGTCGCGGTAGGGCGCGTCGAGCCGCACGACGATCGGGAAATTGCGGTCACCGCCCGGCTCGTAGAGCCGCCCCGCCTCGCGCCCGCCGATCGCCGCCTGCACCACCTCGTTCACGTCGTCCACCGCAAGGCCGTAGCGGGCCGCCCGCGCCCGGTCGATCTGCACCGCGACCGTCGGCTGGCCGAGCGAGCGGAAGACGGCAAGGTCCGCCACGCCCTCGACGCCGGCCATCACCTGGCGGATCTCCTCCGCCTTGCGGGCGATGATGTCGAGCTCCGGCCCGTAGACCTTCACCGCATTGGCGCCCTTCACGCCGGAGGCCGCCTCCTGGACGTTGTCGCTGATCGCCTGGGAGTAGCTGAACTCGACGCCGACGAACTGGCCCGACAGCCGCTCATGCATGGCCCGCACCAGCCCGTCGCGGTGCGGCGCCGTGGTCCATTGCTGCGGCGGCTTCAGGGGCAGGAAGAACTCGGCATTGAAGAAGCCGGCGCTGTCCGTGCCGTCATCCGGCCTGCCCTGCTGCGAGGTGGCGGTGACGACCTCGGGGAATTCCATCAGCGTCCGCCGGATGCGGTTCACCGTGTCGTTGCCCTCCTCAAGGCTGATCGTCCCCGGCATCGAGGCACGGACCCAGAGGTTGCCCTCCTCCAGCGTCGGCAGGAATTCGGCGCCGAGTTGCGACATCAGCAGCAGCGAGCCGGCGAAGAGCGCGGCCGCCAGCATCAGGCAGAGGGCGCGCGCCCGCATCGCCGCGGCATAGAGCCGGCTATGGACCCAGCGCAGCCCCCGGACCAGCAGCGTGTCGCGCTCCTTGCTGTCCTCGCGCAGCAGGGCGGCGGCCAGTGCCGGGGTGATGGTGAAGGTCGCCAACAGCGCGCCGATGATCGCATAGGCATAGGTCTTCGACATCGGGCCGAAGATGCGGCCCTCGATGCCGCCCAGGGTAAAAAGCGGGATGAAGGCGGCGATGATGATGAGCGCCGAGAAGAAGATCGCCTTGTCCACCTCGCCCGCCGCCCGCAGCACGGTCAGCGACAGGCCGGACAACTCCTTCGAGCCGGAGGGAGCGATATAGCGGTGCGCCGGGTTCCGGCTGAGGCCGAGATGCCGGTAGATGTTCTCGACCATGATGACGGTCGCATCGACCAGCAGGCCGAAGTCGAGCGCGCCGAGGGAAAGCAGGTTGGCGCTCTCGCCGCGGGCCATCATCAGCAGGATGGCGAAGAGGAAGGCGAAGGGGACGGTGGCCGCCACCACCAGCGCGCCGCGGAAGTCGCCGAGGAAGAGCCACTGGATGAGCAGGATGAGGGCGACGCCCTCGATGATGTTGTGGACCACCGTGCGGGTGGTGATCTTGACCAGGTCCTCGCGGTCGTAGAGCGGGACGATCTTCACCCCCGGCGGCAGCACGCCCCCGGCATTGATCCGCGCCACCTCGGCCTGCACGCCGCGGATGGTGGGCAGGGTCTGCTCACCGCGCCGCATCAGCACGGTGGCCAGCACCACGTCGTCGTCATTCTCCTGGCCGGCGATGCCGAGGCGCGGCAGGTTGCCGATCTCGACCGCCGCCACGTCGCCGAGCAGCACCGGCACGCCGCCCTCGGCCGAGACCACCACGTTGCGGATGTCGTCCAGCCCGCGGATCAGCCCGATCCCCTGCACCACCGCCGCCTGCGGCCCGATGCGGATGGTCCCGGCGCCTACCGTCGCATTGCCCGCCCGCACTGCCTGGATCACTTGCGGCAGGGTGAGGCCGAGCGCCGCGATCCGCCTGAGATCGACCACCACGTTGTAGCTCTTGGAGAGGCCGCCGAAGGAGGTGACGTCCACCACGCCGGGGACGCGCTTGAAGCGCCGGTCGAGCACCCATTCCTGCAGGGTCTTGAGGTCGGCCAGCGAATAGCCCGGTGGGCCGACCAGCCGGTAGCGCATGATCTCGCCGATCGGCGAGAGCGGGCTGATCTGCGGCTGCACGCCCTCCGGCAGCCCGTTGAGCTGGCCCAGCCGGTTCAGCACCTGCTGCAAGGCCTGGTCGTAGGTGTAGTTGAAGTTGAACTGCACCCGCACGTCGGAGAGGCCGAAGAGGCTGGTCGAGCGGACCGAGGTGAGGTTGGGCAGCCCCGCCATCGCCACCTCGACGGGGATGGAGACGTAGCGCTCGATCTCCTCCGCGCTCTGCCCCGGGTTCTGGGTGATGATCACCACCTGGGGCGGCACTGGGTCGGGATAGGCCTCGATGTTCAGCCGGGTGAAGGCAGCCAAGCCGACGACGATGAAGGTGAAGAACAGCAGTATGACCAGCGGCCTGCGCTGGAGAGAAAAGGCGACGATCTGACGCATGCTGGTCTTCCCGACTGGCCGGGATCGCCGGCGCGCTATTTTGCCCCGGAGCCCGTGCCCGTCGCCAGAAGCTTGTCGCTCAGTCGATCCGGGCGGCCCGGTCGATGAAGAGGGCGCCGCCGGTGACCACGCGGTCGCCCGGCTTCAGCCCTTCGGTCACCTCCACCATGTCGCCGGAGCGGATGCCGGGCCTGATGCGGCGGAGGATGAAGCGGTTGTCGTCGAGCGCCAGCCAGATGCTGGCCTCGGCGCCGCGATAGATGATGGCGTTGACCGGCACGCCGACATTCCGCTCGCCTTCGCCGACCGAGATGCGGAAGGTGGCGAACATCTCCGGCTTCAGCAGGTGCTCGGGGTCCTTCACCTCGGCGCGGACGGTGAGGCGCCGCGTGGTCGGGTCGAGCCCGGCGCCCATGGTTGCGATGCGCGCCTCGAAGCGGTGGCCCGGCAGGGCGCCGACGCTGACATCGACCGGCTGGCCGGTCTTGATGAGCGGCGCATCCAGCTCCCGCACCGCCGCGACGAGCCACATGGTGGACAGGTCGGCGATGGTGAAGACCGGGTCGGATGCGCCGATCGAAAGCCATTGGCCGGGGCCGACGCGGCGCTGCACCACGGTGCCGCCGATCGGCGCCGTCACCGGCACCACGGCATTGACCATGCGGGTCTGCTCGATCCGCGCGATCTCGTCCATGCTGCGGCCGAGGACGCGCAGCTTGTCGCGGGCGGCGGATAGCGTCGCCTCGGCGCTGCGGAGATCCGCCATGGCGGTCATGCTGCCGGTTCGGGCCTGCTCCACGTCGCGCTGCGAGGCGGCGCGTGCGCCGAACAGGCTGTTCTGCCGCGCCTCCTCGCGGCGCGCCTGGTCGAGCGTGGCACGCGCCTTGTTGGCGGCATCGGCAGCGGAGAGCAGGTCGTTGGCGGCACCGGCGAGGTCGGTGGTCTCGATCTCGAGCAGGGTGTCGCCGGCCTTCACCTCGTCGCCCATGCGGACCAGCACGCGCACGACCCGGCCGTTATAGGGCGAGAAGACGGGGGTGGAGCGATCCTCGTCATAGGCGATGCGGCCCTCGGCCATGCGCTCGGCGCGGAAGGCATGGCTGTGCATCTCCTCGATCCGCAGCGCCCGCATCTCGGTGTCGGAGAGGCGGAATTCACCCTGGGTCAGCGGCTCGGTCTGGGTGGCGGCGGGCGAGGTCGGAATGGCCTCGGTGGCCTTGCGGGACTGGTCGTACCAATAATAGCCGCCGGCCGCGGCTGCGAGGACGAGGCCGAGCGCCAGCCAGAGCTTGCCGCGGCCGCGGGGCGGCGCCTCGGCGGGTGCCTGGGCCGGATGAGGGGCGGATTGCGGGGCGGTGGCCTCGGGCAAGGGCTTCTGGGTTGCGGCCGCATGCAGGCTCAAGGCATCCACCGTCGATGCGAAGCCATCGGTCCCTTTCGGCGGCAGCAGGTGAGTGGCGTTCATGGTGTTCCCGGCCCTGGCGAAGCGTTTACCGTCATTCCGCGGAGTGCCTGCAACGGCGCCTCGCGGCCGGGCTGGTCCGGCTCCGTCATGATGCATCATGCACGGCCGGAACTTACAGAGACATTGGGCGAAACCTGAAACCTAAGCCATCTATTGACCACAAAATCAGCAAGAAGTCTCACGAAAGATACCGCCTCCCGCATCATGTCCTGGACCGCGAGCATGATCGCATCCCATGCCCTGAAGGAATGTGCCCTTGGCCCTCGATACCGCCCACTTCCTCGCCGACCTGGACCGGCTGCGTCGGATCGGCGCCTACCGCACCGGCGTCCATCGCCCCACCTTCGGGCCGGAGGACATGGAGAGCCGGCATTGGCTCGCCGCCGAGATGGAGGCGGCGGGGCTGGAGGCGAGGATCGACGGCATCGGCAATGTCTTCGGCCGGCATCGGGGCCCTGGGCCGCATCTGCTGGCGGGCAGCCACATCGAGACGCAGAACCAAGCCGGCTGGCTGGACGGCGTGCTCGGGGTCGTCGCGGCGCTGGCCCTCGCCCGCGCCGGCCTGGCGGTCGATGTCTGCGCCTATGCCGATGAGGAGGGGCATTGGGGCGACTTCCTCGGCAGCCGCAGCCTCATCGGCGCGGTCGAGGAGGCGGAGTTGGACGCGGCGCGCAACCGGCATGACGGCAGGCCGCTGCGCGAGGCGCTGGCCGTGGCGGGGCTTGCCGGACGGCCGCGGCTGCGGCTGGAGCCGGAGCGGTACAAGGGCGCCTTCGAGCTGCATATCGAACAGGGAACGCAGCTGGAGCGAGCCGGGATGCGCATCGGCGTCGTCACCGGCGTCATCGGAATACGGCAGTGGAGGATCACCGTCACCGGGCAGCAGGACCATACCGGCGGCACCACCATGGCGGAGCGCCGCGATGCGGGGCTGACGGCGGTGCGGCTGCTGGCGGCGCTCGATCAGGCAATGCCGATGGCGGCCGGCGCGCGCAGCGTCTGGACCACGGGGCGCATCCTGCTGGAGCCCAACGCGCCGCAGATCATCCCCGGCCGGGCGGAGATCACCTTCTCCTTCCGCGACCTCTCGCCCGAGGTCATGGACCGGATGGAGGACTGCCTCCGCCGCACCGTGCAGGAGAGCAACCGGCGCGAGCGCTGCCCGGCCGTGCTGGAGCCGATCGGCCATACCGACCCCTCGCCCTGCGACCCGGCGATGCGGGCTGCGCTGCGCGAGGCCGCCGAGCAGCTCTGCCCCGGCGCCTGGACGGAAATGCCGAGCGGGGCGATCCATGACAGCCAGATCCTCGCCCGCGTCATGCCGGTGGCGATGCTCTTCGTCCCCTCCATCGGCGGCATCAGCCACCATTGGACGGAGGACACGAAGCGGGAGGACCTGGCCCTCGGCCTCGAGGTGCTGGCCGAGGGCGCGAAGCGGTTCCTGGCGAGCTAGATCATCAGCTCGATGAGGAAGGGGCCGGGGCGGGAGAAGCTCTGCGACATCAGGTCGCCGAGCGCCTCGAGCGTCGTCGCCTGCGCGGCCTCGACGCCCATCGAATTGGCGAGCTGGACCCAGCCGATATCGGGGTTGCCGAGATCGAGCATGTCCATCGCCGTCCGCCCGGGATTGGCGCCGACATTGCGGTATTCGCCGAGCAGGATCTGGTACTTGCGGTTGGAGAGCAGCACCGTCGTCACCGGCAGCTTCTCGCGCGCCTGGGTCCAGAGGCCCTGCACCGTGTACATGGCGCTGCCATCCGCCTGCAGGCCGATGACGCGGCGGCCGCCGCCGGCGATCGCTGCGCCGACCGCGACGGGGATGCCGTAGCCGATGGCGCCGCCGCAATTCTGCAGCCAGTCATGCGCCGGCGCCGCCACCGTCTCGGGGAAGAAGCCGCGGCCATAGGTGACGGATTCATCGACGATGATCGAATGCTCCGGCATCAGCGCGGCGACGGCGCGGGCGAGGCCCTCGGGCGAGAGGGCGCCGCGCGGCGCCTCGGGCCGGGGGCCGGCGGAGGGGATGGCGGCAGCGGGCGCGCCCAGCTCGTCGGCGAGAGCCGTGAGGGCGGCTTCGGCATCCTGCTCGTAGCGGGTCAGCAGATGGACGGCGGCCTCGGCCGGGTAGAGGCGGCTCGGCTTGCCCGGGTAGCCGAAGAAGCCGATCGGCTCCTTGGCGTTGACCAGCACGAGGTGCTGGACATCGGCGAGCGCCGCCAGCGCCTGGTCCACCACATAGGGCACGCGGTCGAGCGGCAGGCGGCCCTGGCCGCGCTGGGTACGGGCGTTCGAGCCCTCGGCCAGCAGCCGGCAGCCGGTGGCGGCGGCGATGCGGTGGGCCTGCTTCTGGGCGCCCTCGGTCAGCGCGAGGCCGCCGAGCAGCAGCATGACGCCGCGCTGCTCACGGAGGATGCGCGCGACCTGCTTCACCGCATGCGGGTCGGCGACGGGGGCGGCGGGGACGGGCAGCGGCTTGGCGACGAGGCCGCCCTCGTTCCAGGACGAATCGGAGGGGAGGATCAGCGTGGCGATCTGGCCGGGAGAGGTGCGGGCGGCCTGGATGGCCGTCGCGGCATCGGCGCCGACATCCTCCGCGCGGGTCGTGGTGCGGGTCCAGGCGGAGACGCCTCTTGCCCAGCCCTCGGTGTCGGCGGTCAGCGGCGCGTCGAAGGGACGGTGGTAGACCGCCTGGTCGCCGACGATGTTGACGATGCCGGAGCGGGCGCGGCGGGCGTCATGCAGGCCGGCGAGGCCGTTGGCGAGGCCGGGGCCGCAATGCAGCAGGGTGCTGGCCGGCTTGCCGGCGATGCGCCAGTAGCCGTCCGCCGCGCCGGTGACGATGTTCTCCTGCAGGCCGAGCACGCAGCGCATGCCGGGGATGCGGTCGAGCGCGGCCACGAAATGCATCTCGCTGGTGCCGGGGTTGGAGAAGCAGACATCGACCCCTCCCCCGAGGAGGGTGTTCACCAGGCTTTCGGCTCCGTTCACGGCGCGGTCCTCTCGTTTGATGGGCGCAGGGTGCAGGGGCTTGCGGCAGTGGGCAAGATGGGGCGCGACATGGCAGTCTGTTGCGCGACCGAAGGGGAGAAGTCCATGGCCGCAGAACGCTTCATCGCCTCGCGCCGGGTGGCGCTGGGGCTCGCCACGGGGCCGCTGCTGGTGGCGGCAGGCCCGGTGCGGGCGCAGCCGCGGCTCGACAGGGTGAGCTTCGTCACCAACTGGCGCGCCCAGGCGGAGCATGGCGGCTTCTACCAGGCGCAGGCGGCGGGGCTCTACCGCGCGGCGGGGCTGGAGGTGGAGCTGCGCTCGGGCGGGCCGCAGATCAACCCGGCGCAGCTGCTGGTCGGCGGGCGGGTCGACATGGCGATGGGCAACGGGCTCGGGGCGCTGGGCTTCGTGCGGGAGGGCATTCCGTTCCTCTGTGTCGCCGCGGTGTTCCAGAAGGATCCGGTGGTGCTGATCGGGCATCCGGGCCAGGGGATCACGGGCTTCGAGTCGCTGAAGGGGCGGCCGGTGCTGATCAGCGCCGAGCCGCGCGTCACCTGGTGGCCCTATGTGCGGCAGAAATACGGGCTGAGCGACGAACAGGTGCGGCCCTATACCTTCAGCCTGGCGCCCTTCCTGGCCGACAAGCGGGTGATGCAGCAGGGCTATCTGGGGAGCGAACCCTTCTCCATCCGGCAGCAAGGGGTCGAGCCGGTGGTGCTGCTGGTGCATGACAGCGGCTTCCAGGACTATGGCACCACCATCAATGTCGGGGCGAAGACCCTCGCCGAGCGGCGCGAGGTGATCGGGCGCTTCGTCGAGGCCAGCCTCCAGGGGTGGGACCAGTACCTGAAGGGCAAGGCCGGCGGCTTCGACACCGAGGCGGCGAACCGGCTGATCCGGCAGCAGAACCCGGAGATGGGCGAGGACCTCATCGCCTATGGGACGGAGATGATGAACAAGGAGGGCATCGTGCGCTCGGGCGATGCGCTCGCGCTCGGCATCGGGGCGATGACGGAGGCGCGGTGGGAGGCGCTCTACGAGGCGGCTGTGCAGGTGGGCGTGGTGCCACGGGGGATGGAGTGGCGGCGGGCCTTCGACCTGGGGCTGGTGAACAAGGGCATCGGCAAGGCTTGAAGGCCAGGGGCCCGCAAGCCCCTGGCCAATTTCGTTTTGGTTTGACAATTTTAGGGATTTAGGACTTTATTCGAATCCCGGCGCTGGGGCCGGGATGGAGTGTCGCATGCTCGTCCGCATCTCGCCGCAATGGCAAATCACCATCCCCACGGCGCTGCGGGCCCGGTTCGGCCAGGCGACACAGGCGGAGATCCACCTGGAGGACGGGGTGCTGATGGTGCGGCCGGTGGTCGCGCCCTCACCCGACTGGGTGGAGAGCCAGTATGCGCCGCAGGGCATCACCAAGGAGGTGCTGTGGGAAGCGATGCGGGTGATCGAGGGCCGGCGGCGGCGCAAGGCGGAGCGTTGACTTTTTTCCTATAGCGCGGGCGGGGTATGGAGGCAAGGGATATCCGGCCCTTGCCGTCGGCGTTTTCCTCCCTTCATCCTCACGCGATGCCGCCCCTGCCCTCCCCCCTCGCGTGACGCTCGTCGCCCTGGATGGCGTCGGCAAGCGCTTCGCCAGCGGGACGGAGGCTCTGCGGGGGGTCGATCTGCGGATCGAGGCGGGGGAGTTCCTGTCGCTGCTCGGGCCTTCGGGCTGCGGGAAGTCCACGCTGCTGCGGCTGATCGCGGGGCTCGCGGAGCCGAGCGAGGGGCGGATCGAGCGGGCGGCGTCGCGGCAGGTCGGGTTCGTCTTCCAAGAGGCGACGCTGCTGCCCTGGTCGGATGCCATCACCAATGTGCGGCTGCCGCTGCGGCTGGCGGGGATGGCGCGGGCGGAGCAGGAGGCGCGGGCGGCGGCGGCGCTGGCACAGGTGGGGCTCGGCGGCTTCGAGCGGGCCTATCCGCGGGAGCTGTCGGGGGGGATGCGGATGCGCGTCTCCATCGCGCGCGCCCTGGTGACGCGGCCGAGCCTGCTGCTGATGGACGAGCCCTTCGCCGCGCTCGACGAGCTGACGCGGCACCGGCTGAATGACGACCTGCTCGCCTTGTGGGTGGGGAGCGGGGTGACGGTGGTCTTCGTCACCCATTCGGTCTTCGAGAGCGTCTACCTCTCCTCGCGCATCCTCGTCATGGCGGCGCGGCCGGGGCGGATCGCGGCGGAGGTGAGGGTGGAGGAGGCGGCGCCGCGGCCCGAGGGGTTCCGCACCTCGGCCGGCTATGCGGCGCTCTGCCGGCGGACGACCGAGGCGCTGGAGGAGGCGATGCGGGCATGAGGCGATGGGCGGACTGGCTGGCGCCGGCCCTGGTCGGGTTGCTCGTGCTCGGCGGGTGGGAGGCGGCCGTCCGGCTGCTGGAGGTACCGGCCTATCAGGTGCCGGGGCCGGTCGCCATCGCCCGCGCCCTGGTGGAGGACTGGCCGCTCTTCCGTTCCTCCATGCTGGTGACGCTGAAGATCGCGCTGCTGGCCCTGCTGCTGGCAGTGACGCTCGGCGGGCTGCTGGCCGTGCTCTTCGCGCAGTCGCGCTGGGTGGAGCGGGCCTTCTTCCCCTATGCGGTGGTGTTGCAGGTGACGCCGGTCGTCGCCATCGCGCCGCTGATCCTGATCTGGGTGGACGACGTCACCATCAGCCTGCTGATCTGTGCCTGGATCGTCGCCTTCTTCCCGATCCTGTCGAATACCGTGCTCGGGCTGAACAGCGCCGACCGCAACCATGTGGAGCTGTTCCGGCTCTATGGCGCGACTCGGTGGCAGACCTTGTGGCTGCTGCGGCTGCCGGGAGCGCTGCCCTTCTTCCTCGCGGGGCTCCGCGTCGCCGGGGGGCTGGCGCTGATCGGGGCCGTGGTCGCGGAATTCGTGGCGGGTGCGGGGGGAACGGGATCGGGGCTGGCCTTCCGCATCCTGGAAGCCGGGTACCAGCTGAAGATCCCCCGGATGTTCGCGGCGCTGGCGCTGATCTCGGCGCTCGGCATCGCCATCTTCGCCGTGCTCGGCCTCGTCCAGCACCTGTTGCTCAGGCGCTGGCACGAGAGCGCGATGCGGCCGGAGGGCTAGGCCGCGCGGAGGCGGCGGAGGACAGTGTCGATGACGCCGCCGAGCGCGGTCGCGTCGCCCGAGAGCTGGTCGGCGATCCCGCGCAGCTCGCCGGCGCTGCGGCCGACGCCGAGGATGGCGCCGTTCACCTCATCGATGTTGCTGGTGACGGAGCGGGTGTCGCCGGCGGCGTTCTGGACGCTGCGGGCGATCTCCTGCGTCGTCGCGGCCTGCTCCTCGACGGCGGCGGCGATGGCGGTCGCCACCTGGTCCATCTGACCGATCACCTCGGCCACGCGGCGGATCATCGCCGCGGTGTCCTGGGTGGAGCGCTGCATGTCCGTCACCTGGGCGGCGATCTCCTCGGTGGCCTTGGCGGTCTGGGCGGCGAGGTTCTTGACCTCGGAGGCGACGACGGCGAAGCCCTTGCCGGCCTCGCCGGCGCGGGCCGCCTCGATCGTTGCGTTCAGCGCCAGCAGGTTGGTCTGGCCGGCGATGTCCTGGATGAGCTGGACGACGCCGCCGATGCGCTCCGAGCTGGCGGTGGCGCCGACCACCTGGCGGTCGGCCTGCTCGGCGAGGCGCACGGCCTCGGCGGCGATCTCGGTCGAGCGGTTCATCTGGCGGCCGACCTCAGAGACGGAGGCGGCCAGCTCCTCGGCGGCGGCGGCGACGGTCTGGACATTGGCGCTGGCGCGGTCGGCGGCCTGGCCCACATCGACGGCCTGGCCGGCGGTGCGGTCCGTCGCCTCCGCCATCGCCTGGGCGCTCTCGCCCATGCGGCGGGCGCTGTGCAGCACGCCGTCGGCGGTGCGCTGCACCGAGGCCTCGATCTCCTCGGCGGCGGCGAGCATGGCGGTGCGGCGGGCGGCCTCGGTCGCCTCCTGGTCGCGCTCGCGCTGGGCGCGGGCTTCGACCAGGTCGGACTGCATGCGGGTGAGCGCCGTCGCCAGGCTGGCGATCTCGTCCTGGCCCTCGACGGCGAGGCGCTGGTCGAGACGGCCGCCGGCGATGCCCTCGGCGAAGGCGACGCAGGCACGGACCGGGCGGACGATGCCGCCGGCGGCGAGCACCATCACGCCGATGCCGAGCGCCGCGACGGTGAGGCCGGCGACGAGCTGCAGCAGCGCATCGGCCCGGTTGCGGGCGGTGAGCTCCGCACCGAGCTGGGCGGCGGCGGTCAGTGCCACGCTGCGCGGCACCTCGACCAGCACGCTCCAGGGCTTGTCGGTATTGCCTTGGATGATAGGCGAGAAGGCGCGCAGCGAGTCGGTCTGGCGGTCGAGGGCGGTGGCGGCGCGGCCCTCCTGCACGGTGCGGAGATCTGCCTGCCAGTCGGGGCTCAGCGGCGCGAAGGACTGGCCGACCTGCTGCGGGTTGTTCGAGCTGGCGACAACCAGGCCCATATTGCTGATGATGGTGACGGCGGCGCGGCCGTCATAGAGTTGGGCAGCCACCTCCGTCGCCCGCTGCTGCACGAAGTCGAGGTTGATGTCGGCGCCGGCGACGCCGAGGAAGCGCCCATCCCGCTTGATCGGCACGGAGAGGGTGGCCAGCAGCAGGTTGCGGCCCTGCACCACATAGGGCAGCGGGTCGAGCACGCTCTCGCGTCCATGCTCGCGCGGGCCGAGATACCAGGCGCCCTTCATCACGCCGTTCGGGTGGAGGTCGCGGCTTTCATACTCGACAAGGGACTGCAGGCCGATACGGCCCGTGGCGTCGCGGTTCCAGTAGGGGATGAAGCGGCCGGTGTCGTCCGTGCCCGTCCTGCGCTGGCCGCGGTAGAAGGCGTCGGCGCCGTCGAGCGCATCCGGCTCCCAGGCGGTGTAGGTGCCGTTGAGGTTGGGCTCGTTGGCGAGGACGGCGGCGAGGATGCGGTTCATCTGGCTGCGCCGCAGCTCCGGCTCCAGGCCGGAGTCGGCCGCGGCGAGGACAGCGAAGGTCGAGCTCAGGGCGCGGGCGGCATCGAGGGCGGTGCGGAATTCGAGGCGAATGCGGTTGGCCTGCACCGCGGCGACGCTGCCGAGATAGTCGAGGGCGCCCTGGTCGAGCAGGGCCTCCGTCCGGCTCTCGACCACCTCGGCGGTGCGGAAGGCGGTGAAGATGTTCCAGCCGGTCAGGACCACTCCGGTGCCGAGGAGGCAGGCGCCGGAGAGGGCGGCGATCCGGGTGCGGACGGAGCGGAACTGGAGTTTCGACACGGCTTGCATCCACGCTGGGCGGCCGGCGCCGGATTGCGCCTGGCCGCGGTGGTGGACTGTGCGGGCGAAACGTTACGATTCGCCTTATGCGTGGGTCAGCGCGCGAGGAAGGCCCTGATTCGGTCGCCGACCGGGGCCATGCCGACCACGCCGTTGAGATGGCCGAGCGGGCCGGCGAGCTCCGCCGTCTCCACCTGCTTGCCGGCGCTGCGCAGCGTCTCGGTGAATTCGCGGACGCCATCGGCGAGGAAGACCCGGTCGGTCGGCGCGGAGACCACCAGCCAGCGCGCCGGGGTGCCGGAGAGGGCGGCGGCGAAGCTTGGGTACTCGTTCAGGAAGAGCTGGTTGGCGCGCACCATGTAGAGGAAGGAATTGGCGTCCGAGGTGCGGGCGCGGGCCGCAGCGGCATCGTCGAGCCAGCGCTCGATGGCGAAGCGGTCGCCGATGCGGCGGGCGGGGTCCTGGCCTTCGGGGAGCTGGCGGTCGTACTGCTTCGCCCAGAGGCGGTCGCGGGCGTGGAGCGTGACGACCTTCCAGGCTTCGGCGAGGCCGCGCAGCGGCGGCTCGCGCCCCTGGCCGTAGTAATTGCCCTCGGCCCAGTTCGGGTCGAGGCGGATCGGCGCCTCCCAGATGTCGAGCCAGCCCTGCATCCAGGCGTCGATGTCGGCGGCGATGACGGGCATCACCCGCTCGATGAAACCAGGGTAGGCGGCCGCCCATTCGATGCTCTGCAAGCCGCCATTGGAAGGGCCGGCGACGAGGGCGAGGCGCTTCACCCCGAGGCTGTCGAGCAGGCGCTTCTGCGTCTCGACGAAGTCGCGCATGGAGACGACGGGGAAGGTCAGGCCGTAGGGACGGCCGGTGTCCGGGTTGATGCTGGCGGGGCCCGTCGTCACCGTGTTGGCGTCGGGGACGTTGACGTTGACCAGCGTGTCGGCCGAGACGACCAAATAGCGGTCGGTGTCGATCGGCTTACCGGGGCCGATGATGGCGTCCCAGTAGCCGGCGGGGCCGCCCGCCGCGAGCCGGCCGAAGGCGTGGCTGTTGCCGCTGAAGAAATGGCAGATGAGGATGGCGTTGGTGCCCTCGGCATTCAGCCGGCCCATGGTCTGGTAGCCGATGCGGAGGTTGGTGATGGTCGCGCCGCCGCGCGTCTGGTAGGCGCCGCCCTCGAAGACCCGCTTCTCCACCACCTCCTGCGCCATCGCCGGCCCCGCCAACAGGCCCAGCGCCAAAGCCAGCGCCGGCAATGCACGCCGCATCATCCGCGTTTCCTCCGGGAAAGCCTCGCCCCATCGTGACGGCGCCGGGGCCGGCCGGCAAGCCTCACAACCGCTGATATGGCAGCGGAATGCAGCAGGGATACCGTTGCGCCGCTACCGCTGCCCGCCTAGCCTCGCTTCACCAGCGCCCCTCGAAGGGCGCGGCGAAGGAAGGGGGGGCTACCGTCTTGATGACAGTGACGTTGCTGCTCGTGATCCTGCTGGGGGCGCTGTCGCTCGCCTATGGCGTGGTCACGGCCCGGCAGGTGATGGCGCTCGATGCGGGCACTGCGCGCATGCAGGAGATCGCCCAGGCGATCCAGGAGGGCGCGCAGGCCTATCTGAAGCGCCAGTACATGACCATCGCCCTGGTCGGCATCGTGCTTTTCGTGGCGATCGTGCTCTGGCTGGGCATCGGCGTGGCGATCGGCTTCCTGCTCGGGGCGCTGCTCTCGGGGCTGGCGGGCTTCATCGGCATGAATGTCTCGGTGCGGGCCAATGTGCGGACGGCGCAGGCCTCGGCCGGCTCGCTGGCGGCGGGGCTCGACGTCGCCTTCAAGTCGGGGGCCATCACCGGGATGCTCGTCGCGGGGCTCGCGCTGCTGGGCGTCGCCGTCTACTTCTTCATCCTGGTCGTGCTGGTTGGGCATGCGCCGAACAGCCGGCCGGTGATCGACGCGCTCGTCGCGCTCGGCTTCGGGGCTTCGCTGATCTCGATCTTCGCGCGGCTCGGCGGCGGCATCTTCACCAAGGGCGCCGATGTCGGCGGCGACATGGTCGGCAAGGTCGAGGCGGGCATCCCCGAGGACGACCCCCGCAACCCGGCGACCATTGCCGACAATGTCGGCGACAATGTCGGCGACTGCGCGGGCATGGCGGCCGACCTGTTCGAGACCTATGCGGTGACCATGGTGGCGACGATGGTGCTGGCCGCCATCGCCTTCCCCGCCGACATGCTGGCGCAGGGGATGCTCTATCCGCTGACGATCGGCGCGGTCTGCGTCGTCACCTCGATCGCCGGGACCTATTTCGTCAAGCTGCCGGCCAACAACTCGATCATGGGGGCGATGTACCGGGGCTTCATCGTCACCGGCATCCTTTCGCTCGTCGCGTTGCTGCCGCTGAGCTACCTGGTCTTCGGCAGCGGAACGCTGAGCGCGGCGGGGGCGAATTTCACCGCCTTCTCGCTGTTTCTCTGCGGCGTCGTCGGGCTGGCGGTGACGGGGCTCATCATCGTGGTGACGGAATACTATACCGGCACCGACTACCGACCGGTGAAGGCCATCGCCGAGAGTTCGGTGACGGGGCATGGCACGAACGTCATCCGCGGGCTCGCCGTCAGCATGGAGAGCACGGCCATCCCGGCGCTCATCATCATCGCCGGCGTGCTGTTCAGCTACAACCTGGCAGGGCTCTACGGCATCGCCATCGCGGTGACGACGATGCTGGCGCTGGCGGGCATGGTGGTGGCGCTCGATGCTTTCGGGCCGGTGACGGACAATGCCGGCGGCATCGCCGAGATGGCGAGGCTGCCGAGCGAGATCCGCGTCACGACCGATGCGCTGGATGCGGTCGGCAACACCACCAAGGCCGTCACGAAGGGCTATGCCATCGGCTCGGCGGGGCTCGGGGCGCTGGTGCTGTTCGCCGCCTATACGCAGGACCTGGCCTACTTCTCGGCCAATGCGGCGACCTTCCCCTATTTCGCCGGGATCGGCGCGCTGACCTTCAGCCTGACCAGCCCCTATGTGGTGATGGGGCTGCTCTTCGGAGGGGCGCTGCCGTTTCTCTTCGGCGGCATGGCGATGACGGCCGTCGGCCGCGCTGCCATGGCGGTGGTGGAGGAGGTGCGGCGGCAGTTCAGGGAGAAGCCCGGCATCATGGCGGGGACCGACCGGCCGGATTATGGCCGCGCGGTCGATATCCTCACCAAGGCGGCGATCAGGGAGATGATCATCCCCTCGCTGCTGCCGGTGCTCTCGCCACTGGTCTGCTATTTCGGCGTCACCGCCATCGCCGGGAAGGCGGCGGGCTTCGAGGCGCTGGGGGCGATGCTGCTCGGCGTCATCGTCACCGGCTTCTTCGTCGCCGTCTCGATGACGACGGGCGGCGGCGCCTGGGACAATGCGAAGAAGTACATCGAGGAAGGCCATCATGGCGGCAAGGGCTCGGATGCCCACAAGGCCGCGGTGACGGGCGATACGGTGGGCGACCCCTACAAGGACACGGCGGGGCCGGCGGTGAACCCGATGATCAAGATCACCAACATCGTGGCGCTGCTGCTACTGGCAATCCTGGCGCATAGCTGACATGGAAAGGGCCGGCGGAGCGATCCGCCGGCCCTATTTGCTTACCGGCCCGCGCGGGCCAGTGTCAGGATCGCCCGCTGGGGCTTGCCGGAGGCTTCGGCGATCCGCCGGTCCTGGGCTTCGATCTCATCCCGGGCCGGCTCGTCGCCGTCGAGGCCGCCGAGCAGCTCGGTCGGCACCTTCCGGTTGGAGGCACGGCTGCCATCCGCATAGGCGACGTCAAAGAGCACGTATTTTCCATCATCGCGGCGCTTGGCCATGATCCTATCCTCATGCCGCCGCGGTGGCGGCTATCTGTCCTGGTCTGCGGGTTCTTCCTCGGGGGGCAGGCCCTGGGCCTCGCGCTCGGCCT
The DNA here is from genome assembly GCF_000745835.1 of Belnapia moabensis DSM 16746. Taxonomy (GTDB): domain Bacteria; phylum Pseudomonadota; class Alphaproteobacteria; order Acetobacterales; family Acetobacteraceae; genus Belnapia; species Belnapia moabensis. Next base: position 101,281 of record NZ_JQKB01000010.1, on the reverse strand, counting down.
TGCGGCGGGCGACGGCCTCCTCGCGCTCGCGCTGCTTCGCTTCCTGCTTGGCTTGCTTGCCGCGATTCACCTCGGCCCGCTGCTGGCCGTAATTCGGTCTGCGCGCCATCGGCTGCTCCCGGACATGATTCTGGGCTACGGCCTCTGGCCGCAGCGGCTGCGATAGGCGTTTAGCGCCCGATCAGCTGAAGACGGCCGGCGGTCCACCGCGGAGCTGGTTCTCCGGCACGACGCGCTCATGCCCGTCCTGCTGGTGCTTCACGCGGTACTCGCGGAGCTGCTCAGAACCGGGGAGTTGCCGAACCACGGTGTAGAGACCGCGGGGCACGTTGCCGTCGAAGCGGCCGGCGATGAATTCGACATTCTGGCCGACGGTGTAGAGATGCGTTGCCATGCTGGCTTACTCCTGCCACCGCGAAAAAAAGAGGCGGGCCGAAGCCCGCCCCAGTCGCTCAGTCGAGCTTCAGGTTGCAAGCGGAGAGCTTGCCCTGCTGGCCGCGCTGCACATCGAAGCTGAGGCGCTGGCCGTCCTGCAGGCCCTGGAGGCCGGAGCGCTGGACATCGGAGATGTGGACGAAAACGTCAGCGGTGCCGTCCTCGGGCTGGATGAAGCCGTAGCCCTTGGTTGCGTTGAACCACTTAACAGTGCCGGTAGACATGCGGGGAATCCCATCATGCAAGGGTGCCGTCCCACGCCATCGCGGGGCGGGCCAATCTGCCTTTGAGGGACGGAAACCAGGCTCGGGCTCCCAGGGGAGCAAACGAAACGGGCCGAACCAGACGGGTTGACGACCAAGATATGGTCCCTTCCCGCCCCTATTGCAATGGGGGCCTTCAGCCGATGCGCAGGCGCGACGGGATGGGAAGGCCGAGATGCAGCGGCACGTTCCAGACCTCGCGCACCGTGCGCAGCTTGCCGAAGCCGGCGGCGAGGTAGTTGGGCAGCGCGCGGGGATGGTCGGCGGTGCAGGTGTTGACGGTGAGGGCGCGGGTGCCCTGGCTCCAGGCCTCGTCCACCGCATGGCCGAGGAAGGCGCGGCCGAGCCCGGCGCCGATGGCATGCGGCATCAGCCCGAAATAGGAAAGGTTGACCAGCGGGCGGTTGCGGCGGTCGAGCTCATAGAAGCCGGCCGGCTCGCCATCCTTGTAGAGGACGTGGATGGTGACGCCGGGGTCGGCGAGGATGCGGGCGAGCTCGGCCTCGGTCAGCGTGCGCCGCAGCCACCAGACATAGTCGTGGCCGACGGTGTCGTAGAGGTAGCGGTAGAAGGCCGTGGTGCAGCGCGTGGCCCGCGTCACGCGCGCCCCGAGCGGCAGCGGCAGCGGCGGATCGGCGGGGCGCCGATCCATCCGCAGGAAGGTGACGTCGACGGCGACGGCCGCCGTCCGTTCCGCCGCGGCACTCATCTCAGTTGTCGAGGAAGCTGCGGAGCTTCCGCGAGCGGCTGGGATGCTTCAGCTTGCGGAGCGCCTTCGCCTCGATCTGGCGGATGCGCTCGCGCGTGACGTTGAACTGCTGGCCGACCTCTTCCAGCGTGTGGTCGGTGTTCATGCCGATGCCGAAGCGCATGCGCAGCACGCGCTCCTCGCGGGGCGTGAGCGAGGAGAGCACCCGCGTCGTCGCCTCGCGCAGGTTGGACTGGATCGCGGCATCCAGCGGGATGATCGCCGCCTTGTCCTCGATGAAGTCGCCGAGATGGCTGTCCTCCTCGTCGCCGATCGGCGTCTCGAGGGAGATCGGCTCCTTGGCGATCTTGAGGACCTTGCGGACCTTCTCGAGCGGCATGCCGAGCTTCTCGGCCAGCTCCTCCGGCGTCGGCTCGCGGCCGATCTCGTGCAGCATCTGGCGGCTGGTGCGGACCAGCTTGTTGATCGTCTCGATCATGTGGACCGGGATACGGATGGTCCGCGCCTGGTCGGCGATGCTGCGCGTGATGGCCTGCCGGATCCACCAGGTCGCGTAGGTGCTGAACTTGTAGCCGCGGCGGTACTCGAACTTATCGACCGCCTTCATCAGGCCGATATTCCCTTCCTGGATCAGGTCGAGGAATTGCAGGCCGCGGTTGGTGTATTTCTTGGCGATGGAGATGACGAGGCGGAGGTTGGCCTCGATCATCTCCTTCTTCGCCTGGGTCATGTCGCGCTCGCCGCGCGAGACGGTGGCGTAGACGCGGCGGAACTCGGCGATCGGCAGGTTGGTGTCGTTGGCGATGGCGCCCATCTGGGCGCGCACCGCCTCCACATCGTCGCGCGAGCGGGCGATGAAGGCCTTCCACGGCTTGCCGGTCAGCTTGGTCAGGCGGTCGAACCAGGCGGGGTCCAGCTCGGAGCCGCGCCAGTGCTGGAGGAATTCCTCGCGCTTGACCTTGGCGCCCTCGGCCAGCCGCAGCACCTGCCCCTCGAGGCTGGTGAGCTTGCGGTTGATGGTCTTGAGCTGCTCGACCAGTTCCTCGATGCGGTTGTTGTGCAGGTGGACCTTCTGCACCAGCGCGACGAGTTCCTGGCGGGTCTTCTCGTAGGTCTTCTCGGAGCGGCCCTGGAGGTCCTCGCCGGCGGAATAGGCCTCCATGCGCTTCGACTGCAGCTTGTGCAGCTTGGCGTAGTTCTGCTCGATGGCCTCGAAGGCGGCGAGCGCCTCGGGCTTCAGCTTCTCTTCCAGTGCGGAGAGAGAGAGGCCAAGGCCCTCGCCTTCCTCGCCTTCCTCGAATTCCTCATCAGGGTCGGGCGGGGCGGCGCCTTCCGGGCTGTCGGCGGCGGCCGTCGCCTCGAGGTCGATGACGTCGCGCAGCAGCATCTTGCCGGCGCGGACGGCCTCGTGCCAGGCGATGATGGCCTTGAAGGTCTGCGGGCTCTCGCAGAGCCCGCCGATCATCATGTCGCGCCCGGCCTCGATGCGCTTGGCGATCGCGATCTCGCCCTCGCGGGAAAGCAGCTCGACGCTGCCCATCTCGCGCAGGTACATGCGGACGGGGTCGTCGGTGCGGCCGAGGCTTTCCTCGTCCACATTGCCGCCGCCCTCTTCCTCGTCCTTCTCTTCCTTGTCCTCAGTGGCGGGCTTGGCGACGGCGGTGCCGTCGCCGTCCTCGCTCTCCTCGGACTCGACCACGTTGATGCCGATCTCGCTCAGCATCGCCATGGTGTCCTCGATCATCTCGGAGGAGACCTGATCGGAGGGAAGTGCCGCGTTCAGCTCGTCATAGGTGACGTAGCCGCGCTCCTTGCCGCGGGCGATCAGCTTCTTGACCGCGGCTGTCATCGTGTCGAGGAGGACACCCTCCACGACCTCGTCGCGCGTCTCGACCGTATCCGTACCACCTGCGGCCTTGCTCGCCATGCCTGCGCTCCATGCCTGCGACGGGCGGCCCGAGGGGGGCGGGCGCCCGTGCGACGATCCTTCTATACTATGCTATCCGGCTGGGCCTGGTCCCCGGCCTCGCCGCTCAACAGGGCGCGCTGCGCTTCGAGCAGCAGCACGTAGCGATGCTGGGCTTGCGGGTCGTTGGTCTCTTCCAGCATTCTCCGAGCCTCGGCCAGATCGTTATCCAACTCCGCCTTGCCCCGCAGCAGGCTGAAGAAATGCCACCAGGCCTCAAGCGCCTCCTTCGGCTGGGCCTCGGGATCGGCGGCCTGGCAGAGGCCGTGCCTCCTGGTCGCCCAGGCAGCAACAGTCTCCCATCCTGCCTCACGGAGGTGGTCCATCAGCCTCGTCGAGTCAAGGTGATCGGCGGCTGGAAGCCATGTGAGAAGCGCCTCCCTGAGATGCGAGCAATCGCCGGGAGGCAGGTCGAGGGAGGCGAGGGTTTCCTCCACCTCGGGCAGCAGGGCGGGGTGGTGGAGCAGGATCGCCAGCAGGTTGCGGGCGCGCTCCAGGCGGATCGCCTCATGGTCGATGGCGGTGCGTTGCAGGCCGCGGATGGAGACGAGTTCGCCCGGCTTGCCGCGCGGGGTCCAGGCGGGGCGCGCGGCCGGGGCCGGGCGGGCGCTGCGGCCCTCGGCGAAGAAGCGGTCGAGCCAGGCGCGGCGGTATTCGGCCGACAGGGTCTTGTCGGGGATGCTCTTGGCCGCCGCGTCCAGGCGGTGGCGGAAGGCGGCGCGCTGCTCGGGCGTCGTCGGCGGGGTCGGGCCGGCCAGGAGGTCATAGAGGGCGGCGGAGAGCGGCCTGGCGCCGGCGAGGACAGCCTCGAAGGCGGGGGAGCCGCCCTTCGCCACCAGCGTGTCGGGGTCCTCGCCGCCGGTCAGCATCGCCAGGCGCAGGCTGCGGTCGGGGGCGAGCAGCGGCAGGGCCAGCTCGGCGGAGCGGAAGGCGGCCTTGGCGCCGGCGGCGTCGCCGTCGAAGCAAAGCACGGGCTCGGGGGAGACCTGCCAGAGGGCTTCCAGCTGCTCGGCGGTCAGCGCCGTGCCGAGGGGAGCGACGGCGGCGTTGAAGCCGGCCTGGTGCAGGGCGATGACATCCATGTAGCCCTCGACCACCACCACAGTCGCGCCGCGGAAGGCGCCCTCGCGGGCAAGGTCGAGGCCGTAGAGGCTGCGGCGCTTGGAGAAGAGCTCCGTCTCCGGGCCGTTGACGTATTTCGGCTGGCCGTCGCCGAGGATGCGGCCGCCGAAGCTGATGGTCCGGCCGCGGCGGTCGCGGATCGGGAAGATCACGCGGTTGAAGAACATGTCGACAAGGCCAGCCTCGGGCCGGTCCGGGTCGCGGGGCTTCATCAGCCCGGCGGCGACGAGCTGCTCGGGGGTGATGCCTTCGGCCTTGAGGTCGGCGGCGAGTGCCCCCCTGCCCTCGCCCGACCAGCCGAGGCCGAAGCGGGCGATGGTCGCCTCCGTGAGGCCGCGCCGGCGGAGGTAGTCGAGGGCGGCGCGGCCCTCGGGCAGCATCAGGCGGCGGCGGAAGGCGGCCTCGGCCGCGGCGCAGACGGCGTAGAGGTCCTTCGCGCGGCGCTCGCGCTCGGCGGCCTGGGGCGTCGCCTTCGGCACCTGCATTCCCGCCTCGCCGGCGAGGCGTTCAACGGCCTCGGGGAAGCTGGCGCCTTCGGCGCGCATGAGGAAAGTGATCGCATCCCCATGCGCGCCGCAGCCGAAGCAATGAAAGTGGTCGTCATAGACGTAGAAGGACGGCGTCTTCTCGTTGTGGAAGGGGCAGCACCCCTTCCACTGCCGCCCGTTCCGCGCGAGGCGGGTCTTGCGGCCGATCAGGCCCGGCAGCGGCGTCCGGGCCCGCAGCTCCTCGAGGAAGGCGGGCGGGAGGGCCATCGGCCGGGCGCGGCTGTCAGTCCGCCTCGTGCTGGTCCGGGGCGGCGGCGCTGTTGAGCAGGATGTAGCGCTCGATGCCGATCAGCTTGATGAGGTCGAACTGGCGGTCGAGGAAGTCGACATGCTCCTCCTCGTTCGCCAGGATCTTCAACAGCAGGTCGCGCGAGACGAAGTCGCGGACGCTCTCGGCATAGGCGATGCCCTCGCGCAGGTCGCCCGTCGCCTTCTCCTCGATGGCGAGGTCGGCCTTGAGGATTTCCTCGACCGTCTGGCCGACGAGAACCTGGTTCAGGCGCTGCAGGTTGGGCAGGCCGCCGAGGAAGAGGATGCGCTCGATGAGCCAGTCGGCGTGGCGCATCTCCTCGATCGATTCCTTGTACTCGTGCGCGCCGAGCTTGGTGACGCCCCAGTGACGCAGGATGCGGGCGTGCAGGAAGTACTGGTTGATCGCCGTCAGCTCGTTGGTGAGCTGGGTGTTCAGATGCTCGATAACCTTGGGGTCGGCCTTCATGGCGGCTCCGGCACGAAAGGGCGCCAGGAGCCATGGGCTCCTGGCGCGCGCTGAGGATGGGCCGACTTGTATAGCAGAATGCGTCGTCAGGAAGCGGGAGTTTGCACCGCGGGTGCCGCTAAGTCACGGATCATATGGAGTATCATTCGCGTACACGTCCCGCACTGCGCCTTGCAGGCGCAATGGGCATAGACGTCGCGCGGCTTGCTCGCGCCCTTCTCGACAGCCTCGGTGACCTGCTTGTCGGAGAGCGCGTTGCAGAGGCAGAGGATCATCGCCGCCTCCCTCAGCGCCAGCCGGCGCGCTGCATGATCTGCAGCGCCTGCGTGGCATTCGCATTGGTGCGCTCGGCATCGACCGGCTCGGGCCGGAAGCTGCCCATGGCGCGCAGCGCGGGGTGCAGCGGCGCGTCGGCGACGGCCGGGTATTCCATGTTGCCGAGCGCGAAGCGCTCCTGCGCCGGGCCGCTCGTCAGGTATTCGAGGAAGCGCACGGCGGCGGCGCGGTTCGGCGCGGTCTTCACCAGGCCGGCGCCGGAGATGTTCACATGGGCGCCGCGGTCGCCCGGCGCCTGGTTCGGGAAGATGACGCCGATGCGGGCGAAGAGCGCCTTGTCCTCGGCGCGCTCGGAGGCGCCGATGGCGGCGAGGTAGTAGGTGTTGGCGATGGCGAGCCCGCACTGCCCGGAGGGGATGGCGCGGAACTGGTCGCGGTCGCCGCCCTGCGGCGGGCGGGCGAGGTTGGCGGCGAAGCCCTTCGCCCATTCCTCCGTCCGCTCCGGCCCGTTGGCGGCGAGGATCGAGGCGCCGAGGCTGGTGTTGTAGGGGTGGCTCGCGGTGCGGACGCAGATCTGGCCGCGGAAGCGCGGGTCGGCCAGGTCCTCGTAGCGGGCGAGGCCCTGGGGCGCGCCCTTCTCCTTGTCGTACATGACGACGCGGGCGCGGGTGGAGACGGCGAACCACTGGCCGTCGCGGTCGCGCAGGCCCTCGGGGATGCGCTGCTCTATCACCGGCGAGCGCAGCGGCGCCAGGATGCCGGCCGAGGCGGCGCGGGCGAGGCGCGCGGCATCGACGGTGATGAAGACATCGGCCGGGCTGTTGGCGCCCTCGTTGCGGATGCGCTCGATGAGCTGGTCGGCATCGCCCTCGATCAGGCGGACGCGGATGCCGGTCTCGCGGGTGAACTCCTCATAGAGCGCCCGGTCGCTGTCGTAATGGCGGGAGGAGTAGAGGTTGACCTCATCGGCGGCATCGGCCGGCCCGGACCAGGCGGCGAAGCAGGCGGCGGCGGCGAGGGCAAGCAGGCGTCGCGTTGGGCGGGCAGGCATGCGGACGTCTTCTCCGGACTGGCGCTGCGGTGTTGATAATGGCAGTGAGAACCATTCGCAAGTCACTTCCGCAGCGCGGCGGGAGGAACATGCCCCGGCGCCCCCCGCCCCGCCTTGATCAGGCTCAACCCGTTGGGCGCAGGCCCCGCAGGAAGCCGCTGCGCGCAGCGGCGGCCGCCATCAGCAGGGTGTGGTCGGAGCCGGCCAGGATGAAGCGGGCGCCGAGCCCGATATAGGCCGAGGCCCAGCGCTCGTCGTAGACGCCTCCCATGCCGAGCACCTTGCCCGAGGCCGCGCAGGCCGCGGCCACCTTGGCATAGGCCGCCTGCACCCGCTCATGGCCGATCTGGCCGGGGATGCCCATGGAGGCAGTGAGGTCCGAGGTGCCGATCATCAGCACATCCACGCCCGGAACGGCGGCGATGGCCTCGGCATTCTCCACCGCCTCCGGCGTCTCGATCATGCAGGAGACGATGATCTCGCGGTTCAGCTCGGCCTGGGCCTCGGCGACCGAAGGGGGCTGGAAGTTGTAGGCGAAGGGCGGGCCGCCCCAGGAGCGGGTGCCGGTCGGCGGGAAGCGGTAGGCGGCCGCGACCGCCCTCGCCTCCTCCGCCGTGTCGACATGCGGCACGACGACGCCCATGGCGCCGTTGTCGAGGGCCCGCGTGCCCTCGAAGAGGGCGTCCTTGCAGCAGCGGACGATGGGGGTGATGCCCTGGCCGAGCGCGGCGATGGCGATCTGCGTCGCCTCCTGCACCGAGGCGGCGCCGTGCTCCATGTCGATGAAGAGCCAGTCATAGCCGGTGGCGGCGGCCATCATCCCGACCGCGCTGCCGCGCAGGTGGTGCACCCCGAAGCCGAGCGAGATCTCGCCGGCCTGCATCCGCTGCCGCGCATGGTTGGGCACGATGGGCATGGCGCCTTCCTCCGTCCTTGTTGCGACGGAGCGCACCATGCCCGGCCCCAGGGGTCAATCAGCCGGTCAATCAGGCGGCGCGGCGCCGCCGCTTGCCGAGCCGCGCCACATCCGCGAGGCGGCGGTCGAGGAAGTCCAGCGCGTCCTCCACTTCCGGGTCGTCGTCGCGCATCCAGTAGGCGAGCGTCGCGCCGTAGACGCCGGCGAGCGTCGCCCGGCGGGTGTACCAGGAGAAGTCGGCCGAGGTGTCGCCCGCCGCATACCACATGGCATCCACCGTCTGTGCCGTGGTGCGCAGCGCCGTCGGCGTGTTCCAGGGCAGCGCCAGCAGGCTGAGCGCCCGGCGCAGCGCCCGCTTGTGCGGCGCCGTGGCACGCAAGCGAAGCTCCATCAGGCGGCGGATGCGGGCCGGGACGCGGAGGGCTGCCAGGTCCTCGGCGGCGGCAGCCGCTTCCATCTCGCGGTTGACGAGGTCGATCCAGTGGGCGACTGCGCCGGCCGGCCCCGAGGGGAAGTGGCTCTCGGCCAGCGCCGGGTCCTCGCCGATGGCGGCGAGGCCGGCGCGGATCGTGGCCCAGTTCCAGCCCTCGTCGGCGGCCACGGGCAGCATGGCGCGGATGGCGGCGTCGCGGAGGTCGCTGCGCTCGGTCATCGCGCCGGGCTCCCTGCGGCCCGGGCCAGCTCCTCGGTGAAGCCGAAGAGGGAATGGTCGGTCATCCGCATCGGGTAGAGGATGCCGTCCAGATGGTCGGTCTCGTGCTGCATCACCCGCGCCGTCATCGCCTCCGCCTCGCCTTCCACCGGGTTGCCCTCGGCGTCGAGGCCGCGATAGCGGATCCGGCGCGGGCGCTCCACCGCGCCGCGGAGGCCGGGGATGGACAGGCACCCCTCCCAGGCCATGTCGGCCTCCTCGCCGATGGGTTCCAGCTCCGGGTTGACCAGGGCGGCGACGCCGGTCGGGCCGCGCCAGACGAAGAGGCGGAGCGGCACATGGACCTGCGGCGCGGCGAGCCCGATGCCGGAGGCGTCCATCATGGTCTCGGCCATGTCGGCGATCAGCCGGCGGATTTCGGGATGGGTCGGGTCGTCCACCGGCTCGGCCTCGCGCAGCAGCACCGGGTGGCCCATGCGGGCGATCTTCAATATGGCCAAGGCTGACCTCCTCCGGCATTCCCCGCCCGAATTGGGGGCGTGCGGGCCATAGTGGGAGGGGGCTTCCCGCGATGGGGCTTGCCGTGCTAGGGAAGCGACCCTCCGCATCAGGGTGGGGATGGCGAGGGTGGCCGGTTTCGACCGAGCCGCCTGCAACCGCGCCCCCTGAGCGGCGATTCCTGTTTCTTCGTCAAGCCCATGGAGGCAAGGCCGCGTGCAAGTCGTCGTTCGTGACAACAACATCGATCAGGCGCTGAAGGCGCTCAAGAAGAAGCTTCAGCGCGAGGGTGTGTTCCGCGAGATGAAGCTGCGCCGCCATTACGAGAAGCCGTCCGAGCGCCGCGCCCGCGAGGCCGCCGAGGCCGTCCGCCGCGCCCGCAAGGTCGAGCGCAAGCGCCTGGAGCGCGAGGGCTTCTAAGCCTACGCAAGCCGCTTCCCCGGCTTGCATCCGCGGCGCGTCAGGGCACACTCCCCTCAACGAATGGGGGGAGAGTTCCATGGCGCCACCGCCGCCCAGCCTGCAACTGCATTGGTCCAGCCGCTCGCCTTTCGTCAGGAAGGTGATGGTCTGCGCGCATGAGCGCGGCCTCGCGGACCGCATCGAGCGCATCCCGACCGTCGTCGCGCTGACGCGGACGGAGCGCAGCCTCCTCCCCCGCAACCCGCTCGGGCGCATCCCGACCCTGGTGCTGCCGGATGGCGGGGTGCTCTTCGACTCCATCGTCATCTGCGAGTACCTGGACGGGCTCGGCGACGCGCCGCCGCTCTTCCCGGCGCCCGGCCCGAAGCGGATCGACGCCATGCAGCGCCACGCGCTCGGCACCGGCTTCATGGAGATGCTGCTGCTCTGGCGTGGCGAGGTGCTGCGGGAGCAGCCCTCGGCCGTCGTCATCGAGAATTTCGAAATCAAGCGCGCCGCGGTGATCCCGGCGCTCGAGGCGCTGGTGCCGCAGCTGGACGCGACGCCCTACGACATCGGCCATGTCGCGATCGGCTGCAGCCTCTCCTATCTCGACTTCCGCTGGCCCGAATACGACTGGCGCGGCGGCCATCCGCGCCTGGCCGCCTGGCACGCCGCCTTCAGCGCCCGCCCGGCCGTGCAGGCCACCGCCCATATCGACGCCTGACGGGAGCGCGGCCATGCAGAGCCTCAGGATCGGCGACGTCACCATCACCAGCATCATCGAGCGGGACGGGCCCTGGCGGCGGCCGGAGGATATGTTCCCGGCCTACGACCCGGAGCGGGGCAAGCAATACCTCGCCCAGATGGACCCGGTCGTCTTCGACCAGGCGAGTGGGCGGATGGTCATCACCTACCAGACCTTCGTGGTGCGGACGCCGAAGCACACCATCCTCGTCGATACCTGCACCGGCGAGGACAAGGGCTTCCCGCCGCCGATGGACTTCCCGAAGGCGCCGTGGCTGGAGGGCTTCCGCGCCGAGGGGCTGCGCTTCGAGGACATCGACTACGTCTTCTGCACCCATCTCCACATCGACCATTGCGGCTGGAACACTAGGCTGGTGAACGGCCGCTGGGTGCCGACCTTCCCGAAGGCCAAGTACGTCTTCCACAAGGGCGAGTACGCCGCCTGGGAGGAGGCGACGCGGCGCGGCGCCACCCCGCCCGGACAGGTCTGGCGGATGAACTGCGAGCCCGTGGTCGCGGCCGGCCAGGCGCTGCTGGTCGATGACGACTTCGCCCTCGACGACTGCATCCACCTCTCGCCGACGCCGGGGCATTCGCCCTGCCATTGCTGCGTGAACATCACCTCGGGCGGCCAGCGCGCCGTCGTCACCGGCGACCTGATGCACCACGCGCTGCAGATCCGCGAGCCGGCCTGGTCGACCGTCTTCGACTGGGATGCGGAGCAGGGCATCGCCTCCCGCCGCGGCTTCCTTGCCGAGGTGGCGGATACGCCGACCGTGGTGCTGCCGATCCACTTCCCCGGCCGCACCGCCGGGCGGGTGACGGCGGCGGCCGACGGCTTCCACTACAACTTCCTCAAGGAGTAAGCCGATGGCCCGCCTGCCCTATCTGGAGAAGGCCGACCTCGCGCCCGGGGACCAGGCGCTGCTGGCCCGCGACATCAACCTGCACAAGATCCTGGCCCACAACCCGGCGGCGGCGAGGGCCTTCGGCACGCTCGGGCAGTATCTGCGGCACGGCACGACACTCGATGCCCGGCTGCGGGAGCTGGTGATCCTGCAGATCGGCTGGCAGGCGCGCTCGCCCTACGAGTGGTCGCATCATGTCAAGATCGGCTACGACTTCGGCGTCAGCGATGCCGACATCAGGGGGCTGATCGCGGAGAGCCGGGGCGAGGAGTCGGGGCTGGAGCCGCTGGCGCGGCTCTGCCTGCGGGCGGCGCGGGAGCTGTATGACGGGGCCATCACGCCAGCCAGCTTCGCCGAGCTGGCGGGGCAGCTCGATCCCGCCAGCCTCACCGACCTCGTCGTGACGGCGAGCTTCTACTGCGCGGTGGTGCGGCTGCTGGCCAGTTTCGAGATCGATGTGGAGGAGAGCTACCGGCCTTACCTGGAGGCCTTCCCGCTGCCGGCCGGCTGAGGCGCCATCTACCCCCTGGGCAACCGCCCCCCTGTCATGGGATGACGATGGGATAACATCATCTTGGGGGATCAGGACGCCATGAGCGCCACGCAGCCTGCCCGGAAGCCTCGCGGCCGCCAGTTCTTCGCCAATCCTGGCCCGACCAACATCCCGGATTCCGTGCTGCTGGCCGGGGCGCACCAGACCGTCGACTTCAACGACCCGAATTTCATCGAGGTCTATACCGCCTGCATCGACGGGCTGAAGCGCGTCCTCAAGACGACGCAGAACATCTTCCTCTACACCGGCTCGGGCCATGCGGCCTGGGAGGCCTGCCTCGTCAACCTGCTCTCGCCGGGCGACACGGTGCTGATCGTCGAGAGCGGCTACTTCTCCGAGTCCTGGGCGAGGATGGCCGGCGACCTCGGCCTCGAGGTGCAGACAGTTGCCGCCGACTGGCGCCGCGGCGCCGACCCGGCGGCGGTGCAGGCGGCCCTCGCTGCCGACCGCGACCACCGCATCAAGGCCGTCTGCGTCGTCCACAACGAGACGGCGACGGGCATGACGCTGCCGGTGCAGGAGGTCCGCGCCGCCCTCGACGCCGCCGGCCATCCGGCGCTGCTGCTGGCGGACACCATCTCCTCCCTCGGCTCGCTCGACTTCCGCATGGATGAGTGGGGCGTCGACGCTTCGGTCGGCGGCAGCCAGAAGGGGCTGATGCTGCATACGGGGATGAGCTTCAACGGCGTCTCGGCCAAGGCGATGGAGGCCCACAAGACCTCGCGCCTGCCGAAGCATTACTTCAACTGGACCAACATGCTGGCCCGGCCGCACAAGAGCTTCGTCGGCACGGTGCCGGTCAGCTTCTTCTACGCGCTGCAGGAGAGCCTGCGGCTGATCGAGCAGGAGGAGGGGCTGGAGAATGTCTTCGCCCGCCACCACCGGCTGGCCGGGGCGGTGCGGGCGGCGGTGCAGCACTGGTCGGGCAACAATGGGCCGCAACTCTTCTGCCTGAACCCCGCCCGCTACTCCGACAGCGTGACGGCGATCCTGATGCCGGAGGGCTTCAATGCCGACGACCTGCGTGGCGTGGCGCTGAAGCGCTTCAACGTCTCGCTCGGCGGCGGGCTCGGCCCGCTCGGTGGCAAGGTGTTCCGCATCGGCCATCTCGGCGACCTGAACGAGCCGATGATCCTCGGCACGCTCTCGACCGTCGAGCTGGCGATGAAGGTGGCCGGCATCCCGCACACGCCGGGTGGCGTGGATGCGGCGATTGCGGCGCTTGCTGGCTGAGGCTTGACGGCGGCCGGACGCGTCCCGGCCGCCCTTCCCCTATTTCAGCACGAAGTCCCGCATCACCTCCGGCCTGAAGGCGAGGCCGTGGCCCGGCGTCTCCGGCGCGTGGATCATGCCCGCGTCGATCCGTGGGTGCTCGACCCAGAGGTCGTCGAGCAGGCCCATCTGCTCGGCCCAGGCGGCGTTCGGGATGCTGGCCAGCAGGTGGACGTTGAGCTCGGGGAAGAGATGCGGCGCGATGGTCATGCCCCAGGTGTCGGCGACCGTTGCGATCTTCCGCAGCTCGGTCAGGCCGCCGCGCATCGGGTCCGGCTGCAGGATCGGCAGGCGGGGGTTCTCCAGCACGGGCTTCAAATCCGCACGGCCGAAATGCGTCTCGCCGCCGACGACGCGGGTGGTCAGCGCCTCGGCGCAGCGGAGGTAGCCGGCGAAGTCGTCGGGCAGCACCGGCTCCTCGATCCAGTAGGGGTCGTAGTCCTGGAAGGCGCGGCCGGCGATGATCGCCTGGTCCGCCGTCCAGCCCATGTTGATGTCGATCATGATCTCGACATCGGGGCCGACCGTGTCGCGCACCAGCGCCAGGTTACGCACGTCCTGGCGCCAGTCGCCGATATGCGCCGCCTGCATCTTGATGGCCTTGTAGCCCTGGGCGGCGAAATGCTTGGCCTTGGCCGCCATCCCCTCGCCGAGCGAGGTGCGGAAGCAGCCGCTGCCATAGACCGGGATCGTGCTCCGCACATGGCCCCAGAGCCGATGCAGCGGCAGCCCGGCCGACTTGCCGAGGATGTCCCAGAGGGCGATGTCGATGGCGGATTGCGCCATCATCGTCACGCCGCCGCGGCCGCCGGTGACGCTCATCCGCCAGAGATCCTGCCAGATGCCCTCGACCTCCGTCGCGCTGCGGCCGATCACGCGCGGGGCCATCGCCTCCTCGATGCAGAGGCCGATGGTGCGCTGGAGCGGCAGCGTCAGCAGGTGGAGGTAGCCCATGCCGGTGATGCCGGCGGCGGTCTCGACCTCGACCACGACGAGGTCGCGCATCGGCCCGAGCGGGTGGTTGGCCAGCCAGGGGTCGTCGGGCCAGGGCAGGCGCAGCAGGGTCGTCCGCAGGGCGCGGATGGTGAGGTCGTTCATGGGCGTTCCTCCCCGTTCGGGATGTGCCGCCAGAGCCTGCGCGTCAGCGCCAGCGCCAGCAACCCCTCCGCCCCGCTGATCGCCGCCGCCATGGGCGCGCCGAGCCAGTCGGCGAGCAGCCCGATATGGAGGAAGCCGATGGGGCCGATGCCGATGCAGACCGAGAGCAGGCCGAGCACGCGGCTGCGCAGCGCCGCCGGCGCGAGGCGATAGACGAGCGTCGCCTGCATGATGCTGAAGCCGGCCTGGCCGAAGCCGGTCAGCAGCAGCGCCGCCCCCGCTGCCCAGGGGTGCGGCGCCAGGGCGAAGAGCATCTGCATCAGGAAGAACATCGTGATGCCGCCGAGATAGCAGCGCCCGTAGGTCGGCGGCCGCACCCAGGCGGCGACGGCCAGCGCGCCGAGGAAGGCGCCGACTCCGTCCATGCTGGCTAGCACGCCGACCGCCTCCGGCCCCAGCTGCAATCGGTCCGCCGCCACCACGGGGATCAGGCTGGTGAAGGGCCAGCCGAAGATGTTGAAGACGATGGTGACGAGCAGCGTGCCGGAGAGCCGTGGATCGGCCCTGACGGCCGCCAGCCCCTCCCGGATGCGGGCGCCGACGCCGGTGCCGTCGGCCGCGCGGACGCCGCTGCGGTAACGCAGCCGCAGCATCGCCACCACCGCCAGCGCGTAGAGCGCGACCGAGACGAGGAAGGTGCCGTCGATGCCGACCGCGGCGAAGATCAGGCCGGAGAGGGTCGGCCCCAGCATGCGGCTGGCATTGTTGCTGCCGACATCGGCCGACATGGCGGCGCCCATCCGCGCCGCACCCGCCACCTCGCCGACCATGACCCGACGCACCGGGTTGTCGGCCGCCCAGGAGAGGCCGTTGACGAAGCTTGCCACGGCAAGGTGCCAGACCTCGAGCATCCCGGCATGGGCGAGCACGGCCAGCACCAGCGAGGTCAGCAGGCTGATGACGACGATGCCGAGCAGGGCCGTCCAGGCTTCCACCCGCTCCGCGACGGCGCCGAGCACGGCGCCGAAGAGGCCCATCGGCAGGATGCGGAGCATGCCCAGCATGGCGACGAGGAAGGCGGAGCCGGTGGCCTGCCAGGCGAAAAGCGCCACGGCCAGCGTCTCCAGCCAGCGCACCAGGAAGATGACGAGGCCGACGAACCAGAGCCGGCGGAAATCGGGCAGGGCGAAAAGGCGCGGCGGCGGCGCCGCGGATGCGGTCGGGCTGATCATTTCCTCCCGGCGTTTTCCGCATGGTGGCGCGGGGCCGGCTGGCTGACCAGACGCGATGCCGGCGAGCTTTCCACCTTCGCATCGGGCAACCCGCCGCGGAACCCTTCGTTGGGGGGTGACCTGGGCTCCGCCGCCAGGATGGTGACTGCCCTGTTCGGGAGGATGATTTGCCCTTCGATTCACCCAGCCGCGGTCGCGGTTGGCTGGCGCAAGCTTGGCGCCCGGTCCTCCATTCCGCCGCCGATCGGATTCCGTGGCTCGGGCGCCTCCGCGCCCGGCGCCGCATGCGCAACGTGATGCGCGCCTCGCTGGGCTACGAGCCCGATCTGCGCCATCCGCGGACCTTCAACGAGCGCCTCGCGCGCAAGATTCTCGACGATCGCAACCCGCTGATCCCGCTGACCCTCGACAAGGTGCGGGTGCGCGACTGGGTGGCCGAGCGGGTCGGCGCCGAGGTGCTGGTGCCGCTGGTCGGCGTCTGGGAGCGGGCAGCGGACATTCCCTGGGATGCGCTGCCCGAGCGCTTCGTCGCCAAGACGAACCATGGCTGCACCTTTAACCTGCTGGTCCCCGACAAGGCGAAGCAGGACCGCGCCGAGGCCATCCGCACGCTCGATGGCTGGATGCAGGAGAATTATTACGAGCAGGCGCAGGAGTGGGGCTATCGCGACATCCCCCGCCGCATCCTCGTTGAGGAATTCCTGCGCGGGCGCGACGGCGGTGTGCCGGAGGACTACAAGCTCTTCGTCTTCGGCGGGCAGCCGCGGCTGTTGAAGGTGATCCGTGGCCGGTTCGGCCCGGCGCAGCGGCATTTCTACTACGACCCATACACGCTGGAGCCGCTCGACCTCGGTGAGTTCGACCCGGCTGACTTCCCCGAGGACCCGGCCCCGCTACCCGAGGCGCGGGGGCTGTGCGAGCTGGCGGCCCGGCTCGGCGCGCCCTTCGATGCCGTCCGCGTGGATTTCTACCTGATTGACGGGCGGCCGCTCTTCGGCGAGCTGACGCATTATACGGGCGCGGCTTCGCTCTCGATGGGGTCCTACGAGAAGGATCTCCGGGTGGGGGAGATGTGGGCCGAGGGGCTGCGCCAGCGGGCGGCCAGGCCGAGGCCGGGCCGGATCGGCGCCGCGGCGGGGGTTCCGGCGCCAGGTTGAGGCGCCGTCAGCCCGGCGCCCAGCCCGGTGGGGCCATCTCGAAGCCTTCGAAGCGGAAGGCCGGGCTGACGGTGCAGCCGACCAGGGTCCAGGCGCCGAGGCTTCGCGCGGCCTGCCAGCAGCCCTTCGGGACCAGGGCGAAAGGCCCCTCCCCCGCGCCGAGATCGGGGCCGAGGCGAAGCGCCTCGATGCTCCGGCCATCCGGCGAGAGGTCGAGGGCCAGGGCCGCGCCGGCATGCCAGTGCCAGGCCTCGGCGGCATCGACGCGGTGCCAGTGGCTGCGCTCCCCGGCGGCGAGCAGGTACAGGATCGCGGTGCCCGCGCCGCGGCTGCCATCGGGCGGGGCGTCTCGCCTGCCGCGGAGCGGCTCGTCCCTCCAGGTCTCGCGGTAATGCCCGCCCTCGGGATGCGGGCGGAGGCCGAGGGCGGCGATCACCGCCGCGGCCTCCAGCCCCGGATCGCGGAGATTCAGCGGAAATTATCCTTGCCGGTGCGGATGGCGGCGAGGCGGGCCACGTCGCCGGCGCGGAGGAAGGGGTTGGTGGCCTTCTCCTCGCCGATGGTCGTCGGCACGGTGGCGCGGCCGGCGGCGCGCTCGGCCTTCACCTCGGCGGCGCGGGCCTGGAGGGCGGCGTTGTCGGGCTCCACCGTCAGGGCGAAGCGGGCGTTGCTCTCGGTGTATTCATGGCCGCAGCAGACCAGCGTCGCCTCCGGCAGGGCGGCGAGGGCCTCGAGGGAGTAGAACATCTGCGCCGCCGTCCCCTCCAGCAGGCGCCCGCAGCCGAGGGAGAAGAGCGTGTCGCCGCAGAGCAGCACGTCCCCCTCGGCGAAGTGGAAGGCGATGTGGCCGACGGTGTGGCCGGGCGTGTCGATCACCACGCCCTGCGTCGCGCCGACCGAGACCGACTCGCCCGGCTTCAGCGCGAGGTCGAGGGGCGGCAGGCGGTGGGCGTCGGCGGCGGCGCCCACGACCTTGGCGCCGAAGCGGGCGCGGACCTCCTCGACGCCGTCGATGTGGTCGCCATGATGGTGGGTCAGCAGGATGAGGTCGCAACGGCCCCCCGCCGCCTCCAACGCGGCGATGGCCGGCCCCGCCTCGCCCGGGTCGCAGACGGCGATGGTCCCGGTCGCGGCGTCGCGGAGCAGCCAGGCGTAATTGTCGGAGAGGCAGGGAATCGCAGTGGCCGAGACCGGCATGGCGGGGACCTCCTTCACGCTGCCCCGTGAACTCCGGGGCCGATCTGTCCTATATCCTCCCCATGCGCCACGAGGTCCACGGCCTGCGGGATTTCTATGCCACCTCGGTGGGGCTGGTCGCCGCGCGCCTGCTGCGCGAGCGGCTGCGCCTGGCCTGGCCGGAGCTGCCGCGCGGGGCGGCGCTGCTCGGCCTCGGCTATGCCAGCCCCTTCCTGCGGATCTGGCACCGGGGCGGGGCGCGCTGCGTCAGCCTGTTGCCGCCGCACCTGCCGGAATGGCGCTGGCCGCGCAGCGCCCGCAGTCGCACCGCCATCGGCGAGGGCGAGGCCCTGCCCTTCCCCGACCTGTTCTTCGACCGCATCCTGCTGGTGCATGGGCTGGAGCATGCCGAGAATGCCCGCCGCCTGCTGCGCGAGGCCTGGCGGGTGCTGAAGGATGACGGGCGGCTGCTGGTCGCGGTGCCGAACCGGCTCGGGCTCTGGGCGCATCTGGAGCATACGCCTTTCGGCCATGGCGAGCCCTATTCGGCGGGCCAGCTGGAGCGGCTGCTGCGGCGGCAGATGTTTGCGGTGACGCGGCGGGACTCGGCACTCTTCGTGCCGCCCTTCCGCAGCCGGCTGCTGCTGCGGGGCGCGGGGGGCTGGGACCGTCTGGGCAGCCGGCTCTGCCCCGGCTTCGGTGGGGTCGCGCTGATGGAGGCGACGAAGGACTTCTCCGAGCTGATCCCGGCGGGAGCGGTGCCGGCGGGCGGGCGGCGGCGCCGGGTGGTGATGGCGGAGACGGCCTGACGCCGGCGGAAGGGGGCGACCCGGAGCAGCGGCATGGGGATTGCTGTCCCAGGCTGAAACGAAAGCCCGGGGTTCCCGCATGTCCCTCTCCCGCCGCGCCCTTCTCGGCGCATCCGGCCTCGCCCTCATGCCCAATGACTGGGCAGTGCCGCCCGCCGCCGCCCAAGGCGAGCGCGTCATCCGCTACGGCATCTCGATGGCCGACATCCCGCAGACCACCGGCCAGCCGGATCGCGGCGCCGGCGCCTATCAGTTCACCGGGTATACGATCTATGACCCGCTCGTCGCCTGGGAGATGGATGTGGCGGACCGGCCGGGCAAGCTGGTCCCCGGCCTCGCCACGAGCTGGGAGGCCGACCCGGCCGACCGGAAGAAGTGGGTCTTCCGGCTGCGCGAGGGCGTGAAATTCCACGACCGCTCGGCCTTCGATGCCGATGCGGTCATCTGGAATTTCGAGAAGGTGCTGAACCCACAGGCGCCGCATTTCGACAACCGGCAGGCGGCGCAGGTGCGGCCGCGGCTGCCCTCGGTCGCATCCTGGCGCAAGCTGGATGCGATGACGGTCGAGGTCACCACCAAATCCGTCGACAGCATCTTCCCCTACCAGATGCTCTGGTTCCTCATCTCATCGCCGGCGCAGTACGAGAAGCTGGGGCGAAGCTGGGAGAGGTTCGCCGCCGAGCCCTCCGGCACCGGGCCCTTCCGCCTGGCGAAGCTGACGCCGCGGGCGAGCGCGGAGCTGGTGCGCAACTCCGACTACTGGGACCCGAAGCGCATCCCGAAGGCGGACCGCATCATCCTCGTCTGCGCGCCGGATGCGGTGACGCGGACCAATGCGCTGCTGACCGGGCAGGTCGACTTCATCGAGACGCCGGCGCCGGACCTGGTGCCGCGGCTGAAGCAATCGGGCGCGCGGATCATCGAGAATGTCACGCCGCATGTGTGGAACTACCATCTGAGCCTGCTGGAGGGCTCGCCCTGGCGCGACATCCGGCTGCGCCGCGCCGCCAACCTCGCCATCGACCGCGACGGGGTGGTGGCGCTGATGAACGGGCTGGCGAAGCCCGCGGTCGGCGTGGTCGATCCCTCATCGCCCTGGTTCGGCAATCCGAGCTTCAAGGTCAGGCACGACCCGGCCGAGGCGCGGCGGCTGCTGGGCGAGGCCGGCTTCTCGCCGCGCAACCCGCTGCGCACGCGCTTCCTCGTCGCCACCGGCGGCAGCGGGCAGATGCTGTCGATGCCGATGAACGAGTACATCCAGCAGAGCTGGCGCGAGGTCGGCATCGCGCTGGAGTTCGAGCCCGTCGAGCTGGAGGTGCTCTATACCTGCTGGCGCCAGGGGGCGGCGGGAGATCTCGCGAAGAACGCCACCGCCAACAACGTCGCCTATGTGACGAGCGACCCGCTCTATGCGCTGATCCGCTTCTTCCACTCGAAGCAGATCGCGCCGACAGGGGTGAATTGGAGTCATTACCGCGATGCGGAGATGGACCGCCTAATCGACACCGCGATGCAGACCTTCGACCCCGCCGAGGTGGACCGGCTGATGGCGAAGGTGCACGAGAAGGCGGTGAACGAGGCGCTGCTTGTCTTCGTCGTCCACGACACCAACCCGCATGTCGCCTCGAACAAGGTGCGCGGCTACACCCAGGCGCAGCACTGGTTCCAGGACCTCACCACGCTGGCGTAACCACGCCATCGCGAAGTCCGGAGCGGCAGCGGCCGTGCAAGCCTTCTCCCTCGCCGCACCCGAAGCGGCGGGGGAGAGAAATGCATGGCAGATCCCATCATCGGGCGCCGCTCGCTCGGCGCGCTCGCCGGTGCGCTCGCGGCCGGCGCCGCCATCCCGGCCCAGGCCCAGCGCGGCTATGACCGCGGCGCCGCGCCCACCCGCTACCCGGATGCCGACATCGTTGCCATCGACCCGAAGCGCTTCACGGCGAAGCTCGGCAACACCACCATCCGCCGCCTCGGCACCGGCTATGGCTGGGCGGAGGGGCCGGCCTGGCACGCGACCGGCCGCTTCCTGATCTGGTCCGACATCCCGAACGACGAATGCCTCCGCCTCGTCGAAGAGGACCAGTCCGTGCATCGCCGCTTCCGCAGCCCATCGGGCTTCTCCAACGGCAATACCTTCGACCGCGAGGGGCGGCAGATCGCCTTTCGCCACTTCCACCGCGACGTGCTGCGCTACGAGGCGGATGGCAGCACGACGGTGCTCGCGGCGCGCGGGCCGGACGGCGCCTTCAACGCGCCGAATGATGGCGTCGTGCATCCGCAGGACGGCGCGATCTGGTTCACCGATCCGGGCTATGGCGCGCTGATGAACTATGAGGGCCAGCGCGTGCCCGAATCCGCCAACAGCCCCCGCCCCTTCATCAAGGAGGCGATCTACCGCATCGATGCGCAGACCGGGCAGGTGGCGAAGGTGGCCGACCAGCCCTTCAAGCCGAACGGCCTTTGCTTCTCGCCCGACTACCGCCGCCTCTACGTCGCCGACAGCGGCAAGTCCCACTACGATGAAGCGAAGAACATCATCTGGATGTTCGACGTGGACGGGCCGCGCCTGACCAACCCGCGCACCTTCTGCGACATGGAATTGAACGGAAAGTCGGGCTTCGGCGACGGCCTACGCTGCGACGAACAGGGCAATGTCTGGGTCGGCGCCGGCTGGGTCGGCGACGGCTATGACGGCGTCCACGTCTTCGCACCGGATGGCCAGCGCATCGGGCAGATCAGGCTGCCGGAGATCTGCGCCAATCTCTGCTTCGGCGGCACGCGCCGGAACCATCTCTATATGACGGCGAGCCAGTCGCTCTACATGGTGCCGGTCGAGACCCGCGGCGCGCATTTCTGCTGAAGGGAATGCAGGGGCTCTGCCCCTGCACCCCGCCGGGGCCAAAGCTTGGCCCCGGACCCCGCCGCTAGTTTACACCCGCTCCAGGCACATCGCGACGCCCATGCCGCCGCCGATGCAGAGCGTCGCCAAGCCACGCTTGGCCTCGCGGCGCTGCATCTCGAAGAGCAGCGTGTTGAGCACGCGCGCGCCGGAGGCACCGATCGGGTGGCCGAGGGCGATGGCGCCGCCGTTGACGTTCACCTTCGAGGTGTCCCAGCCGAGATCCTTGTTCACCGCGCAGGCCTGCGCCGCGAAGGCCTCGTTCGCCTCGATCAGGTCGAGCGTCGAGATGTCCCAGCCGGCCTTCTGAAGCGCCTTCCGGCTCGACGGGATCGGCCCCGTGCCCATGATCGAGGGATCGACGCCGGCCGTCGCCCAGGAGGCGATGCGCGCCAGCGGGGTGATGCCGCGCTTGCGGGCCTCCTCGGCGGACATAACGACGAGCGCCGCGGCGCCGTCATTGATGCCGCTCGCATTGCCCGCGGTCACCGTGCCGTCCTTGCTGAAGGCGGGGCGCAGCTTCTGCAGCACCTCGAGCGTGGTTTCCGGCTTCGGGTACTCGTCGTCGGAGATCGTCACCTCGCCCTTGCGGGTCTTCACCGTCACCGGCGCGATCTCGTCGCGGAAGCGGCCGGCCTTCATCGCCTCGCCCGCCTTGCGCTGGGAGGCGGCGGCGAACTCGTCCTGCTGCTCGCGGGTGATCTGGTACTTCTGCGCGACGTTCTCGGCGGTCGTGCCCATGTGGTAGCCGTGGAAGGCATCCCACAGCCCGTCCTTGATCATGGTGTCGACGAGCTGGAGGTCGCCCATCTTCTGCCCGGCGCGGAGCTGCTGGGCATGCGGCGCCTGGGTCATGCTTTCCTGCCCGCCGGCGACGACGATGCTGGCATCGCCCGTCGCGATCTGCTGGGCGGCGAGCGCCACGGCGCGGAGGCCCGAGCCGCAGAGCTGGTTGATGCCGAAAGCCGTCCGCTCGACCGGGATGCCGGCGGCGACGGCGGCCTGGCGGGCCGGGTTCTGCCCCGCGCCCGCGGTCAGGATCTGGCCGAGGATGACCTCGTCCACCTCCTCCGGCCGCACCCCGGCGCGCTCCATGGCGGCCTTCAGTGCGATCGTGCCCAGCGTATGCGCCGGCAGGCTGGCGAAGGCCCCGGAGAAGCTCCCTACCGGCGTGCGTGCTGCGGAGGCGATGACGATATCGGTCATGTCTGGGTCTCCCACCCTATTCGCTGTGATGCGGCGCAGTCTGGACCTGCGCCGCCCCTGGCTACAAGCCGAGCCCCGAGAGCCACTGCCGCAGCGGCCGCCACAGCGCCGCCTCGGCCCCCTGCCCGGCCACCATGCCGATATGGCCGGCCGCCGCCCCGTGCACCAGGGCCCCGGGCAGGGACTTCGCCAGCGCCAGCGCCGAGGCCGGCGGGACGATCCGGTCGCGCGAGGGGATGGCGAGGAAGCTCGGCATGGCGAGGCGGCCGGGCTCCACCGCCTCGCCGGCGATGCGCCATTCGCCGCGCGCCGGGGCATTGGCGCCGTACCAGCCGCCGAGCACCTCGCGGGCCACGGGTGCGGCCAGTGCGATGCCGTCGTTCAGCCAGTCCTCCAGCGCGACGAAGCGCCGGGCCCGCGCGCTCTCCGGGTCGAGGGTGGCGAAGCCGCGGTACTTCTCGGGGATGGCGAAGGGGTCGAGCGCGGCGAAGAGCGCCTGGAGCGCATCGACCGGCAGGGCGCCGGTCGCCGCCAGCAGCGGCTCCAGCCCCGGGAGCAGGGCACCGAGGGAGCGGGCGCGCGCGGCGTCCTCGGCCCAGAAATCCCAGGGCGTTGCCAGCAGGGCGAGCGCCCGCACCCGCTCCGGCCGGCGCTGGGCGGCGGCCATCGCCAGCAGGCCGCCCATGCAGTAGCCGGCCAGCACCACTGGCTCCTCCACCGCCCGCAATGCCCGCTCCAGCCGCCCGGCGACGTAGTCGGTGAGGCCGAAGCGCCGCTCCACCGGGCCGGGCTCGCCCCAGTCGAGCAGCAGCACCCGGAGGCCCTGACCCGCCAAGTGGCGGAGCATCGAGGCCTCCGGCATCAGATCGAGGATGTCCGCTCGGTTCACCAGCGAGGGCACGACGAGGATCGTGGTTCCCTCCCCGCCGTAATCGAGCAGGCGGCTGCCGCCTTCGGCCCAGAGCACGGGCAGCGACGGCGCCTCGCGCCGCCAAGGATGCCGGCGATAGGCGCGGATGCCGGCCAGCAGCGCCGCATCCGACCGATCGAGCGCCCGCCAGACGGCCCGGGCGAAGGCCTCAGGTGGGTGGCCGCTTGCGGCGAGGCGGGCGGCGAGGCTCGTCACCTGCGGCTTCGAGGGCGGCCAGCCGGGCTTCGAGGGCGGCGATGCGGTCGAGGAGGCCAGCGGCAGCGCCGCCATCGCCAGCCATCGCCGCATCCCGAGCAGGCCCAGGTGCAACGGCAGCGGCCGCGGGCCCCGCCTCACGTGGCGCGCCTCCGGGCCATGCGCCAGGCAATCCGCCCAGCATCAGCCGCCAGGCGGCCATCATGTCGGCATCCGCGGCGAGGGCCCCGATCTCTTCCTGCCAAAGCCCGATCCACTCCTCCGCCAGCCGGTCGAGCCCGCCCTCTTCCGCCATGCCGCACCTCCGCGCGCGATTGTGTGCGACGCAAAAACCCGCTTCCGCGCGGGCCGTTGCGCCGTGCTACGCTGGTTGGCCTTTCACACAAGAACCGCATCGGAACCGCCATGGCCGACACCACCGCCCGCGCCGAACCAATGCCAGAGCCATCCGCGACTCCGCCGGTGGTCGTGAAGAAATACGCCAACCGCCGCCTCTACAACACGGAATCCTCGAGCTACGTGACCCTGGAGGACCTGGCCGGCATGGTTCGCCAGGGCCGCGACTTCGTCGTTTACGATGCCAAATCGGGCGAGGAGATCACGCGTTCCGTCCTCACGCAGATTATCGTCGAGGAAGAGTCGAAGGGGCGCAACCTGCTGCCCGAGGGCTTCCTCCGCCATCTCATCGGCTTCTACGGCGACAGCTTGCAGACCGTGCTGCCGCGCTACCTCGACGTGGCGATGAACGGCTTCGCCCGCCAGCAGACGCAGATGCGCCGCTCCATGGAGCAGGCGATGGGCGGGTTCATGCCCTTCCCGACGCTGGAGGAGGTCAGCAAGCAGAACATGGCGATGATGGAACGGGCGATGAGCCTCTTCGCGCCCTTCCGCCCGTCCGAGGCGGGGCCAGGCCAACCGCCCGCCGGCCCCCAGTCGGGCCAAACCATTGAATCCCTGAAGGCCGAAGTCGAATCGCTGCGCCGTCAGCTGGCCGAG
Source organism: Belnapia moabensis DSM 16746 (assembly GCF_000745835.1). Lineage (GTDB taxonomy): Bacteria > Pseudomonadota > Alphaproteobacteria > Acetobacterales > Acetobacteraceae > Belnapia > Belnapia moabensis. The sequence goes on along the minus strand of NZ_JQKB01000010.1, from coordinate 76,546 downwards.
TTGCAGCATGCCAAGGCGGATCCCTCGCGCCCCGGGTGAATCGGAACCGTTCTCCATCCATCACGCGTTCGTCACGCGTTGCGGTGGAACGAGGGACATCCCACGGCATTGCCCAAGGTGAGACAACCACGGGCCCCGAGGGATACAATATGCCAGCAAGCACCGAAACCGGTTCGCCGCGTCCCGCCGCTCCCAAAATGGGTCAACGGGCAAATGCAGCGGATCGCCATGTCGGCGCCCGGATCCGGGAGAGGCGCGTGATGATGGGCCTCTCTCAACAGCAACTCGCCCGGATGATCGGGGTTACTTATCAGCAGGCTCACAAATATGAGCGCGGCCTGAACCGTATTTCCGCCGGCCGCTTGTTCGAGATCGCCCAGGTGCTCAACGTCGCCGTGTCCTGGTTCTTCGAGGGGCTGGCCGATGAGAGCGAGCCGAGCGAGATCTCCCCGCGCCAGCGCATGTGCCTGGAGCTGGCCCGGAACTTCGCGCTGATCGACAACGAGAAGCACCAGGAGGCGCTGAGCCAGATGGCCAGGGCGCTGGCTGCCCAGAGCCTGGCAGAGAACCCGGACCGTGAGCTGGTCGTTGAGGGCCAGGAGCGCCTCTGAGGCGCCTCCCCACTGGCCTGAGGTAACCCGCGCATCGTGTCGAGACGCCCACCCGCTCCCCCGTTGCTGCGGCCTAAGAAGCGTATGTCCTGGACCGGCCCGGCTGGGCTGGTCCTGGCCCTGGTTGGGCTGGTGGGCGGCGTCGCGCTCGGCCTGGGCCTCCGCTCATCGCCGCCGCGGCCTGCCCCGCCAGTGGCGAGCATAGACCCGATGGCCCCGGCCGTGCCCCCTGCCCCGGCTCCGAACCCTGCCTTGGCTCCCGCGCCGGCCGATTCCGCAGCCCGGCGCGCTGCGATCGAGGCCGATATCGCCGCCGAACAGGCCCGCCTCGACAGCCTCCGCCAAGCCCGTGCCACGGCCGAGGCGGAGCTGGCCAATTTGCGACAAAGCCGTGCCGCGGCCGAGGCGGAGCTGGCCGGCCTGCGCCGCGACCTCGCCGCCGGGCGACGTGAGCTGGCCGCCGCCCAGCCGCCCGCGCCGCCGCAGCAGCTCGGCGCCCCGCCCCGCCCGCTCCGCCTGCCGGAGACGGTGGCCACGGCGGCGCCGGGCCAGCCCCGCGTCTTCATCCATCTGCGCGCCGGCTCCACCGCCGCCGCCAATGCCGCGGCCGAGCTGGCCCCGCAGCTGCGCGAGGCCGGTTTCGACCTGGGGGAGGCGCGTGTCGTCACCGCCACCCCGTCGCAGCGGGTCGTCCGCTATTTTCATGGCGAGGATGCGCCCGCCGCCGCCCGCCTCGCCGGCCGCCTCGGGCGGGGCTGGGCGATTCAGGATTTCCGCAATTTCGAGCCGGCGCCGAGCCTCGGCACGCTGGAGATCTGGCTCCCCGACCGGTAGCGGCGCAGCCGGCGGCGATGCCGCCGATCGGGCGCCGCGTTGCCTTGCCGCTTCCCTTCGGCGCGACGGACCGCGCGGCGCGAGCGCTGGTGATCGACCGGCCGGCCCCGCCGGGCCTCCTCGACAGCCAGGGCGGGCCGGCGGCACAGTGCGGCAGCCCGCCCACTGCGCAAGGACGACCATGACTCCCGACAGCCGCCGCAAGCTCGCCGAGGTCAGCACCGCGACGCTCACCACCGTGCTGTTCAAGCACGGCTTCCGCAACCTGTTTCTGCAGGGCCCGCGGCTGATCAACCCGGAGGCGCCGCGGCTGGTCGGACCGGCCTATACGCTGCGGTACATCCCGGCGCGGGAGGATCTCGACAAGCTCGACGCCTTCCTCGACCCCGACCATCCGCAGCGCAAGGGCGTGGAGGAATGCCCGGCCGGCAGCGTCCTCGTCGTCGACAGCCGGGGCGACCCGAAGGCGGCCAGCGCCGGCGGCATCCTGCTGACGCGGCTGATGGTGCGCGGCGTCGCCGGAGCCGTCACCGATGGCGGGTTCCGCGACACGCCGGAGGTCGCGCGGATGCCCTGGCCGGTCTACCACGCGGCACCGAGCGCCCCGACCAACCTAATCCGCCACCACGCGGTCGACCTCAACGTGCCGGTGGCCTGCGGCGAGGTGCCGGTCTATCCCGGCGACATCATGGTGGGCGATGGCGAGGGGGTGGTCTGCATCCCGGCGCATCTGGCGGACCAGGTCGCCGAGGAGGCCTATGAGCAGACGGTGGGCGAGGACTTCGTGCAGGAGCGGGTGGCCGCGGGCCATACCATCCGCGGCCTCTACCCGATGACCGACCCGAAGAACCGGGAGATCTTCGCCGCCTGGCGGAAGGAGAAGGGACGCTAGAACTCCCCCGCGAAGCCGCTTCGCGGCCCCCGGGCCGCCGGCTTCGGCGGTGGCGCCGGAGCGCGTGGGCCGCCTCCCGAACTTTGCGGAGCCTCCCGTGTTCGCCTGCTGGCAGCCGACGCCGGAGGCAAGCATGGCCCCTTTCCAGCACGACCCGATCCGATGGCGCTTCGCCCCGGCCTGCCGGGTTCCATCGGCGTGAGCGACGGCGCCGCGGCCAAGCCCCTCGCCCGCCTGCTTCCTCACGGCATCGACTGGCGCATCCCCCTCGCCCTGGCCGCCACCTATGCCAGCTTCGGCTCGGGCCCGGCCGGCGCGCGGGCCGCGCTCGACACGCTGCCGCCGCTGCTCCTCGTCGGCATCCGCGGGATCGTGGCGGGCGCGGTGCTGTTCCTCTGGTCGCGCGCCACCGGCGCCCCCCGCCCGACCCGCCGCCACTGGCTGGCCGCGCTCGGGATCGGCCTGCTGATCCTCGCCCTCGGCGCCGGGGGCGGCACCTTCGGCCAGCAGACCGTGCCCTCCGGCATCGCCGGGGTGATGTCCGGCCTGCTGCCGATCGTCGCCGCCTGCCTCGGCTACCTGCTCTTCCGCGAGCGCCCGGCCCGCCGCGCCCTGATCGGCCTGGTGATCGGCGTCGCCGGGCTCGGGCTGCTGCTCCGGCCCGGGGCCGATCTCGATCCCTTCGGCGTCACGCTGCTGGTCGCCAGCCAGTGCGCCTGGGCGCTCGGGGCGGTGCTGGCGCCGCGCGCCGGCCTGCCGGACGACCCGCGCCTGGCGGCGGGGATGGAGCTGCTCTGCGGCGGTGCCGTCCTGCTGGCCGCGGCTAGCCTGATGGGCGATGTCACCGGGCTCGACTGGCACGCCGTATCGACGCAATCCTGGCTTGGCCTCGGCTGGCTGATCCTCACCGCCGTGGTCGGCTTCACCGCCTTCGGCTTTCTCGCCGCCAATGTAACGCCCTCGGTGGCGACCACCTTCTCCTACGTGAACCCGGTGGTGGCGCTGGGGCTCGGCTGGCTGCTCTTCGCCGAACCCCTTACCTGGCAGGCGATGCTGGCCACGGCCATCGTCGTCGCCGGCGTCTGCCTGATCGTCTCGGCGAAGTCGGACACGCAGCACCCGATGACCTCGGGCCATGGCCATCGGCGCTTCATCGTCAGCACGCCCCCGAGTACGCCCCCGTCGGCGGAAGGCCAGGCGCCGGCCCCGGCCGGGCCGAGGAGGATGACCGAAGCCGGGCCGTGACCGCCGCGCTCAACCCCGGCGCAGCCCGTCCGCCACCAGCGTCGCCCCGGCGACCGCGAGCAGGATGCAGAGGCCCGGCCAGACCGCCTGCATCGGCGCCGAGAAGACCATCTCCTGCGCGTTGGAGAGCATGTTGCCCCAACTCGGCGCGGGCGGCTGGATGCCGAGGCCGAGGAAGCTCAGCGTGCTCTCGGCGAGGATCGCCCCGGCGACGGCCAGCGCCGCCGCGACGCCGATCGGGCCCGCGATGTTCGGCAGCACGTGGCGGACCAGCACCCGCGCCTCGCTGGCACCCGAGACGCGCGCCGCCGCCACATAGTCGAGCGAGAGCTGGGTGAGCGCCGCCGCCCGCGCCAGCCGCGCTGTGCCGACCCAGCCGAAGGCGACGAGGATCACGACGATGCGGAGGATGTCGGAAGTGGCCTCGCCCCGCGGCAGGCCGAAGCGCCCGGTATCGACGGCGGCCAGCACGACGAGCAGCGGCAGCGCCGGCAGGGCCAGCAGCCCGTCCGCCAGCCGCATCAGCAAGGCATCGGCCCAGCCGCCGCGCCAGGCGGCCAGCAAGCCGACCGCGGTGCCGAGCCCCGTCGCACCGATCGCCACCGCCAGCCCGACGCTGAGCGAGACCCGCGTGCCATGCAGCAGGCGCAGCAGCAGGTCTCGCCCCAGCTCGTCCGTGCCGAGCGGGTGCGCAGCGGAGGCTTCACCGTAGCGCGCCAGCAGGTCGGGGCTGAAGGGATCGGCGCCGAGCCAGCCCTGCGCCCAGCCCGCCCCCGCTGCCCCGAGCCCAAGCAGGCCGAGCAGCACCAGCCCCAGCGCCAGCCGCATCAGCCGGCCAGCCGCGGGTCGATGAGGCGCTGGACGATGTCGGCCGCGAGCGTCGCAAGCATCGTCACCAGCGCCGCCAGCAGCAGGGCGAGCAGCGCCAGGTTGTAGTCGTTGCCCATGATGCTGTCATAGATCAGCTTGCCCATGCCGGGGCGGGCGAAGATCGTCTCCGTCACCAGCGCGCCGGAGACGAGGCTGCCGGCATCGAGCGCGGCGACCGTCACCACCGGGATCGCGGCATTGGGGAAGGCATGGCCCCAGACCACCTGCCGGGCCGAGAGGCCCTTCATCCGCGCGGTGCGGATATAGGGCTGCGCCATCTCCTGCCGCATGGCGGAGAGGCTGTGCCGGGCATAGGCGGCGATGTTGACGAAGGCCAGCGTCGCCACCGGCAGCACCAGGAAGCGCGCGGCCTCGCCCAGGCTGCCGCCCTCGCCCGTGCCGCCGGCCGGCAGCCAGCCGAGCTCGACCGCGAAGAGGATGACGAGCAGGATGCCGAGCCAGAAGCCGGGGATGGATTGTGCCAGCAGCGCCACCCCATCCGCCAGCAGGCCGGCGCCGCGCCGGACCGCGCCCAGAACGCCGAGCGCGATGCCGAGCCCGGCCGAGAGCAGCAGCGACCAGCCGAGCAGCACCAGGGTGGAAAGCAGTGCCGGCCAGAGCACCGCCGTCGCCGGCAGGGCGTAAAGGCGGGAGAAGCCGAACTCGCCCCGCAGCACGGCGGCGGCCCAGGCGAGGTAGCGCTCGGCCAGCTGCCGGTCGAGCCCGTGCAGGGCGCGCATCCGCGCCGCATCCTCGGCGCTGAGGCGCGGGTCGGCGGCCATGGCGAGGTCGAGCGGGTCGCCCGGCATCAGCCCCATCGCCAGCCAGACCAGCGCGGAGAGGATGGCGAGCACCACCCCGATCTGCACCAGCCTGCCGGCGATGAGGCGCAGCATGCCAAACCCCTATCGGCCTGGAGACGTCCCCTCCCGGTGCCCTTCCGCGGCTTCGCCGCGGAAGGCGAGACGACGCCATGGGTAAGGAGCGCCTTCCGGGACCCCCGCAAAACTGCGAAGCGGTTTTGTGGGGAGTTCTTACCCGCCGCGGGCTTCCTTGATGGCGGCCTTCGCGGCGTTGACCATCAGCCCGACATCGTTGCCGCCGACGGTCACGAGCTTGAAGCCCATATCGATCATCTTCTTCGCGTATTTCGGCGAGGAATTGTGCAGGCCAGCCGCGATGCCGCGCTTCGAGGTCTCCTTGATGAGGCGCTCATAGATCTTTAGGATTTCCGGCTCCTCACGGTCGAGGATCGGGATCATGCCGAGGGAGAGGCCGAGATCGGAGGGGCCGACATAGATCGCGTCGATCCCCGGCACGTCGAGGATGGCCTCGAGGTTGTCGAGCGCCGTCTGGGTCTCGATCATCGGGATGACGAGGATCTCGTCATTGGCGGTCTTCTGGTAGCCGCCCGCCTCGCCGTAGACGCCGGCGCGGATCGGGCCGTTGCTGCGCGTGCCGCGCGGCGGATACTTGGAGTACTGCACCAGGGCGCGCGCCTCGGCCTCGGTGTTCACCATCGGGCAGATGACGCCGTAGGCGCCGGCATCCAGCACCTTGCCGATGATGCCCGGCTCGTTCCACGGCACCCGCACCATGGGCGTGGCGCCCGAGGGCTGGATGCCCTGGAAGCAGGCGACGCAGGAGAGGTAGTCCTGCACGCCATGCTGCATGTCGACGGTGACGCTGTCCCAGCCGGCCTGGCTGTACATCTCGGCGCTGAAGGCGTTCGGAATGGCGAGCCAGCCATTCACCACGGCCTTGCCGGCCTGCCATGCTGCCTTGACCTTGTTGGGCATCGTTTCCCCCTGGGACTCTCGTATCGGGAGGGCGACGCTAGGCGCGGGCGGCAGGGGCGTCAACGCGCCCTGGATGTTGCGGAACCGGCCCGAACCAGGGTAGGATGCGCCCCGCCACCGGCCGTCCCGCGCCGGATGGCCCTTCAATCCATCAATCTCTAAATTTGTTTGCGGAGGCGGCCTCCGCCGCGGCTTTGCCGGCGCCCCGCTTCAAGACTTGAAGGTTTGGGGTCGCGCTCTGGACGCCGCCGCCCGGCCCCGGCACCCTGGCGCGATGCCCGACTGGACCGTCACCTCCGAAACCGGCCGCCTGACCGACGTGCTGGTCTGCGCGCCGGACCACTATCGCTGGCTGTCGACCAACAGCATCGCTCGGCGGACGTTGGCCGGGGGCGGCCAGCCGGACCTCCAGGGGCTGCAGGCGCAGCACCGCGAGCTGGCCGCGGCGCTGGAGCAGGGAGGCGCCCGCGTCCATCACCTGCCGCCCGAGCCGCATCTGCCCTACATGGCCTATACCCGCGACAGCGTGGTGGTGACGCATCTCGGCCCCATCCTCTGCCAGCTGGAGCGTCCGCAGCGGCGGGGCGAATATGCCGCGCTGATCGACTGGCATGGCGGGCGGTTCTGGCGGAAATCCTCGGCCGGGACGCTGGAGGGGGGCGATGTCCATATCCTCCGCCCCGGCCTCGCGCTGATCGGCGCCTCGGGCGGGCGGACCGACCTCGACGGCGCGGAGCAGCTGGCGGGCTGGCTGAGGGCCGAGGGGTGGGAGGTGCGGGTCCAGCCCTTCGACGAGCATTTCCTGCATCTCGACGTGCTGTTCTGCCTGGCCGCGCCCGGCCTCGCCGTCGCCTGCCTCGACGTGCTGCCGGAGGATTTCATCGGCTGGCTGACGGGGCGGGGCATCGCCTGCCTGCCGGTGCCCTACCGCAGCGCCATGCAGCTCGGCTGCAACATCCTTTCCCTCGGCGAGGGGCGCGTGATATCGGCGGCCGAAAGCCGCGACCTCAATGCCGCGCTGCGGGCGGAGGGGCTGACCGTGCTCGACCCCGCCCTATCGCTCTTCACCGCCGGTGGCGGCGGCCCGCATTGCCTGACCTGCCCGCTTGCGCGGGAAGAGGAAACCCCATGAACACCATCGCCCCTCGCCCCGTGGATGCCGTCATCGCCGGCATCCGCGCCCTGATCGGGGACCGGCTCTCGACCGCCCAGGCCATCCGCGAGCAGCACAGCCGCGGCGAGGACCAGACGCCGCCGACCCTGCCGGATGCCGTCGCCTATGCGGAGAGCACGGAGGAGGTCAGCCGCATCCTGGCGCTCTGCAACCAGCATGGCGTGCCGCTCGTCGCCTTCGGCGCCGGCACCAGCCTCGAGGGGCATGTGAACCCGGTGCGGCGCGGCATCTCGCTCGACCTGTCGCGGATGACGAACATCCTCGAGGTCAACGGCGAGGACATGGACTGCCTGATCGAGCCCGGCGTCACCCGCCACCAGATCAATGACTACCTGCGCGACCAGGGCATGTTCTTCCCGGTCGATCCGGGCAGCCATTGCACCATCGGCGGCATGTGCGCGACGCGGGCCAGCGGCACTTGCGCCGTGCGCTACGGCACCATCCGCGAGAATGTCCTCGGCCTCGAAGTGGTGCTGGCCGATGGGCGGGTCATCCAGACCGGCGGGCGGGCGCGCAAGGCGGCGAATGGCTACGACCTGACGCGGCTCTTCATCGGCTCAGAGGGCACGCTCGGCGTCATCACGAGGATCAGGCTGCGGCTGCACGGCATCCCGGAGGCGATGTCGGCGGCGGTCTGCCAGTTTCCCGACCTCAAATCGGCGGTGGAGACCACCATCGCCACCATGCAGGCCGGCATCCCCGTCGCGCGGATCGAGCTGCTCGATGCCGACCAGATGCAGGCCTGCATCCGTTACTCGAAGCTCGAGGGCTACCGGGCGACGCCGACGCTCTTCCTCGAATTCCATGGCAGCCCGGCGGCGGTGCAGGAGCAGGCCGAGACGGTGGAGGCCATCGCCACCGAGATGGGCGGCGAGGGCTTCGCCTGGGCGACCGATGCCGAAGCGCGCAACCGGCTGTGGAAGGCGCGGCATGATGCCTATTGGGCGGCGGTCGCGCTGATCCCCGGGTATCGCGCCATTACGACCGATGTCTGCGTCCCCATCTCGCGTCTCGCCGAGGCGATCCTCGGCGCCAAGGCGGATGCCGAGGCGGCGGGCGCCACGACCTGCATCGTCGGCCATGTCGGCGACGGCAATTTCCACCAGGTCATCCTCTACGACCCGAACGACCCGCAGGGCCATGAGAAGGCCTGGGAGATCGACCGCAGGATCGTGGCGCGCGGCCTGGCGTTGGGCGGCACCTGCTCCGGCGAGCACGGCGTCGGCCTCGGCAAGCGCGAGTTCCTGGAGCAGGAGCATGGGCCGGAGGCGCTGGCGCTGATGCGCGGCATCAAGGCAGGCTTCGACCCCAAGGGCATCCTCAACCCGGGGAAGATGTTCCGGAACTAGGCTGCGAGTTCGAAGGGCCAAGGGGGGAAGGATAACGTGCCGCCAATCCGCGGCCCCGCAGTGCCGATCCTGGCGCTGACGCTCGGCCATGTCTTCTCCAACGCCGTGCGCACGCTGCCGGCGCTCGCCGCCGACGTGCTGCAGCGCGACCTCGGCCTCTCGCCGGACGGCCTCGCCGCCGTCACCGGGGCCTTCGCGCTGACCTTCGCCCTCTGCATGGTGCCGGTCGGGGTGGGGCTCGATCGCTTCGGGGTCCGCCGCACCGCGCTCACCGTGCTGGCGATCGCCGGCGCCGGGGCGTTGCTGGCCGCCGCGGCGGAGAGCGCGGCCGGGATGCTGCTCGCCCAGATCGTGCTCGGCATCGGCTGCTCGGGCATGCTGATGGGGCCGATGACCTTCGCCGCCCGCGGCGTGCCGCCGGCGCGCTTCGCCCTCTGGTCCGGCATCATCCTCACCGTCGGCAATACCGGGATGCTGCTCTCCGGCAGCCCGCTCGCCTGGCTGGTCGATGCGCATGGCTGGCGGGCCGGCTTCCTCGCCACGGCCGGGCTGGCGGCGCTGGCGATGCTGGCCGTGGCGCTGACCGTGCATCACCCGCCGCCCGAGCGAGGGGGGCGCCGCTCACTGCTGCAGGATGCGGCGGAGGTCGTCGCCATCGCCGCCTCGCCTGTGCTGCGGCCGCTGATGATCTTCAGCTTCGCCAGCCTGGCCGTGGTGCTCGGGCTGCGCGGGCTCTGGGGCGGGCCCTGGCTGATGGAGGTGAAGGGCCTCAGCCGCGTCGAGGCGGGGCATGTCCTATCGCTCTTCGCGCTGGCGCTGACCATCGCCCCGGCCGTCTGCGGCTGGGCGGAGCGGCGGATCGGCCGGCCGGTGCTGATGCTGGCCGCGAGCCATTATGCCGTGGCCGGGCTGATCCTGGCGCTCCTTGCCGGGCATGGCATGCCGCCGGCCTGGGATGCGGCGATCTTCGCGCTGATCGGCGCGGTGATCTCGGTGCAGTCGGTGGTCTTCGGCCAGGTCCGCGCGGCGGTGCCGCCGGAGCGGGCCGGGCGGGCGCTCTCGGCGGTGAACATCGCCTTCTTCGGGGGCGCGGCGGTGATGCAGGCGGTCTCCGGCCTCGCCGCCGCCTGGGCCGGGGTGGGCGCTGCGCTGGCGAGCTTCGCCGTCGCGCTGATCCTCTGCACGAGCGGCTTCCTGCTGCTGCGGCGGCGGGACTAGGCTCGCGGCCATGCTGCGGAGACTGCCCGTCGCCGAGGCGGCGCGGCTGCTGCGCCAGGCGCCCTTTCCCCTGCCCGTCCGGCATCGAGGACAGGGAAGCCTGGCTCGCGCTGACGTTATCGGGTCGGTTTCATCGCCCTGACATGCCCGACGGCTTGCGTCCGCGCGGATGGCCGCTATTTGAGGAATCCATCTGGTCCCGGGGGGGACGCCCTGGTATCGCCAGCCGCTCCGATCCGGATGACCCGCATGCTGCGCCGCCTTCCCGCCGCCCTCCTGCTCACCATGCTCGCCCTGCCGGCCGCCGCCCAGTTCGGGCCGCAGGGCCCGCCGGCCGTCGGCGTCATGCCGGCGAACCGCCAGCCGGTGACCGAGAGCACCGAGTTCACCGGGCGGATCGAGGCGGTGAACCGCGTCGAGATCCGCGCCCGCGTCACCGGCTTCCTCCAGGAGCGCGCCTTCACCGAGGGCCAGGAGGTGAAGGCCGGCGAGGTGCTGTTCCGCATCGAGAAACCACCCTTCGAGGCGCAGCTGGAGCAGGCGCGGGCCAATGTCGCCTCCGCCCAGGCAACGCTCGAGAATGCCCGCGTGGCGCTGGCCCGCGCCCGCGAGTTGCAGCAGACCGGCGCTGGTACGCGTGTCGCGCTCGATAACGCCCAGGCGCAGGAGCGGACGGCGAATGCCCAGCTGCTCGGTGCCCAGGCGGCGGTGCGCGTCGCCGACATTAATCTCGGCTATACCGACATCCTCTCGCCGATCGACGGCAAGATCGGCCGGGCCAGCCTGACGCCGGGCAACGTCGTCACGCCGACGCTGACCGACCCGCTGGCCGTCGTGGTCAGCCAGGACCCGATGCGCGTGGTCTTCACCGTCAGCTCCCGCACGGCGGGCGAGCTCCAGGCCCGCTATGAGGGCCGCGGTGGGGTCAATGCCGTGGTCGTGCGCGTCCGGCTGAGCGATGGGCGGCCCTACCCGCAGGCCGGGCGGATCGAGTTTGTCGATACCCAGGTCGACCGCAACACTGACAGCCTGCTGATCCGCGCGCTGATCCCGAACCCGCTCCGCGCCGGCGCCCAGCCCGGCAGCCCGGGCGACCGGGAGCTGATCGACGGGCAGTTCGTCACCGTGGCGGTGGAGGGCGTGGAGCCGGTGCAGGCCATCGTGCTGCCGCGCGCGGCGGTGCTGCAGGACCAGGGCGGCAACTACGTCCTTGTCGTCGACAACGAGAAGAAGGCGCAGCGCCGCCCGGTGCGGCTCGGGCGGACCATCCGCGACCAGGTGGTGATCGAGGACGGGCTGCAGGGCGGCGAGCAGGTGATCAGCGAGGGCTTGCAACGCGTGCGGCCGGGCCAGGAGGTGAATGCCGGGCCGGCCGGCGCGCCACCGCCGGGCGCCAGGCCACCCGGCGCGCCTGCCGCTGGCGGCCGGCCGGGCTGACGCGCCATGATCTCCAGCGTCTTCGTCGACCGCCCCCGGCTGGCGATCGTCATCGCCATCGTCATCACCCTGGCCGGCCTGCTGGCCCTGCTGCGGATCCCCGTGGCGCAGTTCCCGGACATCGTGCCGCCCCAGGTCTCGGTGCAGGCGACCTATCCGGGCGCCTCGGCCGCCGTCATCGAGTCGACCGTCGCGCAGATCATCGAAAGCGCCGTCAACGGCGTCGAGAACATGATCTACATGCGCTCGAACAGCGCCAATGACGGCACCTACCAGCTCTCGGTGAGCTTCGCCCTCGGGTCCAACCCGGACATCAACACCGTCAACGTCAACAACCGAATCCAGGCGAATATCGCCCGGTTGCCGCAGGAGGTGCAGCGCGCCGGGCTCATCGTGCGCAAGCAGTCCTCCTCGGTGCTGCAATTCGTCGCCCTGACCTCGGCGAACCCGGAGCACACGCCGCTTTTCCTCTCGAACTACCTGACGATCAACATGGTCGACCGCATGGCCCGCGTGCCGGGCGTCGGGCAGGTGAACATCTTCGGCGCGCAGAACTATTCGATGCGCGTCTGGTTCGAGATCGACCGGCTGACCAGCCTGAACCTGACGCCGCAGGACCTGATCGCGTCGATCCAGAGCCAGAACATCCAGGCCGCGGTCGGCCGCATCGGCGCTCAGCCGATCCCCGATACGCAGCAATTCCAGATGAACATCCAGACGCTCGGGCGGCTGATCACGCCGGAGCAGTTCAGCGACATCATCATCCGCGCCAACCCGGACGGCTCGGTGCTGCGGGTCCGCGACGTGGCGCGGGTCGAGCTCGGCGCGCAGAGCATGGATACGGTGAGCCGGCTGAACGGCCAGCCCGCCGTCACCGTCGGCGTCTACCTCTCGCCCGGCGCCAATGCGGTGACCGTCTCCAACGCCATGAAGCGCACCCTGGAGGAGATGGCGACCCGCTTCCCCGAGGGGATGCGCCAGCAGGTGCTCTACGACAGTTCGACCTTCGTCGTGGACACGATCGAGGAGGTGATCCACACGCTGATCGAGGCCTTCGTCCTCGTGGTGGTGGTGGTCTACCTCTTCCTCGGCTCGTTCCGGGCGACGATCATCCCGACCATCGCGGTGCCGGTGAGCCTGATCGGCGCCTTCGCCATCCTGCTGGCCATCGGCTACAGCGCCAATACCGTCTCCCTGCTGGCCATGGTGCTGGCCATCGGCATCGTCGTCGACGACGCGATCGTCGTCGTCGAAAATGTCGAGCGGGTGATGGAGGAGCACCCGGACTGGACGCCCAATCGGGCGGTGAAGCAGGCCATGGCCGAGATCACCGCGCCGATCATCGCCATCACCCTGGTGCTGCTCTCGGTCTTCGTGCCCATCGCCTTCATCCCCGGCCTCTCGGGCGTGCTGTTCCGGCAGTTCGCGGTGACGATCTCGGCGGCGATGGTGATCTCAGCGATCAATGCCCTCACCCTCTCGCCGGCGCTGTGCGTGCTCTTTCTGCGGCATACCGGGCCGAAGCGGGGGCCGATCAAGTACGTCCTGCGAGGGATCGACAAGGTGCGGGACGGCTATGCGGCGGTGGTGCGGCGGATCGTCCGGCTCTCGGTCGTCTCGCTGGTGCTGACGGCGGCGATCGCCTTCGGCATCTTCACCATCGGCTCGAGGACGCCGCAGGGCTTCCTGCCGCAGGAGGACCAGGGGACCTTCTTCGTGCAGGTCTCGCTGCCGCAGGCGGCCTCCCTCTCCCGCACCCGGGCCACCGTGGAGCAGGTCGAGGGCATCCTGAAGGGCATCCCGGCGGTCGAGAACGTGCTGGCGATCGTCGGCTTCTCGCTGATCGACCAGGGCGCGCAGTCCAACTCCGCCTTCATCGTGGCGCGGCTGAAGCCCTTCGACCAGCGGACCGATCCGGCCGATTCCGTCTTCGCCTCCATCGGACGGGTCTTCGGCGCCGGGGCGAATGTGCGGACGGCGACGGTCGTCGCCTTCAACCTGCCGCCGATCATCGGCCTCGGCACCGGCGGCGGCTTCGAGTACCAGCTGCAGGACCTCCAAGGGCGCGACCCGGCGGAGCTGGGCAGCGCGATGCTCGGCCTCGTCGTCGCGGCGAACCAGGACCCCCGCCTGCAGCAGGTCTTCTCGACCTTCTCGGCGGCGACGCCCTCGCTCTTCCTCGATGTGGACCGGGACAAGGCGCAGGCGCTCGGCATCCCGATCTCCAACATCTTCTCGGCCCTGCAGGCTTCGCTCGGCGGGTTCTACGTCAACGACTTCAACCTGTTCGGCCGCACCTGGCAGGTGAACATCCAGGCCGAGGCGCAGGACCGCGACGATACCGAAGACATCTGGCGCATCCGGGTGCGCAACACCCGCGGCGACATGGTGCCGCTGCGCGCCTTCGCCGATGTGCGGATCGTGGTCGGGCCGCAGACCATCAGCCGCTACAACAACTACCGCGCGGTGCTGGTCAACGGCGCGCCGAAGCCTGGCGTCTCCTCGGGCGATGCGCTGAACGCCATGGAGGAACTGTCGCGGCGGGTGCTGCCGGCGGGCTACGGCTATGAATGGACGGGCACCGCCTATCAGGAGAGGCTCGCGGCGGGGCAGACCATCTATGTGGTCGCGCTGGCGATCCTCTTCGCCTACCTGTTCCTCGTCGCGCTCTACGAGAGCTGGACCATCCCCGTGCCGGTGCTGCTGTCGGTGGCGGTGGGTGGCCTCGGCTCCTTCCTCGCCATCCAGATCGCCGGGCTCAGCCTCGACGTCTATGCGCAGATCGGCCTCGTCGTGCTGATCGCGCTGGCGGCGAAGAACGGCATCCTCATCATCGAATTCGCCAAGGATGCGCGGGAGCGCGGCATGTCGATCCGCGATGCGGCGATCGAGGGCTCGCGGCTGCGATTCCGCGCGGTGATGATGACCTCGATCGCCTTCGTCCTCGGCCTGGTGCCGCTGGTGACGGCCTCGGGCGCGGCGATGCTCTCGCGGCGCGCGGTCGGCACGCCGGTCTTCGGCGGGATGCTGGCGGCCTCCATCGTCGGCATCTTCATGATCCCGATGCTCTATGTCGTCTTCCAGGCGACGCGGGAGCGGGTGAAGGGGTGGATGGGCGTCCGCCCGGTGGAGGCGCATGCCTCGGTCGGGCCCGGCCAGTCGCCGCAGCCGGCGCCCGACAAGCCGGACAGCACCCGGCCTTGAGCCGCATCCTTCTCGCCACCACCGGCTCGCTCGGGGACCTCTTCCCCCATCTGACGGTGGCGGCGGGGCTGGAGCGGCGGGGGCACCGCGTTACCATCGCCACCGCCGAGGGGTATCGCGGGCGGGTCGAGGCCGCGGGGCTCGGCTTCGCGCCGATGCGGCCCAGCATGCCGGAGGGGGAGCCGGACCTCGAGGCCTTCGCCCGGGCGATGGATCCGCGGACAGGCTCCGAATTCGTCTGGCGGACCCTGGTCGTGGAGCCGATCCGCGACGCCTATGCCGATCTGATGGCGGCCTCGGAGGGGGTGGAGCTCATCCTCGCCAGCCCGGTCGCGGCGGCGGCGCCGATGGTGGCGGAGCGGCGCGGGCTGCCCTGGGCGCCGGCCTATCTGCAACCCTTCACCCTGTTCTCGGCGCGCGATCCCGGCATTCCGGGCGGCTATGAGTGGCT
The DNA here is from genome assembly GCF_000745835.1 of Belnapia moabensis DSM 16746. Taxonomy (GTDB): domain Bacteria; phylum Pseudomonadota; class Alphaproteobacteria; order Acetobacterales; family Acetobacteraceae; genus Belnapia; species Belnapia moabensis. The sequence continues at coordinate 61,462 of NZ_JQKB01000010.1, read as the reverse complement.
TTGGCGGGCGGACTGGCTGCGACGCCTCGCCGGACCCGTGATCCGCGCCGTCGGACGATGGACCGTGGTGCGCTGGTCGCGCGAGGTCGCCCGCTTCCGGGCGGAGCTGGGCCTGGCGCCGGCGGCCGACCCGATCCTCAACGCGGCGGAGGCGCCGGCCTTCTCCCTCGCTCTCTTCTCGCCGCTGCTGATGCCGGACGAGCCGGCGGCGACGGGCTTTCCCTTCTGGGACGAGCCGGTGGCGATGCCGCGGGAGCTGGCGCGCTTCCTCGCGGGCGGGCCGCCGCCGCTGGTCTTCACCCTCGGTTCGGCGGCGATTTACGCGCCGGGGCGGTTCTTCGCCGAAAGCCTGGAGACGGCGCGGCGGCTCGGTCAGCGGGCGGTGCTGCTGACCGGGACGGAGGCGAATCGCGCGGCGCTCGGCGCCCTGCCGCCGGAGGTGCTGGCGATGGACTACCTGCCGCATGCGGCGCTCTTCCCGGCGGCTTCGGCCATCATCCACCAGGGCGGCATCGGCACCGCGGCGCAGGCGATGCGGGCCGGGCGGCCGATGCTGGTGGTGCCCTACAGCCATGACCAGCCGGATAATGCGGCGCGGCTGGCGCGGCTTGGCATCGCCGCCGGCCTGCCGGCCGGGCGCTACACGGCGGAGAACGCGGCCCGAGCGCTCGCCCCACTGCTGGAGGACCCGGAGGTGGAGGCTCGCGCAGGGGCTATCGGCCGGGCGGTCCGGGCGGAGGATGGCGTCGGCGCCGCCTGCGACCGGGTGGAGGCGATGCTCCGCGCGCGGTGATTTCACGCCGCCCCCCCCTTCCCGTCTCCCCCTTCCTCCGCAGATGATGGGGGAGAATTCGAACGGGAGGGGTATCCCCATGGCCAAATTCGGTCTGAGCCAGCCGGTGCGACGCATCGAGGATCCGCGCCTGCTGATCGGCGGCGGCCGCTACACCGACGACATCGCCATGCCGGGCGTCGCTCATGGCATGGTGCTGCGCAGTCCGCATGCGGCGGCGAGGATCCTGTCGATCGACACCTCTGCGGCGCTGGCCGTGCCTGGTGTGCTGGCCGTCATCACCGGGAAGGACTGGCAGGAAGAGGGGCTCGGCGAGATTCCCTGCGTCATCCCGCTGAAGAACCGCGACGGGAGCGAGCGCCTCAATACCCCACGTGGGGCGCTGGCGACGGACCGGGTGCGGCATGTCGGCGATGCGGTGGCCTTCATCGTCGCCGAGACGCATGAGGCGGCGCGGGACGGGGCCGAGGCGGTGATGGTCGACTACGACCTCCTGCCGGCGGCGACCGACCTCGCTACCGCCTATAAGCCCGGCGCGCCGCTGGTCTGGGACGAGGTGCCGAACAACACCGTCTTCGACTGGGAGACGGGCGACAAGGCCAAGGCCGATGCGCTGTTCGGCCAGGCGGCGCATGTGACGAAGCTGACGGTCGTCAACAACCGCGTCATCGTCAACAGCCTGGAGGTCCGCGCCGCGACCGCCGAGTACGACGCGGCGAATGAGAAATTCACCCTGTTCTGCGGCACCCAGGGCAGCTGGCTGGTGAAGAACCTGCTGGCGGAGAGCGTCTTCAAGCTGCCGCCGGAGAAGTTCCGCGTCGTCACACCGGATGTCGGTGGCGGCTTCGGCATGAAGCTCTACCTCTATGGCGAGTATGCGCTGGTCTGCATGGCGGCGCGCCGCCTTGGCCGACCGGTGAAGTGGACGAGCGAGCGGACGGAGGCCTTCCAGTCCGACACCCAGGGGCGCGACAACATCACCGAGGCGGAGCTGGCGCTCGACGAGGAGGGCAAGTTCCTCGCGCTGCGCACCACCAACTATGCCGGGATGGGCGCCTATCTCTCGACCTTCGCGCCGATGATCCCGACCGGGGCAGGCACCAAGGTGCTGGCGAGCGTCTACAACTTCCAGGCGATCCACGCCCATGTCATCGGCGTGCTGACCAATACCGTGCCGGTCGATGCCTATCGCGGCGCCGGGCGGCCGGAAAGCAACTACGTCGTCGAGCGGCTGATCGACGCGGCGGCGCGCGAGATGGGCATCGACCGCATCGAGCTGCGCAAGCGCAACATGGTGCCGGCGAGCGCCATGCCCTATGTCACCGCGGTCGGCCAGCGCTACGACAGCGGCGAGTTCGGCGCGGTGCTGGATGCGGCGCTGAAGAATGCCGACTGGGCCGGCTTCGCGGCGCGGCGCAAGGCGTCCGAGGCCCGCGGCAAGCGGCGGGGCATCGGCGTCGCCTACTACCTGGAGGCGACGGGCGGCGGGCCGACGGAGCGTGCCGAGGTGCGCTTCGCGGCCGATGGCATGGTGGATGTGCTGGTCGGCACGCAGAGCACCGGCCAGGGGCATGAGACGGCCTATGCCATGCTGACGAGCCATGAGCTCGGCATCCCGATGGAGAAGATCCGCATCGTCCAGGGCGATTCGGATGAGATTCCGACGGGCGGCGGCACGGGCGGCGCGCGCAGCCTCTATTCCGAGGGGCAGGCGATCCTGCTGACGGCGGCCACCGTCATCGAGAAGGGCAAGCAGGCCGCCTCCGAGCACCTGGAAGCCTCGGTCGCCGACATCGAGTTCACCACGACCGGCGGCCGCTTCTCGGTGGTCGGCACGGATCGCGGTGTCGATATCCTCTCGCTCGCCAACATCCAGCGGGAGCGGGCGGCGCGGGGCGAATCCGCGACGCTGCTCGACGCGGCGGAGGTCGCCGAGATCAAGTCCCACACCTTCCCCAATGGCTGCCACATCGCGGAGGTCGAGGTCGACCCGGATACCGGGCTGATCGAGGTGCCGCGCTATGTGGTGGTGGACGATGTCGGGCATGCGATCAACCCGATGATCGTGCGCGGCCAGGTGCATGGCGGCGTCGCCCAGGGCATTGGCCAGGCGGTGCATGAGCGGACGGCCTATGACCCGGAGAGCGGGCAGCTGCTCTCGGCCTCCTTCATGGACTATGCCCTGCCGCGGGCGGAGGACCTGCCGGATATCGAGGTGGAGTTCCTCTCCGTCCCCTGCGAGACCAACCCGCTCGGCGTCAAGGGTGCCGGCGAGGCGGGGGCGGTCGGCTCGCCGCCGGCGCTGATGAATGCACTGGTCGATGCGCTCTCGACCATGGGTGTCACCCATGTCGACATGCCGGCGACGCCGGAGAGCGTGTGGAAGGCGATCCACCTGGCGAAAGCGGCCTAGGCTTCCCCTCCCCGGCGGGCGCCGTTCCGCCGGGGAGTCGCCCATCATGGGGCGTCAATGCTAAGGAAAGGGGTCTGGCCCAGTCTAGGGGCCCCTTTCCGGAGAATCACGGTCCATGCGTCTCGACGCCATCGCCATCGGCAAGAACCCACCCGAGGACATCAATGTGGTGGTGGAGGTCGCCATTGGCGGCGAGCCGATCAAATACGAGATGGACAAGGAGGCCGGCACGCTGGTCGTGGACCGCTTCCTCTATACGCCGATGCGGTATCCGGGGAATTACGGCTTCGTCCCGCATACGCTCAGCGACGACGGCGACCCGATCGACGTGCTGATCGCCAATACCCGCCCGATCGTGCCGGGCGCGGTCATCAATGTCCGCCCGGTCGGCGTGCTGAAGATGGAGGACGACGGCGGCGTCGACGAGAAGATCATCGCCGTGCCCTCCACCAAGCTGACGCGGCGCTACGAGAAGGTCGCCAACTATTCCGACCTGCCGCAGATCACGCTCGACCAAATCACGCACTTCTTCGAGCACTACAAGGATCTCGAGCCGGGCAAGTGGGTGAAGATCGCCGGCTGGGGCGATGCCGCCGAGGCGAAGCAGCTCATCCAGGAAGCGATCGAGCGGGCCAAGACGGCGAAATGAGCGCCGGCACCGCTCTCGTCGTCAGCGCCCATTCGGCGGACTTCGTCTGGCGCGCGGGCGGTGCCATTGCCCTCCATGCGGAGCGGGGCTGGCAGGTGACGGTCGTCTGCCTTTCCTTCGGCGAGCGGGGCGAGAGCGCCAAGCTCTGGCGCCAGCCCGACATGACGCTGGAACGCGTCAAGGCGGAGCGGCAGGGCGAGGCGGAGCGGGCCGCGGCGGCGCTCGGCGTGCACGACCTGCAATTCTGGGACCTCGGCGACTATCCGCTGACGCTTTCGCAGGAGAGCCTGTTCCGTCTGGCTGCCCTCTACCGTGCCATCCGGCCGCGCTTCGTGCTGACGCATAGCCGGGAGGATCCCTACAACCACGACCATCCGGCGACGACCGGCTTCGCGCAGCATGCCCGCATCATCGCCCAGGCGCATGGGCATGAGCCGGGGGTGCCAGTGATCGGCGCGCCGCCGGTCTATCTGTTCGAGCCGCACCAGCCGGAGCAATGCGCCTGGGCGCCGGACATGCTGCTCGACATCACCCCCGTCTGGGAGCGGAAGCTCGCGGCCATCCGCTGCATGGCGGGGCAGGAGCATCTCTGGGACTACTACACCCGCGTGGCGCTCCAGCGCGGCGCCCAGGCGGCGCGGAATTCCGAGCGTGCCGTGACCTATGGGGAGGGCTATCAATCCGTCTTCCCGCATGTGGTGGAGAGCCTGGCCTGACCCTGCCGCCTGTCGCCGACCCCGAGGCGCCGCTCCGCCGCGCGCTCGCGCGCCATCGTGCCATCGCCACCGGCCTGCTGATTGGCATGGCGGGGCTGCTGGTGTTCGCCTACTGGCTGCCGCCCGGCTACTGGACGGACATGCTCCAGGCCTCGGCCAAGGCCGGCGTCGTCGGCGGCATCGCCGACTGGTTCGCCGTGACCGCGCTGTTCCGCCGGCCGCTCGGCCTGCCGATCCCGCATACGGCGATCATCCCCCGGCAGAAGGAGCGGCTGGGCCAGGGGCTCGGGCGCTTCGTCGCCAACCACGTCTTCACCGAGGCTGAGGTGCGACGGGTGATCGGCCGGCTCGACCTCGCCGGCATCCTGCGAGGGGTGATGGCCGACCCGGCCGCCGCCCGCCCCACCGCCGAGGCGATCGCCGCCAGCTTGCCGAAGCTGCTGGCCAGCATTGAGGATGGCCGCGCCCGACGGCTGCTCGGCCGGCTGCTGCCGCGCATGGCGGCGGGGCCGGGCGGCGCGCGCATCCTCGCCCGGGCGCTGCGGACGCTGATGGCAGGGGGGCGGCACAACGAGGTCTTCGACCTCGCCATCGGCCAGCTCCGCATCATCCTCGCCAGCAAGGAGGACCAGCTGCGCGGCGCGATCGAGCAGCGCGTCCGGGCCGAGGGTGGAGCGCTGGTCGGCTGGCTGGCCGGGGCGGCCGTCGCGCGGCGGATTCTCACCACCGTCAATGCCGAGCTGGCACGGGTCGAGCCCTCCGACAGCGATCTGCGCGGCGCCTTCGAGATCTGGCTGCGCGGCGAGATCGACAAGCTGGAGAGCGACCCGGAGCGGGCGGCCGCCGTCGGCCGGGCGCTGCGCCAGGCCATCGCCCACCCGACCGTCGCCGCCTGGATCGGCGATATCTGGGACCGGCTGAAGGCGGCGCTGATCGCCGATGCGGGCAATCCGCAGGGACGAACCGTCGCGCTGCTGGAGGGCGCCTTTGCCAATGCCGGCAGCCTGCTGGAGCAGGACCCGGCGGCGCGCGACCGGCTGAACCGCGCGGCGGAGGGGCTGATCGCCACCATCCTGCCTTCCGCTCGGACGCAGCTCGCGGGCTTCATTGCCCAGGTCGTCGCCGGCTGGGATACGGCGCAGGTGACGGAGAAGATCGAGCTGCGGGTCGGGCGCGACCTGCAATATGTGCGGATGAACGGGACGCTGGTCGGCTTCCTGGTCGGTGGCGTGCTCTTCGCCCTGCTGACGGCGGTATTCGGTCGGGTAACCTTCTGATTCAGCATATCCGCTGGTGCATTGCCCATGCGGTGCCGCTGCTGCACCGGGACCGGGATTTCGATGCCCTCGCCACGTATGGTGGCCTGCCAGTCCAGCCTGTCTGAACCCCTTCCGCCGGCGGGCAATGGGGGCCAGATTTCCTGCATGACCCTCCGCCTCGCCATCCTCGACCAATCGACCATCGCCTCCGGCCGCGGGGCCAATGCGGCGATCCGTGAGACGCTGGCCCTCGCCCGCCTTGCCGATGAATGGGGCTATGGCCGCTACTGGCTGGCCGAGCACCACAACAGCCAGTCCCATGCCGGCTCGGCGCCGGAGATGCTGGTCGCCGCCATCGCCGCCACCACGCGGCGAATCCGGGTCGGCACGGCGGGGGTGATGCTGCCGCACTACTCGGCGCTGAAGGTCGCCGAGCAGTTCAAGGTGGCGGAGGCGATCGCGCCAGGGCGGATCGACCTTGGCCTCGGCCGGGCGCCGGGGAGCGACGGACGGACGGCCTACGCCCTCAATCCACAGGCCAATGAGGCGGCGGACCGCTTCCCGAACCAGGTGATGGACCTGCTCGGCTGGCTCGGTGACGGGCTGCCGGAGGGGCACCGCTTCCGCGCCGTCACGGCCAACCCGCAGGTGCCGACGCGGCCGGAGGTGTGGATTCTCGGTTCCAGCGACTATGGGGCGCAGCTCGCGGCTTATCTGGGGCTGCCCTACTGCTTCGCACATTTCATCTCGGATCATGGGTCGGAGCAGGTGACGGCGCTCTATCGCGAGGGCTTCCGGCCGCAGCCGGGGCGGCTGGCCGCGCCGCATTGCGCACTCGGCGTCTTTGCGCTCACCGCCGATACCGAAGCGGAGGCTTGGCGGCTCTACAGGTCGCGCGAACTCTGGCGGCTGTTCCGCGACACCGGGCGCTTCCCGCCGCTGCCGAGTGTCGAGGAGGCGGAGGCCTATCCGTATAGCGATGCGGAGCGGGCGCATCTCGACCGCATCCGCGCCAAGGCGATCGTTGGCGCGCCGGAGCAGGTGAAGGCGAAGCTGGAGGCGCTGGCCGCGGCACATGGCGCGCAGGAGGTGGCGGTGCTCAGCCCCTGCCACGATCCGGCGGCACGGCAGCGGAGCTACCGGCTGCTGGCGGAGGCCTTCGGGCTCGCAGCCGGCGCGGCGCCGCTCGCGGCGGAATAGGGCGGGGTCAACCGGGCGGGAAGTCTGGGCTGCGGCTGCGGTGCCGGCGGCGATGCGGACGGCGGTGGCGCCACCAGTCGAGCCCGGGACCGACCGCCAGCAACGGCGTCGCCGCCAGCATGGCCAGGGCGAAGCCCGCCGCCCAAAGCCTCGCGCCGAGCATCAGGCAGAGCGCGGAGAGCGCCGCCAACCCGCCGACGGCGAGGCTTGTCAGCATCACCCAGCCGAGGACCAGCCGGTGTCGCGGGCCGAGCCAGGCCGGCGCCTCGCCGGTATCGGTACGCGGCGTGCCGTCGCGCCCGACCTCATAGAGGCGTGCTGGGTCGATGCGGAAGGGAAGCCGCTCGTCGTCCGCCATCGACACGGAGGCAGGAATGGCTCAGCGCCGGATGACGACGAAACGCACCGGCCCCGATCCGCCCCCTGGTCCGCCGGCCCGGCGCGCGCGCCGCACCCGCCACCAGAGCGAGACGAAGGCGACCAACCCGGCGCCGATCGCCACCGGCAGCAGCAGCCCGACGAAGACGACGGCCAGCGCCACCAGCAGCAGCCCACCCGTTGCCAGCGCCACCAGCAGGGCGAGCCCGCCGACGCGGCCCAGAGCCCGGTCCAGCCAGGTTCGGCGCGGCGGGAGCGGGTCCCGGAATTCCCCCTCGGGCGTCATGTCGAGCACGGGCGGAGATGGATCCCGGCCAGGCGGGCCGGGGCGCCGAAAAGCGTCCATGGGGATGATGTTGCCGCATCCCCTCCCCGGTTCAAGGCCATTCCCCCTATTCCGGCCGCACGATCAGCGTGGTGCCCTCCACCGCCTCCACCCGGACGCGGAGCGGGCGATCGGGCGCCTTGAGCTCGAGCGGCAGGCGGGCCTGCCATTCCGAGTCGCCGATGCGGACGCGGAGCCCTGGGCCCTCCGCCTCGCCGAGGGGGAGCAGCGTCCCGCTGCGCCCCACCAGGCCGGAGCCGGGGGTGTTCAGCATCGTCGGGGGCGATGCCCGGCGCAGCCGCAGCGAGAGCCAGATGCCGGCCCCGAGCAGCAGCAGGAAGACTGCGACCACCATCCCGAAGGAGAGCACGGCGACGAGCTGCAGGGCGCCGGTGCCGAGGGCGGCGAGGCCGATCCAGACCAGGAAGACGCCGGGAATCGCCAGCTCCGCCAGCAGCAGCAGCAGGCCGGCGAGAATCCAGATCAGCCCCGGTTCCACGGACTGGCTCCTGCAGTCGGCCCGGACGGGGGCGAGTTCTGGCGCAGCAGCTCCATCGCCTGGGTGATGCCGCCGGCCATGGCGGAGGCCTCCATCGGCACCACCACCAGCTTGCTGGCGGGGTTGGCGGCCAGTGCCTCGAAGGCCTTCACGTATTTGTCGGCGATGAAGTAGCGCAGCGCATCGCCGCCCGCCCCCGCGGCCGCGGCGGCGACCATCTCGGTCGCGCGGGCCTCCGCCTCAGCCAGGCGCTCGCGCGCCTCGGCATCGCGCAGCGCCGCCTGCTGGCGGCCCTCGGCCTGGAGGACGAGGGCCTGCTTCTCGCCCTCGGCGCGCTGGATGGCAGCCGCCCGGTCGCCCTCGGCCTTCATCACCGTGGCGCGGCGCTCGCGCTCGGCGGTCATCTGCAGGTTCATGGCGCGGACGAGGTTCTCCGGCGGCTCGACCTTGCGCAGCTCGACGCGGCTGACCTTCACGCCCCAGGGGTCCGTCGCGCCGTCGAGGATGGCGAGCAGGGAGGAGTTGATGCGCTCGCGGGAGGAGAGCGTGGCGTCGAGGTCCATCTCGCCGATGACGGCGCGGATGTTGGTCATCGCCAGCGCGTTCAGCGCCTGTTGCAGGTTCTGCACCTGGTACGCCGCCTTGGCGGGGTCCATCACCCGGTAATAGACGATGCCGTCCACCACCACCGTCGCATTGTCCTTGGTGATGACCGACTGCTCGGGGATGTCGAGGACGACTTCCTGGACATTCAGCTTGTGGCCGACCGCGTCGATGAAGGGGATGAGGAAATTCAGCCCCGGCTGCAGCAGGCGGGTGAAGGCGCCGAAGCGCTCGACCGTCCAGACTTGGCCCTGGGGGACGGTGCGGATGCCACGGGCAGCGGTGACGATGGCAAGCAGGAGAAGGGCGATGAGGACGATCGTGGTGCCGGTCATCCGAGGGCTCCGAAGGGGGTGGTGTGCATCATAGCCGCTTCACGGAAGCAACGGGCTGGAGCTTGCGGTCGGTATGGCGGCTTCGTCCTCCAGGGCACGGGCACCGCAGGCAAGCAGATGGGCTGCGATGGCATCCATCTGCGATGCCGGGCGGGTGACGTCGTGAAAGAGGTCATCAGGCTGGGAGCCGGGAGGCACCCAGATCACCGTCTCGTAGCGCGCCCGCGTCAAAAGCACGCGGTAGGTGTTACGGACGAATTCGATCTCTTTCAGGTCCCGCTGCCAGTTCTGCCCAATGAAGCGCCAGGCGCGCCACCCATCAGGCGAGCGGCGGAAGTCCCCGCCCCAGGCAAGCCCGACAACATCCAGTTCGAGGCCCTGGCACGCATACTCCGTCGCAGCTGTCTCCAGCGCGTCGGAGGCACGAATATCGGGCCAGCGCCGCAGGAACCAGTCGGGCACGTCGCCGCCCCCGACCTCCGCCGCCAGCCCTTCGGCGCGCAACCGTTTGGCGCCGGAACTTCCTACCAACCCGGCCCGGCGCTGCCCGCGGGCGAGACGCCGGAGTGCCCGCCGCCAAGCGGTTATGTCGCGGGTGACGAAGTAGGCGAGGTCCGGTGCCTCGGCCGCGATGGTCCGCGCCGCAGAGGACTCATCCCGCAGCACGGCGTCCACCCAGGCGGCGCCGGCCGTGTCGCGGACGGAGCGCATCGGGACCGTCAGATCCAGGTCGTCGTCGCAGGTCAGCCAGCGCGCATCAGCTTCCGCCAAACGCTGCGACGGCTCCGCAGCCCCCACCACCCGATTGGCCGCCACCGCTCGCCAGCGCGGATCGGCGGCGATAACGCGGCCCCACTCTCCGAGACCGGCCTCGCCGGTATTGATCTCCTGTCCATTCCCGATGAGGGCGATGATGACAGCCCAGCCCTCGCGGCGCCCCATGATCTCGAGCGTATGCGCCGGTTCGCTGGCGGTCAGGCGGGATGGCCTGTTGCGGGTGCCAAGCTTTGCCTTGGCCTCGTCCCAGGCGCGTTGCGCCTCGTCGAACACGATGAGGCGTTCGGGCGGGAGGTAGCCGGGGTCGGTCGCGCCATCCTCGAGGAAGCGATGGACGTTCTGGAGCGCCTGCTTCACCCGCCGCTCGGCCTCCCGGCGATCGCAGACCCTGCGCTGGACGGCATCGCGCGACAAAGCCTCCCGAAGCACGGCAACCAGTGGTACATTGCCGGTCAGGAAGGCCCGGTTGTCATCGTGGGTTTGCCCGAACACGGATACGTTTCTCAAGCCGCAGCAGGTCGAACTCGAGGGCAACGGTCCAGGCCGCCGCCGCGGTGCTGGCAAGGGCCGCGCGAAGTGCCGCGATCTGAGAATGCCAGGCCAGGTCCTGTTCGGGGCTGCCTGGGAAGCCGCGAGCCTGCTGTGCAGAAGCCAGGCGCCCGACCGTGTCGACCGGGTCGCCTGAAAGCAACTCTGCGGCGGTGCAGGCGAACCAGGCCCTCATCTCCGCTCCCGCCTTGGCCAGGTCGCCAACAGTAGGCTCGCCCCCATCAGCACGAATCCGACTCCATGCACTGCGGTGAAATGCTCCCCTAGCACCGCGACGGCCACCAAGGACGAACTGGCGGGCAGGAAGGCGGTGAAAACACCCGCCACCCCCGCCGGCACCTGCCGCAGCCCGGCATACCAGAGCAGCAGGCAGAGGACGCTCGCCGTCAGGCTGTGGAAGACGAGCAGCCCGGCGAGGCGTGGCTCGGCCAGCGCGGCCATGGCGCCGATCGCCGGCAGGGAGAGCGGCAGCAGCATCGCTGCGCTGAAGGCCTGCATCCAGAGGCTCGCCGTCACCACCGGCACGGAGCCGGCGATGCGCTTGGCGAGCAGCACATAGGCCGCCTCGCCCAGCACCCCACCGAAGACCAGCAGGTTACCGAGCGCATGGCCACCGCCTCCGCCGCCGAGCCGGGCCAGGGTGATGGCGGCCATGCCGCCGGCCGCCAGCCCGGCGGCCGCCCATTGCCGAGGCGAGAGGCGCTCGCGCAGCCAGAACGCGCTGCCTAGCGCCACCACCGCCGGCAGCGTCGCCAGCACCAGGCCGCCCTCCAGCGCCGTGGTCAGCCGCAGGCCGGCCAGCAACCCCGCATTGTAGAGCACGGTGCCGAAGAGGGCCTGAAGGGCGAGGTTGCGCAGCGCCGCCGGCCCGACCCGGACGCGCCCTTCCATCAACCGCGCCAGCGGCCAGAGCACCAGACAGGCGAGGAGGCAGCGCAGGCAGGCGATCATGGGGATCGGCAGCGCCGCGGCCAGCAGCTTGGCGACGCCGACATTGGCACCGACCAGCGCCATCGCGCCGGCCAGCTGGGCATAGGCAAGCAGCACCGGCGGCATCCCCTTCCCTTCCGGCTCATAGCATGGTGCTTGCGCACCGCATCGGGGGGTGCTTGCCTCCGCGCCGGAGACGCCGGTTCCCTCCATTCCCGCTGGGAGAGACCGCCTATGCTGAGACGCACCCTGCTCACAGGGGCCGCCGCCATCGCCGCCGCCAGGCTGGCCGGCCCCGCGCTGGCGCAGCCCAGCGCCGCGCGCGTGCTGCGCTTCGTGCCGCAATCCGACCTGACCGTGCTCGACCCGGTTTTCACCACCGCTTACATCACGCGCTACCACGCGATGATGATCTACGACCAGCTCTACGGCCTCGACAGCAAGCTGCGGCCGCAGCCGCAGATGGTCGAGGGCCATGTGGTGGAGCAGGACGGGCTGCTCTGGCGCTTCACCCTGCGCGAGGGCCTGCGCTTCCATGACGGCGAGCCGGTGCGCGGGCGGGACTGCATCGCCTCCATCAAGCGATGGGCGCAGCGGGATGCGCTCGGCCAGGCGCTGATGGCGCGCATTGCCGAGATGGCGGCGCCGGAGGACCGGGTCTTCACCATCCGCCTCAACAAGCGCTTCGGCCCGATGCTGGAGACGCTGGCCAAGGTCGGGCCCTCCGCCCTCTTCGTCATGCCGGAGCGCATCGCCAGCGTCGATGCCAACACGCAGATCCGCGAGACGATCGGCTCCGGCCCCTTCCGCTTCAAGGCGGATGAGCGGATCGTCGGCGCGCGCGTCGTCTACGAGCGCAACCCGGACTACAAGCCGCGCGAGGGCGGCACCACGGACTGGGGCGCGGGGCCGAAGCAGGTCTTCTTCGACCGCGTCGAATGGGCGGTGATGCCGGACCCGGCGACGGCTGCCGCCGCCCTGCAGAACGGCGAGGTGGACTGGTGGGAGAACCCGCCGAACGACCTGCTGCCGTTGCTCCGCCGCTCCCGCGACGTGGTGATGAAGCGGAGCAACCCGCTCGGCACCTTCGGCACCGGCATCTTCAACACGCTGCACCCGCCCTTCGACAAGCCGGCGGTGCGCCGCGCGATCCTCCGCGCCATGTCGCAGGCCGACTACATGACCGCGACGGCGGGGGCCGACCCCTCCCTCTGGAAGGCGGGCATCGGCGTCTTCACCCCCGGCACGCCGCTGGCGAACGAGGCGGGGATGGAGGCGATCACCGGGCCGCGCGACATCGAGCGGTCCCGCAAGGAGTTGCGGGACGCCGGCTACAACGGCGAGACGGTGGTGGTGATGAGCCCGAGCGACCAGCCGACGCTGACCGCGCTCGGCGAGGTCGGGCAGGACCTGCTGAAGCGCCTCGGCATGAAGGTGGATTTCCGGGTTTCCGACTGGGGCACGCTGGTGCAGCGCCGTTCCAGCAAGGAGCCGCCGGAGAAGGGTGGATGGAGCATGTTCCACACCACCTGGAACGGCATCGACGGCATCAACCCCGGCGTCATGACCTATCTGCGGGCGAACGGGCAAGGTGCCTGGTTCGGCTGGCCGGACGTGCCGAAGCTGGAGGCGCTGCGCCTCTCCTGGTTCGACGCGCCCGACCTCGCCGCCCAGCAGTCGATCGCCGCCGAGATCCAGCAGGTGGTGCTCGACGAGGCGCCCTACCTGCCGCTCGGCCAGTACTTCGCCTCGACCGCCTGGCGGAAGACGATCACCGAGCCGATCTCGGAGATCGTCTCCTTCTGGGGCGTGAAGCGGGCCTGATCACTCGGCCGGCAGCGGCGCCGCCCCGGCCAGGGCGCGGCGCCGTTCGACAGCGCGGCGGGCTGCCTGCTTCCGCCACCAGATGACCACGCCCGTCACGCTCAGCACCGCTACGACCAGCCCCATCACCGAAATGATGATGCGCCCCGGCACGCCGAGGATGCGGCCCGAATGCACCGGGAACTGCGCCTGGACGAAGATGTCCGCGGCGGTGCCATGCCAGGGCTTGAGCTCCCCGAGGACGCGTCCGTCCTGTCCGTCCAGGTAGATCGCTGCCGGCCCGACGCCGGCCGCGCCATGGTCGTCGCCCGGCTGGAAGAAGCGCAGCGTGTAGACGCCGTATTGCAGGGCGTAGGAGACCGAGCCCGGCGGCTCCGCCCAGCCGCGCCGCTCCGCCTCGGCCGCGCCGATCGCCACGGCCTCCTCCCGGGTCAGGCGGGGCGCGACCGGCGCGTGCAGCGCGGCCGGGCTGCGCTCGGAGAAGGGCGTCGGCGACAGGGTCGAGACCTGCGACATCACCGGCAGGAAGACCTCGCGGTAGAGGTTCAGCGAGAAGGCGGTGAAGGCCAAGACCAGCAGCAAGGCCCAGGTCCAGAGGCTGAAGGCGCGATGGATGTCGAAGGTGGTGCGGTAGGCGCTGCCGCCCGCCTTCACCTTCCAGGCCGGCGCCCAGCGGGCGAGGAAGCCGCGCCCGCCCGTGGCTCGCCGGCCCGGCAGGGTCAGCAGGAGGCCAACGAAGCAGTCGAGCGTCCAGGCGATGGCAATGCCGCCCATCAGCCAGATGCCCCAGCGGTCGATCCCCCAGATCTCCGGGATGTGGAGGCTGTAGTGCAGCTTATAGAGGAAGGAGATCAGCGTCTCGCTGGTGATCGGCCAGGCCTGGCCCCATTGCCGCCGGCCGAGCTCCTCCCCCGTCGCCGGGTCGAGGAAGATCTGGTTGTAGCCCGGCTCGAACAGCCGCCCCGTCGCCGGGTCAACCCGCGGCAGGACGAAGAGCGAGAGGGAATGGCCCGGCTCCGCCGCCAGCGGGACATGGATCGCCGCGACCCGCGGGTCGCGCGCCTCCACCTGCCGGGCGAGGTCGAGGGCGGGCAGGGCCGGCCCCGGCGCGCGCGCCTCGGTCAGATGCGGGTTGAGCCATTCGTCGAGTTCATGGTCCCAGGAGATCACCGCGCCGGTCAGGCCGGCGACGAAGAGAAAGGCGGCGATGCAGAGGCCGACCCAACGGTGCAGCAGGGTGAGGATGCGGCGCATGGCGAAGTCCCTAGAAATCATACTGACGGACGGGAGGTTGGTCCGCGGCTAAGGCGACGAAGGGCGATCCGCTGGTCGTCATCGTCCTGTAGCTGGCATCGGCGACACCCTCGATAGCGGCCGCAGCGTCACCGAGACAGGAGCCGAGCCACCCGCCAATGAGAAGCATTCTCAGGATAACAGGGGCATTACATCAGGGCAATGCCGCACCGCAGCAACCGCGCCACGTGGGCTACTCGCCCTCGCCATCCTTCCGGAAGGGGGAGAGGGTGGCGAGGGCTTCCATCTCGCGCAGCATGGCCGGGCGCTCGCGCTCCAAGAAGTCGCCGACGGCGCGGCGCAGGCCGGTATGGGCGATCCAGTGGCCACTATAGGTCGGCGTCGGCAGGTAGCCGCGCTGGATCTTGTGCTCGCCCTGGGCGCCGGCCTCGACGCGCGGCAGGCCGTGCTCGATGGCGAAGTCGATCGCCCGGTAGTAGCAGAGCTCGAAATGCAGGAAGGGCGCATCGACCAGGCTTCCCCAGTTGCGGCCGTAGAGCGCCTCCCGCCCCAGCAGGTTCAGCGCGCCGGCCACGGGCTCGCCCTCCTGCTCGGCGACCATCAGCACCACGGCATCGCCGAGCGCCTCGCCCAGGAGCGGCCAGAAGCGCTGGGTGAGATAGGCGCTGCGGCCCCATTTGCGGTCGGTGGTGCTGCGGTAGAAGCGGTGGAAGGCGCGCCAGTGCTTCGGCGTGATCTCGTGGCCGCGCAGCGTCTTCAGCACGAAGCCAGAGGCCGCGGCATCGCGCCGCTCGCGCCGGATCGCCTTGCGCTTGCGCGACGCGAGGGCGCCGAGGAAATCCTCGAAGCTGGCATAGCCCTTGTTGTGCCAGTGGAACTGCGTTCCCAGCCGTTGCAGCCAGCCGGCCTCGCCCAGCGCCTCCCACTCCGCGCCTTCGCAGAAGGTGACATGGGCGGAGGAGAGGCCGAGATCCTCGCAGGCCTGGGAGAGGCCCTGCGCCATGGCGACGGGGCCGATGCCCGCCTCCGGGTGGATCAGCAGCCGCGGGCCGGGGACGGGGCTGAAGGGCGCGCAGACCTGGAGCTTCGGGTAGTACTGCCCCCCTGCCCGTTCGAAGGCATCGGCCCAGCCATAGTCAAAGACGTACTCACCCTGGCTGTGGCTCTTGGCGTAGCAGGGGGCGCAGGCCAGGAGCCGCCCCTCGGGGTCGCGCAGCGCGGCGTGCTGCGGCAGCCAGCCGGTGCGGGCAGTGGCGCTGCCGCTCTCCTCCAGCGCGGCAAGGAAGGCATGGCTGACGAAGGGGTTGCCCCCGCCGGCGCAGGCATCCCACTCCGCGGCCGGCACTTCGGCGATCGCGCGGTGGAGGCTGAGGGTCAGGTTGGTGGAGGGCATTGCCGGGAGCATGTGCTGCGCCGCAGCGCGAGGGCAAGGCCCCCTGCCCGCTACTTGCCCCAGCGCAGCGCCATCGCGTCGCAGCGGCGGGCGAGTTCGATCAGCCCGGCCCTTGTTGCCGGGTGCAGCGGGGCGAGCGGCGCGCGCGGGGCGTCGCAGGCGATGATGCCGCCCTCCTTCATCAGCGCCTTGGCGGCCAGCAGGCCGCATTGCCGGTTCTCGTAATTGATGAGCGGCAGCCAGCGCTGATAGGCGGCCATCGCCTCGTCACGGCGGCCGGCAAACCAGGCATCGGTGACCTGGCGGATGCCGTCCGGGTAGCCGCCGCCGGTCATGGAGCCGGTGGCCCCCGCCTCCAGGTCGGCCATGAGGGTGATGGCCTCCTCGCCGTCCCAGGGACCCTCGATCGCCTCGCCGCCGAGGGCGATGAGCTCGCGCAGCTTGGCCGCGGCGAAAGGCACCTCGATCTTGAAATAGGCGACATGCTCGATCTCCCGCGCCATGCGGGCTAGGAAGGGCGCCGAGAGCTGGGTGCCGGCAACCGGCGCATCCTGGATCATGATCGGGATGTCGATCGCATCGGAGACGGTCTGGTAGAAGGCGTGGATCGCAGCCTCGGGGAAGCGGATGCTGGCGCCGTGATAGGGCGGCATCACCATCACCATGGCCGCCCCCGCCTCCTGCGCCCGGCGGGAGCGCTCGGCGCAGATGCGTGGCGAGGTATGCGTCGTCGTCACGATCACCGGCACGCGGCCGGCGACATGCTCGATCATGAGCGGCGTCAGGCGCTCCCGCTCCTCATCGGCGAGGAGGAACTGCTCGGAAAAATTGGCGAGGATGGCAAGGCCCTCGGAGCCTGCCTCGATCATGAAGTCGAGGCAGCGCTTCTGGCCTTCGATGTCGAGGGCGCCGCTCGCGTCGAAGATGGTCGGCACGACGGGGAAGACGCCCCGGTAGCGGGGCTTCGGCGTGGTCTGGCTCATGCGCGTCTCCTGCCTTTGGCGGGCAGGAGGCGACGCAGCGCGTCCCTCGTCAAGCCAACTCGAACATCCCCTCGACCTCGACCGCCGCATCGCCCGGCAGGGAAGGCACGCCGATGGTGGTCCGTGCATGCCGCCCGGCATCGCCGAAGACCTCGACGGCAAAGTCGGAGGCGCCGTTCATCACCACCGCATGCTGGGTAAAGTCCGGCCCGGCCGCGATGAAGCCGCCGAGGCGGATGACGCGCGTCACCCGGTCGAGATCGCCGACCGCGGCCTTCACCTGCGCCATCAGGTTGACGAAGCAGAGCCGGGCAGCAGCGACGCCCTCCTCCATCGAGACCCGGGCGCCGACCTTGCCGGTGATGGCGATCTTGCCGTCCTTCAGCGGGATCTGGCCGGAGACGATGACGAGGTTGCCGCTGATGTTGAAGGGCACGTAATTGGCGATCGGCGCCGCCGGGGTTGGCAGGGCGATGCCGAGTTCGGCGAGGCGGGCCTCGATGCGTCCGGCCATGGTGCTCTCCTTATCCTACGAGCCTGAGGGTGCGCCGCCGCCCGCGCGGGCTGGCGGCGGCGGCCTCGCGCCCCGGCGCCGGCTGCGGCGGCAGGTCGAGCGGCAGTAGCGGCGCCTGTTGCGCGGCGGTGCCGGGCGTGTCGGGCAGGCAATCCTCCTCGGAGGGCTGCGGCAGGTCGCGCCGGTCGAGATAGTCTAGGGCGAGGCGGCGGAAGGCCCAGTCGAGCACCGAGGTCGCGCGCGGGATGGCGGGGTCGCCCTCGACCAGCCCGGCCGGGCCGAAGCGGGTATAGGCGAAGGCTTCGACGTAATCGGCGAGCGGCACGCCGGCCTGGAGGCCGAGCGAGACGGATTGGGCGAAGCCGTCCATCAGGCTGCGATAGGCGGCGCCTTCCTTGGAGAGGGTGAAGGCGATCTCGAGCAGCTTGCCCGAGGCATCCTCCGCCGTACGCAGCGCGACCTTGTGGCCGCCGACGGTGACGTGGAGTGTCGTCCCGGCATGGCGGCGGAGCATGGGCTGCGGCTTCGGCACCGGCTGGGCGGGTGCGGGCAGCGCGACGGGGGCCGGTGGGGCGGCGTGGAGGAATTGGGCGACGGCCTCGCGCATCGCCGCCCGGGCGCGCTCGGGAACTGAGGCGAGCAGGGCACCGGCGCGAGCGGCATGGTCACGGGTGACGATGTGGGCGGCGCGGGTCGGCACCTCGGCCACCTCGCCAGCATCGGTCAGCACGGCACGGGTGGAGCCGGCGGCGGGGGCGATGCCGCCCGTCTCGGCGCCGAGCAGCGCTTCCACCGCATCGGGCAGGGCGAGGGCCAGCAGCCCCTGGTGGCGGAGGCCTGGCGAGGTCGCGGCAGCATCGAGCGCGGCGCGGGCGGCGGCGGCAAGGCCGGGCACCGACGTCTCGGCGGGCGGGGCGGGCCAGAGCAGGGCGACCGGCTCGCGCGCCCCGAGCTTCGCCGCAATGCGGCCCGACTCGGCCTCTGCCGCGCCTCGGGTCAGCGCCGCGATGGCGGCGGCGGTGGCCCGGGCCTCGGGGCTGTCATAGGCGAGGCCGAGCGCGGCCAGCAGCCCGGCGAGGTCGGCGAAGCCGAGTCGCAGCCGGCTGGCCTTCGCTCCGCCAAGCGCGTCCAGAGCCCGAATGGCAAGGGCGCAGGCCTCGGCATAGCCCTCGAGGTCGAAGCCGCCGCCGGGCTCGAGGAAGGCCGGCAGGTTGAGGACGAAGCGCGGCTCGGCCTTGCTCCCCTCCCCGCGCCACACCTCGGCGCCGGGTGCTCCGCGCCGGGTCAGCAACAGGGCGCGCAGCCCTTCGGAGAGGCGCGCGGCGCCGGTGGCGTCGAACAGCCCGGATTTCCGCCCGGCGCGGGTGACACGACCGATCCAGCCCTCGGCCAGGCGCGGCAGGGTGACCGGCCCCTGCCCCGGCGCGAGGGCGGCCAGTGCCGCAGCGGCCTCGGCATCCCAGCCGAGCGGCAGGGCGACGGCGCGCGGGGGCGCATCGGGGTCGGCCGCGGCGCGGGTCCGGCGCAGGGCGACGTCTTCCCACAGGGTTCCGGTGATCAGTGCCATGGCGTGATGCTAGGGCGCCCCGCGCCGGGCGGGAAGCCGTATCTGGTGGTGAATCGGCCCTGGAGACGCAACATCCTGTGGATAGTTGTGCCGGGCCGCCCGCCTTTGCGCCGCATCATGGCTTATGCGATTGTCCGGCCGCGATCCCGCCCCTATGTGCAGGGCGGCCATCCCCCCAGGAGCTTTCCCGGCCCCATGCCTGTCCTGCTGCGCCTCCAATCCGCTCTCTTCGGCCGCAAGGTCGGGACCGACCGCTTCGGCAATGTGTATTTCGAGAGCAAGTCGAAGCAGCCCATCTACAACCGGACCCGGCGCTGGGCGATCTTCGCCAAGGGCGGCGATCCGACCGTGGTGCCACCCGAATGGCATGCCTGGCTGCACCATATTACCGAGGCGCCGCTACCCGAGGTGAAGCGCTACCCGTGGCAGAAGGAGCATCTGCCGAACCTCACCGGCACGGCGCATTCCTACCGGCCCGCCGGGCACGACTATGTCGGCGGCGCCCGCCCCGCCACCACCGGCGACTACGAAGCCTGGACGCCGGGTTCGTAAGGCATGAAGGGACGCAGCCTCGCCGAGGTCGCCACCGGCGGCATCGTGCTCGTGATCGCGGTGGTCTTCCTTGCCTATGCGGTGCTGCATAGTGGCCGGGGCAGCGCCAATGCCGATGGCATGTCGCTGACGGCCCGCTTCGACAAGATCGACGGCCTGTCCAACGGGGCCGATGTGCGCATCGCCGGCGTCAAGGTCGGCAGCGTGACCGACAGCCGGATCGACCCGCAGAGCTTCGGCGCGGTGCTGACCATGCGGGTGGACCGCAGCCTCCGCCTGCCGGACGACACCTCGGCCGAGATCACCTCCGAGGGGCTGCTGGGGGGCAAGTATGTCTCGCTGGTGCCGGGGGGAAGCGAGAAGCTGCTCGCCGATGGGTCGCGCATCACCGAGACGCAAGGCTCGGTCAGCCTGGAATCGCTGCTCGGGCGCTTCATCTTCTCGGTAACGCAGATGAACAGCCAGAACCAGGAAAGCCAGGGCGGCGGTCAGCCCCAGGGCGGGACGACCGCTCCCGCACCCCGATGAGCCTCGCCCCGCCCGAGACCTGGCCGGGGGCGGATGGCAGCCCGATCTCCTGCCGGGAGAAGCTGAAGGTCCTTGCCGAGAACCATGCCGAGCTCGCCCAGGTGATGCGCGACGCCTTCGAGGACGCCGTGCTGATGGGCGTCGACGAGGCGGCGCTGCGGCGGATGCTGGCTGAGATGGTCGAAGCGCTGCCGAGCCCGAAGCGGAAGCAATGATGCGGCTTCTTGCCCTCGCCTTGGCGCTGCCCGTCGCCGCCTGGGCGCAGTCGCAGGACTGGCTGCCGAAGCAGCAGGCCGAGCTTCAGCTCCTCGACAAGGTGACGGCCCGCGTCTCCGTGCTGCGTGCGCCGGTCGGGCAGGCGACGCAGTTCGGGACGCTCACCATCAGGGTCGCCGCCTGCAATGCCCGCCCGCCCGACGAGGTGCCGGATGCAGCCGCCTTCCTCGAGGTAAGCGACAGTCGCCGGGCGGCCGGCTTCCAGGAGGTGTTCCGCGGCTGGATGTTCGCCAATGCGCCGGGCGTCAGCATGCTGGAGCACCCGGTCTATGACCTCCGGGTTCTCGATTGCAAATAGCCCCGTCCGACCACTGGGACGGACGGGGCTTCCACAACGTCCATGACCGGACGGTGAAGAGCTTCCGCGACGTCCTCCGCTGGCGGCGCGAGAGCACACCGGTGCCATGGCCGCGCTGGATCGAGGATGCGCCGCAGCGCCCGCCGCCACGGCTGCCGGAGGGGCGGATCGGCGTGACCTTCATCGGGCATGCGTCCTTCCTCATCCAGCTCGGCGGGCGCTGCGTGCTGGTGGACCCGGTCTGGTCGATGCGGGCGAGCCCCCTCGCCTTCGCCGGGCCGAAGCGCGTGCGGGCGCCGGGGCAGGCGCTGGAGGCGCTGCCCGGGTGCGACCTGCTGCTGGTCAGCCATAACCACTACGACCATCTCGACCTGCCGACCTTGCGGCGGGTGCGGCGGCGCTGGGGGCCGCCGTCAGTCACCGGGCTCGAGAATGCGCGGCACCTGGCGAAGGCGGGCATCCGTGGCACGTCCGAGCTGGACTGGTGGCAGTCGGTCGAGGTGGCGGGGCTGCGGGTGACCTATGTGCCGGCGCAGCATTTCTCCGCGCGCACGCTGTTCGACCGCAATCGCAGCCTGTGGGGCGGCTTCGTCATCGAGGCCGAGGGGGCGGTGGTCTACTTCGCGGGCGACAGTGGGTGGTGCCCGCATTTCGCGGAGATCGCGGCGCGGTTTCCGAGGATCGACCTCGCGCTGATCCCGATCGGGGCCTATGAGCCGCGCTTCTTCATGCGGACCCAGCATATGGATCCGGGCGAGGCCGTCAGGGCGCATCTGGCGCTCGGGGCGCGGCGGAGCGTCGGGATGCATTTCGGCACCTTCGCCGGGCTGACCGACGAGGCGATCGAGGGGCCGGAGGCCTGGCTCGCCGAGGCCCGAGCGGCGGCGGGGGTGGCGGCGGAGGCCTTCGGCACCCTGCCCTTCGGAGGCAGCCTGGACCTGGCCGAATCGCCCCGATAAGCCTCCCGCCTGCCCTGCGAGAAAGCGATGGCGGGCCGCATCAGGTGCCGCATGGCCCATGGCCGGGTTCGGTGGCCTGGCGTGCTTCGATGGGCCGGTGGGGGCGCTGATGACGCATCTGACGCAGCCGCGCTTCGTCTACGCTCACGAATGGAGGGCAGGCGACCTGGTGGTGTGGGACAATCGCCGCACCTTGCATGCCGCGACCTGTTCGTCGCCGAGCGCTGGAGCGGACGACGGTGGGCGGCAAACCCGGCGCGGCCCATGTTGGAGAGGCGGAAAGTTGGCTGGCGGCGTAAGGCCAGCGAAATCAAAGCGGTAAGTTTCGGACAAAAAGCTGGATGAGCGGAAGGTGACTGAATTCCTATAGCAGGGCCGGTGGCGGGGTTCCAGCGCGGAATGATCCGGGCCGCCCCTTCGGTTGTGCCTTAGGAGTGAGGGGCGTGGACCGCGCCCCGCTTATGGACGGCGAAGCGCTCGACCATGGTGGCGCTCGCCTCGTTCAGGCCGATCACCTGCACCGCATGCCCGTACCGCCGGCCCTTGAGCACGACGCGGTCCAGCGCGCCGACCGCCGATATGTCCCAGAAATGGGCGTTGCTGACATCGATGACGATCTGCTCCACCGGCTCCAGCAGGTCGATCGAGTCGAAGAATGTGCCGGCGGAGGCGAAGAAGACCTGGCCTTCCACCCGGTAGGTCCGGACCGTGCCGTCGGGCGAGAGTTCCGAGGTGACGCGGCTCAGGCGGGACACCTTGCCGGCGAAGAAGACGCCCGAGAGCAGCACCCCGACCAGGACGCCCTTGGCGAGGTCGGCCGTGGCGACGACCGTCGCGACCGTCGCCAGCATCACCACCGAGGAGGGCAGCGGGTTGGTGCGCAGCCGTGCGAGGGATGCCCAGGAAAAGGTGTTGATCGAGACCATGATCATCACCGCGGTCAGCGCGGCGACCGGCACGATGGCGAGCAGGTCCTGCAGGACGACCAGCAGCACCAGCAGGAACACTCCGGCGGTGAGGGTCGATAGCCGGCCGCGGCCGCCGGAGGAGACGTTGATGACCGATTGGCCGATCATCGCGCAGCCCCCCATGCCGCCGAAGACGGCGGAGGCCATGTTGGCGACGCCCTGGCCCATGCATTCGCGGTTCTTGTCGCTCGGCGTATCGGTCATGTCGTCGACGATCTGCGCGGTGAGCAGCGACTCCAGCAGGCCGACCGCGGCGAGCGTCAGCGAGACCGGCAGGAGGATGCGCAGCGTCTCGAGCGTCAACGGCACCTCGGGCAGGCCGAAGGAGGGCAGCGCCGAGGGCAGCTGGCCGAGATCGGCGACTGTTCGCAGCTCGAGGTGGAACACGGCGGTCACGGTGGTGAGGATCGCGATGGCGACCAGCGGCGAGGGAACGGCACGGGTGAGGCGCGGCAGGCCATAGATGACCACGAGGCCGAGCGCGATGAGCCCGTAGGTCGTCGTCGGCACGTTCACCAGCTCGGGAAGCTGGGCCAGGAAGATCAGGATCGCCAGCGCGTTGACGAAGCCCGTCATGACGGATTGCGACACGAAGCGCATCAGCCGCCCCAGCTTGAGGAGGCCGGCCAGGATCTGGAAGACGCCCATGAGGATGGTCGCGGCGAACAGGTACTGCACGCCGTGGTCACGCACGAGGCCGGTCATCAGCACGGCGGTCGCGGCCGTCGCGGCGGAGATCATCCCCGGCCGCCCGCCCGCGAAGGCGATGACGCAGGCGATGACCACGGAGGCGTAGAGGCCGACCTTCGGGTCGACGCCGGCGATGACCGAGAAGCCGATCGCCTCGGGGATCAGGGCGAGGGCTACCACGAGGCCGGAGAGGAGGTCGCCGCGCAGGTTGCCAAACCACCCGCGGGGCGAGGCATGCATGGATGTCATGGGATCAAGGGTCCGCACCGGACATGAGCGGCCCGCGTGATGGTCACCGAGCCGTTCCAGGATGTCATATGCGTTGTCCGGCGGATCAGCGGCCGGAAGAGCCACCCGGAATTGCACCGGGTCCGATCGAGTGAACCCAAACTAACCGCGGATTGCGCCGCATGGCAACCTGGCGGCCAGCCTCAGGCTAACGCGCCCGTGACCCGGAGCGGGCCGCCTTCAAGGTTGTGATTATGCACCTAAAGGCCGCTCGCCTAGCCTGACCTTCACATGACATCCGCGCCGCCATAGCCCCCGATCCCCTGTCGCCCTGAGGTGCCGCTTGCGGCCAGGGCCGGCATATGTCCCGCGCTTCGCGGGATGGATGGCTGCGCTTCCCCCCTCCCGTCGCTCGACCTGGCCGTGTGCCCGCACGCGGTGAGCCGCATGGAGTTCGTCCCGATGTCCGTATTCCCGATCCCGCCGCAGGCTTGCCGCGGCCCATGCTTCGCCTCCGGCCGTGGCGCCGCATCCGCGAGGACCGCCCCGCCTGTCGGCGCAGCCCATGATGAGGGCTCCGCCGATGCGTAAGCCACCGCAGACGCCGTACGAAACCGTGGCGGGCACGGCTGCCGCGCCGTCGTGGCCGGGCTATCTGGCCACGCTTCTCGGCACCATCGCCGGCATGTTCGCTCTCTTTCACGGTGTGCTGTTCAGCCTGTCGGCGACCGGCAACCTGCCGCCGCCGGCCTTCACCAACGCGCTCTGCATCGACGAGAAATTCGCCTCGATGCGCCTAGAGCGCCCGGCGGCGCCCACCATGCTGGTCGTCGGCTCGTCGGTGGCGTGGCGCCACTTCGACGGCGACACCGTGACCCACGCCTCGCCCGGGACGGTGCCCTTCAATGCCGGCATGTGCGGTCGCACCATCAACCAGACCGGGTACGCGACGGAATGGCTGCTGGAGCACTTCGGCACGGTGCGCGATGTGGTCCTCATCGCCTCGCCGCAGGATTTCGACGCCTGCCCGGCCTCCTCGACCGCCTTCTTCGACCGCCACGACGTGGACGACTACGTCTTCGGCGGGGCCAGCCCCTGGCAGTACTACACCCGGTACTTCTCGCTGGCCTCGCTGGTCCGCAATGCCGTGTCCATCGCCGACAAGCGCTCGGGCGCGGACAGGATCGATCCATTAGTCTTCGACAGATACGGCAGCGGCCCGCTCGGCGGCGAAGGCGTCCGGGGTAGCCTGCTTTACGGCAAGGTCGCGGATGCGGACCCCGCCTGCCTCGAGGCTCTGTCGCGGCTGGGCGAGGCGCTGCGGCAGCAGGGGCGCCGCTTCATGGTGGTGTCGACGCCGCTGCACCCAGAGTGGCGGCGGCTGAACGACCCCAAGGGCGAGTATCTGGGGCGACTCAGCGGCGCCATCACCACCGCCCTGGCGGGGAGCGGGGCCGAGTACTGGGACAGCAACGCCGCGCCGTCGCTCGCCGCCGGGGACTTCTTCGACGCCATCCATCTGCGCTGGACCGCCGTCCCGGAATTCACCGGCGGCCTGGTGAAGGCGTTCCATCTCGACGGGGGCCTCGCCACGATCGCGGCGCCCACGGTGCGTGGGGGGGCCTGACGCTCCGGAGGCCAGGCGCCGCGCTACCCCTCCGCCAACTCGGCGAGGACCTGCGCGAGCACCCGCGCCCCCGCCGCCAGCTGCGCTGGCGAGGAATATTCCGCCGGGTTGTGGCTGATGCCGCGGCGGCTCGGGACGAAGATCATGCCGCTCGGGCAGAGCGGCACCATGAACTGCGCGTCGTGGAAGGCGCCCGAGGGCATGCGCAGCGCGCGCAGCCTCTGGGCCGCGGCGGCGCGCGCCACCGCCTCCGTCACCTCCGGCGCGAACTCCACCGGAAGGGCGTGGAAGCGCTCCGTCACCGTCACCGCGCAATGCTGGACGGCGGCGCGGATGGTGGGCTCGATGGCCTCGCCCCGCTCCGTCAGCACCGCGGCCGAGGGGTGGCGGAAGTCGATGGTGAAGCGCACCCGCTCCGCTACGCTGTTGGAGCTGTTGGGGTGGACCTCGATGCGCGCCACGGTGAAGCGGAGGATGTCGGTCGGGTCGTCCATCAGGGCGTTCAGTGCCGTGATGGCGCGCAGCATGTCCTGCACCGCGTCGCGCCGCATGGAGAGGGGCGCGGTGCCGGCATGGGCGCTCTCGCCGCGCAGCTCGACCAGGAACCAGCGGCTGCCCTGGATGCCGGTGACGATGCCGATGTCCTGGCCCTCCGCCTCCAGGCGCGGGCCCTGCTCGATATGCGCCTCGACATAGGCGTGGGGGGCTTGGCCCTCGACGATGCCGAGGGGGCGGCGGGGGAGGTCGGCCTCCAGCGCCATTTGCTCGCGGAGGGCGTCGCCGAAGCGGGTGCCTTCGCCGTCCTCCACCGCGTCCCATGTATCGGGCGGGCTGTGGCCGGCATAGGCCATGCTGCCCATGCAGCCGGGGGCGAAGCGGCCGCCCTCCTCATTGGTCCAGGCGACGAGTTCGATCGGGCGGCGGGGGGTGATGCCGGCCTCGCGCAGGGCCTGGATCGCCTCCAGCCCGGCAAGGACGCCCCAGATGCCGTCGAAGCGGCCGCCGGCCGGTTGGCTGTCCATGTGGCTGCCGGTCAGCACGGGGGCGAGGCCAGGCTCGCGGCCCTCCATGCGGAGGAAGAGGTTGTTCAGCGCGTCGATGGTGGGAGTGAGGCCGATGGATTCGCCCCAGGCGATGAGGAGCCGGCGGGCCTGGCGGTCGAGGGGGGAGAGGCAGGGGCGGTTGACGCCGGGGGAGCCGTCGGCGCCGGTGATGGAGCCGAGGCGGGCCATCTGCATCAGGCGGTCCCATTGGCGGTGCTCGCTCACCGCGGTGACCAGGTTCGGCGCGACTGGTTCGCTCATGCTCTGTCCCCTCATTCCTGGTGAGGACAGAGCGCAGGGGGTGGGGCGGCGTCAAGCCGTGCCGGTCCTGGATCGGCGGATGCCGGGGCCGCAGGTCCTGGCGCGCCTGTTTCCAGCCGTGGCGGTGGCGGGCTAGACCGCTTGATGGAACGACAGGGGGTCGGGCGATGGCGCAGGTGGGGTATCTCAGCACCCATGTGCTGAACACGGCGGAGGGGGTGCCGGGGGCCGGCATCGCGGTGGAGCTTTGGCGGCTGGAGCCGGCGCCAGTGCTCGTCGCCCGCACGGTGACGACGGCGGATGGGCGGAATGCCGAGGCCTTATATCCCGATGGGGCCGGGTTCGTGGCGGGGCTGCATGAGCTGCGCTTCGGCGTCGGGGCGTATTTCGCCGGGCGGGGGGCTGGCGAGGCCTTCTACGAGGTGGTGCCGGTGCGCGTGCGGCTCAAGGCGGGCCAGGGGCATTACCATGTGCCGCTGCTCTGCTCGCCCTTCGGCTACACAACCTATCGGGGGTCCTGAGCGTTTCGCCTGCTTCTGTCAGGGAGGCGGGCATGGCGGAGCGGGAGGAGTTCCTCGCGGCGGTCGGCCGGGGCGATGCGGTGGCGGTCGGCGGGCTGCTCGATGCGGCGCCGGGGCTTGCCACGCCACGGGGCGGGCATGCGGATGATCCAGTGGCGCTGGCGGCCCGGCTCGGCCATCTCACCGTGCTCCGGCTGCTGCTGGAGCGGGGCGGGCAGGACGCGGCGGAGGGCGATCCGCGCGAGGCGCCGACCGCACTGATGCAGGCGGCGGCGGCCGGGCGGCAGGATGTCATCGCCCTGTTGCTGGAATTCGGCGCAGACCCGGCGCTGCGCGACCGCGAGGGCCGCACGGCCGCCGACTATGCGACGGAGGCCGGGCATGGCGACCTCGCCCGGCGCCTCTACACCGATGCGGAGACGGAACGCTTGATCTGGTAGCGGAACGCTCGTTCGCCTTCTGCGTAGCGCAGTCATTGCGACAACCAGAGAGGGACCGATGGCGCGCATTCTCGTGCTGTATTACTCGATGTATGGCCATGTGGAGACGATGGCAGGCGCCGTCGCCGAGGGCGCCCGCGGCGCCGGGGCCACAGTGACGGTCAAGCGGGTGCCGGAGCTGGCGCCGCGAGAGGTGCTGGAGAAGGCGGGCGCCAAGCTCGACCAAGCGGCGCCCGAGGCCTCGCCGCAGGAGCTCGACCAGTATGATGCCATCATCCTCGGCTGCCCGACCCGATACGGGCGGATGGCGGCGCAGATGGCGCAGTTCTGGGATCAGACGGGCGGACTCTGGGCCCGCGGGGCGCTGATCGGCAAGGTGGCGAGCGGCTTCACCTCCACCGCCAGCCAGCATGGCGGGCAGGAGACGACGCTGATGGCGATGCACACCATGGTGCTGCATCACGGCATGGTTGTGGTCGGCCTGCCCTATTCGGCCTCTGGCCTGACACGGCTCGACGAGGTCAGCGGCGGCAGCCCTTATGGCGCGACGACCATCGCCGGCGGCAAGGGCGAGCGGCAGCCGAGCGCCAATGAGCTCGAACTGGCGCGGTTCCAGGGGGCGCATGTGGCCGGGATCGCGGCCAAACTCTTCGGCTGAGGCTGCGGGCCCGGCGCGTCCGGGCCCCGCCTTTCGGCCTGGGATGCGCGAAAGCTGCTTGCAAAACCGGCCTGGAGGGGGCATCTCCCCCGCGATACCAGACCGATTGAGTGAGACCTCGGCGGGCGGTGCGGAAAATGTTCCGCGGCCGGGCCCGCTTTTGCCTATGGAGGCCCATCGTGGCACGCACCCCGCTCGACCGAATCCGCAACATCGGGATCACCGCGCATATCGACGCGGGCAAGACGACCACGACCGAGCGGATCCTCTACTACACCGGCAAGTCGCATCGGATCGGCGAGGTCCATGACGGCAACACGACGACCGACTACATGGAGCAGGAGCGCGAGCGGGGGATCACCATCACCTCCGCGGCCGTGACCGCCGTGTGGAAGGACCATCGGATCAACATCATCGACACGCCCGGCCACATCGATTTCAACATCGAGGTGAACCGCAGCTTGCGCGTGCTCGACGGCGCTGTGTTCATTATCGAGGGCGTGGCCGGCGTGCAGCCGCAGTCCGAAACCAATTGGCGCCTGGCGGACCGCTACAACGTCCCCCGGCTGATCTTCATCAACAAGCTCGACCGCACCGGCGCCGACTTCTACCGCGCCGCGGCGACGCTGACGGAGAAGCTCGGCATCACCTGGATCGCGCTGCAGCTGCCGATCGGCATCGAGGACACCTTCAAGGGCGTCGTCGACCTGGTCGAGATGAAGGCGATCATCTGGGAGGGCGACGAGCTCGGCGCCGCCTACCATTATGAAGAGATCCCGGAGGATCTGAAGGACAAGGCGGCCGAGTACCGCCAGCTCCTGCTCGACACCGCGCTGAGCGTCGACGACGCGGGCATGGAGGAGTATTTCGAGAAGGGCGACGTCTCGGTCGAGACGCTGAAGCGCGCGATCAAGCGCGGCACCATCGACGGCACCTTCCGCCCGGTGATGTGCGGCACCGCCTTCAAGAACAAGGGCGTGCAGCCGCTGCTGGACGGCGTGCTCGACTACCTGCCGAGCCCGATCGACATCCCCGGCATCAAGGTCGCCGCCGAGGAAGGCGAGGACGAGACCGCCGACCGCCGGGTGATCCCGGCCGACGAGACGCTGCCCTTCGCCGGCCTCGCCTTCAAGATCATCAACGACAAGTACGGCAACCTGACCTTCGTGCGCGTCTATGCCGGCGTGCTGAAGCAGGGCGACATGGTCATGAACACGACCAAGGGCCACAAGGAGCGCATCGGCCGCATGTTCCAGATGCATGCCGACAAGCGCGAGGAGATCAAGGAGGTCTTCGCCGGCGACATCGCCGCCTTCGTCGGCCTGAAGGACACCGGCACGGGTGACACGCTGGCCGACCAGTCGGACCCGGTGGTGCTGGAGCGCATGGCCTTCCCGATCCCGGTCATCGACATCTCGGTCGAGCCGAAGACCAAGGAAGGCGTCGAGAAGATGACGCTCGGCCTGCAGAAGCTGGCCGGCGAGGACCCGTCGCTCCGCCTCAAGACCGACCAGGAGACCGGCCAGACCATCCTCTCCGGCATGGGCGAGCTGCATCTCGAGATCATCATCGACCGGCTGCGGCGGGAATACGGCGTCGATGCCCATATCGGCGCGCCGCAGGTGGCCTACCGCGAGACGATCACCAAGCCGCATACTGAGGTCTACACCCATAAGAAGCAGTCGGGCGGCTCGGGCCAGTACGCCGAGGTGAAGATCACCTTCGAGCCGAAGGAGCGGAACACCGGCATCGAGTTCGTCAATGCCGTGGTCGGCGGCGCGGTGCCGAAGGAGTACATCCCGGCGGTCGACAAGGGCATCAAGGTGCAGGCCGATACCGGCGTGCTCGCGGGCTTCCCGACCGTCGACTTCAAGTACAGCCTGGTGGACGGCAAGTACCACGATGTCGACTCGTCGGCCCTGGCCTTCGAGATCGCCGCCAAGGCCTGCTTCCGCGAGGGCATGAAGAAGGCCGGGCCGGTCATCCTCGAGCCGATCATGGATGTCGAGGTGACGACGCCGCAGGACCATGTCGGCGACGTGGTGGGCGACCTCAACCGCCGCCGCGGCGTGATCCAGTCGCAGGACATGGCCGGCACCTCGGTCATCGTCCGGGCGCATGTGCCGCTGAAGGAGATGTTCGGCTACATCTCCAACCTGCGGGGCATGACCAAGGGCCGCGCCTCCTTCTCGATGCAGTTCCACCACTACGATCCGGTGCCACGCAACGTGGCGGACGAGATCATGAAGAACAGCGCCTGATCCATCCGGTCAGGGCAGATTGCAACGGCGCCTGGGGCAACCCAGGCGCCGTTTGCTTTTCCTGAACTCCCCGCAAAACCGCTTCGCGGCTTTGCGGGGACCCCGGTTTCCCCCCGCCTCTCCAGGCTTCGGCCCCGCCTTCCGCGGCAAAGCCGCGAAAGGGCACTCTGACGGGCTTTTTGATAGGTTCTCTTCATCCCTGGAGGGGATTATGCCCCTGCCATGCTCGACTTCAGCGCCCTCCGCATCCTCGTACTCGGCGATGCCATGCTCGACCGCTTCCTCTACGGGGAGGTGGAGCGCATCTCGCCCGAGGCGCCGGTGCCGGTGCTGCGCCAGCGCCGGCTGATGGCAATGCCGGGCGGCGCCGGCAACGTGGCGCGGAACATCACCGCGCTCGGCGGAAGGGCGGTGCTGGTCGGGCTGCTCGGGCGGGATGCGGCGGGGGCGGAGTTCCGCAGCCTGCTCGGTGCCGATCCGGGGATCGAGGGCCGGATGGTCGAGAGTGCCGGACGCCCGACCATCTGCAAGATGCGCATCATCGCGGGCACGCAGCAGGTGGTCCGCGTCGATGAGGAGGCGACGCGGGCGGCCGAGCCCGAGGAAGCCCAGGCGATGCTGGCGGCAGTGCGGGCCGCCCTGCCCTCATGCCAGGCGATGATCCTCTCGGACTATGCCAAGGGCGTGCTGTCGCCGCCGGTGATCGCCGAGGCCATCGCGGCGGCGCGGGCGCAGGGCATCCCGGTGCTGGTCGATCCGAAGAGCGAGGATTTCCGCATCTATCGTGGCGCCGACTGCGTGAAGCCCAATGCACGGGAGTTGGCGCGCGCGACGCGGATGCCGGTCGGCACCGAGGCGGAGGTGGTGGCCGCCGCCGAATGGGCGATGGCGGAGGCGGGGCTCGCCGCCCTGCTCTGCACCCGCGCCGGGCATGGGATGGTCCTGGTGCGCGCCGGGGGCGGTGCGGCCAGCGTGCCGGCCTTGGCGCGCGAGGTCTTCGACGTCTCGGGCGCCGGGGATACGGTGATTGCGACGCTCGCCCTGTCGCATGCCTCCGGCCAGCCGCTGGAGGAGGCGATGCGCATCGCCAATGCGGCAGCCGGCATCGTCGTCGGGAAGCTCGGCACGGCGACGGTGGGCGTCGACGAGCTCACCCATGCGCTGCGGGCGGAGAGCGGCTCAGCGCCGGATGAAGGGGCGCTGCTCGACCGCGAGTCGGCGCGGCGGCTGGTGGCGGAGTGGCGGGCGCATGGGCTGCGCGTCGGCTTCACCAACGGCGTCTTCGACATCCTCCATGCCGGGCATGTAGCCTCGCTGCGGGCGGCGCGGCGGCGCTGCGACCGGCTGGTGGTGGCGCTCAACGCGGATGCCAGCGTCGCGCGGCTCAAGGGGGCGACGCGGCCGGTGAATCCGCTGGCCGACCGGGCGGCGGTGGTCGCCGGCCTCGCCTCGGTCGATGCGGTGATCGCCTTCGAGGAGGACACGCCGATCGAGCTCATCCGGCTGCTGCTGCCGGACGTGCTGATGAAGGGCGGCGACTACACGAAGGAGACGGTGGTCGGCGCGGCCGAGGTCGAGGCGGCGGGGGGCGAAGTGGTGCTGCTCGACCTGCTGCCAGGGCGCTCGACGACGGGGATCATCGCGCGGGCCAAATCCTAGCGCCGCAGGAACACCGTCCCCAGCACGTCGAGCACCTTCACCCCATCGCCCAGGCGATGCGCGGTGAAGCGCAGCTTCGCCACGCCGCGGTCGGGCTTGCTGCGGCTCGGCGTCAGCTCCTCGACCACGCCGGTGACGTCCAGCACGTCGCCGGGCCGCACCGGCGCGGGCCAGGCGATCTCCATCCCGGCGCCGCCCATCGAGACCTTCGCCAGCAGGCCGGTGCGGATCATGGTTGCGAAGCTGGCCGAGAGGGTGTGCAGGCCGGAGGCGATGAGGCCGCCGAAGGGCCCATCCGCCGCCGCCTCTTCGTCCACATGGAAGGGCTGCGGGTCGAAGCGGCGGCCGAAATCGAGGATCTCCTCGCGCGTCATCTCCAGGGTGCCGAAGTCGAAACGCTGGCCGACGGCAAGCTCGTCGAAGGATGAGATCGGCCTGATGCTCATGCCAGCACCTGCATGTCGCCATCGACCGAGAGCGACTGGCCGCTGATCGTCGCGCCGAAGGGCGAGCAGAGATAGAGCGCCATGTTGGCGATGTCCTGCGGCGTGACGTAGCAGCGGAGCGAGACGGGGCGCAGCGCCTCCGCCTCCTGCTCGGCGAAGCTGCGGCCGTTCGCCTGGGCCTTGGCTTCGATGACGCGGCGAATGCGGTCGCCGGCGACGAGGCCGGGGAGGATGGCGTTCACCCTTATGCGCTCGGGGCCAAGCTCGATGGCGAGGGACTTGGTGAAACCGATGACGCCCCATTTCGCCGCGGCATAGGGGCTGCGCAGCGGGAAGCCGAAGCGGCCGGCGGCCGAGGAGAGGTTGACGATGGAGCCGCCGCCGGCCTCGCGCAGGGCAGGCACCGCGCGGCGGGCGCAGTGGAACATGGCTTCGAGGTCGATCTTCAGCGTGCGGCTGAGCGCCTCGGGCGTTACGTCCTCGACGCGGGCGGTCGGGCCGGCGATGCCGGCATTGTTCACCAGCACGTCGAGGCCGCCGAGATGGGCCACGGCGGCATCGACGAAGCCCTCGCAGCCCTCGACGCTCTCCATGTCGGCGAGCATGGAGGGGTGGGGCGAGGCGGCCAGCGCCTCCTGGTCCACGTCGCAGAGGAAGACCTTCGCGCCGCACCCCGCGAAGCCGTCGGCCATGGCGCGGCCGATGCCGCCGGCGCCGGCGGTGATCGCCACGCGCAATCCGTCGAGCCGCACCGTGAGCGGCGTGGTGTTGCCTTCCATCCTTGCTTCCTCCCCTATCAGATCGCCGCAGCCGGCAGGACGACCAAGGCGGTCATCCTGAGCGCCGGAGGGGCGCGGCGCCAGCCTGCGGGCTTCCTGCGACGGCGATCAACAGGGCGAGGGCCGCAGGCGGGCGGGGCATGCAGGAGGCTAGGCACCCCGGCCGCCGCCCGGCAAGCTCCCCGGCATGCGTGTCCTGATTCTCGCCCTGTCGCTTCTCGTCACCACGGCCCAGGCGGCGGAGCTGAAGCTGGCGAGCTGGAACATCGCCTGGCTCACCGGCCGGACGGAGCTGCTGCCGCGGGACCGGGCGCCGCGGGAACGGGGCGATGCCGCGCGGCTCGCGGACTACGGGCAGCGGCTGGATGCCGACATTGTCGCCTTGCAGGAGGTCGATGGGCCCGAGGCGGCGGCGCAGGTGCTCGACCCCAGGGCCTATGCCTTCTACTTCCCGGAAGAGGACGATCTGCAACGCTCCGGCTTCGCCATCCGGCGGGGGCTGCGCGTCATCCGCAACCCCGATCTCGAGGCGCTGGACCTCAACCCGGAGGCCCAGCGCTCGCTCCGTCGCGGCACGGACATCACGGTCGAGGCGGGCGGGGTGCGGCTGCGGCTGCTCTCGCTGCATCTGAAGGCCGGGTGCAGCAGCGGGCGGCTGGAGCGGGAGGATTCCGACTGCGAGCAGCTGATGCGCCAGGGTGAGGTGCTGGCCGGCTGGATCGCGGCGCGGCGGCGGGAGGGCGTGGCCTTCGCCCTGCTCGGCGACTTCAACCGCGCCTTCGAGCGGCCGGGCGAGCCGCTCTGGCGCCGGCTCAGCGCGGCGGCGCCCCTGCTGCGGGTGACGGAGGGCGTCTCCAACCCCTGCTGGGCGGGGCCACGTGGCGGGCGGGCCTTTATCGACCATATCCTGCTGGGCGGCGCGGCGCGGGACTGGCTGGTGCCGAACAGCCTGCGCGTCCTGGTCTATGCCGAGCAGGGGCGCGACTGGCGGGACCGGCTGTCGGACCACTGCCCGCTCAGCATCCGCCTGCGCATGCCGTGAGGAGATTAGAAATGGATGCCAAGCAGCGCCGCAGGCTGGTCGAACGCTATCGGGTGGAGCAGGGCAAGGGCTTCCACCTGAAGG
This sequence comes from Belnapia moabensis DSM 16746, assembly GCF_000745835.1. Lineage (GTDB taxonomy): Bacteria > Pseudomonadota > Alphaproteobacteria > Acetobacterales > Acetobacteraceae > Belnapia > Belnapia moabensis. The sequence goes on along the minus strand of NZ_JQKB01000010.1, from coordinate 27,181 downwards.
ACTGGGACACCGGCGATACCGCCGGGCTCGACCTGACGAAGGACCAAGCGGCGGTGCTGCTGCAAGAGGGGGTGGAGCGGCTCGCAGCCTTGCAGGACAAGCTCTATGCGCAGGACCGCTGGGCGGTGCTCTGCCTGTTCCAGGCGATGGATGCGGCGGGGAAGGACGGCGCGATCAAGCATGTCTTCACCGGGGTCAATCCGCAGGGCTGCCATGTCACCAGCTTCAAGGCGCCGGGGCCGGTGGAGCTCGACCACGATTTCCTCTGGCGGCATGTGATGGCGCTGCCGGCGCGGGGGCAGATCGGCATCCACAACCGGTCCTGGTACGAGGAGGTGCTGATCGCCCGCGTCCATGCCCAGGTGCTGGACCGCCAGAAGCTACCCCCCGCCGTGCGCAGCAAGCGCATCTGGGAGGAACGACTGGCCGATATCGCCGCCTTCGAGGGCTATCTCGGCCGACAGGGCGTGGTGGTGGTGAAGTTCTTCCTGCATCTCGGCAAGGAGGAGCAGCGCGAGCGCTTCCTCAAGCGCATCGACGAGCCGGAGAAGAACTGGAAATTCGAGATGGGCGACATCGCCGAGCGGCGGCACTGGGACGCCTATCAGGAGGCCTATGAGAAGGCGATCCGCGCGACGGCGACGCCGGCCGCCCCGTGGTACGTCGTCCCGGCCGACCGCAAGTGGTTCACCCGGCTGGTGGTGGCGGAGGCGCTGGCGCAGACGCTCGACGGGCTCGACCTGCACTACCCGGTGGTGTCGCCGGAGACGCGGGCGCTTCTCGAGGAGGGGCGGCGGGAATTGGGCTGAGGTCTTGACCCGCGCTGCGCCGATTGCGACCTATTGGGTGTGAGGGACCTTACCCCCGTCGGCCGTGACGATGACCGTCTCTGGGCCGTCTTTGCCACGGTCGGGCGCATCAACCGCGTGGCCGATGTCTATCGCAGCCGTGCCGCGGCGCTGGCCGACCGCGACTGGCGGGCGCAGCAGGTGCGGGCCTATGAGGACTTCCTCCGCCGCAGCCGCCAGCCGGTGCCGCATTACAGCGTGGCGCCGATCACCCGCGCCGAGCTGCCGCGGAAATGGACGCCCCTCCCCGCGCTCGGCTTCCTCCGCGGCCAGTTCATCTGAGAATGGCCGAGCCTGGAGCCCGGCCATGGCCCGCTACGCCTCCCTGAGCGCCCGCGGCCAGCGGCCGCCGAGCAGCAGTGCCAGCATCGCCACATAGGTGGTCGCGCCGCAGCCACCGATCAGGGAGATCGCCATCAGCGCCGGCTTGGCCTGCACATGCTGCGCGACCAGCAGCGCCACCGCCGCCATGGTGGCGGTCGCCACCAGCGGGATCAGCAGCTGCGCACCGAGCCAACGCAGCGGCCGGTCCAGCGCCCGCAGGCCGAGGATCAGCTGCAGCGGCACGACGGCGAGCGTCCCGCCGACCCAGCAGACCGCCGCCCCGGTGGCATCCGTCGGCCGCACGAACAGCAGGGCCGCCAGCGGCACGGCGAAGGCGATGAGCTGGGTGATGAGGTTCATCCGCGTCCGCCCGAGCGCCAGCCAGAGCGCCGGTGCCGGGCCGATGAGGAAGGCCGGCACCGCCGCGAGCGCCACCAGCCGCGCTGGCTCCGCCGCCTCGGTCCAGGCGCCGCCCATCAGCAAGGTGACGAGCTGCGGCGCGGTGATGGCGAGGCCGACGGCGATCGGCAGGCCGATCAGCGCCTGAAGCTGGGCCAGGTCGCCATAGCATTCCGCCATGGCATCCCGGTCATGCTGCAAGGCGGAGAGCCGCGGCATGGCGAGACGGGCGGAGGCGCCGCTCACCACCGACATGGAGACGTCGAGCAGGCGGAAGGCGACATGCGTCACCGCCACCACCGCCTCCGCCACCATGGTGCCGAGGGCAAGGATGAAGATGCGGTAGCGCCCGTTCAGCACCAGCAGCGCCAGGATCTGCGGCCCGGCGATCGGCCAGAGATCGCCGATCGCGGCCCGGTCGAAGATCAGCCGCGGCCGCCAGCCGGAGAGCAGGGTGAGCAGGAGGAAGACGCTGAGCGTCGCCGCTGCCTGCTGCACCACCATCGCCCAGGAGCCCCAGCCGGCGGTGGCCGCCAGCACGCCGAGGCCGACCGAGAGCGGCTGGCAGACCAGCACCCGCTGCGCCAGCAGCCGGTAGTGCCGCGCCCTGAGCGCCAGCGACGCGAGAAGGCCGGAAGCGGCGGAGAAGGGCAGCAGCAGCGCCAGCACATGAATCATGTCGGTGAGGATCGGCGCGCCGATGGCATGCGCGATCAGCGGCGCGGCGAGGAAGAGGCCGAGCACCGCGATCAGCGCCACGCCGATCGTCATCCAGAGGGCGGAGGAGCGGTGCCGCTCCTCGAGGTTGCGGCGCTGCATCAGCGCATCGCCGAACAGGGCGGCGATGGGGAAGTCGATGGTGAGGAAGGCGCTGGCCGCGATCGCCCCGATCCCCGCCGCCTCCGGTCCGATCAACCGGGCGATGAAGAGCAGGCCGACCAGGGAGAAGGCCGCCGAGCCAAGCGTCTCCGCCGCCACCCAGGCTGGCGAGCCCGAGGCAGGGAGAACCCGCCGCACGATCGGGATCATCGGTCGATCTTCCCTTGGGCAGGCGAACCTGCCGGCTTGCGATTCAACCGCGCGAAACCTTGCGCCATTCATGTCCCCGGTGTTTCGTGTACATCAGTGGTATATTAGGCGATCTGCAGGCGACGGCGATTCCCGTAAGGCCGGTCAGATATTCAGCTTGTTGAAGACAGGTGTCGGTAGCAACCGGATGATGGTCATCACCGGCCACCATACAACCGGCAGATAGGCGCTGCCGCCGCCCGTCCCGGCCCGCCTCCAGGCCGCGGCCGCGAATTGGCGAGGCGAGGCCATGAAGGGCAGCTTCGGGAGCGCCCAGGTCATTCCAGTATCAACCGGGCCTGCCTTGATGCAGAGCACGCGCACGCCGGCGCCCGAGAGCCGCGCGGCATAGCCCTGGAGGTAGACGAGCAGCGCCGCCTTGGTGGCGCCATAGAGGAAATTGCGCTTGCGCCCGCGGTCACCGGCAACCGAGCCGAGGGCGACGACGGTGCCGCCGCGCTGCGCCTCCAGCACCGGCCCGAGCGCGCCGAGCACCGAGGCGGCGCCGGTGAAATTGGCCTCCACCATGCCGGCGGCGACAGCCGGGTCGGCATCCGCCTCCGCCTGCTCCGGCATGACGCCGAAGGCGAGGAAGACGTTGAGCAGCCCCCTGCCCGCCCCGTTCTTCTCCGCCTCCTGGCGGCATTCGGCGATGAAGCCGGCATGGCTGGCGAGGTCGCGCGCCTCGAAGCGCATCGGCTGGGCCGAGACGCCGTGGCGGATGGCGAGGTCGGCGGCCTGGTGCTCCAGGTCCTCCATGTCGCGTCCGGCCAGCAGCAGCGCCGCGCCATGCGAGGCGGCCTCCCGCGCGAAGGCCCGCGCCACCGCCGAGGAGGCGCCGAGGATCAGCCAGGTGTCGCTCACAGCCCGAGCCTCCGCGCCATGTCCGAGGAGAGCCGCCGGTTCGGGTCCACCTGCTCCCGCACCGCCCGGAACTCGCCGGCGCGCGGATACATGGCGGCGAAGCCCTCGGCCGAGAGCAGGCTGTCCTTCGCCAGGTAGATGCGCCCGCCGGCATCGCGGGTGATGCGCTCCAACTGGGCGAAGACCGCCTCGCTGCCGGGCCGGGCGGGGATGTCGAGCGCCAGCGAATAGCCGGGCATGCCGAAGGAGAGCATCCCCTGCCCGTCCGGCCCCATCACCTTCAGCACGGCGAGGAAGGAGGCATTGCCGCTCCCCGCCACCGTCTCCAGCAGCCGGCGGAGCGCGGCGACGCCGGGGCCGGGCGGGACGACGCACTGGAACTGGCGGAAGCCCTGCTTGCCGTACATCCGGTTCCAGCCCTCGATCGCGTCGAGCGGGTAGAGGAACTGGCGGTAGGGCACCGTCACCTGCTGCCCGCCCGCCGGCACGCGGCGCCAGTAAAGCTCGTTGAAGGCGCGGACGCTGAGCCCGTTCAGCAGCCAGCCCGGCGCGTCGATGGGGAAACGCTTCGCCCTGGGCGGCGCGGCATCGAGGCCCGATTCGCTCGGCTCCGCCGTCTCCAGCACGCCGCGGCCGAGCGAGGCGCCGCCGGCCAGAGCGTCGATCCAGCCGACCGACCAGGTGGCGCCGGCGGCGGATTCGAAGCCGGCGAGGAATTCGTCGAGGTCGCGGACGCGCCGCCGGCTCACCGCGAGCGCGTTGGAGGGCACGCGCATCAGCCGCAGCCCGATCGCGGCGATGAGGCCGGTGAGGCCGATGCCGCCGACCGTCGCCTGGAACAGCCCGGGGTCGCTCTCGGGCGAGACGCGTTGCATCCGCCCGTCCGGCAGCAGTAGGTCGAACCACAGCACGTGGTCGCCGAAGCTGCCCACATGGTGGTGGTTCTTGCCGTGGACGTCATTCGCCAGCGCGCCGCCGAGCGTCACATGCGAGGTGCCGGGCGAGACCGGGGCGACGAAGCCGCGCGGCAGAAAGACATCGAGCAGGTCGGCAAAGGTGACGCCCGGCTCCGCCACCAGTTCGCCCGTCGCCGGGTCGAAGCCGAGGATGCGGTCTAGCCGGCCGGTGACGACCACCGCGCCATCGGTGTTGAGCGCCGCATCGCCATAGCTTCGCCCGCCGCCATGGGCGATGAGCGTGCGCCCTTCCGGCGCGTCGAGCGCGGCGCGCAGCTCGCGCAGCCGCTCCGGCCGCGCGGCCAGGCAGGGGCTGAGGCTGGAGCGGCCCCAGCCCTGCAGCGCGGTCTGCTTCCAGCCAGTGGTGCGCGTCGCCGCGGGTGCGGCCAGCGTATCGGGCATGTGGACCTGTCCTACAGCGCCAGCACGATGGCAATGGCGGCAACCGCGCCGATGCCCCAGGACCACGGATCGCGCAAGGCGAAGACCACCGGGTCATGCTGCAACTTACGGCGATGCGCAAGCAGCCAGATGCGCATCAGCCAGATGGCGACGGCGCCCGGCGCGACATAGAGCCAGGCGGGATGGGCGTACATCCGCGAGGGCAGCGCATCGTCGGCGACGTAGAGGATCATGATCTGCAGCGCGCCAATCCCAGCCGCCGCGCCGAAGCCGAGCGTCAGCGGCCAGTCATCCACCTCCCAGCCGCGGCGGGCGAGGCCGCCGCCATCCTTCGCCTCCATCAGCTCGCAATGCCGCTTGGCGAGCGCGAGCGAGAAGAAGAAGAAGCCGGCGAAGGCGACCAGCCAGGGCGAATAGGGCACATCGGCCAGCTCGATGCCGAGCGAAAGCCGCATGGTGAAGAGTGCGGCAATGGTCAGCGTGTCGATCAGCGCGATGCGCTTGAGGCCGCCGGAATAGAGCAGCGACAGCGCGCAATAGCCGATGATGGCGACCGAAAGCATCGGCCGGAACAGCAGCGGCGCCAGCAGCGCGAAGGTGATGAGGCCGAGCGCCACGGCCAGCGCATGCAGCGGGCGGATGCGGCCCGAGGCGATGGCGCGGTGCCGCTTCTTGCGGTGCTGCCGGTCCGAATTGAGGTCGGCCAGGTCGTTCAGCAGATAGGTGCCGGAGGCGGCAAGGCTCAGCAGCAGCATCCCGAGCACGCAATGCAGGATCGCCGTCGCATCCTGCATCTTGTGGCCGAGCAGCAGCGGCACCAGCACCAGGACGTTCTTCGACCACTGATGGACGCGGAGCGCGCCGATCCAGGTGCGGAGGCGCGAGCCCTCGGGTGGGAATTCGGCGGCGACGGCGGGGTTGATGCTGCGCGCCGCGGCGGCGGTCGCCGGGCTGGCATTCACCAGGATGATCTCGGACGCCGCGGCGAAGACGGGCAGGTCGTGCCGGCTGTCGCCCGCATAGGCGAAGCCCTCGGGGAAGGAGCGGCGGAGGAACTCAGCCTTCTCCTCGCTGCGCAGGTTGCGCGTGCCGTCGCTGCCGGTCGCGCTGCGGAACAGGCCGACATGCGCGGCGACGGCATCGGCAATTGCCTGGTCGGCGGCGGTGACGAGGTGCAGCTCCCGCCCCAGCGCATGCTGCTCGCGCAGCCATTCGAGGAAGGGCTGGCGCAGCGGCAGTCCCGCGGCATTGGCGGGGGCGTGCTGGCTGACGCGGCGCTTGAAGGCGGCCCGGCCCTCCGGCAGGCTGCGCAGCAGCCCAGGGAAGGCGGCAGGGGTGTGCAGCAGTGCCTCCACCAGGCCTTCATGGAGCGTATCAGTCGTCAGCAGCGTGCCGTCGAGATCGACGGCAAGCGGCAACAACCTTGCCGTTCCAGGGAGCGCCTCGCTGGTCTGCACACCTTGCATTCACGAAAACCCGATCACATGCCGCACCGCAACATCACATCCGTGTCCCAGTTCGGGTAATGCCATTGACGTGAGACACGCGGCATCACGGAGAAACGTTCAAATCAACACACCGAGGTTTGTCCAAAAAATGGCCGACTTCGTGCAACTTTGGCGCACCTGAGGGCCAGTATGCGCACGCAACGCAAAGTGACTGCAGCCCATACGCCGACCGGGCGGCTCGACCTTTCCTTTGTATGCGCTCCGATCCTATTTTCCGACGGCTTCCTGGACATGGTGGCGGATGCAAATACGGTCATTACCGAGGACAGGATGACAACGACACACCATGGCGAGGCGGCAGCACCACCCACCGCCCGCGTGCCGAGCGTCACGGCCTGCCTGGTCACGCATGACCGGCCGCATTACGTGCGTAGCTGCCTCGAAAGCCTGCGGAAGCAGACGGTCGGGCCAGAGGCTTTCGATATCATCGTGGTCGACAGCTGCGGCGGGCCGGAGGTCAGCCGGCAGCTTGCCGAGATGGTAGCGCCGCTGCCGAATGCGCGGCTGCTGCGCGTCGACCGGCCCGGCGCCAGCGCCGCGCGCAACCTCGGCGCCGAGGCGAGCGAGGCGGATTTCATCGCCTATCTCGACGACGACGCACTCGCCGAGCCGGACTGGATCGAGCGGATTCAGCAGATCGCCGCGACGCGCGACCCGTGGCCCGGAGTCCTCGCCGGCCGCGTGCTGCCGGTCTGGGAGGCGCCGCTGCCCGGCTGGTGGCCGGAGCGGCTGCGCGGCGTGCTCTCCATCATCGAATGGGAGGGCGCCGGCGAGTTCCGCACGCCGCAGGTGCCGAACGGGCTGGAGCCATACGGCGTCAACATGATCGTGCAGCGCCGGCCGCTGCTCGATATGGGCGGCTTTGCCGACCGGCTCGGCCGCGTCGGCAAGCTGCTGCTCTCGGACGAGGATGTGCAGGTTGGCTGGCGGTTGCAGGACCGCGGTTATTCCGCCTGGTACGACAGCCGGATCGTAGTGCGGCACCAGATCCAGGCGAAGCGGCTGAATCCGGAATGGCTGCTCGACCGCCTCTACTGGCAGGGCGCCTCGACGGTTGCCACGCGGCGCATCCTCGGCGCGCCGGAGCAGGTCTGGCGCGAGCTACCGCGGCGACTTGTCGTTGAGCTCATCACCCTGCCGACAGCGCTGTTGCCGCGCGGCGGCACGGCGCTGCTCGGGCTGCGTTGGCGCCTCGCCTATGCGCGCGGCTTCACCCGCATGGCGCTGATGGGCGAGCAAAAGAAGCGCAGCCTCCCCGGCCGCCTGCTTCGCGCCCTGCTGCGGCGCGACGGCGAGCCGGTGATCCCGACCCTCGATATCGGCGCCCGCGCCGACGAAGCCGGCAAGACCCATCGATGAGCGAGCCTGCCCTTACTGTCTTCTTCGCCACCCGCAACCGGGCGCATGCCATCCCCCGCGTGCTGGAAGCCTTCACCGGGCTGCAATCGCCCGGGGGCGGGTGGAAGCTCGTCGTCACCGACAACGGCAGCGGCGACGATACGCTCGCGGTGCTGCAGGGCTTCGCCGGGCGGCTGCCGCTGACCATCCTCTCCTGCCCAAAGCCGGGCAAGAACCGGGCGCTCAACCTTGCCCTGCCCGAGTTGCAGGGCCGGCTCGCCGTCTTCACCGATGACGACGTGCTGCCCGATGCCGATTGGCTGATCCGCCTGCTGGCTGCGGCCGACGAGCACCCGGAGGCGGATATGTTTGGCGGCACGGTGGCGCCCGAATGGCCACGGCCGAAGCCCGACTGGCTCTCGGAGGAGGTCGTCGAGTTCAGCATGCTCTACTCGCAGCAGCTGCGACCGAGCGGTCCCTGCGGCTTCGCCGACATCTTCGGCCCAAACATGGCGATTCGGGCCGATCTCTTCCGCGCCGGCACGCGCTTCGCCGAGCATGTCGGGCCGGACGGCACCAACCCGCTCTACGCCATGGGCAGCGAGACGGAGCTGCTGCGGCGGCTGGAGGCGGCCGGGCATCGCGGCTGGTTTGAGGCCTCGGCTCGCCTGCGCCATATCATCCGCCCGGAGCAGATGGAGGAAGGCTGGATCCTTGAGCGCGCCTTCCGCTACGGCGCCGGCGAGGGCCGGAACTATGTCGGCGGGTCGACGCCGAAGGACATCCTGCGCCGCATCGTCTACCGCGTCGCGGCGCAGGGGATGCGGCTGATGCCGCCCTCCCCGCAGCGCCTGCGCATCCGCTACCGCGACCGCTGGCTGGCCGGCGCGGCTGCCGGGCGGCCGGCGCAGCGGCAGGGCGCTACTCCGCGGTAATCCCGCCCTGCGTCACCACGCGCTTCCAGCGGGCGATTTCGCCCTGCTGGAAGGCTGCGAATTCCTCCGGGCTGTTGCCGACCACCTCGAAGCCGAGATCGGCCAGCCTCGATGCGGTCTGCGGCGCGCGCAGTGCAGCGATGGCGGCGGCATGGACCTTGGCGACCAGCGGCGCCGGCATCCCCGCCGGCCCGCCGAAGCCCTGCCAGGAATAGACGACGAAGTCGCGCAGCCCCGCCTCGCCCGCCGTCGGCACCTCCGGCAGCAGCGGGCTGCGCGCCTCGCTGGTGATGATGATCGGCCGGACCCGGCCATCCCTGATCTGCGGCGCGATGGAGCCTAGATTCTGGAACGACATCTGCACCGTGCCCGCGATCAGGTCGGTCGTCGCCGGCCCGCCGCCGGCATAGGGGACGTGCGCCACATCTGTACCCGTCGCCTGCTTGAACATCTCCATCGTCAGGTGGTCGGAGGAGCCGATGCCGCTGGTGGAGTAAGAGGCGCGGCCGCCATTGCCCTTCAGCCAGGCGACGAGTTCCGGCAGCGTCTTCGCCGGCACCTGGCCGGGATGCACGACGAGTACGTTCGGCGTCCGTACCGTCTGGGTAATGCGGGTCAACTGCGTGACGGGGTCGTAGGCGAGGTTCGGCCGCAGCGCGACATTGATCGCCCAGGTGCTGATCGGCGCATGCATCAGCGTATAGCCGTCGGGGGCGCTGCGGATGACGCCGCGCGCGCCGACCTCGCCGGTAGCACCCGGCCGGTTCTCGGCGACGACGGGCTTGCCGAGGGATTGCTGCATCCCCTGCGCCACGGCACGGCCGATGATGTCGGAGGAGGAGCCGGGGGCGAAGGGCACCACGATCGTCACCGTGCGCGAGGGCCACTCCTCCTCCGCCCGCGCCGGGCGGCTGGCGAGCAGCAGGCCCGTGGCCCCGATCAGTTGACGGCGATGCATGGCGTGCTCCTTCCCGGTTCGTTGCCGCGCATTGGCCGTGTCCGCCGGTCCGCCGTCAAGCCGGGCGCGATGCATCGGGCAGCGTTCCGTCGCTTGACGCGCGGCGCCTTGCGCGCTCGCCTGGGCAGAGGAGGAAACCATGCTCCCCACCCCCCACCCCTTCCGGCTCGAAATTCCCGACCAGGCCATCGCGGATCTCAAGGCCCGCCTCGCCCTGACCCGGCTGCCCGACCAGGCGCCGGGCGAGCCCTGGGCGACCGGCACCGATGTCGATTATCTCGGCGGCCTGCTTGCCTATTGGCAAAGCGGCTTCAACTGGCGCCATGCCGAGGCGCGGCTGAACGCCTTCCCGCAGTTCACCGTCCCCCTGCACGGGATCGACCTGCACTACCTGCACGTCCAGGGCCAAGGCCCGGCGCCGATGCCGCTGCTGCTGATGCATGGCTGGCCGGGCTCGGTCTTTGAGTTCCTCGACATCATCCCCCGCCTGACCGACCCGGCCCATTTCGGCGGCGACCCGGCGGATGCCTTCACCATCGTCGTCCCCTCGCTGCCAGGCTACGGCCTCTCCTTCAAGCCGGGCCAGCCGCGCTTTCCGGTCGAGGCGATCGCGGATTGCCTCGCCCATCTGATGACCGGCGTGCTCGGCTACGAGCGGTTCGGCGCGCAGGGCGGCGACTGGGGCGGCTTCACCGCCTCCCGCCTCGGCGTCGCGCATGCGGAGAAGCTGATCGGCATCCACCTCAACCTGCTCTCGCTCCGCCCCGACCAGGCGGCGCCAGAGAATCCGACCGCGGAGGAGCGCCGCTACCTCGACGAGGTGGCGCACTGGATGCGGGAGGAAACCGGCTACCAGTGGATCCAGGGCACACGGCCGCAGACCTTGGCCTTCGCGCTGAACGACAGCCCGGCCGGGCTCGCCGCCTGGATCGTCGAGAAATTCCGCGCCTGGTCGGATTGCGGCGGCGATGTCGAGAGCGTCCATCCGCGCGACAGGCTGCTGGCGAACATCTCGCTCTACTGGTTCACCGGCTGCATCGGCGCCTCCTTCTGGCCCTACTACGCGCGGATGCACGGCGACTGGCCGATCCCCGAGGGGCGCACGGTCGACGTGCCGACGGGCTATGCCGCCTTCCCGAAGGAGATCCGCCGCCCGCCGCGCAGCATCGCCGAGCGGACCTATACCGACATCCGCCGCTGGACGGAGATGCAGCACGGAGGGCATTTCGCCGCGATGGAGCAGCCGGCGGCGCTGGCCAAGGAGGTCGCCGCCTTCTTCCGCCCGCTGCGGGGAGGCGCCGCATGAAGGCCGTTGGCTATACCGAGCGCGGCCTGCCGATCGGCGACCCGCGCTCGCTCCAGGACCTCGTGCTGCCTCACCCGCCCTCGCCCGAGGGGCGCGATCTGCTGGTCCGGGTGCAGGCCGTCTCGGTCAATCCGCGCGATGCCAAGAGCCGCGCCGTCTTCGACGCCTCGCCCGAGGCGCCACGCGTGCTGGGCTACGACGCCTCCGGCATCGTCGAGGCGGTGGGGCCGGGCTGCACCCTCTTCCGCCCCGGCGATGCGGTCTTCTACGCCGGCGTGCTCGACCGGCCGGGCTCCAATGCCGAGTTGCAATTGGTCGATGAGCGGATCGCCGGCAGCAAGCCGGATAGCCTCTCCCATGCTGCGGCGGCGGCCCTGCCGCTGACCACGCTCACCGCCTGGGAGATGCTGTTCGACCGGCTGGAGATCCCCCGCGGCGGCGGCGCGGGCGAGTCGCTGCTGATGCTGGGCGGCGCCGGCGGGGTGCCCTCCATCGCCATCGCCCTGGCCCGGGCGCTGACCGGGCTGCGGATCATCGGCACCGCCTCCCGCCCCGAGAGCGCCGCCTGGGTCCGCGAGTGCGGGGCGCATGAGGTGGTGGACCACACCCAGCCGCTGGCGGCGCAGGTGAAGGGTTTCGGCCCGGTGCGCTACGTCTTCTCGACCCATACCGATGCCGCCGTCTGGGCCGAGATCGCCAGGCTGATCGCGCCGCAGGGACGGTTCGGGCTGATCGACGACCCGGAGCCGCTCGACCTGCGGCTGGTGAAGTTCAAGAGCGTCTCAATCCATTGGGAGGCGATGTTCACCCGGCCGATGTTCCGCACCGCCGATATGGAGCGCCAGCACGCCATCCTAACCGAGGCGGCCTCGCTGATCGATGCCGGGAGGCTCCGCCCGACGACGCCCGAGCATTACGGCCGGATCACCGCGGAGAACCTGCGCCGCGCCCATGCCGCCATCGAGGCGGGGCGCGTGCGGGGCAAGATCGTGCTCGAAGGGTTCTGACGGCGAAGGCCTGGGAGGGAACGAGGATGCTCGACGACGGAGCGGCAGAGGAGGCCGCCGCGCTGCTCTGGCGGCACTGGCAGGAGGGACGGCGCCTCGATGCCCTTCCCGCCCCGCTGCGGCCGGCCAGCCGGGCCGAAGGCTATGCGATCCAGTCTCGCTTCGAGGGGCGTGACGGGCGGCCGCTCTTCGGCTGGAAGATCGCCGCAACCAGCCAGGCCGGGCAGGCGCATATCGGCGTCGATGGGCCGCTCGCGGGCCGCATCCTCGCCAGCCGGGTCTTCGCCGACGGGGCCGAGGTGCCGCTCGGCGCCAATGCCATGCTGGTCGCCGAGCCGGAATTCGTCTTCCGCTTGGCCCGCGACCTGCCGCCCCGGTCCGCGCCTTATACCCAGGCTGAGGTGATGGAGGCGGTTGGCGCGCTGCATCTCGGCATCGAGGTGCCGGACAGCCGCTTCGAGGATTTCGCCCGGGCCGGCGGGCCGCAGCTTATCGCCGACAATGCCTGTGCCCATCAATTCGTCCTCGGCCCGGAGGCGCCGGCCGACTGGCGCGGGCTCGACCTCGCCGCACATCCGGTCTCGGCGCGGGTCGGCGAGCGCTACGGCCGCGAGGGCGTCGGCGCCAATGTGCTGGGCGACCCGCGCATCGCCCTCACCTGGCTGGCCAATGAGCTGGCGGCCCATGGCCCCGGCCTGGCCGCCGGGCACTACGTGACCACCGGCACCTGCATGGTGCCGCTCGAGATCGGGCCAGGGGATGCGGTCCGGGCCGAGTTCGGGCGGCTTGGCAGCGTCGCCATTCGGTTTATAGCCTGAGGGAGGGATCGACAGGACGCCGAGCATGGATGCCGACAGCTTCGACTATGTGATCGTAGGGTCGGGCGCCGCCGGCTCGGTGCTGGCCAACCGGCTGAGCGCCGACCCGAACATCACCGTCTGCGTGCTGGAGGCGGGGCCGCCGGACCGCAACCCCTTCATCCACATCCCCGCCGGCTTCATCAAGACGCTGGTGGATCCCGGCGTCACCTGGCAGTTCAAGACCGAGCCGCTGCCGATGACCGGCGGCCGGCGCATCAGCACGACACAGGGGCGGACGCTCGGCGGATCCTCCTCGGTGAACGGCATGGTCTACAACCGCGGGCAGCCGGCCGATCTCGACACCTGGGCGCAGCGCGGCAACCGCGGCTGGGGCTATGCCGACTGCCTGCCCTACTACCGGCGCAGCGAGAACCGCATCGGTGAGGGTGACCACTCGCGGGGGCGCAACGAGGACGGCATCCCAATCACTGACATGGACTGGATCAACCCGGTCTCGGAGGCCTTCATCGAGGGTTGCGTGGGCCTCGGCATCCCCCGCGCCCGCGACTACAACAGCGGCAGCCAGGCCGGCGTCGGCTATTTCCAGCGGGCGATCCGCAACGGGCGGCGCGTCTCGGCGGCGCGGGCCTTCCTCAAGCCGGCGATGAAGCGGCCGAACCTCGAGGTGCGGACCAATGCGCGGGCCAGCGCCATCCTCTTCGAGGGCAAGCGCGCGGTCGGCATCCGCTACCTGGCCGCCCGCGGCGCCCCGCCGCGCGAGGTGCGGGCGCGGCGCGAGGTCATCCTCTCCGCCGGCACGGTGAACACGGCGCGGCTGCTGCAGGTCTCGGGCGTCGGGCCGGTGGACCTGCTGGAGCGGCTCGGCGTGCCCGTGGTGCATGCGCTGCGCGGCGTCGGTGCGAATTTCCGCGACCACTACGCCTCGCGCTTCGTCATGCGGGCGAAGCCGGGCGTCGAGACGCTGAACCAGCTCGGCCGCGGCGTGAAGCTCGGGATGCAGATCGCCCGCTGGGGGCTGCGCAAGCCCAGCATCCTCGCCACCGCGCCCTCGCATGTGCATGTCTTCTGGAAGAGCTTCGAGGGGCTCGACGTGCCGGACCTGCAATGCGTCTTCACCCCCGGCTCCTATGTCGAGGGGAAGGTCTATGTGCTGGACGACTATCCGGGTGTCACCGCCGGCGCCTGGCAGCACCGGCCGGAGAGCACCGGCTGGGTCACCGCGCGCAGCACCGATGTCTTCGAGGACCCGGTGATCAACCCCAACTACCTCTCCGACCCGATGGATGTGCGCGTCCATCTCGGCGGCATGCGGCTGGTGCGACGGATGCTGAACACGCCGGAGCTCTCCCGCTATCTGGAGGCGGAAACCCTGCCCGGCCCCCAGGCGCAGACCGATGACGAGCTGCTCGACTTCGCCAAGCGCAACGGCAGCACCACCTACCACCTCATCGGCACCGCCCGCATGGGACCGGAGACGGACCCGAGCGCGGTGGTGAGCGACCGGCTGCTGGTGCATGGCATGCAGGGGCTGCGCGTCGTCGATGCCTCGATCATGCCGAGCATGCCCTCGGCCAATACCTATGCGACGACGCTGATGATCGCGGAGAAGGCTGCCGACTTCATCCTCGGGCGTCAGGCGGCCGAGGAGGCCGCCTGATAGTCCCGGTCAGCGCTGCGAGGTCGTCACCGCGACGAAATTCGAGGCGCTGTCCTCCGCCACGCGAAACCACTGGATCTGTTCCAGCCGGAACTTGTCCCAATGCTCGTGGATGCGCTTGAACCGCGCATTCTGCGCGCCGAGCTCGGCGTAAAGTTCCTGCGCGGCGCGGTAGAGCGCCGCCATCACCTCCCGCGGGTAGGGGCGGAGCTGGGTGCCGCCCGCCACCAGCCGCCGCAGCGCCGGCGGGTTCAGCACGTCGTATTTCGCCGCCGTCGCGGCCCAGGCTTCGGCGGAGGCAGTCTCCAGCATGGACTGGTAGGCTTTCGGCAGCCCGTCCCAGGCCCGCTGGTTGATCAGCAGATCGGTGCTCGGGGCGATCTCCTGGAAGCCGGGGTAGTAGTAGTATTTCGCCACCTGGCCGAAGCCGAGTTTTTCGTCGTCATAGGGGCCGATATATTCCGCGCCGTCGATCACGCCCCGCTCCAATGCCGGGTAGATGTCGGATGGCGCGATCTGCTGGGGGATGACGCCGAGCTTCGCCATCACGCTGCCGCCGAGCCCGGCGATGCGGAATTTCAGCCCTTTCATATCCTCCGGCATCTTGATCTCCCGCTTCAGCCAGCCGCCCATCTGGGCGCCGGTGCAGGCGGCGGGGATGGCGACGACGCCCTGGTCGCGGAAGACATCGCGCAGCAGGTCGCGGCCGCCGCCGTAGTTCAGCCAGGCGAACATCGCCCGGCTCGACATGCCCCAGGGCAGCGTCGTGCTGATGGCGAGGCTCGGGTCCTTGCCGAAATAGAAAAGGCTGGAGGTGAAGCCGCACTCGACCGAGCCCTGCCCTACCGCATCCAGGATCTGCAGGCCGGGCACGATCTCGCCGGGGCCGGAGACGCTGATCTCGAAGGCGCCGTCCGACATCTCCCGCACCCGGCGCGCCACGATCTCGGCCGCGCCGTAGAGCGTATCGAGCGTCTTCGGGAAGCTGTTGGGGCAGCGCCAGCGGATGCGCGGCTGGGCACTCGCAAGATGAGGGGTGGCGAGGGTGGCGGCACCGGTTATCCCGGCGATCCCGCCCGCGAGGGCGCGGCGGCGTTGCATCCTGTCTTTCCTTCCCTGGTCCCGCCCCTCATGCCGGGGGCATGGGTGGAGGATAGGGCGGCAACACCTTCCGTTGCTACGGCGGAAGCGCCTCTTTGATCCGGCGCCGCATCCTGGCAAGCTTCTTCGCATGAGCAGCAACGCCCCGCGCCATATCCGCCTGACCTCGCACCCGGAGCCGCAGGCGCATCGCTGGCCGCTGCGCTGGGCGGCGCCGACGCCAGAGGAGCGCGGGCCGGTCATCGGCTCCGTCACACGGCCGTCCGACCGCAACGTCATCGGCACCCATGGCGGCTCCTACTCGCTCTACCGGGCGCTCGCCGTCTCAGCCGGTGCGCTCTCGCCCTTGCAGCGGCCGGACCTCGCCAATACCCATCCGGTGACGGAGATCGGCCCCTATCCGCAATGGACCGAGCCGGGGCGCATCGTCTCGCTCGACCCATGGGGCCACGTCGCCGGCCAAGTCTTCGGCCAGGCGATCGGCGAGGGAATCGACATCCGCCCGACCATCGCCATCACCCGCGCCCGGCTGAACATGGCCGAGCTGAACGCGCTGATGGGCATGGGGGAGCTGGCCCCCGATGGCCAAGTGCTGCACGCCAATGGCGATGTCTCGGTCACCAAGGCGGCGATCGACCCGGTCTGGTGGCTGCCGGGCATCGCCGAGCGCTTCGGCGTGACCGAGCACGAGCTCCGCCGCACGCTGTTTGAGCAGACCGGCGGGATGTACCCGGAGCTGGTGACGCGGCCGGACCTCTCGGTCTTCCTGCCGCCCATCGGCGGGATCACCGCCTATATCTTCGGCGATCCGCGGGCGCTGGCTGACCGGCACACGCCCCTCGCCTGCCGGGTGCACGACGAGTGCAACGGCTCCGACGTCTTCGGCTCCGACATATGCACCTGCCGGCCCTATCTCATCCAGGGCATCGAAGAGGGGGTGCGCGCGGCGCAGCGGGGCGGCGTCGGCCTCGTCGTCTACAACCGGAAGGAGGGCCGGGCGCTCGGCGAGGTGACGAAATTCCTCGTCTACAATGCCCGCAAGCGCCAGGAGGGCGGCGACCAGGCCGCCACCTATTTCGAGCGGACGGAATGCGTCGCAGGCGTCCAGGATGCGCGCTTCCAGCAGCTCATGCCGGATGTGCTGCACTGGCTCGGCGTGACCCGCATCCACCGCCTCGTCTCCATGTCCAACATGAAGTACGACGCCATGGTGGAGCAGGGAATCGAGGTGCTGGAGCGCATCCCCATCCCACCCGACCGCATCCCGCCCGATGCCGCGGTCGAGATGGAGGCGAAGAAGGCTGCCGGCTACTTCGCCCCGGAGGCTCCGAGCCCCGCCGACCTGGCCCGCACCGTCGGCCGGCCGCTGGAGAGCATGTGAGCGACCTGCTGACGCCGGAGGCGGTGCGGGAGCGGTGCGAGGCGTTGTTCGCGCTCGCCGAGGCGGGAAGCTTGGAGGGCTGGCGGCTCGATCTCGCCCGCCTGCCTGCCGCCGCCGACCTCGTCGCGCAGGTGGTGCGGGCGAACTACCCGGACCTCGCCGTTCCCTTTCACGCTCGCTGGCGGCATTTCAACGTGGGCGGCGTGGACCGCTGGGCCGCCCTGCCCGAGCGCGACCCGCGCATGGGGTTCGACCTCGCCATCACCTCCGTCCTGCTCGATGCCGGCGCCGGCATGGCCTGGCGATACCGCGAGGCGGAGACGGGCCAAGTCTTCGCCCGCTCCGAGGGGCTGGCCGTCGCCAGCTTCCGCATGTTCGAGGCTGGCGCCTTCGCCGCGGACGGGCGCAGCCCTCGTGCCGATGCCGCCCGCCTCGCGGCCATCACCGCGGCCGACCTCGCCGCCGGATTTCAGGTTGCTGTCGACAACCCGCTGGTCGGCCTCGAAGGCCGTGCCGCGCTGCTCCGCCGCCTCGGCGAAGCCGTCCCCGGCCGGCCCGGTGCGCTCTTCGACCATCTGGCCGGGCAGCCGGAGGGCGGCATGCTGCCGGCGCGCGCGATCCTCATCGCCCTGCTGCGGTATCTCGGCCCCATCTGGCCGAACGGCCCCGATATCTGGCCGCATCCCGCCCTCCCGGACGGGCCGGTGCCATTCCACAAGCTCTCGCAATGGCTCGCCTATTCGCTGATCGAGCCCCTGGAGGAAGCCGGGCTGCGCGTCACCGGGATCGATGCGCTGACCGGCCTGCCGGAATACCGCAATGGCGGCCTCTTCCTCGATATGGACGTCATCCGGCTTGCCGACCCGGAGGATGCGGCGCACGAGCACACGCCGGGCTCGCCCTTGATCGTCGGCTGGCGGGCGCTCACCGTCGCCCTGCTGGACCGGATCGCCCCCTTGGTGAGGGAGCGGTTAGGCGTCACCGCGGAGGCCTTCCCCCTCGCCCGCGTGCTGGAGGGCGGCACCTGGTGGGCCGGCCGGCGCCTCGCCGCCGAGCGCCGCGCAGATGGCGGCCCGCCGCTCCGCATCACCAGCGATGGCACCATTTTCTAAGAGGTTTCCCATGCGCCAGGTCCATGTCGTCCGCCACCCGCTGGTGCAGCACAAGCTCTCGCTCATGCGCAGTGCCGAGCGCTCGACCCAGGGATTCCGCCGCCTGCTGAACGAGATCGGCATGCTGCTGGCCTATGAGGTGACACGCGACCTCCCCCTCGAGGAGGTGGAGATCGAGACGCCGCTTGCCCGGATGAAGACGCCCATCCTCTCCGGCAAGAAGCTGGTCTTCGCCCCCATCCTCCGCGCCGGGATGGGCTTCGTCGACGGGATGCTGGACCTCGTCCCCTCCGCCCGCATCGCCCATATCGGCCTCTACCGCGACCCGAAGACGCTCCAGGCCGTCGAATACTACTTCAAGGCGCCGCCCGACGTGGCGGAGCGGCTGGTCGTGGTGCTCGACCCGATGCTGGCGACGGCTAACAGCGCCGTCGCCGCCGTGGACCGGCTGAAGGAGCGTGGCTGCAGGGAGCTCCGCCTGGTTTGCCTGCTGGCGGCACCCGAGGGAATCGAGCGCTTCCACGGCGCCCATCCCGAAGTGCCGATCTGGACGGCGGCCATCGACAGCCATCTCGACAGCCATGGCTACATCGTCCCCGGCCTCGGCGATGCCGGCGACCGAATGTTTGGAACACGTTAGCGCGAAACGCACGGTACTGGACCAGTCATCTGGACCAATACGGGTCAATCTGCCATTGAGAATGCATACATAGATGCACAACCTCTCTGTGCCAGAAGCAAGCCCGGGACCATGCCTCGCAAAGCCAAGCGCCACACCATCCGCCGCGGACGCCAATGCGCCGCCCTGCCCTTCCGGCAGGCGGATGGCGAGACGCAGGTGATGCTCGTCACCAGCCGGGAGACGCGGCGCTGGGTGCTGCCCAAGGGCTGGACCGAGAAATGCGGCGGGGCGAAGCAGGCCGAGCGCGAGGCCTATGAGGAGGCCGGCATCCGCGGCCGCATCACCCCGGAGCCGATCGGCGCCTATGCTTATCCGAAGCGCCTGCCGGACGGCGCCACCGTGACCTGCGAGGTGGAGGTCTTCCCCCTCGCCGTCGACGAGTTGTTGGAGGACTGGCCGGAGAAATCGCAACGCGAGCGGCGCTGGTTCACCCTCCCCCAGGCCGCCATGGCGGTGGAAGAGGGCGGCTTGGTCACGTTGATGCTGAACCTCGCCCGGCCCGAGGCCTGATCAGCCGCCGGTTTCCTCCACCGCGTCCAGCGTATGGAGCGCATAGGTGAAGGCAGCGCCCGCATTCAGGGCGATCGCCACGCCGAGCGCCTCGGCGATCTCCGCCTTCGTCGCCCCCGCCACCTTCGCCTTCCGTACATGCGCGTCGATGCAGCCGTCGCAGCGCGTGGTGATGGCGACGGCGAGCGCGATCAGCTCCCGTGTCTTGGCATCCAGGTGCTGCGTGGTGGCGGCGCCTCGGCTGAGGGCGCCGAAGCCCTTCGCCAGCTCCGGGTGCAGCGAACTCATTTCCTTGCCGCGCACGCGCTCGGCGGCGTTGTAGGCATCCCAGTCCTTGATGGCGCTCACGGCGCGTCTCCCCTGAAGCGAAGCGGGCGCGGAGGTTGCCCCCCCGCGCCCGCCCAGTCTCCGTCAGGATGGGGTGGAGCGCTACTCCACCGCCTCCGGTTCCTTCTCCGCCTCGCCGTCGCCGGGGCCTTCCTCCGGCTTCGGCAGGGCGGGCGGCGCAGCCTCCTGGTAGTCGAAGCCGAGCACGCCGTCGCGCAGGTTCACCTTCACCGAACCGCCCTTGGCGAGCTTGCCGAAGAGCAGCTCCTCGGCGAGCGGCTTCTTGATGTGCTCCTGGATGACACGGGCCAGCGGCCGCGCACCGTAGAGCGGGTCGTAGCCCTTCTCGGCCAGCCACTCCTTCGCCGCCGAGCTGAGCTCGATGGTGACGTTGCGGTCGGCGAGCTGGGCCTCCAGCTGCATCACGAACTTCTCGACCACCCGGCCGACAATCTCCTGCGTCAGGCCCGAGAAGGGCACCACCGCGTCGAGCCTGTTGCGGAATTCGGGGGTGAACATCCGCTGGATGGCCTCCGTATCCTCGCCCACCCGGACGCTGCTGCCGAAGCCGATGGCGGGCTTCGCCATGTCGGCCGCGCCGGCATTGGTGGTCATGATCAGGATCACGTTGCGGAAATCGACCGTCTTGCCGTTGTGGTCGGTCAGCTTCCCGTGGTCCATCACCTGCAACAGGATGTTGTAGAGATCCTGATGCGCCTTCTCGATCTCATCGAGCAGCAGCACCGCATGCGGATGCTGGTCGATGCTGTCGGTCAGCAGCCCGCCCTGGTCGAAGCCGACATAGCCCGGAGGCGCGCCGATGAGCCGCGAGACCGAATGCCGCTCCATGTACTCGGACATGTCGAAGCGGATCAGCTCGATGCCGAGCGTCTTGGCCAGCTGCTTCGCCACCTCGGTCTTGCCGACGCCCGTGGGGCCGGAGAAGAGGTAGTTGCCGATCGGCTTCTCCGCGTCGCGCAGCCCCGCACGGGACAGCTTGATGGCGGCGGACAGCGCCTCGATCGCCTTCTCCTGGCCGAAGACCATCGACTTCAGGTCGCGCTCCAGGGTCTTGAGCGTCTCCTTGTCGTCGTTGCTGACAGTCTTCGGTGGGATGCGGGCGATCTTCGCCACGATCTCCTCGACATCCTTCAGCGTCACGGTCTTCTTCCGCTTGCCCTCGGGCTGCAGCATGCGGGAGGCGCCGACCTCGTCGATCACGTCGATCGCCTTGTCCGGCAGCTTCCGGTCATGGATGTACTTGGCCGAGAGCTCGACGGCGGCGCGGATGGCCTCCGGCGTGTAGCGGACCTTGTGATGCTTCTCGTAGTTGGTCTTGAGCCCCTGGAGGATCTTCACCGCGTCTTCGACATTGGGCTCGTTGACGTCGATCTTCTGGAAGCGCCGGACGAGGGCCCGGTCCTTCTCGAAGTAGTTGCGGTACTCCTTGTAGGTGGTCGATCCCACGCAGCGCAGCGTGCCCTGGGCGAGCGCCGGCTTCAGCAGGTTCGAGGCATCCATCGCCCCGCCCGAGGTCGCACCCGCACCGATGACGGTGTGGATCTCGTCGATGAAGAGGATGGAGCCGGGCTGCTGCTCGAGCTCGTTGACGACGGCCTTCAGCCGCTCCTCGAAATCGCCGCGGTAGCGGGTGCCAGCGAGCAGGCTGCCCATGTCGAGCGCGTAGATGGTCGACTTGGCCAGCACCTCGGGCACGTCGCCCTCGATGATGCGCTTCGCCAGGCCCTCGGCGATCGCCGTCTTGCCGACGCCCGGGTCGCCCACATAGAGCGGGTTGTTCTTGGTGCGGCGGCAGAGAATCTGGATCGTCCGCTCGATCTCATGGTCGCGACCGATCAGCGGGTCGATTTTGCCCTGCTGCGCCTTCTTGTTGAGGTTGACGCAGTAGTTGGAGAGCGCGTCCTGGCCACGGCCGCCGCGCGGCTTCTCCTCCTTCTCCGGCTCCTCGGGCGCCTGGTTGGCGGCGGGCGTGCCCTGGACAGGGCGGTTGCTCGCGCGCCCCGGCGCCTTGGCGATGCCATGGGAGATGAAGTTGACCGCGTCCAGCCGTGTCATGTCCTGCAGCTGCAGGAAGTAGACGGCATGGCTCTCGCGCTCGGAGAAGAGGGCGACAAGCACATTGGCCCCCGTCACCTCGTCCCGGCCGGAGGACTGGACATGGATAGCGGCGCGCTGGACCACGCGCTGGAAGCCGGCGGTCGGCTTCGGGTCGCCGGCCCGCTCGGTCACGAGGCCCGCGAGGTCCTTGTCGAGGAACTCGGTCAGGTCGCGCTTCAGCTTGTCATTGTCGACGCCACAGGCGCGCAACACGGTCGCCGCGTCGGTGTCGTCGGTGAGGGCGAGTAACAGGTGCTCCAGTGTCGCGTATTCGTGCCGGCGCTCATTGGCCAGGCCGAGGGCGCGGTGGAGCGTCTGCTCGAGATTGCGGGACAACATGCTTAGCGACGCTCCCCGATGGAACCCAACAGACCTGGAACATCCGGGCCCATGGGTGGGTTTCCGCTCAACTCTGCGCCGGTCCGAAAACCGGCGGTAGGCGTGGTCATGATCTGGGTCGTCCGGTCGGTCTGGACGAGCCCGCCATTCGGCGGGGTGGCAGGCTTGTGACGCAAACGCAGCATGGAGCCGTCCGATGCTGCAACGGAACGGTACCTTTGCGCGATCATTCCTTTTCGATCGTGCACTGTAGCGGGTGCTGGTTCTGCCGGGCGAGGTCCATCACCTGGGTGACCTTTGTTTCGGCCACCTCATAGGTATAGACGCCGCAGACGCCGACGCCGCGCCTGTGGACATGCAGCATGATCCGCGTCGCCTCCTCCCGGTTCTTCTGGAAGAAGCGTTCGAGGACGTGGACGACGAATTCCATCGGCGTGTAGTCGTCGTTCAACATCAAGACCTTGTACATGGCCGGCTTCTTGGTGCGCGGCCGGGTCTTCACGACAACGCCGGTATTCGGCGTGGTGTCCCCGGGAGTGTTGCTGCCGGGCGGGGTGGCCCCTTTGATCAACGGCTTGTCCTGAGCGCTCATGGGCTTCCTGGTGGTCAGGCCTCGCCTGCCTTCGGGCATCCGGGCAGGTCGGACAACCGGCCCGGCCTGCTGGACAGGATATCGCCCCGGATGGCGCCAGGTGAAGGGCCAAGCGGGGCACTGGCGCAGGATATGGTCAGCAGGGGCCTCGGAAAAAGCCCTGAAACGTGAAGGGCCCGGCCCCGGCACCCCCGCGGAGGGGGATGCCGGGGCCGGGCCCCAGGTCGTCCAGCCCGGGAGGGCCGGGTACGATCAGGCCGCGATCGGCTTCGACATCGTCTCGACGGCGACCTGCATGCGGGCGGTCAGCGGCGCGAAGGTGGCCTCGGCCAGCTTCAGCGAAGCCTCCTGCAGCTTGGTGGTCTCAGCGAGGGCCTTCTCCATCGTGGTGCGGGCGAAGGAGGTCTGGATCTCGGTGGCTTCCTTCAGGCTCTTCACCGTGGCGAGCGCGCGGGCGCTGGCGATGGCGTGCTCGCTGAAGCCCTGCATCATGGCGAGGGTCTGCTTGGAGAGGTCCTGCACGCCGGTCATGTAAACCTGCGCGGCCTTCGCCATCGCCTCGGCATTGCCGCGGCTGAACTCGGTCGCCTGCTCGGCGGCCTTCATCATGCCTTCGGTAGCCTTCGTCGCCTGCTCCATCGTCTTCTCCATCGTGGCTTGCGCCGGGGCGGCGCTGTCCTGAACAATCTTCGGGGCCTTCGCGACGGTGGTCGCAGCGGCCTCGTTCACTAGCTTCTTCACGTCGGCCAGCTTGGCCTCGGAAACAACCGCCATCGCCTTGCTCCTTAACGGGTAGGGGCGCGGCCCGAGTTACGGGCAGCGGGAAAGCCGCGCCTTTTTGCTGCGCTGCAACATGCGGCTATGTAGGTTAGCGCGGACGCCTTTAGCAAGGTCTTTTTGCGCCGCAATATCACGCTTTCGCTAGGCGCTTGCGGCATCGCCAGCGAAGCCGAGGCGGCTAGCAGCACCCGATTCATGACGCTATTAAACCGATAACGGTAAGCCTCTGCTTTTTCGGGGTTCTTATTCCATTCCAGTGGACAGCAAGCCTTACGAAGGCGTAGCTTATAGGCGATTCGCAGGTCGGCCGGGGGGCATGGGCCGCGCATCGGGGGAATGGTATGTTGGGGACCTGCGCATCGCGCTTTGGGGCCGTCATGGCCTTTGCCGTCACTTGTGGCATCGCCACAACCCTTCCAGCCCAGGCACAGATCGGCAGCGAGCGATATGCCGCCATCGTCACCGATGCCCGATCCGGCAATGTGCTGATCGCCGCCAGCCCGGACGAGCAGCGCTATCCCGCCTCCCTCACCAAGATGATGACGGTCTACCTCGCCTTCGAGGCGCTGCGCGACGGCCGAGCCACCCTCGACACGCCGATCCGCGTCTCGGGCAACTCGGCATCCATGGCGCCGTCGCGCCTCGGCCTCACCGCCGGGATGACGCTGACGGTGGAGGAGGCGATCCTCGCCCTCGTCACCAAATCGGCCAATGACGCGGCCTCGGCGCTCGGCGAGTTCCTCGGCGGCGGGAGCGAGGACCGCTTCGCTCAACTGATGACCATGAAGGCGCGGGCGCTCGGGATGACGCGCACCACCTTCCGCAACGCCTCCGGCCTGCCCGACCTCGACCAGGTGACGACGGCGCGCGACATGGCGCTGCTCGGCCGGCGGCTGATGCAGGACTTCCCGGAGCGCTACGGCTTCTTCTCCACGCCGCACTTCGTCTTCCGCGGCCGGACGCATTGGAACCACAACCGCCTGCTCCAGGAGTATGACGGGGCGGACGGCATCAAGACCGGCTACGTCAACGACAGCGGCTTCAACCTCGTCGCCAGCGCGCAGCGGGACGGGGTGCGGCTGATCGCGGCCGTCTTCGGCGGGCAGACCAGCCGGGAGCGGGACCGGCACATGATGGCCCTGCTCGACCAGGGCTTTAGCCAGATGGGCGTCGCGGTCGCGGCGCGGCGGGCGCCCGTCTTCATGGCGGCGGCCCAAGCGTCCTCGCTGCGCGGCCGGCATGTGATGGCCACCGCCCAGGCGGCGCCGTTGCGGGCGGGGCGGCGGACAGCCGTCGCGGCGGCGGTGAGGCCGGAGGTCCGGCCCGCCCGGGCCGTGGTCTCCGCGGCCCGGCCGGCGCTGCTGCGCACTGTCGGTACGCGGGCGACGCTGCGGCCGGTGGCGCGGCTCGAGCAGGGCGACAGCGACAGCCGGGCGGTGGCGCGGCCCGCCGCACGGTCGGCCAAGGCGGCGGCACCGGCAGCGCGGCCGCATCGCCGGACGCGCTGAGGGGCCGCCAGCCGCATCAGGCCATGGCTCCGCGCGAGGCAACCGGCCAGAGGCATTCCACCCGCCCGCCGCGCACGCCGACATACCAGTCGTAGCGGTCGATCGTCGGGTCGCAATGGCCGGGGATGAGGCGCAGCTTCTCCCCGAGCGACGGCGCCTCGCCGTCCTCCACCAGCAGCTTGCCATGCTCGTCCGAGGCGCCGGCGTAGCGGAGGCCGGGGTGGTCGGCGACCAGGGGCAGGCCGCTGTCGATCGCCACCGCCTTGTGGCCGGCATCGAGCACGGCGACGCCGGGGATGGCGCGGCTCATCACCGTCGACAGCACGAAAAGGGCGTGGCGGAAGGGCGGTGGTTCGGCGTTGCGGGCATAGTCGGCATCCATGAAGGCGTAGGAGCCGGCCTGGATCTCGGTATAGACGCCGCTCGCCAGTTCATGGCCGAAGGTGCCGGTGCCGCCGCCGCCGACGATGGCGCAATCGAGCCCCTGCTGGCGCAGCTGCTCGACGCTGCGGCGGGTGAGTTCCACTGCATGGGCGATGGCGGCGACGCGGGCCTCCGGGGCGCGGATGTGCTGGGCGCTGCCGTGGTAGCTCTGGAGCCCGCCGAAGATCAGGTGCGGGCTCGCCGCGATGCGCCGGGCGAGCGCCACGGTGGGTGGGCCGGCCTCGACGCCGCAGCGGGAGGCGCCGCAATCGATCTCGACGAGGGCGACGATGCGGGTGCCGGCCGCGGCGGCGGCGGCTTCCAGGGAATCGACCTGCTCCGGCCCGTCGACGCAGATGGCGACCTGGCTGATGCGCTGGAGCGCGGCGAGGCGCGCGAGCTTGCGGTGGCCGACCACCTGGTTGCTCACCAGGATGTCGGGGATGCCGCCCCAGGCCAGGATCTCGGCCTCGGCGACCTTCTGGACGCATTGGCCGACGGCGCCGCGCTGCATTTGCAGGCGGGCGATGACGGGCGACTTGTGGGTCTTGGCATGGGCGCGGAGCTTCACGCCGGTGCCCTCGAGCAGGGCTGCCATGCGGTCGAGATTGGCCTCGAAGGCATCGAGGTCGAGCACCAGGGCGGGAGTGTCGATCTCCTGCTCGTGCATGCCGGGTTCGGCGGGCGGGGGTTGCAGCATCACGGGTGGCTCCGGTTGGTCGGGGCCATGGTCAGGCGGGGCCAGCGGCGCGTCCAGCCCTTGGCGGCGGCGCGGGCCGTCATCGCCGCCGCCTTGGCCGGCGAGGTGGGGCGGAGGATGAGGCCGAGGAGGTCGGCGGTGCCGTGGGGGGCGATGGTCTCGATCCCGTCCGCGGTCCAGCGGGCGGCGATGGCGGTCGCGGTTTCCGGCCAGTAGGCGATGGCGTCCGCCGTCGAGGCGTAGGGGGCGTCGCCGTTGCGGGCGGCCATGCGGGCCTGGTTGCGGACCGACCAAGGGAGGCCGGGGTGGAGGGCGTGGAGGCGGGCCTCGATGGCGGCATCGGCCTCGGGCGTGGCGCGGGCGGGGTCGAACCAGACGACGTCGATGTCCTCGGGCGGGTTGGTACCGGGGGCGAAGCCGGAGAGCGCGTCCCAGGCCGGGTTGCGGAGCGCGCCGGCGCCGATCCAGGCATCGGGAAGGGCGAGGCTGGCGAGGCTGCGGAGGGCCGCCAGCAGATCGGGGCGGGCAATGATGCCGGCGAGGGTCATGCCGGTTCCATCCATCTGGGGATGCGGGCACGGCCTGCGACGAAGCGGTGCATGGAGTGCAGCGTGCGCCAGAGTTGCCTGGGCGGGTGCCAGGGGCGCTCCTGCATCGATTGGGCGAAGCGGTCGAAGACGGGTTGGTAGGTTTCGGACAAATCCGGGTCGGGGAGGAACTGGGATGGCGCGGGGAGCGCGGAGAAGAGGCGGAGGCGGCGGGCGAGGACGATGGCGTGGAGGCTGCCGCAGAGGCGGATGGCGCGGCGGAAGGCGCAGCAGATGCGGTGTGCGAGGGTGGCCAAGCGCTCCGGGTGGGCGGCGAGGGCGACGAGCAGGCGGGGCCAGAGGCCGGCGCGGGCCCAGCGTCGGTAGGAGCGGGAGACGGTGTCGGGCTTGCCGTGCTCGGGGGGCAGCAGGCGCCAGGGCGCGCGGCCGCCACGGTGCTTGGTGGTGGCCCAGCGGAAGATGGCGTCGAGCCGCTCGCGTGGGGTGCAGTCGAGGGGTCGGCCGCGCTCGGCCATGCCGCAGCCCATGGCGGCGAGGATGGGGGCGAGGGCGGCCCATTCGGCATCGGTCATGGGCGCCCAGGGTCGGGGCGGGGTGAGGCAGGTGAGCGGGTCGAGGTAGATGCGGCGGAGGATGTCGTGGCGGGTGAGGAAGTCGGCGGGGAAGAGG